>JBCCVB010000182.1:0-12765 GCA_039195965.1 Pseudomonadota bacterium
CGTTCTGGTGAAAACTTCCTGGGTGTTCTTGCGGTCAGGGTGAGTCTTGAAGATGTGGAACAGGCCTGGGCCCTGAGCAAGGATCCCATTCTGGCGTTCGATGATACCGGCCGGGTTGTCGTAACCAATATCCCGGCCTGGCGCGGCAAGACAGCGGAGCAACTTCATCCGGGCGTCAACATAGCCGACCTGTCATTTGTCGGACGTATCAATCTCTTGCTTCCCAAGACAGGTTCCACCAAGAACTACATGCAATTGACCTCGAACCTGCCGGTGCTCGGCTGGGAAGTCAGAACGCTGGTCGACATTGAGGATGCGCGTCATCAATCCGGATGGGCGATGCTGATCGCCCTTTTGATTTGTGTGATTGCGGCTGGCGGTATCTGGTTTCTCATCACAAGGCGTGAAGCATTTGTTCGCGAGGAGCGACGCAGGCGGGCCGCGGCGTTGCGACTGGAGCGGCGGGTTCAAAGCCGGACGGCCGAACTGCGCCATGCGAATGCCCTGCTCGAACAGGAAGTCCGCGAGCGTGAACAGGCCGAGGCCAATCTGCGCCTGACCCAGGCCGAACTCGTCCAGGCGGCCAAACTGGCAACGCTCGGGCGAATGTCGGCGGCCCTCAGCCACGAATACAATCAGCCTCTCGCTGCGATCCGGACGGACGCTGAAATTGCCGAAATGCTGATTGACCGGGGCAGGGCGGAAGAAGCGAAGGGAAATCTTACCCGCATTGGCGGCATGGTGAAGCGCATGGCGGAAATCGCCAAGACCCTTAAAGGGTTCACGCGAAAATCCGGGACCGACATAAAGCCGGTTTCGCTGCGCCAGGTCATCGATGAAGCCATGTTGTTGTTGCAGCCGCAGATCAAGCAGAATGAAGTCAGCCTGCTGCTCGACCTGCCGCGCAGCGATATCATCGTCAAGGGCGGGCGCATTCGACTTGAGCAAGTCGTTATCAATCTGCTGTCCAACGCGGTGGATGCGGTCAACGGAAAGGCCGATCCGGAAGTCACGCTCACTCTGCAGCGTGAAAACGGAGAAGCCGTGCTGACGGTCAGCGACAACGGTTCGGGGATCGACGAGGAGGTATTGCCGCAGATTTTCGATCCGTTTTTCACGACAAAGGATGTCGGCGCGGGACTCGGGCTCGGTCTGTCGATCGCCTATAAGATCGTCCATGACTTTTCCGGCACGCTGAAAGCGGCTAATCGGGAAGGCGGCGGGGCAGTCTTTATCATGCGCCTGCCGGTGGTGGATGAAAAAGTGTTGGCGGCGGAATAGGGAACCCATAGATGGATCAGGCAACCGTCCTGTTGATTGACGACGAGGAAGCGCTCAGAGGCTCGCTGACCCAGGGACTTGAACTCAGCGGACAGGACGTCTTCGCCACCGGTCAGCATGAAGAAGCGCTGGAGCGTATCAACCGGGATTTTTATGGTGTTCTGGTGACAGACATCCGCATGCCGGGGACCGACGGATTCCAGGTCATGAAAAAAGCCTTCGAAATCGACCCCGCGCTTCCCGTTGTGCTTATCACCGGTCACGGTGACGTGCCGCTGGCCGTCGAAGCCATGCGTGCCGGTGCCTATGATTTTCTGGAGAAACCGTTCTCTGTTTCGCATCTTGCGTCTGTGGTCGAGCGGGCGTTGGACAAGCGCAGGCTGGTTCTGGAAAACCGCAAGCTGCGTGAGGAACTTGCCGACAGGACTGGCCTGGAAAGCAGGCTGGTCGGGCGGACGGCGGCCATGGATCTGCTTCGCCGGAATGTCACGGCGCTGGCCAGTACCGATGCGGATGTGCTGATCCTGGGCGAAACGGGGTCCGGCAAGGAAGTGGTCGCCAGAGCCTTGCATGACGAAGGACCGCGCAAGGACAATCCGTTCGTCGCGCTCAATTGCGGCGCGCTTCCGGCCGAAATCATCGAGTCGGAACTGTTCGGGCACGAAAAGGGAGCCTTTACGGGTGCCAGTGGTCAGAGGATCGGCAAACTGGAGCATGCCCATGGCGGGTCGGTCTTTCTTGACGAAATCGAATCCATGCCGCTGGAACTTCAGGTCAAGCTGCTGCGCGTGATCGAAACAAGAACCATTGAACGGCTCGGCTCCAACAAGCATATCGAACTCGACGTGCGTTTTATCGCGGCGACCAAGGAAGATCTCGAGGCTGCCGGCAAGGCAGGGCGCTTCAGGTTGGACCTTTTCTACCGGCTGAACGTGGTCAATGTTGCAATCCCGCCTCTTCGGGATCGTTTGGAGGACATTCCTCTGCTCTTCCAGCATCTGGCTGTCGAAGCCAGGGCGCGCTACCGGCGGGAAATTCCGGACATCAGCGACAGCTATCTGGCAGGCCTGATGGCGCGCGAGTGGCCGGGCAATGTCCGGGAATTACGCAATGTGGCCGATCGGTTCGTGCTGGGTCTCGAGCAGCAGGCAGAACCTCAGTCTGCGCCCGGCGCCAGCCTGTTCGACCAGGTCGCTTCCTACGAAAGGGCGTTGATTGCTGCGGAGCTGAAGCGCAATGGCGGTGCCATCAAACCGACCTATGAGAACCTCGGCCTTTCGCGCAAGGCACTCTATGAAAAGATGCGCAAATACGGGTTGGGCAAGGAAGAAGCCGTCGCGTCTGCATAAAAATTCGCAACACGTGTCACAAGCAAAGCGGATTGATCGTCATTGGGGTGTAAGTCACTTAAACCTCCAATGGATGACACAGATGACAAGTCCGAATGCAATCAATTACCTGGAATATGTTCCGTCCGTTCTGAAGCGCTTCGAGGCCGCGAGCGGTGAAATCGGCAATACGGAACTGGAGCCGAAACTGCGCCATCTGATTGAATTGCGTGCATCGCAGATCAACCAGTGCGCCTATTGCGTCAAAATGCACACCGAAGAAGCATTGAGAGACGGTGAAACCGACAAGCGTGTGCAACGCATAACGGTTTGGCGTCATGTTGAGGATTACACAACGGCAGAAAAAGCAGCGTTTGCCTGGACAGAAGCTCTGACCAACCTTGATCCGGCAACGGACTATGAAACGCTGCGCAACGAGTTGCGGCAGCACTACAGCGATGCTCAGATAAGTGCGCTGACCTCTGCAATCGCCATGATCAATCTCTGGAACCGGATGCAGGTCTCAAATCACTAACGGCGTTGGAGTTGGCATGACCGGAAATTCAGACAGCGAGAAGTTTGAAACGTCTCGACCGCGCTTGCTGGGGCTTGCATATCGCATGCTCGGTTCCATGGCGGATGCGGAAGATGCTGTCCAGGATACGTTTGTCAAATGGCAAGGCGCGGATAAGGCGAAAGTCTCCAATCCGGATGCGTTCCTGACGACGATTTGTACCAATCGGTGTCTGGACTTCCTTAAGGCCGCTCACAGAAAGCGGGTCGACTATGTCGGCCCGTGGATCCCGGAGCCCCTGCAGACAGAAACAGGCACAAATCCCGAAGCAGATCTTGAGCGGGCGGAATCCCTGACCACGGCCTTTTTGCTGCTGCTGGAGCGATTGACGCCAAAAGAGCGGGCAGCCTATCTGCTCAGGGAAGTTTTCGGAAAATCTTATGCCGAAGTTGCCGAGACGCTGGAAATGTCAGAACCGGCTTGCAGGCAACTTGTTTCGCGGGCCGCAAGGTTTGTTCGGTCCCAATCCACCAGATCGATTCCGACCGCCGAGCAGCAGGATACCTTCCTGAAGGCATTCCTGAAGGCGATCGAGACCGGGTCGACGGACAGTCTCGCAGGGCTTTTGACTGAATCTGTCCAGCTACGGGCGGACAGCGGTGGCAAGGCGCCTTCCATCAGCCGCGTCATTGAAGGTGTCGAAGTCGTCAACTTCATCACAAGGGCGATCAGCCGTCTTTGGGATCGGGACCGAATGATCGAATTGGAGATCAACGGCGTTCGTGGCTTGGCCCAACTTGAAGGCGATCGGATCGTGACCGCAATGACGCTTGGCTACACGAGCGACGGAGTTGTTGACCAGATCTATGTGATCCGGAATCCGGATAAATTGGAGCGCCTCCTGACACCAACCCAGTACGACGCGGGGAGTGGTGGTCTTTGGCAATAGTGGCCCCAAACAGGCGGTAATGTGTCGATTTCGACACATTCTCACGTTTCCGTGTGTCGGAGCGTACCCATTTGCTCGCCAATCTCTGATCATTGATCCTGATGTTGCTCGGAAAAACAGCAAAAATCAGCCATTTTGAGTATGTATGGTGCAATTGGCACGCCCCTTGCGATAAGGCTCGCGACCAGCTTCGCGCTGTCCGGCCACATAATCGGCCGCCATATTTGAAATGTCTGGGAGGACATCAGATGAAAAAGTTTGTAATCGCCGCCGCCACTGCGGCTTCTTTTGCCATGTCGTCTGCAGCATACGCTGCTGATGAATGTGGTGACGGCGAAGTTGTCATCAAGTTCAGCCACGTTGTTTCGGCCCAGGGTCACCCGAAAGGTGAAATGGCAAACGCACTTGCCAACCGCATCAACACGGAAATGGATGGCAAGGCCTGCATGCAGGTATTCCCGTCCTCGCAGCTGTTCGACGACAACAAGGTGATGGAAGCGCTGCTGCTGGGAGATGTCCAGCTGGCCGCACCGTCGCTGTCCAAGTTCGAATCCTACACACTGAAGTACCGCCTGTTCGACCTTCCGTTCCTGTTCACCAACATGGAAGCGGTCACCACCTTCACGAAGGGTGAAAAGGGGCAGGAGCTTCTGGGCGCCATGTCCGATTACGGCTTCGTCGGGCTCGGCTACGTCTTCAACGGCCTGAAACAGTTCTCTGCCAACAAGCCGCTTCTGGTCCCCAGCGATGCAAAAGGCCTGAAATTCCGCGTACAGACTTCGGACGTGGCCGTTGCCATGATCGAAGCCATGGGTGCAAATGCCCAGAAGCTGGCGTTCAAGGAAGTCTATGGCGCGTTGCAGACTGGCGTTGTTGATGGTCAGGAAAACACCTGGTCCAACATCTACACCAAGAAGTTCTTTGAAGTTCAGGACGGCACAACGGAAACCAACCACCAGCTGCTGACCTACCTGGCCGTCACCTCCCAGGAATGGCTGGACAGCCTGGACGCTGATGTGCGCGATCAGTTCGTGACGATCTTCAACGAAGTTTCCGACGAGTACAACGCGCGTTCCACCGAGATCAACGAAGCGAACAAGCAGAAAATCATCGAAAACGGTGGTGTTGTCCGCGAACTGACCCCGGAACAGCGTGACGAATGGGTCAAGACCATGAAGCCGGTTTGGGACAAGTTCCGCGATGACATCGGTCAGGACGTCATTGACGCGGCCGTCGCTTCCAACCAGCAAAGCTAAAACCTCGATCCCGAGGAGGACGGGCTGGTACACCTGGCCCGTCCTGCTGTACTGAATTTCCGTAAAAACAAGCCGCACTCAACGCGGCGCAAGACTGGAACGGGTACGTTCCGGTAGGGGAGGCCTGCATGTCCCGCGTCGGACGGTTTGTCGATTCCTTGGAAGAAAATATCATCGCCTTCATCCTGGCGTTGATGACCCTCGTCACCTTTTCTCAGGTGGTTGCCCGCTACGGCTTCAACTCTGGTTGGGGCGGCGCACTTGAGCTTACTCGCGTGTTGTTCGCCTGGCTGATCCTGTTCGGCATGAGCTACGGCATCAAGATCGGTGCCCATCTCGGCGTTGATGCTGTGATCAATCTTCTGCCGAGGCCGCTTTTCAGGCTGGCCGCGCTGCTGGGAGCGGCTCTGACGGTGCTCTATGCGGTGCTGTTGTTCGACGCCACCTGGTTCGGCGGCATGCTCGCCCTGGAAAACAAGGGTTCAACCGGTGGTGCTTACGCCTATGTCGCGAAGTTCTACAAGTTGCCCATCGGCATGGAAGACCTGAAATGGCCGGTCTTCATTCAGGAGTGGTTCGGCGTGAAGGAGCGCGTTCCGCGCTGGATGCCCTACGTGATCCTGCCCATCGGCCTTGTCCTGCTGGCTTTCCGTGCAGCTCAGGCTTTCGTGCTGATCCTCATCGGCAAAAAAGACGCCATCATCGCCGCTCACGAAGCGGAGGAACTGGTGGCTGAAAACAAAGATGTGCTGAAGGACTAAGCCCCGATGGAAACGGCATTTCTCTTTATTTTCGTCTTCGGCTTTCTGTTCCTGGGTGTTCCGATCGCCATCTCGCTCGGCCTTTCGGCTGTCCTCTATATCGCGCTGTTCAGCCACGACTCCATGAGTTCGGTGGCGGTGCAGCTCTTCAACGCCTCGCAGAACTTCACGCTGCTCGCGATTCCGTTCTTCATTCTGGCGTCCAGCTTCATGTCGACCGGCGGCGTTGCCCGGCGGATCATTCGCTTCTCGATCGCGACAGTCGGATCGATAAGAGGTGGCCTCGCCATAGCCGGTGTCTTTGCCTGCATGTTGTTCGCGGCGCTGTCAGGGTCATCCCCGGCAACCGTTGTCGCCATTGGTACCATTGCCATCGCGGGTATGCGCCAGGCCGGTTACACCAAGGAGTTCGCAGCCGGTGTTATCGCCAATGCAGGTACCCTGGGCATTCTCATTCCGCCGTCCATCGTGATGGTTGTTTATGCTGCGGCGACAAACGTATCGGTTGGCCGCATGTTCCTGGCCGGTGTTATTCCGGGCCTCATCGCCGGCCTCATGCTGATGGTCGCGATCTATGTCATGGCCCGGGTGAAGAATTTGCCCGCGCAGCCCTGGCCCGGGTTCAAGGAAATCTGGGGCGCACTGTCTGAAGCAGCGGTCGGCCTGTTCTTGATGGTTATCATTCTGGGCGGCATTTATCTGGGTATCTTCACGCCAACCGAAGCGGCAGCCGTTGCTGCGGTGTATGCATGCCTGATTGCCCTGTTCGTTTATCGCGACATGGGCCCGCTTTCCGGCATCGGATGGATTGAAGACGAGGACGGTCCTCTGGCTCTTACCGGCTTCAAGGCGATCACTTACGCCGTCGTCGCAATGTTGACCTGGTCCGGTATCGCCGCACTCGTCACGGAGCGCGATGGCGTATTTGGTATCGACAGCGCAATTGTTCTGGTTGCCGCCTTGATCGGATACCCATTGCTGCGCGGTGGCGTCAGTGCTGCTGAGCTTCCGGGAACCTATGCGGTCGGCGGCAAGGTCTGGGGACGGAACCTTGGCATCATTGGCCTGAAGTTCCTGCCGGCGCTCTTCCACAGGGACACAAAGAAAGTCCTTACGGATTCGGCGAAGACGACCATCATGCTGATGTTCATCATCGTCAACGCTCTTCTGTTTGCCCACACGCTGACAGCCGAACAGATCCCGCAGGTGATCACCGATTGGATGGTCGAAGCCGGCTTCAACTGGTTCACCTTCCTGCTCGCCGTCAACATCCTGCTGCTGATTGGCGGCCAGTTCATGGAGCCCTCCGGTCTGCTGCTGATCGTGGCACCGGTTGTCTTTCCGATCGGTCTGGAACTGGGTGTGGATCCGATCCATCTCGGCATTCTGATGGTGGTGAACATGGAAATCGGCATGATCACACCGCCAATCGGCCTGAACCTCTTCGTGACCTCCGGAATCACGGGCATGAGCCTTGTTCAGGTGGTGAAAGCCGCAGCACCATTCGTTCTGGTACTGTTGCTGTTCCTGATCCTGGTTACTTACGTACCGGCGCTGTCGACCTTCCTGCCCTACATGCTGATGGGGCCGGAGATCATCACACAATAAGAAAGATGTCTTCGGACAATAACTTGACGGCGGTCCATCGGGCCGCCGTTTTTTGTTTTGGGGACTGCACAAAAGAAAACCGGCCCCAATGGGGCCGGCATGTGATCGCAATGGATCGTGGTTGGAATAATCAGACGATGCTTCCCAGCTTCATCGCAACACTCATGTCGCCTTCCACCTGCATCTTGCCACCCATAAAAGCAGCTGTGGGGTTCAGGTCTCCAGAGAGCAGATCGCCAAGGTCATCAGCCGTCATTTTGATGGTGCAGTCCGCTTCGCCATCGTCGTTGCTGACATCCGAGCCCTGCAAAAAGATGACGCCGGCATCGCCGAGATCGAATTTCACGCTTTCCTCGATGCCGCCACTGGCAACTTTCTCGCGGACACCTTCAGTAAGCTGTTCCAAGGACATATGTCTTCTCCCATTCGGTTATGGCGCTTGTCTGTCGTTGCCTTCTTGAAGCATGCCGTTTACGTAATCGTCAAGTGAGAATTTGAATTGCTACCATTCACCATAGCAAGGCGACAGCGTTCGCGCATTTACCATCAGAAGGCTTCTGAAGATAATCTAGTGATTATCACGCGGGAGTCCTTTGGTGTGAGCTACATCCTGATACTTCACAGCAGGTTCAAGCACCATGCCCTTGTCGAACTGACCGACCATGGAGCGCTGAATCTCCTGCCATGGGGTTTGGCTCTCGGCAACTTTGAATCCGCCGGCAGCCTCCAGATCAGCTTTGCGCTGCTGAAGTTCCTCGTCGGAGATCAGGATGTTGGCTGTTCCCTTCTTCAAATCGATCCGTACCTGATCGCCGGTCTGCCGAAGGGCAAGTCCACCCATGGCCGCAGCTTCGGGAGAAGCGTTCAAGATAGAAGGGGAACCGGAGGTGCCGGACTGACGGCCGTCGCCAATACATGGCAGTGAAGTGATACCGCGTTTGATCAGCGCAGCTGGTGGCTGCATGTTTACCACCTCCGCTCCGCCCGGATAGCCAATCGGTCCCGTTCCGCGGATGAACAGCATGCAATGCTCATCAATGTTCAGATCCGGATTGTCGATATTGTCGTGATAGTCTTCCGGTCCTTCAAAGACGATGGCACGGCCTTCAAATGCTTCAGGGTCATCCGGATTTGAAAGGTAGCGTTGCCGGAACTCTTCCGAGATTACGCTGGTCTTCATGATCGCACTGTCAAAGAGATTGCCTTTGAGGTTGAGAAATCCGGCGTGTTCCATCATCGGCTTGTCGTAGGACTTGATCACGTCCGGAAGATCCGTGCGAATGCCTTCGCAATTCTTGCCGATCGCCTTGCCATTTGCGGTGATGGCATCGGGGTGAGGAAGTTTGCCGTGGCGCATCAGTTCCGCAACAACCGCCGGGACGCCGCCCGCATGGAAATAGTCTTCCCCCAGATACTCTCCAGCAGGCTGCAGATTGACCAGCAGCGGTACGTCGTGACCGATCTCCTGCCAATCGTCGTTGGTCAGCTCAACACCCAAGTGACGGGCGATACCGTTTAGGTGGATCGGCGCGTTGGAGGACCCCCCAATTGCCGAGTTGATGACGATTGCGTTTTCAAAGGCTTCCCGCGTCATGATGTCGGAAGGCTTCAGGTCTGCATGGACCATGTCGACGATGCGTTTGCCTGTTTCGTAGGAAATCGCGCCACGTTCGCGATAGGGCGCTGGAATGGCCGCTGATCCAGGCAGCTGCATACCAAGGGCCTCTGCCAGCGAGTTCATCGTTGTTGCGGTTCCCATGGTGTTGCAATAGCCGACAGACGGTGCAGACGATGCAACGAGATTCATGAAGCCTTCATAGTCGATTTCACCCGCTGCCAGCATCTGGCGGGCTTTCCAGACGATGGTGCCCGACCCGGTCCGCTCGCCCTTGTACCAACCGTTCAGCATCGGCCCCACAGAAAGTGCAATTGCGGGAATATTGACTGTCGCTGCCGCCATCAGGCAGGCTGGAGTGGTCTTGTCGCATCCGATTGTCAGCACCACCCCGTCGATGGGGTAGCCGTAAAGCAATTCGACAAGGCCTAGATAGGCCAGATTCCGGTCAAGAGTTGCTGTTGGCCGTTTGCCCGTTTCCTGGATTGGGTGAACGGGAAATTCGAATGCGATGCCGCCAGCGTCCCGGATGCCTTCACGAATGCGCTTTGCCAGTTCCAGATGGTGTCGATTGCAGGGGGAAAGGTCGGATCCCGTTTGGGCAATGCCGATGATTGGTTTGCCGGATTGAAGTTCTTCCCGGGTTAGGCCGAAATTGAGATAGCGCTCGATGTAGAGCGCGGTCATGCCTGGATTGCCCGGATTGTCGAACCAGGCCGCAGACCGCAGCTTCGGTTGTTTTGTGTCGCTCATGGCGCCTCATCCCTCAATTCAATCGCTTTAAAAGCGTCAGGATCGATAAACACCAGCTCCCGGACGCTGTAAAGGCAGCTGCCGGTCAAATCGGTTCCGGAGTTTGAAAACGGGTGCTCTGGAAGCGCTTGAGAGGCTGCCTGGCGTCGTGGAAGCAGTCCAGATTGAACTTGGCAAGAGAGCCAGGGGCCAGGCTCCGTGGGAGCCTGGTTGGCAATGTCTGTCCTAAACCGTATCCAGATTGGCGCGCGACAGCAGCTCCATGGAAGGCATCAGATTCAGCAATTCCCGTGTGTAGGGATGCTGGGGCGCCTCGAACAGCTGGTCGCAATCGGCAACCTCACACAGCTCTCCGTGCCGCATAACACCGATGCGGTTGCACATCTGGCGAATGACCGCCAGGTCATGGCTGATGAACAGCATGGTGAGGCCGAGCTCCTCCTGCAGATCTTTCAGGAGATTGAGGATTTGCGCCTGGATGGAAACATCGAGTGCGGAGGTCGGTTCATCACAGATCAGGAAACGCGGCCGTGTCGCAAGTGCCCGCGCGATGGAAATTCGCTGACGCTGACCGCCTGAAAACTCATGCGGGAATTTCTGCCCTGCGAGAGCTCCGAGACCCACATGATCCAGAAGGTCGTCAACGATCTGCCGAACTTCTGCGTTGCTCGATGCCAGTTTATGGAACTTGATCGGTTCCGCGATGATGTCCCGGACGCGCATGCGTGCATTCAGCGAGGAATATGGATCCTGGAAGATCATCTGCATCTGACGGCGCATCGCCAGAACGTCCTTGCGGTTCGTCAGCGACGTCAGTTCGGTCTTGCCGAACAAAATGGACCCACCGGTCGGATGGTAGAGACCTGTGATGAGCCGGGCGATGGTCGACTTGCCCGACCCGCTTTCGCCCACCAGTCCGAAAGTCTCGCCTTCCTGCACGTCGAAGCTGACCTTCTTGACCGCATCGAAGTACTTTCGTTTGGACGGGAAAATCGAACCGCGTGTTTCGAACCGCATGTCGAGATCACGGATCTGCACCAGTGGGCCGACGACCTTCTCGTAGTCGCGGGATTTGCCTAGCCAGTGGGTCGAAATATCGATCTGCTTCTGCGGGGTTCCCGCCTTCTCGATATAGTTGACAACCGGGAACCGCTCGACCTTCACGTCGGGGCGCGGGACCGCGGAAATCAGGCTTTGCGTGTACGGGTGTTCCGGCGCTCCCAGAACCTGAGTGGTTTCGCCGTACTCGACCAGTTCACCGTGATACATCACGGCAACATGGTCTGTGATGTCGGCGATGACACCCATATCGTGAGTGATCACCAGCATCGCGACTTTGCGCTCCTCACAGAGCTTTTTCATCAGAACCAGGATTTGGGCCTGAATGGAAACGTCGAGCGCTGTTGTCGGCTCATCGGCGATGACCAGTTCCGGCTCGGCGCAAAGTGCGAGTGCGATCACCACACGCTGGCGCATGCCACCAGAGAACTGGTGAGGGTACTGCTTGATCCGCTCTTCCGGGTTGGGAATACCAACCGCATCGATCAGTTCAATTGCCCTTGCCTGCGCTTCTTTTTTGGAGAGCGGCAAATGCGTACGGATCGTTTCCACCAGCTGGGATTCCACCGTTTGCAGTGGATCCAGCGAGGTCAGCGGATCCTGGAAGATCATGCCGATCTTGCGGCCGCGCAACAGACGCTTGTTCTTGTAAGGCAGGTTATCAATGCGCTTGCCGTGAAGGAAAATCTCTCCGTCCGCAATGTGGCCAGGTTCCTGAAGCAGGCCGATGACCGCATTTCCGACCGTCGATTTGCCGGCTCCGGATTCTCCGACAACGCCCAGGATCTTGCCTGCTTCAACACTCAGGCTGACGTCATCGACCGCGACAAAAACAGATTTACGGCCAGGAAACTCGACTGTCAGGTCCTTGATATCTAGAACGCTCATATCGCCCTCACCGCAGTTTCGGATTGAGGGCGTCGCGAAGCCAGTCGCCCAGAAGGTTCACGTTCAGCACCAGAAGAGCCAGTGCCAGTCCCGGGAAAATGGCAATCCACCATTCACCGGAATAAAGGAAATCGTTGCCGACCGCGATCAGGGTTCCAAGAGACGGTTGGGTGGGCGGCATGCCGACCCCCAGGAACGAGAGGGTCGCTTCGGTGACGATCGCAAGAGCAAGGTTGATCGTGGCGATGACCATCACAGGTCCCATGACATTCGGCAGGATATGGCGGGCCATGATAATGACCGACGGAATACCGATGACCCGGGCTGCCTGAACATATTCCTTGTTCTTCTCAACCATGGTGGAGCCGCGCACCGTCCGTGCGTATTGCACCCAGAACGACAGGGCCAGCGACACGATCAGAATGTAGAAGGCAAACACTTCCCGGTCGATCGAGCCGAAAATACCGGCGGCAATGCCGTCGATCAGGAGTGCGATCAAGATGGCCGGGAAGGTTAGCTGGACGTCCGCAATCCTCATGATCACGGCATCGACCCGGCCACCCATATAGCCTGCGACAAGACCAAGACGGATGCGGATCTCGCTGATCGTCGGCTTCTGTTCGGTCATCGCCGCAGCGGTACTCGGCATCAGTCTTGGTCTTGTCGCAGGCTATATGGGTGGCCGGGTCGATGCCGTGATCATGAGGATTGCGGACGTCCAGCTAACCTTCCCGGCCATCTTGATCGCACTCC
>JBCCVB010000183.1:0-12359 GCA_039195965.1 Pseudomonadota bacterium
ATGGACCTCCTCCTACCAAAGAAGAGCGGCAAGCCCAGCTTCGTTCGGAGGTCTTGAACAAACCTCTCACGACAGCTTATGTTTCACGCCTTTTTACCCAACTAGCTAACACGGTGTCAGAACAAGCAACAAACGACATTTTCGGTAATTCCCTCGCGGGATCCAAGACTGAAGAAGCTCATGCGGAACGTGAATGATGTGAGACAGGTGACAATGTCGCCAGCTTGATATGCAACGTGATCGTCTCCAGAATCACGGTTGACGATGGTAACCTGCCCTCCGAACCGGAATTCGGCATTGAGGCTCCACTCCTCGTCGCAACTGTTTGACTCGATAGCAACCCGAACAATGATCAAAAAACAAAGTTGTTTGATCTGACCATGGCATCTCAGATGCTTATTACCTGGTTCCGAAAAATGCTCGAACTGCAGGTGTTTTCCTGGAGCTGGCGGTACGATAACATCATTGACCTGCCCTTCATCGTATCAGCGAAGTCCCTGTTTAAATTCGCTCAAGGAGCGCGTCGCGCCAGGAGGATTGCACCAGAAACGGCATCTCCGTCCGCTGGTTTCAGTCGAATTCGAACGTCATGGGCAAGCCATGGCTCCAACGGGCTTGCCAACCCACCCAGCAGTGAGACCTTCGGAGCACCTTGAGCCAGCAAGGCACGCACAAGCGTATCGATCTCACCGGCCGCTGCCTGAACAATTTGCCGGGCAGCCGGATCGCCCTGTTCCGCGTGACGCAATACCGCGGGAGCGAAGACCGCGTAATCTGTCGCGGTTGCCCCATCCATCCATTTGACGACTGCCATGGGATCATGGGCAAATTTCTTCATCACTTCGGTCAAAAGCGGTGTCTTGTCTTCCCGGCCATCATGAGCGCGCAAGGCAGCGCGTACGGTGCTTAAACCGAGGGAAGCACCACTTCCTTCATCTGAAATGGGGAAACCATAACCGCCAACCCTAAGCTCTTGCGCGCCGACAATGCCGATGCCAACCGATCCTGTTCCGGCAATAACAATTGCCCCATCCTGGCCGGAATGAGCCCCGAGACACGCTCCCATTCCGTCGTTGACGAAGACAACCCTCGCAAAGTCATGCGAGCAATTTGATAGAGCCTCCAGCGCTCCCTTTCGGCCAAGCCCTGCCAGCGCTACACCGACCCGGATCTGTTCAAGGTTTGCTGGTCCGAGACCAGCCTCCTCCAAGGCACCCTCGCTTGCGGTCATGATCGCGGCCCATGTTTTTTCAACTCCGAGCCGCGTCGCTGCCGGGCCGGCAAGGCCCTGCCCCAGAACCCGTCCGTCAGCGTCCTCAATGCGTGCGCGACAGCCGGTTCCGCCACCATCGACACCTAGGAAGAATGGGCCGCTACTCATTCCGACAACCGCTCGATGTCAGCGCCGCAGCGCCTCAGCTTGTCATCAAGCCGTTCATAGCCCCGATCCAGATGGTAGATCCGGCTGACCACCGTCTCCCCCTCGGCGACAAGCCCGGCGAGGACTAGGGATACCGATGCCCGCAAATCCGTTGCCATGACGCTCGTTCCGAACAGTTCGGGTTTTCCCCGGACCAGGGCACTTGGTCCCTGAAGCTTGATCTCCGCACCCAGACGACACAGTTCCGGCAAGTGCATAAACCTGTTCTCGAACACGGTCTCTCGAATGAGAGAAGCGCCTTCCGCGCAGGCCGCCAGCGCCATGAACTGCGCCTGCAGATCTGTGGGGAAACCGGGATACGGCTCGGTTGTTATGTCTGTGCCGGTGAGGGCACCGCGACGGGCAACCACCATGCCGCGATCGCTTGGCCACACGTCTACCCCCATGCTTTCCAGCACCTGGACGATGGACGCCAGGTGTTCCAGTCTTGCATTGAGCAGTTCAAGTTCACCGCCTGTGATCGCTGCCGCCACCGCGTATGTACCGGCCTCAATTCGATCGGGAATGCACTGGTGCCGGGCCGGCCGCCAACATGTATCGCCGCTGACGAGAATGCGGTGGGTTCCCTCCCCTTCGATTTGCGCGCCCATCGCCCGCAGACACGCCGCGAGATCGGCAATCTCCGGCTCCCGTGCAGCATTGAGGATCTCGGTTTCGCCTCTCGCTGTCGTCCCGGCCATCATGGTCGCCGCCGTAGCACCAACCGACGGCCCCGGAAGAACGATGCGCGCACCCCGCAGTCCATTTGGTGCAGAGGCGACAATTGCCCCGCGCTCCAGCGCGATCTCTGCGCCGAGGGTTTCCAGCGCTCGCATGTGCATGTCCACCGGCCGCGCTCCGATCGCACAGCCCCCAGGCAGGGAAACTCTGGCATGGCCACATCGCGCGAGAAGCGGCGCCAGCACCAGGACAGTCGCGCGCATCCTGCGCACCGTGTCATAAGGTGTTTCCTGCTGAGACAAATCTTTTGTCGTGATCACCGCCCCGGCATTGGTACGTTCCACTTCGGCGTTATGGAAGGAAGCCAGCGTCAGCATCGTCTCAACGTCACGCACAGCAGGCAAATTGGTGAGTTCGACCGGATAAGGGCTCAACAGTGCGGCGGCGATCTGAGGAAGAGCGGCGTTCTTCGCGCCCGAAACATCAACCACACCGCGCAGTCTGTTGCCACCTCTGATGAGCAATCTGTCCATGCGTTCTCAATCCTTGCTTGCTGGCTCCAGCGTCTTTCGAAGAAAAGTCCGCGGCTGCCCGTCCGCGAAGTCAGGAAGCTCTCCAAAAACCTCATAGCCGGCCTTGAGATAGGCCCGCAGTCCAGCGTCACTGAATGTGTCGATCCATGCACCTGTGCAACCACGCTCCAGCGCGCGATCTTCTGCCGCCGACAGCAGCCGATTTGCCATCCCTTGCCTTCGATGGCTTTCGGCTACCCAGAGCCATTGAATGTAAAGATAGTTCCAGATTGTAAACCCGAAAGCCCCTGCTACTAGCGTGCCCCCCGGATCGTGCAGTGTGATCTGCAATTCGGATCGGTTCGGCTCGCCGACAAACGCAGCGTTGAAGGCAGCTAGTTCTCCGAGGATCTCCCCTTCTGGATTTACCGGTGCATCGGTGATTGTCAGTGTGGCACCGTCAGGCTGGTCCGGCCGGGCAATACTCCCACCGCACAGCGGGGCCTTAACGCCGGTTGTTGTCGGAAAGGAAATCGGAAGCCCCCGCAAGCTTCTGACGGCGAGCAGCGCAAAACACTCAGCCTCCACCGCATCGGCTCGCCAGCCAAGATCGTCGGCTGCGACGACCTCTACCTTGGCGTAGGTTGCAAGCATCTTCATCAGCGCCGGATTCCAGCGTCCGCCACCGCAGACGACGAGACGTTTTGGTCTGCTTGGAAGGATATCGAGACCGGCACCGACCGCCGCAGCCGAAAATGCCGTCAAAGTTGCCGCTCCGTCCTCCAATGACAGTCCATCCACCCAATCGAAGCCGAAATCAAACCGGTCAAGGGACTTCGGATAAGGTTGGCGGAGATATTCCATTTCTAGCCGATTGGCCAAACGCTCCTCATCCACCCTTCCAGCCAGGGCATAAGCACCGTCGCGGTCCATATCCCCTGCCCCCATCAATTTGACGAAGTCGTTGATTGGTGCGTTGGCAGGGCCGGTGTCGAAGGCTGCGATCTCCCCTGCGCTCGACACCCACGTGATGTTGGCAACGCCGCCGAGGTTCAAGACGGCGGTGTCTTTCGGAAAACCGGCACTTGCCAGAAGCGCCTTGTGATAGATCGCCGACAGGGGAGCACCCTGACCACCGGCCGCAATATCTGCCGAGCGGAAATCATAGGCGACATCCGTCCCGAGAAGACGTGCCATCAATCGGCCGTCGCCCAGCTGGCGCGTCGCACCAATTCGCACGGTCGCAGGAGCGCGGTGCAGGACCGTCTGACCATGGAAGCCGACGATGCCGATATCTGCCATCTTGAGACCCGCAGCTTCAACAACACTGCGCACCGCATTGGACTGGGCATGCGAAATCGCGGCTTCCGCCCCGGCAAAGACGCTTGGTTCCGGCCCTTCAAAAGCCCAGGCGCGAGCTTCGGAAAGCGTTTTTTCCAGAAGCCGGTTGGTCTCATCCGGATAAGGCACCAACTCATAGGCGCCAAACTCGGTGACGGTCTCGCCATCGGTCTTCAGCAAGGCGACATCAATGTAGCCGTCGAGGACAGTGCCGGTCATCAGCCCCACGGCCCAGATCGGTTCCATGTTCAACCCTTTCCGTAAAGCGCCGCGGCAACGGCCTGACGCAGCGGGATGATTTCACTTTCCCTGAACCGGCTCGGGTGCACCCGATTGGTCAGCAGGGTCCAGGCGTGCCCTTCGGAAAAGTCGATCCAAAGGCCCGTTCCGGTAAATCCTGTATGGCCGATTGTCTGATCCGAGCAGTGAATGCTGCCCGACCAGTCCGGATGTGGCAGCTCCCAGCCATGACCGCGTGTCGGGCCTATCTGCGTTCGCAACAGACGCGTGTGACGGTCTCCGGCAGCTTCCAGTTCCAGGAGATGCTGCGCGAAGCCCAGAACCGAACCCACATTGCCAAAGAGGCCTGCATTGCCCGCTCCTTGAAGAGCGAAACAATTCTCGTCATGAACTTCACCCACAAGCATCCGAGCGCGCCAGTTGCAATGTTCAGTCGCTGCCGTGAGGCCCCGGTCACCGGAAAATGCAAAGCCAAAGCCTGGGTCCATGTCCCGCAGCCGTTTTCCTTCAAGTCTTTCGAGTGCGATGCCCAGCAGAATAAAATTGATGCAGGAGTAGACCGCCGCACCGCGCCGCCACTCGTGTTGCAATACGAAAGCACGCAGCCGATCGGGGTCATCGCCATATGTGTAGATCGGAAAGACGGCAGGCAATCCAGTCTGATGGCCGAGACACTGGCGAATTGTGAGTTGCCGCTCCCAGGCGGTCTCCGGGTGATACTGGCGCATATCCGGTATCAGCGTCGTGAGCGGCGCATCGAGATCTATGCGGCCATCCCTTGCATGAGCCAGTATCCGTTCGGTTGTGAAGGCGACCTTGGAAACCGAAGCAAGGTCAAACCAGGTGTCTGTCGTCATTGGCCGGGAGGCCGGCACTTTCTGAGCCTGTCCTGTGGCCCGGACAATTGCTCCGCCATGTTGCGACACCAAGCCAAGCACCCCGCCCGGAATGTTCCCATTGGCCACCGCTGTTTCCAGATGAGCGAATGCAGCATCAAAATTGGCTTGTCTTTCCAACGGTCACCCCTCCTGCCGATAGAAATGATCCTCGCCTGCTCCCAGCCAAGGCTCCAACTCAGGCACAAAGCCGATGGGACGCACCAGGGAAGGTATTGCGCGTGTATCGATGCTGTAGTCGGTGCGGCGTCGCTCAAGCGACGGCACTGCCTCGATAAGTTGTCTGGTGTATTTGTGACGGGGATTTGCCAGCAAATCGCGGGCGTTGCCGATCTCGACAATCCGACCAGCATAGACGACTGCAATCCGGTGGGCGATGCGCTCGACCACCGCCATGTCGTGGGTCACAAAGAGGTAAGCCAGGCCGAATTCCTGCTGCAGATCAATCAGCAGGTCGAGCACTTTCGCCTGCACGGACACATCGAGCGCGGAAACCGCTTCATCCAGAACCAGCACCGAAGGGTTCAGCATGAGAGCTCTGGCAATACAGATCCGTTGCCGTTGGCCACCGGAAAACTCGTGCGGGTAACGCGCAAGGCTGTCGGCAGGCAAGCCAACACGGCTCAATAACATTTCCATCCGGGCCACAGCGTCGGCATCTATCCGGCGTCCAACCGCAGTCAGCGGCTCAGCCAGGATGCTATGAACGGTAAGTCGCGGGTTCAGCGAAGCGTTGGGGTTCTGAAACACCATCTGAACCGGCTTGTCGGTTCCACCGACCTGTGTTTGATCGGCCTTTATGGTGCCGCCAGCAGGAGTTACAAGGTCGAGAATGGCACGCGCCGTCGTCGATTTTCCCGATCCGGACTCGCCGACAATTCCAAGTGTCTCACCAGCCTTCAACTCAAATGACACCCCTTCCACGGCATGAATATTGCCGGTGTGCTTTCGGAACAGGCCGGAGCGAACCGGAAAACGAACGGTCAGGTTCTCAACCTTCAGGGCAGGATGTGCCGAAGCTTTGTCGTCTCTCACCGATTTGCCGTCCGAGAAGTGCGGCACTGCGCTCAGCAGATGCTTGGTATAGGCGTGCTGCGGATTATCCAAGACAACGTCAAGCGCACCCTGTTCCACGACCTTTCCATTCTGCATGACCATCACACGGTCAGCGAACCCGGCGACAAGACCGATGTCATGGGTGATGAAAATCATCCCCGTTCCGGTTTCCCGCTTCATTTCTGAAAGCAGTCCCATGATCTGAGCCTGTATCGTCACATCGAGTGCCGTAGTTGGCTCATCGGCGATCAGGAGGCGCGGATTGGAGGCAAGTGCGATCGCGATCATCACCCGTTGGAGCATGCCGCCTGACAACTGATGCGGGGCATAACCCAATCGCCTGGCAGCATCGGGAATGCGAACCCGATCAAGAGCCTCGCGCGCGGCTTCCCTTGCCTCTGACTTTGACATGCCCTGCTGGATGCGGAAGATCTCTTCAATTTGCGCACCAACAGTCATCACCGGGTTGAGCGACGTCATCGGCTCTTGAAAGATCATGCCGATTTCACGACCTCGGATCTGTTCCAGCTCACTCTCGGCAGCGGCCGCGAGATCCACGGATGATCCATCTGCACGGGTGTAGTTCACAGAGCCGCTGGTGATCTTTCCACCGCCAAAGTCGACGAGCCGGTTTACCGCCATGGATGTGACTGATTTACCCGATCCCGTTTCACCAACCATGGCCAGCGTTTCACCTGCGGCAAGATCGAAACTGACCCCATGAACGACCTCATTTTCACAAGGACGCGGACCGAAGCCTACCTTGAGGTCGCGAACGGAAAGTAGGCTCATGCCAACCTCCTTCTGGTCTTGGGATCAAGGATATCGCGCAAGGCATCGCCCAGAAGATTGAAGCTGAGCACGGCGAGCATGAGGGCAATGGCAGGCACCCAAAGAAGCCATGGAGCCAATTCCATGAGGTTTCGGGCATCGGACAACATAAGACCGAGCGACGCATTGGGAGGTTGGGTACCTAGGCCCAGGAAGCTCAACCCGGCTTCGGTCACCAGCGCCCAGGCAAGCGCAAGCGTAATCTGCACCGTGAGCGGCGCAACGAGGTTCAATGCCAGATGCCGTGTCATGATGTAGCTGCGCGACGTACCGAACGTACGGGCCGCATCGACAAAGTCGCGGCGGCGAAGTGACAGCGCGGGACCGCGCGTCACCCGGGTGAAGATAGGCGTATAAACGATCGCAATCGCCAGAACCGAGGTCCAGGTACCCGGCCCGAATATCGTAATGATCAGAAGTGCGAGGAGGATCGCCGGAAACGCCAGCAACACATCCATGAAACGCATCACGGCTCCGTCCCAAAGGCCGGAGAACCAGGCCGCGGTCAGCCCGAGCACGCTGCCAAGCAGCGAAGCAATGCCCACCGAAAAGAACGAGATG
This sequence comes from Pseudomonadota bacterium, assembly GCA_039195965.1. GTDB lineage: Bacteria > Pseudomonadota > Alphaproteobacteria > Rhizobiales > Stappiaceae > Roseibium. The sequence continues at coordinate 7,539 of JBCCVB010000183.1, forward strand.
ACGAAACTCTGACCGATCCCCACCATCAGCCGGGAGAGAACATCACGGCCGAAGAGGTCTGTGCCGAACCAATGTGCGCTTGAGGGCCCCTGCAGACGGGCGATACGGTCCTGCATGAGCGGGTCATATGGCGTAATTCCGGCCTTGCCCAGAAATCCGGCGAGCAGGAAGACGATCAACAGGGTCAGGCCGATCCGCCCGGACGGGTGGCGTAGGACATCTTTAAAGAGAGCTGTCATTTGGTTTCGAACCGAATGCGCGGATCGAGAGCTGCGTAGGCGAGGTCCACCAACAGGTTCACGACCATGAAGTTAAAGGCAATGAAGAGAACGGCCCCCTGCACCAGCGCGTAATCACGCTGCAAAATGGCATCCAGTACCGTGCGTCCAAGACCGGGCAGCGCGAATATCTGTTCAACCAGTACAGCCCCCCCGAGCAGGTATCCGAACTCGACCCCCGAAAGTGTGACTACCGGGATCAAGGCATTGGGAAGTGCGTGACGCCAGATCACACGGCGGCGCGGGATACCCTTTGAACGCGCAGTTCGTACATAATCCTCCTGAAGGATGTCCAGCATTGCGGAACGGGACATCCGAATGACGGCAGCGGCGAAGGCCGTTCCCAGCGTGATCGCCGGCAGGATCATCTGTGCGAGGTTGGCAATCGGATCTTCGGTGATCGGAACAAAGGTCCCCATTTCGGGAAGGACACCAAAGCCGACCGAGAGCAAGTAGACAAGCAGCAACCCAACGACAAAGCTTGGTGTCGACTGGCCGACCATTGCAACAACACGTACGATCAGATCCGAAGGACGGTCCTTGTGGGTAGCGGCGTAGATACCGGCGGGTATTCCGATCGCAAGCGCAATCAGCATCGACAACACAGCCAGTTCAAGCGTCAGCGGGAAGTGTTCCAGGATGACCGTCATGACCGGCTTGCCATAGGTCGTTGAAATTCCCAAATCGCCCTGCAACACACCGGCAAACCAGCGCCAGAACTGAACAAACCAGTTCTGGTCGAGGCCGAAATAAGCCGTCAGGGCTTCTCGCTGTTTCGGCGTCAGCAGGCCGGACTCGGTGCCGAGCATCGCGGTGATCGCGTCGCCCGGCACCAGCCGGATAGCAACAAAGACGAAGATCGACACGCCCAGCATCACCAGCGGGAACACCAGTAGGCGCTTGATCGGGTAGGACATGCTGATCTCCGACTTGAGGCCTACTTGTTGAGACTCACGTCAGCGAGGCCAAACAGCGAGCCTGTTGGTGTCGGCTCGAAACCGTCAACATAATCCTGCGAACCTGCATAGGAATATCCGGTGTAGAGCCAGACCCAGGGTGAGACTTCCGCAAGGTGCTTTTCAAAGGACTGGAAGATCTCTTTCCGCTTGGCCGGGTCGGTTTCCTCACGGCCCTGCGCCATCAGGTTATCGAGATCGTCGTCGATGTAATTGGCAACGTGCTGCAGGTTGCCATCCTTGGTCCAGTAGCGGTTGTACATGGTGTAAGGATCCGGCTTACCGCCATTCAGAGCCACCGCCATGTCGAAATTGGCTTTCAGCCAGTGATCGACATAGACATTCAATTCCTTCATCTCGATGGTCAGGTTGATACCGATCTCAGAGAGCTGCGACTGCAGAACCTGTGCCTCGGAAGCAGCAGTGGGTGGCTCTCCGGTCGCGGCCATGATGCTCATGTCAAAGCCATCGGCATACCCGGCTTCCGCCATAAGCGCTTTGGCCTTGTCCAGATCTTGCGTGTAGCAGAACAGTTCATCGACAGGGGTCGCATACGCGGCCATCGTCAACGGTCCGCTCACCGCGCCTTCACCCAAAAGCGCGGTATCCAGAACATCCTGGCGATCCACTGCGCAGGAAATTGCCTGACGTACTTTCTGCTCGGTCAAAGGACCGCGCGAAGGGTTCAACTGCAGCACGTGGTAGGAAAGGACCGGCGCCTTGGCCAACTTGAGACCGGACGCCTGTGGGATCAGTGTGGCCACAAACGGATCGTTGATCAAGGCAAAGTCCACCTGCTTCGAACGCAAGGCGGCAAGGATTGCGGTCTCGTCCGGAAGAACGGAGATATCCAGCCCGTCGATAGCCACCTCGCCTCCGTGCCAGTCTCCATTGGCAACCAGCGTGGCGTTGGAATTCGGCGTCCAGCTTTCGTACTTGAAGGGTCCTGAACCAACAACTTCGGTGCCGATGGTTCCGGCGTCAATTGCGCTGGCCTGCACGACGGCGGCGTTGACAGAAGCGAGCGCAGTGAGGAACGGTACATTCGGACCATCCAGATTGAAAACGACCGTCTTCTCATCCGGCGTGTCGATCGAGGTAATCGCGGTGAAGTTCGCGCGGGCAGCCGAACCGACTTCCTCATCCAGAATGCGTTCGAAGCTGGCCTTCACATCGGCCGAGGTCACAGCCGATCCATCATGAAACTTTGCGCCGTCATCGAGTTTCATCGTCAGAACGGTGGCTTCGTCGTTAAACTCCCAAGAGCTGGCGAGTGCCGGGACAATCTTCGCATCCTTGTCGAGACGCACGAGCGGCTCATACATCAACTCAAGGAAACGGATCGACGAGAAGGCCGTTTGCTTGTGCGGATCAAGGCCTGTGGCGTCCTGCGACCACGCAACCTTGAGGTTTTCAGCCATTGCCGCACCGCTTAACGCAGTGGTGCCCAATGCAACGGCCAAGCCGATCGTCGTGAGCGACTTGCTAATCATCTTTGACATAATGCGATCTCCCTAAATGGAAGGATTAGGCAATCTAATCCGTCAGTCCTGCGCGGATTGTTCCCCGCGTCTTGTCTATTGCTTTCCTCAATACGCCACCGTTTTCCGAAAGAATTTCAGCAGCAGCAGCCCGTTTCAATCCGGTAAGTTTCATACAGATTGCGAGTTTGACGTCATTATCGGCTTCAGCCAGCAGGTCGGCTGCCTCCTCAGGCTCGACACCGGTAATTTCCGACAAGATGCCGACAGCGCGGGTTTTCAGCTTGGAATTTGAAATCGACAGATCAACCATCAGATTCTGATAGGTCTTTCCGATCCGGATCATCGCCGCTGTGGTCAGCATGTTCAACACCATCTTCTGAGCGCTGCCGGATTTGAGCCGGGTCGAGCCGGTGACGACCTCTGGCCCCACAACCGGAGCGATGGAAATCTCAGCGTGATGCGACATGACAGAATTCGGATTACAGCTGAGCGCAATAGTGCGAGCGCCAACTTTCGACGCATAGTCGAGAGCTCCGACCACATACGGGGTCCTGCCGGACACAGCGATACCGACAACAACATCCTGCCCTGTCAACGTAGCTGCTTTAAGATCTTCCGCCCCTTGCGCCTCACTGTCTTCAGCCCCTTCAACGGCATCCCGTAGCGCCTTGTCACCGCCAGCAATGATACCGATGACCATGGATGAGGGCACCGAGAAGGTCGGGGGACATTCAGAGGCATCCAGGACACCCAGACGTCCGGAGGTTCCTGCACCGATGTAAATCAGCCGCCCGCCTGCACGGAAAGCGTCGGCGATGACGTCGACGGCCTTTGCGATGACGGGTAATTCAGCCTCGACCGCCGTCGCAACAAGTTTGTCCTCTGCATTGATCCGACCAATCAATTCCGGAACCGGCAGCAGATCGATATCCATCGTGCGTGGATTTCGCGTCTCGGACACAAGACTGCGCAAAGATCGGACGGACAGCGGATCGGACATTGGAACCCCTTGGTACTTTCTACATGATCCTTGACTTAATTATTCCAACAGTCAACGATTTGTTCAATTTTTTATTCCTCTTGTATTCAGAGGGTATTATACCACCGGAAATGACGATTTCCTTTTTATCTTTCTTTACAGAGACTTGGCGACTTTTTTGGACAACGCAATCTCGCCACGTTGATATGTCTGAAATGCAGCCAATCGTAGAGACAGAAATAGTTATTCCAATTAATTGCAGCTTACGGAATGATGAATCGGGATCTCACAAGGAAGCGCCATGTCGATTCTGACAATACTTAAGGGGCAAGTGGACAGCCTCACGACAGCCGAGCAAGCGATCGCAACATTTGTGCTCGCTTCGCCGGAAGAGATGATCCATCTGTCTTCGGCGGAGTTGGCGGAGCAGACCGGACGCAGTCAATCAAGTGTCGTCAAGTTTTGCCAGAAGCTTGGCTTTCGCGGGTACCAGGACTTTAAAGTTGCGGTGACAAAAGCCGCCTCGCAAACCTGGCAGGTGCCCGCAGGAGTGATCCACGGAACAATCGGCAACAGCGATCCCTACGCAACGATTTTGCAAAAACTGCTGGGGTCGAAGATCCACGCCATGCAGCAGACCCTTTCTGTCAACGATGAGAATACGGTGCGTGCTGCGCTTGCCGCCATTCGCGCGGCCCGGCGAATTCAGCTTGTCGGCGTTGGTGCGTCGTCACTCGTGGCTCAGGATTTTGCCTACAAGCTCCAGAAAATCGGCTACATGGTTCTGTTCGACGCCGACAGTCACATTCAGATTGCCAATGCCGCGACACTCGAGAAAGGCGATTTGTGCATCGCGCTTTCCTATTCAGGAGATACTCTTGAAAGCCGACGGATTGCAGAGACGGCGCAGCAAAAGAATGCCACCCTCATCTCGGTAACTGGCGTGCAACCCAACCGGCTCGCCGATCTGGCCGAAATTCAGCTTTACATTGTTGCCGACGAACACCAGGCTCGAAGCTCCGCGATATTCACGCGCGATGCCCAACTCGCGCTTGCGGATCTGCTGTTCATTCTGCTCATTCAATCCGACAGTCGCGCAAACGCCCTCATCCACGCTGCGGAAG
>JBCCVB010000184.1:0-12221 GCA_039195965.1 Pseudomonadota bacterium
ACTCCGTTTTCTCGCCTGTTTCCGCAAAGAAGCGCGTGATGCCGGCGGCCAGCCCACCGCCGCCAACCGGCAGGATCAAGCGATCCCAGGAGTATCCTTCAGGGCTTTGCTCGAGGATTTCCTTGCCGACAGTCGCCTGCCCCAGAATGATCGTCGGGTGATCAAATGGTGGAACCATCAAACCGTCTTCAGCTGAGCAATACTCCATCGCTGCTTTGTTCGCGGCATCAAATCCATCGCCAAGCAGTTTGATCTCTACCAGCGGCGCTCCAAAGGAACGGGTCTTTTGTATCTTCTGTTGCGGCGTTGTAAGCGGCATGAACACCACGCCTTGCTTATTGAAATGACGACAGGCAAAAGCAAAGCCTTGTGCATGGTTGCCGGCAGAAGAACACACAAACAAGGAACGGTCCGGATCGGCTTCCAGAGCTTCCCGAATGAAGGCATAAGCGCCGCGAACCTTGTAGCTTCTGACCGGCGTCAGATCTTCGCGCTTCAGCCAGATGTCGGCTTGATGAAGATCAGAAAGATACTGACTGTGCTGAAGCGGTGTCGGCTTTAGGACGTCAGACAAAAGCTTGTGAATGCGTCTGGTGTCTTCTGCAAATTGGCCCACGCTATTTACTTTCCTTTGATTCATTAGATGCCGGTGTTCAGTACCGAACCGTTCCATGCACAAGCGCTGTTCTGGAGCAGTGCGCCCGCTTTCTCAAGCGGTTGGGCAACTTGGCCGGACCTCCAGGTCCGACTCTCCTCGAAAAACGCAGAGAGATCGAGATCTATTCCTGTTCCAATTTCGTCAACTCTCGAATCTCAGATCTGAGGCGCATCTCGGCCTCCTTCGAGGGCATGCCAGACGCCTCTTTATCGAGGGCCATATCATGCTCGCCGTGCGATCCAAATCTGATGTTTCCAAAGTGCAGTGATCGGGAAAAGGAGACAACAGAAAGCCACCCCGGGAAAAACCAGGCGGCTCCGGCGGCAACGGGCATCAGAGCCAGTTGCAGCACGATCCAAGGCGCGAGGCTTATCGGAAAGGCGATTGCAATGCTCAGGACAACCAAATGGCCTGCAACAGCCGCGACGGTCAGAGCCAGATAAGAACTCATGACCCTTTCCGTAAATTCAGCTTCCGTTTTACCAAGCTCAGTCAAAACAGCTACCTCCCTGGCAATACATGAACCTCGGCCCAAGGCACGAAGAATGTCTGCGTGGAATTGCGGGTGTCCTCAGCACTCAATAGTAGTGCCCGTGCCGATAGTCCCAGCTGATGAAGTGAGATGACAGAAGAGACATGATGGCGTCGCAATCCAATCCCTTCCGGATCAGCGACGGGCTTGGTCGCACGTCACGGTTTTTTGCCTGGACCGGAACAAGGTTTCCTTCATCATCGACCATGGAAACCATGACACCCTGCTCATAGCGCGAAGCTTCGTCTGCATCCGGCTGGATCGAAGCAACATAGTCATTGGCCCCAACAACCAGGTCCACCGAGCTCTCAATACGCTCTCCAATTCCTTCAACCAGCCCTCTGTTCCCACGGCCGGAAGGGTTGGCCGAGCTCGCAAAAACAAGCTTGCCGTGTTTTTCCCAAAGCTCGCGAACCACCAGCTCTGAAGGTGTGCCGAATTTGATGACAAAACAGCTCGTCTTGCGACCATCCATCATCAGCTTGTCGGACCCGTCATCAGGAATGTGTTTCAGACCGTCCTTCTTCCACGGCAGAATGCAGCCGAGGAGAATGTCCCGGTCCCAATGAGCCTGATAGAAGGCTTCAATTTCCTCATTCATTTCCGCCAGTGCACGCAACTGGTCCATGGAACCGCAAAGAACGACACCCGGTTTGTTGCGTTTGCGGTTCTTTGCTTCGAACTTGCGTTCAAGTCCGGCGGCATCACTGGTCATGATGATGTAGCCGACCTTGGTGGGGCTTACGATACTGCCACCATCGGCTGTCAGGACATCAAGGGATTCTGGCTGCAGCGCCCCGTTCCATTGCATACGGTTCGTCATAGGCTTCATTCGCTCCTGGAGTTGGTCCAGCGGCTTGCTAAGTGAAACCTGGCGGGCTGCAGACACAGGAAATGCACTATCTTGTGCAGGGTGTTTCGCGTCTGAGACCTGATTTAAATCCAGGACGCCTGAAGCTCAATTGTCAAAAACACAATTGCAACATGAAAGAAGCTAAACCTTTTCCGGTTGCAATTCGGCCAAAGTGTAAAATCCGCATCATTCCACGAGGAACAGATTCAAGTCAGCTCCCTGCAGAGGTGCCGGACAGCCGCGACAAACGTCGCATTCTCGCTATTTGCTGGCAGCCTCAATTCGAAATGCATGCGTAAAGACCTCGAAATCGTGCCCGCGGGCAAAGGCTGCAAGCGTGATGCCGGCCTCGTCAGCGCTTTTTACGGCATGAGAGGTAGGTGCGGATACCGCGATGATCATCCCGCATCCCGCCACGGCCGATTTCTGCACCAGCTCCACGGAAATACGCGAAGTCATCACAAAGGCCCCGCTGGCTGGTGAAATGCCATGTTGCGCAAGTGTGCCGATCAATTTGTCCAAGGCATTGTGCCGGCCGACGTCCTCACGTGCGAACAAGATACCCTTATCTGGAACAAGGAAACCTGCTGCGTGCGTGGAACCAGTCTGGTCATGCAAAGGCTGATGGCTGCGCAAGGATTCTGTAGCGTCTTTGACCGTCTGGAAAGAAAGCCGCAGGTCTGATGCACCGACGGAAGATATACGACGCATTGCCTGCTCGAGACTGTCTATTCCGCAGAGGCCACAACCGACCGGACCGGCCATCAGACGTCGCCGCTTCGCCAGTTCGACCGACCGTTCACGCTTTAACCAGATCCTTGCCTCAATCCCGGCAGAAGTGGAAACTTCTTCGAAGTCCTTAACTTCCGATAACTCGGAAACAATACCTTCTGTCAGTGCAAAGCCAAATGCGAGATCTCGAATGTCCGTGGGAGACGCCATCATGACACCGGCGCTCGCGCCGTCGAACACTAGAGCAACCGGCACTTCTTCAGCCAGATGCCGCAACACGGAGCGATCGGAGGGCTGCTTTTGGGCGACAACAGGCTGAAGCGCAACATCCAGTGCCGCCGCGTTTTCCCGAAATAGAGCGGTCATGTGGTTACGCTGCCTCCGACAAAATGGTGTGCCCGTCTGGCCTTAGGGAGTAAAAGAGCCGCTGCGAGCGATCCTGTCGGCTTTCGAGCTCGATCAGGTCATGTTCCTCGGCAAGAGAAACGCATTCGCGCAGGACAAGAGCATGGGCGATGCCGAATTTACGCGCAAAGCTCCGGCTGTCCCGGCAGATGTCGAAGCGGGCCGCCGCGAGAATGCCTGCGCTCAGTTCGTTAAGCCGGTCAGGGTGCTGCCGCACAAGATTTGAAATGATCTCCAGAAGCCCGTCACTCATTCCTGCCACCCCGCTTGCGAAACGTGACCATCACGGATTTCGACGTCGGAGTGAAACTCTTTTCACCGAACGCCTGGAAGGGCACCAGAACGTTCAATTCCGGATAGTATCCGGCGATGCACCCGCGGGGAATATCGTAGGGAACAAGTCTGAAATCGTAAGCGATACGCTCAATTCCGTCGTCGTGGCAGCCAACGATGTCAACCCGTTCGCCCGCTTCGGCGCCGATCAGTTCAATATCGTCAGCGTGAACAAAGACCACGTTTCGCTCGCCGTAGATACCGCGATACCGATCGTCCATCCCATAGACCGTGGTGTTGTATTGATCGTGGGAGCGCATTGTCTGCAGCACGAAAGTGTTGCCGGTTCCCTTGGCTTGCTGCCACTCGGTCTGGTCAGGTAACTCGGACGACGAAAAGGTCGCCCGGCTGGTTGGCGTGTTCCATTCCCGTTCCGCGGCACTGTTGCGAAGCCTGAACCCGCGTGGTTTGCGAACAGCTTCATTGTAATTTCCAAAAGCCGGGAGGACACGGGCGATCAGGTCCCGGATCTTGTCATTGTCATCTCCAAGCGCATCCCAGTCCAGAACACCGCAGCCCAAGGTCGCCTTGGCAATGCCTGCAATAATCCGCACCTCAGAGCGCAATTCCGGTGAAGCAGGAAGATTGATACCGCCAGACCCGTGCACCATGGACATAGAGTCCTCAACGGTTACGATCTGTCGCTCACCTTTGGAATTCTTGTCGATCTCGGTTCGTCCGAGGCACGGCAGAATGTAGGACACCTTTCCCGGCAGAAGATGGCCGTGATTGAGTTTGGTCGCTATGTTGACCGTCAGGTCCAGATTGCGCATCGCGTCGGCAATCAACGCACTGTCAGGCGTTGCCCGAGCGAAGTTTCCGCCTAGCGCCACGAACGCCTTGGCTTCGCCGCTTACCATCGCACCGATCGCATGCAACACATTGTGCCCCGGATCTCGCGGCATTGGCACGCCAAGCTCGCGTTCCATGGCATCCAGCAAAGGTGCAGGAGCCTTTTCATTGATCCCGACAGTCCGGTCGCCCTGAACATTGGAATGCCCTCTGACCGGACACAAACCTGCACCCGGACGACCGATATGCCCGCGAAGCAGCATGAAATTGGCGATCTCGCGAATTGTCTGAACAGAGTGCCGGTGCTGCGTCACTCCCATCGCCCAGGTGGCGATGACCGCATCCGATTCAAGATAGATCTCGGCGGCTTCCTCGATCTGCTCGCGGCTCAGACCGGACTGGTCCTCGATTGTCTGCCAGTCGGTCCGCTCCACCAATGCACGATAATCCTCGAAACCATGGCAGTGTTCGGCGATGAAATCATGATCGAGGACCGGTGGCTTGCCTTTCGCCTTTGCAGAATCTTCGGCGGCGAACACAACCTTGGCCATGCCACGAAAGACCGCCATGTCACCGCCGAGGCGCGGCCGGAAATAATCCGTCGATGTCGCCTCCGAGCCGCCGCGGATCATTTCCAGCTTGTTCTGCGGGTCGGAGAAACGGTGAAGCCCCTTTTCCTTCAACGTATTGAAGACAACCACGCGAGCACCGCGTTCGGTAGCCTTCCGCAAATCAGACAACATGCGCGGGTGGTTCGTGCCAGGATTTTGCCCGACGACAAAGATCGCGTCGGCCTTTTCGAAATCTTCCAGCAGAACGGTGCCCTTGCCTATCCCGACAGCCTCCGTCAACGCGACACCGCTGGCCTCGTGACACATGTTCGAGCAATCCGGAAAATTGTTCGTGCCGAAAAGACGGACAAAGGTCTGGTAGAGAAACGCGGCTTCATTGCTGGCCCGGCCGGAAGTGTAAAACTCGGCCCGGTTCGGATTGTCGAGCGCGTTAAGGGAAGCGGCGATTTCGGTAAATGCCGTTTCCCATTCCACCGGCACATAGCGGTCAGATGCTTTATCGTAGCGAAGTGGTTGTGTCAGGCGGCCTTCGTGTTCCAGATCATGGTCCGACCACTCCCGCAGTTCAGTGACGGAATGCGTTGCAAAGAACTCCGATGTGACCCGTGCCCGGGTGGCCTCCCATGCCACCGCCTTGACCCCGTTTTCACAAAACTCGAATGACGAGCCGTGCTCAGGATCTCCCCAGGCGCAACCGGGACAATCAAAACCGTCCGGCTGGTTTGCCTTCAGCATCGTCTTGGCGCCTGCAAGCGGCTGACCGCTGCCCATCAGCTGGCGACCAACGCTCTTTAGCGCGCCCCAGCCACCAGCGGCCTTTGACGATTTACCGACACAGTTTTTCTTTGTCATAAAGACTCTCGTCCAGCTGACGCCTGTGAGCAGAAAACAAACGCAAGAGCACAGCGTCCGGCCGACTTCACGAGGCTGAAGATTCAAATTTTTGGGAGGCTGCTTGGCATTCGGGATCCGCTTCGGTTCCCGCGCTGAAGTGGCGCTTTCCAGATTAAATGAGGAAACGAATTTGGTCTGTCAATCAAATAGCAACGGAATTTGAAACTTGGTCGTTTCTCGCGTTGGTTTCGTCGTTTCCACTGATTTTTCAGCACAAAACCGACCTTTTTCACAGGCAGTCAATCCAGATCTCTGGCATCAAACATCCGCTATCCGGCGAAGGTGTCGGCAATCCCGCAAGGCCAATTATGAGACGAGCAAAATGGCTGCGTTGTCTTTTCAGTCCGAATTGACTAGATGCATTTACTGGTAAGATGACCCTGCCGTGGAGAGGATGACACTTGGTAGATTTCCTGGATGCCGGTGAAGCACTGTCGCGCGAAATGGAGCTTCTGGACGATGTCAGCCACAATCCGGAACAACGACATCTTTGGTTCTGGGAAACACCAAAGTGCCTTGTTTCTCCAAAGAACCTGACCAACAAACCGCAGTTCAAAGACGCCTCACGCCAACTGGCTGCGGAAGGTTGGTCGGTGAACTTGCGAAGTACCGGCGGAGACGTCACACCTCAAGGTCCGGGCATCCTGAACGTGTCTCACGTCTATGCAACAGATCCGGGCAAGCAAGTCGATCTGAAAGAGGAATATGACCGACTATGCACGCCAATAGAGACAGCCCTTGGGAGCGGGGCAAGCAGAGGCTGGAGACCAGGCGCCTTTTGCGACGGCGAATATAATGTGCAGCTGAATGACCTGAAGTTTGCCGGTACGGCGATGCGTATTCGCCGCAGCAAGGCGGACAGAAGCAGAAACGCCATTCTTGCTCATGCGATCATGCTTATTGACCCGGTCTCAATCGAGGCGATCGACGCGGTCAACCGCTTTCTGAGCGCGCTTGGCGAAGAGCGGCAGATTGATCTCAATGCCCATACCAGCCTGCCGGGTGGCTATTCGAAAAAAGATTTCGTGGCTAAGCTTGCCGACGCATTTCAAATGTAAGTACCGATCCAGTTTGAATGGGACGATCAAAACCGGTCTTACCGTCCAAACGACGGTGTCGAGGACGTATTTCGCTATAATCTTTTCGCAAATTCGACATTTTCAATGAGCCGACCACATTAGTTTGGCCCCAGTTTTAATGTCCTCTAGCGAACTGGGATTAGTCGTGTCCGATCTAGCTGCACAACGCGAACACTGCATTGAAATGACCCGCAAGGGACCCCCGCCACGCACAAAAAACCCGTTTTTTGGCGTTGGTCCGATTACCGACATGGTGTTGGATGATGCGGAAGGGCGCAAAAATACGTTCGAGTTCAATCGCTGGCTCGAAAACACCTACAGAAAGCTGGACGACAAGGGCAACGACATCGGCCCCTTCACCACGTCCGAGATCGGCCGGTCCATGCACCGTGGATATCCGGCAGATGCCATCCTGCTGGATATGATGCATCACATTCACCGTTATTTCGGCTTCCCGAAATCCAACCAGGTTGCCGTTGGTCTCGGCGGTGGTCACAGTGGCTTCACGGTTGCAATCATGCACCTGATGAATCCCAACCTGGAAGGGCAGAAGCTCTTCGTCGACACTCCCAAACCGGAGTCCGAAGACGCCAAGGCCGGCGGCTTCTTCCGTCAAAGCTGGGGCACCCAGATCCTCGAACTGCAACGGTTCGCTGATAATGGTCATGAAGACAAGGTTGTCTTTGCCGGTCGTGAAGGCACCATCCCCAGTGCCGAACAGCTGGAAGAAATGAACATCAGCCTGTTTGTGGGCGTCGGCCACGAAACTACCGGTGCAACCACTTATACCGAAGAGGAAGTGGTATCACTGCTCAGCTGGCTGGACCGCGATCCGGAAAACCGCCACGCGATGATCGACGCGACTTCCATGCTGGGCGCAATGCCCTGGTCGCAGCATGTTGTCGATGCTTTCATGTCCAAGTGCTGCCTGTTCACACCTTTCCAGAAAGCCATTGGAGGCATTTCCGGCTACTTCCTTGCTTCATTCACTCCGGCTGCGATGCAGCTGATTGAAGACAATCAGAAAAACCCTGCATGGGCGATCGCACGGCAGCTGAAACTCGTCGTGCCGAAAGACGCAAAGAAACCGTTGACCGGCGAAAAGACTGTCGGCCTCGGTCCTTTTTATGACCCCGCATCCAACAAGATGACAGGCGGCGTCATCAATACCTTCTCGTCTCTCGCATTTGCCGAAACCACGTATGGTTTGCTGCGTGTTGAAAACATGTTCGGTTCAGTCAGTGTCATGAACCAACGGTCCGCCTCGAACCGTCAATGCATCAACGACTGGCTTGAAGGCCAGAGCTTGTTGGAGCCGGGTGTCGACGCTGCAGAAAAACGCGGCGCTGCCGTCACCCTTCTTCGCGTCAATGATCCCGAGATCACCGATGCCGACGTTCACAACCGCATCATTCTGCGCTCGAAGCAGCTTCTGGGTTATGAAGGCCTGACCCATCCCAACGGTTGGCACGAACCTGGCCTCGACGCTGCGCGCTACGTCAACGCCTTCCCGGGAACTCCGGGTGATTACAGGGCTTGGATCGGCGGCATCCGCGACAACGATGACATTGTCGCCCTGCTTGAAAACATCTCCTACGCCTATAACCGCGCCAAGATCGTGGTGCTGGAAGAAATCCTGGCCGAAGCCGGGACGACTTTTGAAGTCGAGTCGACCGGACGGACGAATGCACGCAAGGACGACCCGAACCGTGCTTACCGTATTCTGGTAGCGGACCTGGTAGGTCTGAAATTCGACGCTGATGGCAAACCTGATCCATCAGAAGTAAAAGCGCATGTCGAAGCCCAGGGCGGCACGTTTACCCTTGGTGGATGGGACGGCACGGATCTTCCGGCCGGCCAGCATTTCTTCTACCTCCCCGATCTGAGCACACATGAAGAACTGACCGCAGCATGCTGTGACAACCAGTATGACGCCGTGATCGCCGCAGCGACGTTCTTCCCCGAAAATGCAACTTTCCCGGAAGGCGGTGTTCGCATTGGCGCCGGCACCGGCAATATGGCCTGCGACTGTTGGGGTGGTGGCAATGGCACCGGTGGAACGGCTCCGCTGATGAACACACCGAGCTTCAACAGCCGCGCGACCGCACAGATGATGATGAAGTCGCTGCTGAGGGTGATGCCGGACCTGGACGTTGCTGAAATGCACGACCGCGTGGTCAAGGGCGACTTCGATACCGGCAAGCATCTTCGCGACTACCCGACCGAGAAGCTTGAAGGCAAGCGGATGGCTGTGATCGGTTACGGCAACATCGGCCGCGAGGTCGCTAAACTCGCCAAGGCCTTTGGCATGACTGTTGCCGTTTATGCCCGTGAGCGCCACAAGGACTGGATCGAGTCAGAAGGTTTCATCTACGCATCTTCCCCTGAGGAGGCAGCAGCTGGAGCAGACGTGCTTTCTCCGCACACTGGCCTTGGTGCCAAAGATGCAGATGGCACTTTCGCCAACGCCGGTCTTGTCGGAGCATCGGTGCTGAACGCACTGAACGACGGCGCGGTACTGGTCAATTACGATCGTGGTGAAGTTGTCGACGCAACTGCATTGGGTGATGCTTTGGCGAGCGGCAAGGTACGCTACGCTGCAATCGATGCGGACCTCTTTGTCGCGGAAGACGGAAGCCTGTTCGGGCCGATGGTTCCCTACCGGCCTCTGATCGAAAAGTATGCCGATCGTCTGGAACTGCTTCCGCATGCTGCCGCGGACACCGAGCACACCTCGCGTGTTGAAGGGGCCAAGCAGGCAGTGGATCAGATCCTGTCGGCCATCCGTTATCGCAAAGTCATCAATGCGAAGGGTGATGTTCCCGAGGGTTACACTAGCGGCGGCGCGCAAACCGTTCCTGGCGTTGGTGCGGTATCGGGTGGCAACATCGAAAAAGCTGCAGAAGACACGGACGCGCTCAAAAACCTGCGTGATGCATCTGAAACCCTGGCGGCGATATGGGGTGCAATCGAGGCAACACACGACCCGGTAAAGCGTGCGGAGCTGATCGCTCGTCATGGAAAGGATCTGACACTCGCCGCAAACAAGTTCCAGCGCGAGTGCGATGCGTTCGGCCTGAACGGCCGCTATGACGGCTGATTGAAGCCACTAAAAAGGCCGCGGCCGTGTCCTTCTTATCGAACACCGGTGCGGCCTTCCCAACGCGGAACAAGAAATGGAAATCAGACACCCAGGAGCGGTCATCCGCCCCTGGGTGTTTGCTTTTAGCGATGCGTCGTGATGCGTCCGAACGTACTCTTGGTACCCCAGATGCCACGTCGCAGACATTCAAGCTGCACGATCTGGCTGTGATCGACGAACAGATTGACGTCGATACCGTAGTTCTTGATGTACCAGGAGAAGACTTCCGGATCCGCCGCCTCGAACATGACGTTCTCCATGCCGACCTGCTTCATGATCTTAGCGGCCACATCTGTACGCCATGGGTCGGCGTTTTCAGTGATACCTTCAGATTCAATCATGATGATTGATGCACCGGCATTCAGGCAGTCGTTTGCCGTATCGATCAGGATCTGAGGATCGCGGGTTCCCTCAGCTTCCAGCTCCGCCTTACTGGTATCGCCTCCTGCACCGAACTGAATGCCGATCTCCGGCTTGGGCTTCAATCCCGCCTTTTTGACCTTCTCGATGAGACGAATCAGATCGGGTGTCGGCAACTGAATGAAGCCGGTGGAGAGTTCGATCATGTCGAATTCCAGCCGCTTGCATTCCTCGATATATGCGTCGACCTGGGTCGGTGCGCGGGAGAGAACGTTTTCGATCCAGCCGCCGGTCGAGACATAGACATCGTGCTCGTGACAGATCCGATTGATCTTGCGGACATAGTCGGCGGGCATGAGGCTGAAGGACCCGCCTGCGTACTTGTAGCCGTCGACATGCTCACCCATACCTTCCAGCAATTCCTTGGTATAGGTCGGCGGTGTCATTGCATAATACGGACCCCGGATCTCGGTGATCGACTTGTCGCGTGGTTTGTAGTCACGCTCGTTCATCGGCACGTAGGGAAATGACCTGTTCTTCCAGGTTTCAGATGGGTACTTCTCACTCATGTCGGAGATCCTCATACTTTCAGGTTTGAGAGAATTGCTGCAAAGTCGCGGGCGCGCATCTGTTCGATGTTCTGAACAGCGTCGATGATTGCCCTGCGTGTGCGTTCGCTGGTGAATTCGGTGGTCAGCCCGACGAATTTCGCGATCACAGTGTCCCAGCTCATGGGACGGGTGGAAAAGCCCTCATAGTCGGTCTTTGTGATCCGGTGGACCGTGCCGTCTTTCAGGGTGATCGCGAGATCAGTGCAAACCTCGTCCGGGAACCGGTCCGTATATTCCTGCTTCGGCTTGACCGTGAACCGCTTCAACAGGCTCTGGATGTCGTTCCGAACGATGCGGTCCTGTTCGTATTGAGCAGGCAGAACGTTGCCGTCGATCAGAGCCACGCCGACCATGTACTGCAGGGAGTGGTCTGCTTCTTCCTTCGTGCGGATGATGGTTTTGTCACCTTCTTCACCACCACCGATGATGTGGAAGGCAACATCAAAGATGTCGATGCCGATATGTTCGATCTCGTCCCAGCTGAAACCATGCTGGACCTGCAATTCGAGTGCGCCCTCAATGGAAGACTGGGAATGAATTTCGGCATTGTATTTCTTGATGATCGACTTCTTGACGTTTTCCAGGTCTTCCTTTGACCAGTCGATATGGAAGTCTCCGGCGATAGCTTCCTTGAAGCCCTTGTTGCCTTCAAAGACTTCTTCCGGTCCGGTGATACCGCGGTAAGCCAGAAATGCGGCGTGTGTGCCGACGAAAGCCGTATTCGGATAAGCCAGACCTTTCCAGTGAGAGAGAGCTCCGGTTCGGGTACAGCGCAGTGCGTTGTTGCACGTACCCGAGATCGCTATGGCATTTGCCGTTTTCTCCGCATCCAGGCCCAGCGCCCTGGCGACACCGGCGGCGGATGCGTAGGCCCCCTGGACGGTATGGTCAAAGCCCTTTGCCCGTACCGGCGCTTCATCGCAAAGCCGTCCCTGAACCTGATATGCGGCGGCCATTGCGGTTAGGAAATCATCGCCGCTGGCATCGGCATATTCAGCGGCGGCCATCACGGCACCGAAATTGTCAGACTGGTGACAGGTTTCCCCCTTTGCCAGGTAACTGTCCATGAAATCGAGATAGCGGCTGAGAGCGCCGTTATAGAATGCAGCCCGGTCAGGCGCTGTCTTGCCGCCTCCGATCAGCGTGCACAATCCGTTGCCGCCAAAGTCTTCCTGGTGCTCCCGGATCATCTTGATCGGTTCGCCGTTCAAGGCGCCGATCGCGACCCCGATCGTATCAAGAATGCGCTTTTTGAGCT
>JBCCVB010000185.1:0-12060 GCA_039195965.1 Pseudomonadota bacterium
CCGGGTTTTGCAATCAATGTTTTGTCCCCCTCAAATTTCCCGTAACGCTCTCTGTCGCTATAACCCCTCGCGCTTAAATTGGGGGGGCGCCCGGGGCGCCCGCCTTCGGGGATCTCAATCATGACCATCACTTCCTGGACCAGGCGTCCGGTTCTGTCCGGCCGATCGTCGGGTGCTGCAGTTCAGCGTATCACTGAGAAGATCGGGCAATTGAAGATGCCGTGCCATGCGCGTTCAGTTATCTCGATCACCGCCCGCAAGGCACTGTTACAGGCCGAGGCAGTGGATCAACGGGGCAGTTCGGGTGTTTCACCCAGGCTGCTTGAAGGCCTGTGCGTCGCCTGGAAAGACATAATCGATCAGGAAGGGGAAGTTACCACCCTGGGATCGGCGTTGCGCAGCAACGTTGAGCCTGCGACTGACGATGCTCCGATCGTCAGGAAAGTGGAGCAAGCCGGTGCAATCTCACTGGCGCGCAGCAACCTGTCCGAACTTGCCTTTTCAGGACTGGGGATCAATCCGCACTTCGGCACACCTGCCTCTGCTCTTTCGCAGGGAATACCGTTGCTACCGGGAGGCTCGTCTTCGGGCTCCGCGGTTCTCGTTGCCAAAGGCATTGCGGATATCGGGATCGGTACGGACACTTCCGGATCGGTGCGTGTTCCCGCTGCTCTGAATGGCATATTTGGTTTCCGCCCCAGCACGGTGCGGTATTGCCGAGAAGGCGTTCATGCCTTGTCTGAAACGCTCGACACGGTCGGCGTGCTTGCCAATTCAGTTGAAAAGATCATTGCGGTCGACAGCGTGGTTTCAGATGTGCGGGACGTTTCTGCATTACCTGGACAGCCTGAATTGCTCGACGTTGCAGGCACCTTGGGTCCGCACTGGCGGGAAGAGGTTCTCACTCCTTATGACGACGCACTGGAAACTGCGCGGCGCCACGGTTGGAAGATCCGAAGGTTCCGCTTGCGGGCCGCCGAAGAAATCAAATCCCTTCTTCAAACCTACGGTCCACTTGTCGCAATAGAAGCCCGCAGACGCTATGAGGCTCTCGCTACCGGGCCTGACGCATTGCATCTCGATCCCCTCGTTCGCAGGCGGATCGTCGAAGCTCCGGTTCTCGGTGACGAGGATTATCAGCAGTACCTTTCCAGACGAGCAGAACTTATCGGCAAAGTGCGTCGAGAGATCGGCGATGCCCTGATCGCCCACCCTACCGTGCCGGTGCTTCGTCTTCCGTTCGATCGAACCCGTAGCGGCAATGCGACCGCCCGGCTTAATGCCGACATTCTGTCGGCGACGATGATCGGAAGTCTGCTGGACCTTCCAGGTCTTGCCATTCCGCTTACCGGAAGTCGTGGCCGCATCGAAAGCTCGCTCCTTCTTTCAGCAGCTTCCGGCTGCGACAGCACGCTGCTCAGGCAAGGCGCTCGCCTCGCCGCACATCTTTCAAACCAACTCAAGACAAACGATGGAGAGTGAAATGCCCAAAGAAATCCTGATTGCCTATGGTGTGGATGTGGATGCGGTTGCCGGGTGGCTCGGGTCATACGGCGGAGAGGACTCTCCCGATGACATTTCCCGGGGCATGTTTGCCGGCGAGGTAGGGTCACCGCGCCTTCTGCGCCTGTTCGAAAAATACGGGCTTAGAACCACCTGGTTCATTCCGGGTCACTCTCTCGAAACCTTTCCGGACGAAATGAAAGCAGTTGCGGACGCCGGACATGAAATCGGCATTCATGGCTACAGTCATGAAAACCCGATCGCGATGACGCGTGAACAGGAGACGGCAATCCTCGATAAGTCCATCAAGCTGGTTGAGGACCTGACGGGTCGCCGCCCAACGGGCTATGTTGCGCCCTGGTGGGAGTTTTCCAATGTTACCAACGAACTCCTGCTTGAAAGAGGGATCAAATATGATCACTCCCTCATGCACAACGACTTCCATCCGTACAGGGTCAGGGTTGGCGACAGCTGGACCAAGATAAATTATTCCGAACATCCCGAAACCTGGATGAAACCGCTTGAGCGCGGCCGGGAAACACAATTGATCGAGATCCCGGCGAACTGGTATCTCGATGATCTGCCTCCGATGATGTTCATCAAGAAATCTCCCAACAGCCACGGGTTTGTGAACCCCAGGGATATCGAGCAAATGTGGAAGGATCAGTTCGACTACGTTTATCGCGAAAATGACTATGCGGTCTTCACCATGACGGTTCATCCAGACGTTTCAGGACGGCCGCAGGTTTTGCTGATGCATGAACGGCTCATTGAGTATTTCAACAGCCATGAGGGCGTTCGTTGGGTGACGTTTGACGAGATCGCGAACGATTTCGATCGCCGCTTCCCATTCCGTTGAGGTCGCTGATCCAAAGATTAATAGGACAGGGAGGTTGAACTCATGTGCGGTCTTTGTGGCCTGTTTGGGAGCGATGATCACTGGACGGCCACTCAGCCGGGCCGCGTTTCAGCAAGTGCGGATCCGGTAAGGAGGCGGAAGGCGCGACAGGAGTGTGTTGCCGTGGTCAACAGGTTGCTTGCCAAGCGGCGGGTAAACATCCGTGACTGGCAGGGTCAGAACTATGTTCTGACCGGGCCGACTGGACAAGAAGTCGTCATTGATACCATCAGCGATATCTGGCCAGCATTGGAAGACGGGCTGGGTGGCGTCTTTGATCCGCTTGCTGATGAGAATGTTTCAATTGGCAAGAGAGATCGGCCATGAAACGTCTGGCCTCGGTTCCCATCATCCTGTTGTCTGGCTTTCTTGGAGCGGGCAAGACGACCTGGCTGCGCAACCTTCTCCAGCAAGGCGCGGAGGAACGGGTCGCAGTTCTCATCAACGAGTTTGGAGAAGTCGGTATTGATCATCTCCTGGTGGAGCCTATCGCACCGGACACAGTGCTACTGGACTCCGGCTGTATCTGTTGTCAGATCAGAGGGGAGCTCAAGGACGCCATTTTAATGCTGCTTTCTCGGGCGCAGAGGGGAGAGATACCCAGGTTCGAGCGAATTGTTATCGAGACCACCGGCTTGGCAGATCCTGCTCAAATTCAATCAACACTCCTGTTCGACCCGGTACTGCGGCATCAGGTTGTACTTGAACAGGTTCTGGTTGTTGTCGACGCGATAAACTGTATGGACGTCCACGCCAAACAGCCGGAATGGGCTCCCCAGGTTG
The DNA here is from genome assembly GCA_039195965.1 of Pseudomonadota bacterium. Lineage (GTDB taxonomy): Bacteria > Pseudomonadota > Alphaproteobacteria > Rhizobiales > Stappiaceae > Roseibium. The sequence goes on from JBCCVB010000185.1 coordinate 3,185, forward strand.
CGGCCGCCGACACGATCCTGATCTCCAAAACCGATCTCTTGTGTGAGCGCAAGATCCCGGACCTCCAGGAGAGGCTGGCTGCGATCAATCCGTTTGCAAAGCAGCAGCGTTCCGACGAGTTCAACACGCTGGATGAGCTGACGAGAGAGCCAAGCAAAAACGCGGGCTTTGCCTGCGTGCAGGTGCGTCCCAGAGAAGTGGCAAACGCGGAGACGCTAAGTCTGACTCTCGATCGGGAAATCGACTGGACAACTTTTGTCATCTGGCTCGCCGCACTGGTTCATTGTCACGGACAGAAACTCTTGCGGGTCAAATGTCTGCTCAATACAACTACGCTCGGACAAGTGCTGATCGATGGTGTCGGACATACGCTGCATCCACCTCAGCATCCCAGCACGTCAATGCACAGCGGTGAGCCGTCGCGTCTCGTATTCATTTCTCGCGGTCTGGATATTGAAAATCTGCAAGCTTCTTTTGAGGCCTTTGTAAGTAGGGGAAATGAAAGTTGGGCGAAACGTCAATAACAGGCACCGGAGCGCTGCACACGCCCGCCGTACATACTGCGCCGAACGAACTGGAGGTGCTCGGAACGGACGTGACCCTCATTGCCCCGCTGAGGACACTCGCCGAAGCCGACCTTGGCATCCGGTTGAATTTTACTGTGCTTGACGGAATAGAGGCTCAAAGGCGAGGGGCGCTGCAACCGGACAGTTTCGATATCTACGATCAATGGTTTCATGATCTGGATCTCGTCTGGCCCGCTCGGTCGTTGAAGCCAATTGATGTGAACCGGATAGACCGATGGTCGGAAATACTTGAACTGCCGGTTTTTTCATCCGGTAAACACGGTGAGGAACTCGGCAGCAATCCGCGGGATCTTCTGTTCGTGCAGGCGGATGGTGAGCTGAAACATGTCCAGAGCGACAGTATCTCGATGCTCCCGACTGTTTACAATGCTGACAGCTTTGCCGTGATTGGCGCTGGTGCGCGGGCGAACGCGGGAAGTTGGGCTGATTTGCTTTCAAGCGAATGGTGCGGACGCGTGGCAATCCAGGCAGACGCCGCAATTGGTGTGCTGGACCTGTTGTTGGCCATGCAGGCAGGAAACCGGTTTCAAGTCCGTGACATCGGCAATCTCGATCTCGCGGAAATCGAACAATTCATTCGCCTTGTTCGTGAGAGCCAGCTCCGGGGGCAGTTCTATGGGTTTTGGACCGACACGGTGCCGGAGCTTGGACCAGACGACCCTCCGATCCTCTCCACCATGTGGTGGGCCAACTTTCTTGCGCTGCGAGCTCGCGGTGTCCAGGTGGAAATGTGTACGCCTGCGGAAGGGTATCGTGGATGGTTTGGTGGCATGGCCCTTTCCAGATGCTTGAGTGGGCGCCGGATGGATATCGCTTATGAGTATCTGAACTGGTGGCTGTCAGGAGGGCCGGGGGCGCTTATGGCCAGAAACGGTGCTTATGCGGCAACACCGCAAGCGACACGTTCTGTCCTTGCACCCGCTGAATGGGATTTCTGGTACGAAGGCAAGGCTGCCGCTTGCGACATGAAGGATCCATTTGGAAATGTGGTTTTCAGGAAAGGTGAACGCAGGGAAGGTGGAGCAAGTGCAGCTCGCCTGTCGCGTATCGTGACCTGGAACTCAGTAATGGACGAGCACAACCTGCTTGTAAGATTGTGGGAAGCGATTACGCGGGACGGGCTTCTGTGATGTTGCTCATAATCCAGTCGTAAATGATTGACTGTCATTGGGAAACGATTGCGTCTTGGATGTTACGCAATTGAAGTTCGTTCTCTGCAGCAAAGCGTGTTCATTTGGCCGGTTGTGTTTCAATCACCTCGTAATATGCCTGATCACCAACAATACTCAGTTTGAGACGGGCGCCACTCAACAGCGCAGTGTTGGACCATAGTTTGCCAAGTTCTGCTTCAGTCCCGGGATGACGGGCACCGCTGCAGGGATAAAAACCGCAACGGCCGACTGTCTGGCCCTGGTAGCTGTCCCCGGCCTGGTTGAAAACCACCATTGCTCCCCAGCCATTCTCGCCTGTCACGGGCAGAAGCATGCGTCCATTCGGTTTGAGCAGGTCCCACCATCCTGGCAAGGGGTGCGTCGTCCCCGCGAAAGCAATAATCAGATCGAATTGACCTTCATCAGCCGACAAGTCCGTCGCGGCGCTCCTCTGGCTTACGGATACATTCGATCGACCCTCGAGAGCGCTTGCTGCCATCTTGTGAAGCATGGGCTCTATTTCCAGGGCGGTGACAGAACCACTCGGACCGACCAGTTCCGCCAGAATGGCGGTGAAATATCCGGAACCCGCGCCGATTTGGAGGATATGATGGCCCTCGGCCACGCGGGCCGTCAGAAAATACTGCGCCCAGAGAGATGGCTGGCCGATGTTGATACCGCGATCCTCATCGAGGGCAACCAGGACATTGTGGTAGAGATGCTTGGGGTCGCTGTCGGGTGTTCGCCGTTTTGGTTTTACGCCCCGTAGCGGCGAACCGAGCAGCCATGGGCCCGGCCCGGCATGCTGTTCCCTTGAAACTGTCGCAAATGCAGAAAGAAGCCGCTCGGTTGAAGGACCTTCAGGCAGTGCGGCTGCCGCACGAATTTCTTCAGCATAAAACCGCCCGATATGCTCAATTTCTGCAACCATAAGAAACCCATCACGTGCTGCGCCATAAAAAATTGAATGGACGATAGCGGCACACGTGTGTCATGGCAAAGGCGAATCTTAGTCACCCGTCTGGGTCTGGTTTCTGCGCGCAGCACTTTCGCCCACGACAAGGGCGGGTTGAGAACCGGCCTAGTTTGGGATCACCATGGGTTTGCCTGTCCCCGGGTCAGGCATTATCCGCGCTTCAAGCCCGAACGACTTCTTCAGATTCTCCGCTGCAATGACAGTTTCCGGTGGGCCATCGGCGACCAGACCATCAGGACCGAACAAGACGATGTGATCGCTGAACCTGGCCGCAAGGTTCAAATCATGGAGAACGCTGATAACGGTCGTGCCTGCTTCCCTGTTGCGTTTCTGCAGCAGGCTCAAGATCTCGAGTTGATGTGGCAGGTCGAGAAAAGTTGTCGGCTCGTCAAGCAGCAGGATTGGAGTTTGCTGGGCGAGAACAAGTGCGATCCAGGCGCGTTGCCTTTGTCCGCCTGAAAGTTCAGCCAATGGACGTTCGCCGAATTCAGTCATGCCGACGGCTGCCAGGGAAGCGGCACAGGCATCGGTATCGGCTTTGGTCCAGGGAGCAAGAAATCCGCGCCATGGCGTTCGACCTCGGCGGACAAGCTCGCCCACCTTGATCCCGTCGGGCGCGAGGGGCGACTGGGGCAGTATGGCGAGCTGCCGAGCCAGGCTCCGCGTGTTCACCGCGTGAACGTCGATGTCTCCCAGAAACACGTTCCCCTTTTGCGGCCGCATCAGCCGCGCCAGTGCACGCAACAAGGTCGACTTCCCGCAACCATTTGGCCCCAGTATGGCTGTGCTCTTACCGGATGGCAGCGACAGATCCAGATCCCGGATGATCTCGCGGTCCTGATATCCTAACGAAAGCGACTTGGTCCGCAGGTTCGTTTCACTCACAGCTCGCCTCTTTCCATTTCACGCGACAAGCGCCAAAGCAGGTAAGGCGCTCCGAGAATACCTGTCATCACGCCGATTGGGAGTTGCAGTCCGGGCAGACTGGCCCGTGCTACGAGATCGGCCAGCACGACGATGATTGCACCGGCAATAGCGGCGGCGACAAGCCGTCCTCCGGGATCCGTGGTGCGAACAAAACGCGCGCCGACGGGCGGAGCCATCAACGCGACGAAAGCAACCGGTCCGGCAACAACAACAGCTGATGCGGCCAGGCAAACACCTGTCACAGCAAGCAGCATACGGGCTCTTGCGACTTTCAGCCCGAGACCGGCCGCCAACTCCGGACCTAGTTCAAGAAGTCTGAAACTTCTGATCTGCAAGACGAGGCAAAGGCCCAGAACACCGCCAAATGTGGCGATTTGGAAGGCATTGGACCAATCGCGTGCCGCCAGTGAGCCTGCCAGCCAACGCTGTGCTTCAGCGGCCTGGGGACCGGAAAGCCGTGTCATCAGGAAGGCGCCAATCGCTGCTGCCGTGAAGCCGATGCCAATACCGACAAGGACCAGTGTCAGGGCTGGTATCCCTTCAACACTGCCGTTGCTGCCTCCCGCAGGGCGTGCCAGAACGGCAACAAGCAGCGCTGTTGCCAATCCGCCCGCAGCGGCCACCAGGGGCATCGGTAACGTCAGGCCAAAAGTGATCGCTGCGAGGATGGCCAGACCTGACCCGCTTGAAAATCCCATCACATCGGGTGATGCCAGTGGATTTCGAAACAACTGCTGGAAAACTGCACCTGACAGCCCGAATGCCGCTCCCGCGCAAAGTGCAACAGCAACACGTGGTCCGCGCAGAATGCGGATCGTCAGACCTCCAGGACCGTCTCCGCCTGTCAAACCGTCCCACAATGCCGCCGGGGCCAACGCCACCTGGCCGACAAGCAGAGCCAGCATGGTTGCAAGAACCAGCAGGATCATCAAAACGATGTAGCGCATCATCCGACCGTCCCCGGGCTCAATCGCCTTGCGATCAGAACAAAGACCGGACCGCCAATCAATGCAGTCATGACGCCTGCACGGATCTCTGCCGGTGCGAACACAAGCCGTCCAGCAATGTCGGCCAGAAGCAATATGGAAGCCCCAAGCAAGGCCGCAGCAAGGAGCCCCGGCCGCAATGAAGCGCCGACAAGTCTGCGGGCGATTGGTGGTACCATCAGACCGAGAAATGCGATCGGTCCGGCAAGCGCGACCGCGGCCCCCGTCAACAAGGTCACTGCGAAAAGAGAACCAGCCTGCACCCTGAGGGGATTTGTCCCAAGCCCGCGAGAGAGCGCGTCACCCAGAGACAGCGCTTCAAGCTTTGGAGCGATGGACAACACGGCAATCGCGCCTGCCAGGACCGCAATCGACATCGCCAGGATGGGACGCGCATTTGCTTCCGCAAGCGATCCGACAACCCAAAATCGAACCACTTCGAGCGACAGCCCGCGCATAAGTACAATCGCAGTCACAAGCGAGACAAGAAGAGCGCTCAATGCCGCTCCAGCGAGTGTCATACGCACCGGGCTTGCGTTTCCACGAAAACCTCCTCCAAGGGCGAAGACCGCAAAAGAAGCGATTGCGGCACCCGGGAAGGCGAGCACAGTAAGAAAACCGGCATCTGCGCGACCTGAAAGCAGAGCCCCAAGTGTAACGGCGAAGGCTGCGCCTGCGTTTATGCCCAATACGCCGGGATCGGCAAGCGGATTGCGCGTCAGAGCCTGCATGGTCATACCCGCCGCTCCAAGCGCTCCGCCGCAAATCAATCCGACAACGGTTCTTGGGATTCGGATTGAAGCTATGGTCACATGCGCGGGATCAGTCGGGTCGAAGTCGACAATCATCTGCCAGACGTCTGCCGGTGAAATGGACCTGACCCCGACGAAGAGACTGACTGCAACCGAAACTGCAAGAAGTCCGAAGAGCAATAACCAGTTCTTCATGGTGCCAGTCCTGCCCGGGTTGCGGTCGGAACCTGCGTTTCCGTTCGTCCGTCTATGGCAGCTGTAATTTCCGTTTCCAATTCTTCCAGTACAAACGGGAGGGAAAGCACGCTGCCAAAGGACATTCCTGCCGCGAGAAGCGAGCCGGCGAACACTTCACGACCCTCCTGATGTGCACGCAAGGTCTTGCGCATGGGTAGGTCGACAAGATCCGGAACCTTGTCAAAGCTCGAAATCCAGATGAGGACATCGGCGTCGAGCGGAGACAGGTCTTCAGGCGAAAGACGAGCGTAGAACTCGCTCGGGCTGGAGAGTTCCGCAACCTTGGATGTGGGTTGAAAGCCAAGCTCGCTCAGGAACCGCGCACGTGTGTCAGCACCGATGAAGGCACCGGTTTCTCCACCCCAATGGTAGCCCGCTACACCGGTTTTCCCGGCCCAATCAGGGTGACGCCGGCGCACGGCAGCGAACTTTTCCCGCACCCCGGCAACGAGTGTCTCCGCTTCTGCAGACTTCCCAAGCGCCCGGCCCAAAGTCAGGGTCATTGCATCCCAGGGAGTTCCATAGGTGATGTCGGCTGCATCATGCATCAAAACCGGCGCGATCTGCGACAGAACCTGATATTCGGCCTCGGATATTCCTGAGCCAATGGCAACGATGAGATCGGGTTCCTGCGCTGCCACACGTTCGATCGAAACCTCCCCAATCAGCATGTCGGGTTTTGTATCGCCGAGATAGGGCTGCGCCCAGGGCCAAACTCCGTAGGGATGGTTTCCAAACCAGTAACGCGTCGCAACGGGAGGCGTGCCAAGAGCCAGCAAGGTGTCGTGAGATGTGAAGCCCAATGAGACAACTCTCTCGGCGGGACGCGGTAGAACGGATTCGCCGAAGGCATGCTTGAAGGTCAAATCCTTCGCATAAGCCTCTGGTACGCGGATTGCGGCCGATGTGAATGCCGCCGCAGCACCTGCAAAAAATGCGCGGCGGGAAAGGCCGCCGCGCAGACCAGATGCGGGCTTAACCCGCAGTCCATCACGTACTATCACCAAGTGTACCTAAATGTCGCTTTCACCGTGCGTCCGTCACCGTAATAAGCGGTGTTTGAGAACGTGTCGACATCTGAAATGTACTGTTCATCAAAGAGATTGGTGGCATTCACCTGCAGGGTCGCATTTTCAAACAGCTCGTAGCTGATTGCAGCGTCTACGACCGTGTAGGCGTCCAGTTTAATCGTGTTGGCATTGTCCGCATAAGTCGAACCGACATATCGTATTCCGGCACCGATGGACAGATCATTGAAGTGCCACTGTCCGGGGATCGTGTAGTCCAGCCAGGCGGAGGCAATGTTGTTGGGCACGAGTTCCGGCCGATTGCCTTTGTTTCCTCCGGTGCCGTCTTCCAGAATTTCCGGATCCCAATAGGAATAGGCGATGGTGGCGTTAAGCCGGTCGGTCAGGGACACCTTTCCCTCGAACTCAATGCCTCTGACACGCACCTTGCCAAGCTGTGCGTAGACGAATCCGCCGGTGTCGTAGGGGACATTGGTCTGGGTGATGTCGAACGCTGCCAGCGTGAACAACGCGCTGTCCAGAAATGCGGGACTGTATTTGACACCGACCTCGTACTGAGTTCCTTCTTGTGGCTTGGGTGCATCGGCATATGTCGACTCTCCGGAAACCGGCTCGAAGGATTCGGAATAGTTTGCGTAGATCGATAGATCGTCGCGTACCTTGTATGTCAGCCCCGCCCGGCCGGTGAACGCATCGTCGATTGTTTCAAAAGTTGATCCGAATTGCGGATATTCGACGTTGGTTTCCACGTGGTCGTAGCGCCCGCCCAAAGTGAAAATGAACTTGTCATAGAAGGTGATCTCTTCCTGAAGATACAGCCCGAGCGTGCTGCGGTCCTGGTCCCAGTTGAACGGAGCACCCAGCGACACGCATGCCCTGCCGCAATAGGTTGGATTGTGGATATCGATGCCATCTGCCGAACCACCATAGTAGCGCTCTTCGCTGACTTGCTCATAGTAGTAGTCGACCCCGGCCAGAGTGCGGCTGTTCACGGCGTTAAAGCTTGTGTCGTATTGCAACTGATTGTCTATCCCGAAGCGCTGGGATTCGCCGTAAACCGCCCAGGCATACCGCGGAATGGAGGCGTTGGTTGACGCGCCATAGACCGACTCATAAGTGAAATCGAGATCGGTGTACCGCAATGTCTGACGAAACTGCAGTCCATTATCGAATTCATGACTGAACTGATACCCGAAGTTCCATTCCTCGGTATCCATTTTGTCGAAATCCGGCTCACCAAGATAAGTGTCCGGATCAATGCCAGAGCCGAATGGAATTCCATGTGACGTGTTTCCGTCACGCTTGTAATAGTCGCCTAGAAAGGTCAGCTCTGTCGTGCCGGTTGGTCGCCAGGTCAGCGCCGGTGCTATGTAGACACGGTCATCATTGGAGTACTCCGTGCCGTCGTTGCTATCCTGACCCTTTGTGGTGAAGCGATAAAGGAATTTGCCGTCCGTATCGATCGGTCCGCCGAAATCGGCTCCGCCTTCGACATGATCCTCACCGAACGTGGTGTAAATCTCACCGAACTTGTAGTCGAGCGGCTTTTTGGTGACTGCGTTGACGAGACCTCCGGGGGCATTCAGACCGAACAGTGAAGACGTCGAGCCTTTCAGGACTTCGATCCGTTCCATCCCGTAGGGTTCAATTCGTGACCCTACAAATCCGGGAATGCGCATCGGCAGGCCGTCACGATACGAACCCTGACCCGTTTGGTAAAAACCACGAATGAGATAGTGGTCGTACCTGTTGTCGCTGCCATAAATGTCCGTCAGAACGCCAGCCGTGTAAGCCAGAGCTTCATCGAGCGTTTCCACTCCGCGCTGCTCCATCTCCTTCGCGGTCACGACCGAGACGGAGGCAGGAATATCAATGAGCGGAGTGTCGGTTTTGGTGCCGACTGTCGACTCGCTTGCAACAAATGTGTTGCGGTCATCAGCAGGTTGGCTTGTTCCGTCTGTGGAACTGTCATCCGACCCAATGACAATCGTATCAAGGACGCTCAGGTCATTCGGTGTGTTTTCCTGCGCGGACGTCCCCTCGACCGCGAGCAGGATCGCTGCGGTGACCAAACCAGAATATTTCAGCATTTGCTCCGTTGCCCATGTTCAAGATCCTGGCGTGCGGCTTGGACTATCAGTTTCGCAAACTGATTAGAAGTGACGGTTTTTTTGTGCAATAAAAATATAAGTTATAGCTTATATTTGAAGGAGGGGTGTTGCTGTTTGGCAA
>JBCCVB010000186.1:0-11966 GCA_039195965.1 Pseudomonadota bacterium
ATACAGCAGAAAACCTCCCGCGGCCCCATCAAGGAGGGCTCAGCCCGACGCAGAAGGGCAGAAAAGACAAATCCTGCTCCCGCAACCAATAAAAAAACCCGGCCTCGTGCCGGGTTTTTTGTTGAAACACGGCCGCGATAAAGCCCGGTTGCGGTTCACGACAAGGGAAAATGCCCGAACGCACAATGAAGCAACCCAAACATTAAAACCTGAGCCAGCAACACAGCCCGCCGAACGAAACTAAAGCCCCGCAAAATGCGGGGCTTTTTGCGTTCGGGACACATATCGTCAGAGGGGAAGCTGCTGCAGGGCAGCATTGAAAAAAGATACGGGAATCAGCTGGATAAGAAGTGCGTTCGCATGTGCGAAATGACTTTGGTCAAGGAGATGCACTTCAAACCTGTGCTAGCCGACTACTAAACAAGTGTAGGCAGGCCATGCAGGACCAACTTATCACTCAGGCTCCTTTTCAGGGCCCTTTCAGTAGCAGCTCCGACTTCTCGCGCCCCGGGCAAACGGTAAAGGCTAACAGCCACCATTGCCGGGCTGTAGCTCGAATATCCAGAAAAACAGACGCCTATTTGTCCGCCTCGGTGCGAACCGGGCTGCGGCCGGTTCAGCGCCTTGCCTCTTCCCAGAACAATCAGGCTTCCAACGAGGAGACGTCATGCTGAACGTTTGCGGATGCCTCGTCCATATCAATCCCGACATAGCTCACCAGGTGATAGCGGCCATCGAAGAACTGGCCGGTTGTGAGGTCCATGCCCATGACAACGGGCGCCTCGTTGTCACCGTTGAGGATATCGAAGCCAAATCGGCTTCGGACCTGATCATGGATCTCCATCAGGTGCCGGGCGTTCTGACCGTCACGCTTACTTACCACCAATTCGAACCGCATGGCCCCAGTGAGGCCGCGGCCCCTGCGCTCTGAGGAGGCGATAACATGACATTAGATACTTCCCGTCGAACGTTTCTGAAAGCGACCGCAGCGGCAGCAACAGCGTCAGCGGCTGGCATTGCTCTTCCGGAAAGTGCGGCAGCCCAAGTCGGAAAGCCCGACATCCGGTGGGACAAGGCCGCCTGCCGGTTCTGCGGGACAGGGTGCTCTGTCTTGATCGGTACGAAGGATGGTCGCGTTGTCGCAACTCAGGGAGATCCGGAAGCACCTGTAAACCGGGGGCTGAACTGCATCAAGGGCTACTTCCTGTCGAAAATCATGTACGGCAAGGACCGCCTGACCACGCCGATGCTGCGCAAAACCAATGGTACCTACGACAAGAATGGCGAATTCACTCCGGTTTCTTGGGATGAAGCTTTCGACATCATGGCCGAGAAATGGAAAGCAGCGCTGAAGGAAAAAGGCCCCGACGGAATTGGCATGTTCGGGTCCGGTCAGTGGACTGTCTGGGAAGGTTATGCGGCTTCCAAACTGATGAAGGGTGGCTTCCGCTCCAACAACATTGATCCAAATGCCCGTCACTGCATGGCGTCAGCCGTCGCAGGTTTCATCCGCACGTTCGGTATCGACGAACCGATGGGTTGCTACGATGACCTGGAGCACGCGGACACGTTCGTGCTTTGGGGTTCCAATATGGCGGAAATGCACCCGATCCTATGGTCCCGCCTGACCGACACACGTTTGACCAAGCCGGGTGCGGAAGTCCACGTCCTCTCTACATTTGAGCATCGCTCTTTCGAGCTTGCCGACAATGGCATGATCTTCGTGCCGCAAACCGACCTGGCAATCCTCAACTACATCGCCAACTACATCATCCAGAACGACGCGGTGAACTGGGATTTCGTCAACAAGCACGTCAACTTCACCAAGACCAACACCGACATCGGCTATGGCCTTCGCCCGCAACATGCATTGGAACAGGCGGCAGCCAATCCGGCACATGAAGGCAAGCACGGCAAACTCGAGAAGATTTCCTTTGAGGAGTACAAGGAGTATGTCTCCGAATACACCTTGGAAAAAACCGCGGAACTGTCAGGGGTCCCGGCTGCAAAACTCGAGCGGCTGGCCAGGCAATATGCAGACCCGAACCGCAAGGTGATGTCCCTATGGACGATGGGGTTCAACCAGCACACCCGCGGCACTTGGGTCAATTCCCTGATGTACAATGTGCATTTGCTGCTCGGAAAGATCTCTGAGCCGGGCAATTCGCCGTTCTCATTGACCGGTCAGCCTTCTGCTTGCGGCACCGCCCGCGAGGTCGGAACCTTTGCTCACCGGCTGCCGGCAGACATGGTCGTTGCCAAGGAAGAGCACCGCACCTTCTCGGAAAAGAAATGGAAACTGCCGAAGGGCCTGCTCAACGGCAAGGTCGGAGCGCACGCCGTGTTGCAGCACCGCAAGCTGAAGGATGGCGACATCAACGCCTACTGGGTTCAGTGCACCAACAATATGCAGGCAGCTCCAAACATGAATGAGGAGGGCTATCCCGGTTATCGGAATCCGGACAACTTCATTGTTGTCTCCGATCCTTATCCGACAGTCACGGCCCTGTCCGCGGACCTGATTTTGCCAACCGCCATGTGGGTGGAAAAGGAAGGTGCTTACGGCAATGCTGAAAGGCGCACACAGTTCTGGCGTCAACAGGTCCAGGCGCCCGGTCAGGCACGTTCCGATGTCTGGCAGCTGATGGAGTTCTCCAAGCGGTTTACCACTGATGAGGTCTGGCCGGCAGAAATCCTGGAGGCCAATCCGCAATACAAAGGCAAGACCCTGTTCGATGTGCTCTTCGCCAACGGCCAGGTCGACAAGTACCCGCTGTCGGAAACCGCAGAAGGTTTCGACAATGATGAAAGCGAACACTTCGGCTTCTACGTCCAGAAGGGGCTTTTCGAGGAATATGCGGCCTTCGGTCGTGGAAAGGCTCACGATCTGGCGGACTTCGACACCTATCACAAAGCGCGCGGTCTGCGCTGGCCGGTGGTGGACGGCAAAGAGACGCTGTACCGGTTCCGCGAGGGCTACGATCCGTATGTCAAGGAAGGCGAAGGGGTCAAGTTCTATGGCAAACCGGACGGCAAGGCGAACATCATCTTTGCTCCTTATGAACCGCCGGCGGAGGTCCCGGATGCTGAATATGACCTGTGGTTGATCACCGGCCGCGTTCTTGAACACTGGCATTCAGGCTCCATGACGCGCCGGGTGCCCGAGCTCCATCGGTCTTTCCCGTCCGCAGTCGTTTACATGCATCCGGAAGATGCCAAGGAGCGTGGTCTGCGCCGCGGTCAGGAAATCGTCATCTCGACCCGTCGGGGAGATGTGTTGAGCCGCGTTGAAACTCGCGGTCGCAACAAGGTTCCACGCGGTTCTGTGTACTACCCCTGGTTTGATGAAAGTCAGCTGGTCAACAAGCTGACCCTTGATGCCACCTGCCCGATTTCCAAGGAAACCGACTTCAAGAAATGCGCCTGCAAGGTGCAGCGCGCCTGATGAACTAGGCCGAGAATAACCATGTCCGCCGCAAAGTCACACCCGAAAAGCCCTGACCGGCGCCGCTTCCTGAGCGACGCGGCGCGTGGTGTTGCGGGATGCGCCCTGGCGGGCATGGGGTTGGCCTGGCTGGCAACGAGCGCGCGCGGGCTTCCTGCGACGGCCATCCGGCCACCAGGTGCGCTGACGGAACAGGATTTTCTGTCCGCTTGCATTCGTTGCGGCCTGTGTGTCCGCGACTGTCCATATGACACTCTGAAGCTGGCGGAGCTGGGTACGGAAGTTCCTTCGACAGGAACGCCATACTTCACGGCGAGAGATATTCCTTGCGAAATGTGCGACGACATTCCCTGTGTCGCCGCCTGTCCGACGGGAGCGCTCGACAAGGAACTTGAGACGATCGACGACGCTGACATGGGCGTTGCGGTCTTGATCGATCTCGAAAACTGCCTCAACGCGCTCGGTCTACGCTGTGATGTCTGCTACAGGGTTTGCCCTCTGATCGATGAGGCGATCACGCTGGAGCAATCGCATAACCCGCGCTCCGGCCATCATGCGATTTTCATGCCCACCGTGCATGCCGACAAATGCACCGGATGCGGCAAATGCGAAAAGTCCTGCGTCCTGCCCAATGACGCGGCAATCAAGGTTTTGCCGGCGCGTCTGGCCAGGGCGGAAGCCGCCGAACACTACCGTCTCGGCTGGGAGGACAACCAGCCCATCGTCGATGAACTGATCGACCTTCCGGACCGCTTGCCGGGTCCGGGAACAGACAATCTCGAGGCACCCGGCGGCTACATCGAAGGTTTCAAACCAACATTTTCCTTGCCGAATGGGGGGGCAGGCCAATGAGTGCCAAGACCAAACTCCCGGTCGGCTTTGAAGCAATCGCGGAAAAGGGCTGGTTTGGGGCTCACAAATACCTGCTACTGCGCCGGTTCTCGCAGGCCTTCTTCCTGAGTCTGTTTCTGCTAGGCCCGTGGTTCGGCATATGGTGGGTCAAGGGAAATCTCGCAGGGTCGATGACCTTTGACGTGTTGCCGCTGACAGATCCCTTTGTGCTGCTGCAATCCGCTTTTGCCGGGCACATTCCGGAGCTGACGGCCTTCATCGGCGCCATCATTGTCGGTGTCGTATATGCCCTTGTCGGTGGACGCGTCTACTGCAGCTGGGTTTGCCCGATCAACCCGGTTACCGACGCAGCACATTTGTTGCATCAGAAGCTGGACCTGCCGAAGGGCTGGCAACCCAAGCGGCCGACACGATACTTCCTGCTTGCCATGGTGTTCGTTGTCTCCGGAGTGACTGGCACCATCGCATGGGAATTCGCCAATCCCGTCTCCATGGTTCATCGGGGGCTCATCTTCGGTATCGGCTTCGCCTGGGCTTTTGTAATCGGTGTCTTCCTGTTTGACCTGGTCATTGCCCGCAGGGGCTGGTGCGGCCACCTGTGTCCGGTCGGCGCCTTCTACGGCTTGCTTGGCAACCGTTCGCTTATACGGGTCTCGGCGTTGAAGCGTGCCGCCTGCGATGACTGCATGGATTGCTTTGCCGTCTGTCCCGAAATGCATGTGATCACGCCCGCATTGCGCGGCCAGGAAACCGACACGCCCATCATCCTGTCTCCGGACTGCACGAACTGCGGCCGCTGCATCGATGTCTGCTCGGTCGATGTCTTTGAATTTACCCACCGGTTCGACACGCGGCCAAGCCCTGGCCGCGTCAGAGAAAAATCCAGTCTTGCGTCCAAGGCACACAAAGCAGCCTGAGCAAGCAAAGGAGGTAGTGACATGAGAAAACTAGGCATACTTGGTGTTCTGACAATCGCAGTCCCGCTTGCAGCAGGTGGTATCGCGCTGGCGCAGCAGGCCGCGGACAATGATCGCGTTCAGACCTTGAGAGGCGCACCGATCGATGAGCATGTCGCGGTTGAGGATATCTTCCGCCCGAACGAAGGCCGTGTTTCACGAAACTATCGCCAACAGCCTCCGCTCATTCCGCACAAGACCCAGCAATACCAGATCGACCTTGCCGCCAACGAGTGCCTGTCCTGTCACGACTGGACCAATGCGGGGGACCGTGGTGCGCCGACGCTTTCCATGACTCACTATCTCGATCGCGACGGTCAGCAACTCGATTCCGTGTCAGGCACGCGCTGGTTCTGCAATCAGTGCCACGTTCCCCAGGTGAATGCTCCTGCCTTGGTCGAAAACACCTTCGAAGCATCGAACTGACGCCTAGCTCAAAAGGATCACAAAATGGCTGACATTGAGAATCAAGCCAAAAAGCCGGGTCTCCTGAAGCGTTTGTGGCGTTTTATTGCCAGGCCGTCGGTTTCACTTTCCGTTGGTTTCCTGACCTTCTGCGGCATCGTCATCGGCGTCCTGTTCTGGGGTGGCTTTCACTGGGCGCTGGAAATGACCAACACGGAGCCCTTCTGCATCAGTTGCCATGAAATGCGCGACAACGTGTTCGCGGAGTATCAGGGCACGGTTCACCAGAACAACAGCTCGGGTGTGCGCGCCACTTGCCCGGATTGTCACGTGCCGAAGGAGTGGGGACCGAAGCTTGCCCGCAAGATTGCCGCGACGAAGGAGCTTTACGGTCACTTTGTTACGCGTTCCATCTGGACGGAGGAAAAGTTCAAGGATCAGCGTATCCATCTTGCGTCCAACGAGTGGGCACGCATGAAGAAGACCGACAGTCAGGAATGCCGGAACTGCCATGCATTCGACTACATGGATTTCACTCAGCAGGAAAACCGCGCGGCGAAAAACCACCAGAAGGCATTGGATGATGGATTGACCTGCATCGACTGTCACCAGGGTATCGCCCACGATTTGCCGCCAAACTATCTGGAGGCCTACAGGGGCGTTGTGGCTGATCTGATTGCAAATGGTGATATCGAGCCGCAACAGCGCGACATCGAGGAAGCCAAGGCTGCAATTAAGGAGTAATCCGCCAATCCGATCGAAAGAGGGCGCCGTTTGAGGCGCCCTTTTTTTGTTTCAGACAGTCTGTCGATTGAAAACCAAGTCTCTCTTTTAAACAGGGCCAGATACGATTGAACCTGTCGCGGCAGCCCTTGTTGGAACAACAAGACAAGTTTGTGTCCGTTTTGAAAGAGTACGCCAGACCAGACCCAGGCTAAGGGGAAGATGTTGAATGCAGAACAATTGATGGGATTGGGTTTGATCGATCTGAGGCGACTAAGTAAAACCGAGAGAGGATCGTACCAATCGGCGGCAGCAGGTCGGGAAAGCTGTCGGCAATCCGTTTGGTGCCTGAGAAAGTAAACAGAATGAACAAGCCCTATTGGAACTTGTCGCCTCCGGAGGGGGAGGTCAGCCGAGATCTGGTATTCGAGATATTTGTGCAGTCCGGGTTTTCCGATCTTGAACTGGCGGCGATCATTGCAGTCCTGCGTGCGGCCAACGAAGTTTTGAACCGGGACCAGTTCACCTGGCACATTACGTCCGACACACCGGGACTTATTACTAGCAGCTCGGAATTGCTCGTGCGTGCGCATCCGGCGATCGGCGATCAATACTTGCGCGATTGCCTGATTATCGTCGGAGGACGCGAATGCCGGGCGGACGGGTGGATGAGCCGCTTGAGAGCGATGCAAAAATTGCGGAATCCGGTTGTTCTTCTCTCAGACGCGGCACGTGAATACATCAAAGCGATCAAGACACTGAACGGACCGGCAACCACGCATTGGCGCGACATTGCCCTGCTGCACGAGATCGGGACGTTTCCGACCCTTTCCGAACGTCTTGTCGAGAACAATTCCGGCATTCTGACCTGCGCCGGCCATGGCCACACAATGGAGACCGTGATTGGTATCCTGTCGGATGTCCTGGGGCCGCAGGAATGTGCGGAAATCGCCAGTTTCCTAATGCTCGACAACATCCGGGGCTTCACCCAGGAACAGCCAAGGGGTACGAGCTACAACCCCAATTTCCTGGAAAAAAGGCTGCAAAAAGCCATTCGCATCATGGAGACCAATATCGAGCAACCGCTTCGCCTTGCGGATCTTGCCGACGAGGTTGGCCTCTCGGCTCGTCACTTGGAACGCCTATTTACCGTTTATCTCAACACGTCGCCGGCGAAGCTCTACAAGAAAATAAGATTGAAAAAGGCCCAGACGCTTATCACCAACACCCATATTTCGCTGATAGAGGTCGCGATCGCATGCGGATTTCTTTCGACGGCTTCCCTTTCCCAGGCTTACAAGGCTGAGTTCGGCGAAACGCCCAACCAACTTCGGAAGAAGAAAAAGTAGCATTAGTCCTTCGAATGCCGTCGATCCGCGAAGCGAGACCACTCTTGAGTACGTGACCTGGTGGGATGGTGGAACATCACGCGAGATGTCAGAGGCACAAGTTCCCCGGAAATGAATTCAGTCTGGACCGATTGGATTGATCTCTATCACGATGAGCCGACAGATGAGCTCAAGCCAGCCGATCATGGCGCCGGCAAGCCGCTGTAACGTCTCGCTTGCTGGAGCAAATGAAAGTCAAATTGCGTGCGGGAGCGAAGTAAGCTAGGCGCTTTCCGGTTTGAACCCGCTCCGATCGCTCATGCCGGAAAAAGCAGCTGAATTCACCAGGCGCTGATGGTCAGTTGAAGGCCAGCGAAGAAATCGTTTGTGACATGCCGGAAGTTCCGCCTGCGTGCTGCACGGCAACGGCACCGCAGCGGTTGCCGTTTTCCAGACAGGCCTCCAGGCTCTCGCCGGCGAGCCAGGCAGAGAGAAAGCCACCGTTGAAGGCATCACCCGCACCCGTCGTATCAACGACATCCGCCGGAAATGCAGGTCGATGGACAGTCTTGCCGTTCAACGATGTTCGGGCACCGGTACTGCCTTCTTTGATAACGGTCACCGGACAGCAGTCCTCGGGCAGGCCGGACGCCCTGAGAGCTGCGTATTCGCTTTCATTTGGCAGGAAAACGTCGACCGCTGAAATATACTCGGCAACTTCCGCCCCCGCGCGCAGCAGGTCATCGTCCCAGCCGCAATCCAGGGAAATGCTCCAGCCTGCGTCTCTGGCCTTGGCCACCAATTCGGGCGCTTCGCACAGGCTCTTGAGTTCGCCGATATGCAAGTGCCTGATGGATCGACAGGTTTGAGCGGCAGGGTTTAGCGAAGGAAATGCCGTTCCCGACTTGTGACTGAGGAACGACCTGTCATTCTGAAGCGCCATGGCAACGGTGATCTGCGGAGAGGAACCGGGAACTGCCGGCTCACACAAGGACATGTTCAGACCAAGAGCCCGCCCTTCTTCCAGAACCGGTGCGTCGAACGGCGCGGCCGGCAATGTTCCAAGAAGAGCTGAAGACCAGCCCAGAACCGAGAAGGCGACAGCGGAATTAAAGGCGCCGCCACCGGCATGAAGAGAAACACCACCTGCAAAGGTCTCCGACCCAAGCGTCGGCATTCTCGGGATGTCCGCGAAGACAAGGTCGCAATAGATGCGGCCTGCGCAAAGAATGACCGGTTTGTCGCCTCGTTGCAGCATCAGACCAGCGCGGCTCCTGTATCGGCATCAAAGACGTGGAGAGCTTCCGGAGCAGCACCCAGATGTACTTCGTCGCCAACCACCGGGGCGTCTTTGCCTGACACCCTGGCGACAACCTCTCCATAGGCGCTTGTCACATAGATCAGCGTTTCGGAGCCGAGAGGCTCTCTGACTGAAACCGTGCCGGAGATGAAGGATGTTTCCGGGTGAAGCACTAGGTCGTCCGGACGCACGCCGAGAAGCAGCTTCTGGCCGCTCAAGGTCGTTTTGGAAAGCGGTACCGTTTCACCATTGGCGAGCGCCAACTCCTGTCCGTTTCCGGTGGCATCGAGCATGTTCATCGAGGGGGCACCGATAAACTGGGCGACAAATGCATTCACCGGATTGTGGAAGACATCCTCGGGTGTTCCGACCTGCTGGATATGCCCGTCTTTCATGATGACGATCCGGTCCGCCAGCGTCATCGCCTCGACCTGATCATGGGTGACGAAAATGATCGTATTGCCGACCTTCTGGTGCAGCTTCTTGATTTCGAGGCGCATCTGGGTGCGCAGTTGTGCATCCAGGTTCGACAGGGGTTCGTCAAACAGGAAAACCGCCGGGTTTCGCACCATCGCCCGTCCGATGGCAACGCGCTGACGCTGCCCGCCTGAAAGTTGAGAAGGCTTGCGGTCAAGCAGGTTGGCCATGTCCAGAACCTGCGCGACTTCCTCGATCCGGGCAGTTTTCTCGGCTTTGCTGAGCGGTGCATTCCAAAGCCCGAAGGCAATGTTCTTGCGCACGGTCATATGCGGATAGATGGCGTAGTTTTGGAACACCATCGCGATGTCGCGTTCCTTGGGCTCAAGGTTGTTGACCATGCGCCCGCCAATCCAAATCTCACCCGCTGTGATCTCTTCCAATCCGGCGATCATTCTGAGACTGGTTGACTTGCCACACCCGGACGGACCGACAAAGACGACGAATTCACCGTCGGTAATCTCAAGATCGATCCCATGGAGAACCTCAACTGGCCCATAGGACTTGGTCAGCTTTTTGAGGGAAAGGTCGGCCATGAATTCAAGTCTCCAGCAATGCCGCGAATGCAGCATCAAGCAGTTCGGTTGATTGCGTGTGGCGGGCGTGACGTCTTGCCTGTTGTCCGTTCAGGTCAGCAAGACGGCCCTTGTAGATCTCAAGCGCTTCATTGAGGGCCTCGGGCGCGGGACCTCCCGGCCTGGATCTGCGGGCAATAAAGGTCTCGGGAGCGACGGAAAGCGCAAACGCTTCTACGTCAAGCTGCGTATCCCGCCCGGTTTCGGATCTGAAAGCTTCGCGGAAATGGCTGAAACCTTTTGCCAAAGGTTTTTCGTCGGCGAGAACGCCTCGGGCGGTGGCCGCTGCAATTTCGTGCGCTTGCCGGAAACTGAGGGCTTCTTCACGAACGAGCGTATCCGCCAGCTCAGTGATCGTGATGCAGGCAGCGTCAGAGTTTCGGCGAACGCGGCGGGCATCGATGCTGCACGCGGGAAGGAAGGCCGCCAGCAGTCGAAGCACTCGGCTTCCGCTTTCAAAGGCGGCATATCCGGCCTGCTGCACTTCGCCTTCGCTGTCGTTCATGTCCGTGAAAGGCGTGTTGCGCATGGTGTCGATCATGACATCACACCGGCCTGCGGTTACCGCTGCCAGATGACGCATGTGCTCGATCGGAACCGGATTGCGCTTCTGTGGCATGATCGAGCTGATCTGGACAAAGGCGTTGGGCACATACAGCTGCCCGACTTCGAAGGAAGACCAAAAGGCCATGTCCTGGATCAGGCGGCCAAGGTGTACAAAAACCAGCTTCAGGGCGGAATAGAGCCCTGTGACATAGTCGACGGAGGCAATGCAGCCGTAGGAGTTGAGAAGCGGTGCTTCAAACCCGAGCAGGCTTGAAACCTGTTGTCTGTCGATCGGAAATCCGCTTGTGGTGATGGCCGCGGCCCCCATCGGGCAATGGTCCATGTCCTCTGCCGCCAGATTCAGGCGCGCCATGTCCCGCAACAGGACTTCCAGGGCTGCGCACAGATAGTGTCCGAAGGTAGAGGGCTGTGCCGGCTGCCCGTGCGTGTAGGCGACAATCAGCGTCTCGGCTTCCGCTTCGGCCTTATCGGCCAATGCTTGGGCTAGATCCGCAAGTTCCTGCCACAGAACCCGAACCCGATCACGCAACGCAAGCTTGAACAACGTATGGTCCATATCGTTGCGCGACCTTGCGGTATGCAGCATGCCGCCAAGATCACCCAGCTTCCGGCGGAGTTCTGACTCAACGAAGAAAAAGTAGTCCTCGTGTTCCCCGGTATAAGTGAGGGCGGCGACATCTGTTTCTACGTCGATCTCACCGAGGGCAACGGCGAGAGAACGAACCTGCTCGGTGTTCAGGATGCCGGTGTCATTCAGCATCACCAGATGCGCTTTGTTGATCGCCCCCATGTGCTGAGCGTAGTGGGCCTTGACCCCTTCAAACAGAGCCGAGAGCACCGTGTCCTTGTAGACCGGATCCGGAAACTTCGAAGTATCGTTCCGATTGCCGCTCATCCCTTCAACCCCGCCATGACAACACCGCGGATGATGAACCGCTGGAAGATGAGAAAGACAACCAGTGTCGGCAAGGTGGAAATGGCCGCACCGGTCATGATCAGTTCCCAGGCAACGTCCACCTCGTCGCCAAACCCGGAAAGACCAACCGGAACGGTGTACATTTCAACCGAATTGGTGACGATCAATGGCCACAGGAAGGCCGTCCAGTTGCCGAGGAAAACAAAGATCGCAAGGGCGGCGAGTGCCGGCTTCACCAGCGGCATGGCGATGCGCCACCAGATCTGGAATTCGTTCAACCCGTCGATCCGAGCAGCTTCCAGGAAGTCGTCCGGAACGCTTTCAAAGAACTGCTTCATCAGGAAGGTTCCGAAGGCGGTCATCAATCCGGGGAACATGATGCCCCAGTAGCTGTCCAGCCAACCGAAGGACTGGCTCATCAT
>JBCCVB010000187.1:0-11940 GCA_039195965.1 Pseudomonadota bacterium
AACCATCGGCCTCTACGCGCTGGTTTTCGGCGATGCGCGCAGACATGTGCTGACCCTTGGACCATGGGTATGTGCCCTGGTCTGCATTGCGCTTTTGGTGCCGCATTTCCTTTGGCTCCTGGAAACCGATTTCCTCACACTGCAATATGCCGCCAGCCGCAGCAAACCGGCGACTTCATTTGTCGACCACATCTTCAATCCGTTGAATTTCCTCGCAGCGCAAATTGGCAATCACGCTGGCCTGTTTCTTGTTGTCATGGCCGGACTCGGCTGGGCAGGATTGAAGCACTTCAAGGACAAGAGGCGTCAATCAGTTCTGCGTCCGGCGCTATCAAGCGATCGCTTTTTGCTCTGGTTCGCCATTGTTCCACTGGCCGTAGTGCTTTTGGCCTCTGCTGTCACCGGCAATGAATTCGAACATATGTGGGGCACCCCGATGTTCGTGCTTTCCGGTGTTATGGCGGTCCGTTTCCTGGCCCTTCCTGCTGTCTGGCCATACCCGCGCCGAGCCATAGTCGCAGCTGTCGCCATTCAGGCGATCTTCCTGACGGTCATTTTCGGCCAGGCTGTTTTGGAACCTTACTGGAAAACCAAGCAGACCCGCATTCATTATCCGGGACCTGCAGTAGCGCAGGAACTTGCAGCCCTGTGGAAGGACAGGATGGGCACAGACCTTGCCTATGTCGCAGGTGACATGTGGTCCGCAGCCAATGTCACGCTTCACGCCCCCTCAAGGCCATCGATGTTTTATCTTCACGATCAGACCTTGAGCCCCTGGATCAACCTTGAGGACGTCCAGCAAAAGGGCTTGATGATCGTCTGGCGGGGCGACCGTGACACACCACTCCCTGAGATTTTGGAACACTATCCGAACGCGGTTCGTGAAGGATCCAAAACCTTTCCCTACCGGGCTTCCGGAGACATTCCGGATGCGACGGTCAATTGGCTCATCATTCCACCCGGCGAAATATCCGAAGGACCTGAAAATTAAGGGCTGCTTGTACATCGCTCTCTGGAAACCGCGGCAAAAGCTCACTAACTTGACGCCATGATCAGCATGGCGGAAATCGACGACATTGAAGACTGGCTTATCAGCCAGGCGCTAGGCTCTCCGAACCTCGCGTCAATGTTTGCGGAAATGTGTGAACGGCTGCGGCTGTGCCGTGTTCCGGTCGACCGGGCCATGTTGACCTGGTCCACGCTGCACCCATTGATTGAAGCTGAATACGCATATTGGGAGAACGGCAGCACGGTACACCATGAACGCATTGCCCATGCGGAGGAAGATACCGAAGAATGGCTCAAAAGCCCGGTTCGGGCAGTGTTGATCAATCGGGAACCGATGCTGCGCAGGCGGCTCACCAACGCAAATGCTCCATATGACTATCCTTTGTTGTCCGAGCTATCAGAGAACGGATACACCGACTACTTGGTGATGCCGACGGAGTTTGAGCTCCCCGCAATCAAAGGTGAATATCCCAATACCGGAATCATCGTGAGCTGGGCCACCAAGGAAGAGAACGGATTTTCCGATGATGCACTCACCGCGATTCGCTATATCCAGAAGCGCCTGGCGCTGGCGGCACGAGCAACAATCGAAGGCCAGATAACCAGAACCATCGCCGAGACCTATCTGGGAAAAATAGCCGGCGGCAAGGTACTGAACGGCCAGATCCGTCACGGCGACGGCGAGACAATTGACGCTGTGATCTATTTCAGCGACATGCGTCATTCCACAGCAATTGCGGAAGCCTTAGGCCCGGACGACTATCTGACGTGGCTGAATGGTTATTTTGAAGCCACCGCGGGTGCGGTTCTGGCAAATGGCGGAGAAGTCCTGGATTTCATTGGCGATGCGGTTTTGGGCGTCTTTCCGACGGATCAGCAAGGCCTCGCCAGTGCAGTCACCAAGGCGATTGCCGCTGCAGATGATACACGGATGCGTCTCCAAACGATCAACGCGGGTTCATCGCACACACATCCGTTGAAGGCCGGTATTGCCTTGTCCGTCGGCTCGGTCATGTTTGGCAACATCGGCGTATCGGACAGGCTGACGTTTTCGGTGATTGGACAAAGCGTCCATGCGGCTGCCCGGATCGAAAGCCTGACCAAAACGGCCGGTTCGGATGTGCTCATGACAAGCGATGTTGCAAAGCTTGCCGGCGGCAGGTCGAGCCCTGTCGGGGAATTCGAGCTGGGAGGATTTACCGGCAGAAAGCGCTTGTTCGCTTTGATATAGTATCGCGACTGTCGCAAACCCAACCTACAGAATCGCTTCTTTTCTTTCTCCAAACACAAACCACTGGAACAGCATGAACGACCTCCGCCCGATCACACGCCCGCACCTGCCATACCGGGAGCAAGAAGCCAAAACTCCGGACGAAGGAGCACCGATCGTACTGCTGCATGGTTTCGGAGGTGACCGCCAGACCTGGCTGAATATTCAGACTGCCCTGGCAACCAGCAAACGATCTTTGGCATTCGATCTCCCCGGTCATGGAGAGGCCATCGACTGGCCCAGGATCGGAAATGCGGGTGTCGCAGCCAAAGCGGTTTCTCAATCACTGGAAGCCCTCGAGCTGACCAGTTTCCATCTTGTCGGCCACTCGATGGGGGGAGCCGTTGCGGCCCTGGTAGCGTTACGAAACCCTGAGGCTGTGAAAAGCCTTACGCTGCTGTCGCCAGGTGGTTTCGGACCTGAGATCAATCATCGCCTGCTGCGCCGCTATGCCACCGCAACCGATGCGAGGGAAATGGAAATTCTGCTGGAGCAGTTTTTCGGCTGGGAATTCCGTCTGCCGAAATTCCTTGCAATGACTGCTGCCGAGAGCCGTGCACGTCCGGGCGCAGCGGCAACGCTGGAAGCTATCGCGGAAGAAATCATCGACGGATCTGTGCAAAAGACACTTCCGCGCAATGAACTGGCCGACCTGCCGATGCCCATCAAGGTGATCTGGGGAACGCAGGATCGCGTTCTGCCGACACGGCAGGCACACAAATTGCCCGGCGTCGTCGCGACACATATCTTCGAGCGTGTCGGCCACATGCCGCATCTCGAAATTCCGAAGGAAGTCACGAGGCTGATATTGCAGAACGCTGCAACGGCCTGAGCATTTCCGTCCGTCAAGACGGGTCGGCGATCGCAAACAGATCTGCGATCGCCGATGTTGTTTATTCCGGCTTATGCGTCAGGCAACAGACCTTCACGCCAATCCTCGCCGATCACCCGGCGCGCCATCATGTGCGAGCGCGGAGAGTTGATGCTGTCCACTGCTATCAATTTTCCTGAACTCAGGTAGGCGACATAGAACTTGTTTTCATCGGGTGCTCCGACAACCACAGTGTCGTCATACCCTTCCGACAAGCCAGCAATCTGCAGTTTGATGTCATACTGGTCAGACCAGAACCATGGCAGCGGATCATAATCAACGTCCTGACCAAGAAGGGCATGTGCAGCTGCCTTGGCCTGGTCAATCGCATTTTGAACACTCTCCATGCGTACGGAGCACTGGTAACGGCTGGAATAAAAGCGCGTGCAGTCGCCTACCGCAAAGATATCCGGATCACTGGTCTGAGCTGAGCCGTCAACGAGAATGCCGTTGTCGACCTCAAGACCGGCTTCTTCTGCCAGACCATCGTTCGGTTCTGCACCGACGGCAACCAGCACAAGCTCAGCCGGAACGATCTCACCGTTGCTCAGCTTGACCCCATTGACCGCATCATCTCCGACAATTGCCTCAACACCGGTGTTAAGCCGCAGGTCGATCCCCTGGTCGCGATGCAGTTTGGTGAAATAGTCCGACACGGCCTCGCTCACCACCCGTTTCATCGGGCGGTCCTGCGCCTCGATCACGCTGACGGTCTTGCCCAGCGCCTTGGCCACTGCGGCAACTTCCAGACCGATGTAACCTGCGCCGATGATGGCAACGCGCTGGCTGGAACTCATTCGCTCACGGATATCATCGACATCGGCAATCGAACGAAGGGTGACAACGCCTTTCTTGTCCGCCCCTTCCAGCTTCAGGTGACGGGCATTGGTACCGGTCGCCAGCACCAGTTTTCCGTAAGACAACGTATCGCCGTTTTCCAGCTTCAGGCGCTTGTTGCCGCGATCAATTGCAACAACCCGGGTCCCGGGAATGTGGTCGATGTTGTTTGTTTCGAAAAACGCCGGAGGCCTCAACCACAGCCCTTCTGCGCCGATTTCGCCGGCAAGAAATTTCTTGGAAAGCGGCGGTCGCTGGTAGGGAGGGTGCGGTTCGTCACCAATCAAACGCAGCGGGCCTTCGAATCCTCCCTGCCGCAAAGATTGCGCGACCTGTGCGCCGGCCTGTCCGGCACCGACGATGACGACTTCTTCCTGCATTCCGTTTCGCCTTCTTCACGCTCGGTCCTGAAACTTTGTGCTTTGGCCTAGCACGAAGATTGACCGCCCGCCAGACGGACGAAACGCCGCGAAGACAACTTCGCGGCGTTTGAAACAGAAATCAGAGGTCAGGCGCTGCGAACACCCTGCAGGAAGTCGGCGACTTCCTGGCGGATCAATGCACCTTGCTCGCCAAGCGATTCCGCGAGTTGCTCGACCTCCGCACCATTGGTCCGGGCCAGTTCCGCAGCCGAACCAACTGCCGACATGCTGGTAACGCCTTCTTCTGAGCGTTGAGACGCATTGGAGACATTTTCGGAAATTGCCTGAACCGCCTCGTCCTGCTGCTGGACCGCGGCTGCGACGGCCGATGCGAGACCTTCCATATCGGAAATGATCTTGTTTACGTCCTCGATAGCCTGGACTGCCTGTCCGGAAGATCCCTGGATTGCTTCGATCTGAACCGCAATGTCCTCTGTGGCCTTGGACGTCTGATCGGCCAATTGCTTGACCTCGGCGGCAACCACGGCAAATCCCTTTCCAGCCTCGCCGGCGCGGGCAGCTTCAATGGTCGCGTTCAGTGCCAACAGGTTGGTCTGGTTGGCGATGTCCCGGATCAAGCCCATGACCTCACCGATACGATCGGCCGCACTCGAAAGCTCCTGCATGGTCTCAACAGTCGAGGACGCACTTTGAACCGCTTGCTGAGCAACTTCGGTCGACTTGTTGGCCTGACCCGCAATCTCGGAAATGGAGGCAGCAAGTTCTTCGGCCGAATGGGCCGCTGATGTCACATTTTCCGCCGCATTGCGAACCGCACCGGCGGCTTCGTCAGACTGACCGGCGACATCGTCGGCAGCCTTTTCCATGGATTGCGACGTCTGTTTCAGCTCATTATTCGCACGATCCAGGCTGTTCAGTGCCGAAGAAACGGTGCCTTCAAACCGACCTATCAGATTGTCGAGCCGCGCAACCCGCTCTTCCCGCTGGCGATTTTCATCGCTCTGTGCGGCTGAAAGCTGTGCTCGTTCCACCGCGTTGTCGCGAAAAACCTGAACCGTACGGCTCATCGACGCAAGCTCGGTATTGCCGGCGACTTCTGGAAGGTCGAGATCGGTTTGCCCGGCAGCAAGCGTCTCCATCGCCGTTTGCAGATGCCCAAGCGGACGCGCAATGGATTGACCGATCAGCCAGGCGATAGCCGGCAACAGGACAAGAAGTCCGACAATCGTTCCACCGATAGCAAAGGCCGCGATCGACCTTGCTGTTCCCAACTGGGACGCTGCTTCTTTCTGGATATCTGCCGCAGCTGCGCTCAGCGATGCGATATGTGGAGGCACGAGCTCGAACAGGGTTTCAAGCAACACGACATTGTCGACCTTCTCCGCCGAAGCAACGACATATTCGTCGAACGTCGTCTTGTAGACCGCCATGTTGTCGGCCAGCTCTTTTTTGATCGAGTCGGAGATATAGACTTTCTTCAGCAGTTTTTCGAACGCCATGAATTGCGTTTCGAATGCTTCCACAGCGACGGGGGTGTTATTCATCGTGAATTCTTTTTCCGCCAACTGAACGGCGAGAATGGCGCGGGCAAGTTTCTCAAAGTCCGGACCGCCGCCGAACTTCATTTCCTCCTGCAGCCGATGCTTTACGGCTCCTGTCTTTTCGTTGAGAACCGCAAGATATCCCTGAGACGCGTCGTAGCCGATCTTCTGCTGGACACTGTCCAGCATCTCGAAAGCGCCCTGCGTCCCTTCAAGCGTATCTTTCACGTCCGCAATTTCTGCCGGATAGGCCGCCGCGGAAGGGTTGGCCGCAACAGTTGCGAGGACTTCGTTCGCTTCCACGAGCTTTTCGCCAAACGTATTGAAGCTTTCAGAAGAAGGCGCGCTCAAATAGCGCTTCTCGACGGCACGCAATGTCGCTGCGGTCTCCGACAGGCTTGCGACTTTCTCCGCAAGCATTGAACTGTCTCCCATCCGGGCAAAAGCGGAATTCAATTCACTCTGGCTCCAGAAAAAGACCCCACCGATTGCCAGCAAGCCGACAATCGTAAACATGCTCAACGCGAGAACTCTTACCTTGACTGACAATTTCGACAAGATCTGAAAAGGTGATTGCGATCCGAAGGCCACCGGCGTATGTCCCCTATAGCTCCAACACCGAATTTAGACTTGGCTAGAAATGCCAATTTACGGTTAACGAGCGTATAAATTGCCAAACCGTAGCTACCTGCAGTCCTGCAGAAGTGCGCTTTCCCATTGAGGCCGCAGTTGAATTTTCTCACCAAAGCCGCACCGATTATTTTTGTCTTGTTGTGGTCCACCGGCTTTGTCGGCTCCAAACTGGGTGCGCCATACATTGAGCCCTGGGCATTTTTGACAATACGATTCATCTTGGTATTGCCGATCCTGTTTGTGCTTGCGTTGCTGCTGACAAGAAAGTGGCCAACGTCGCCGAGCGCAATCCTGCATTGTGTTGTGATCGGCATGTTGGTGCACGGTATTTACCTCGGTGGTGTCTTCTGGGCGATCAAACAGGGCATGCCCGCAGGTGCGTCATCGATCATCGTTGGCCTGCAGCCGGTTCTGACTGCGTTCATGGCTGTTCTGCTGCTGAGGGAATCTGTTTCACGAAAGCACTGGATCAGCATGGCCATCGGGGCAACCGGCCTCGTTCTGGTGCTGGGACCGAAATTCGACCTGAGCGGAACAGGGATCACTCCGGCAACGATTGCAGCAGCTTTCGTTGCAGTGGTCGGTATCAGTTTCGGCACCGTCTACCAGAAGCGATTTGCGCAGAACATTGATCTGCTGGCGGCAACGACCTGGCAATATGTCGGGGCGCTGTTGGTGACGGTTCCCTTCAGCCTGTTCGAAACCTGGCAGATCACCTGGTCAGGCGAGCTCATTTTCGCAATGGTCTGGCTGGTTCTGGCATTGTCGGTCGGAGCGATCCTGCTCTTGATGCTACTGATCCGCGAAGGCGCGGTTTCCCAGGTTGCAAGCCTGTTTTACCTGGTGCCGGTGGCGACTGCGATCGAGAGTTACTTTCTTTTTGAGGAAACCCTGTCGTTTGTTCAGATCGCTGGAATGGTTCTGGTCATCAGCGCTGTCCTGACAATTCGTGGATCTGCGGGCAAAGCCCGAAGTCGGCGCCTTCAGGCCTGAATGGCAGGCGACGGGTCGCGCTTGCTCTTCTGACGTTCCCAATATCGGCGCTGGCGGGATATCGCGGCGTTCAGCTCGCCACCAAGGATGAACACCAGGGCGCAGATGTAGAGGAAGATCAGCGCGGTCATGATACCCGCCAGACCGCCATAGGTGGATACATAGTTGGCGAAACTCGCCAGGTACGCACCGAACGCGCTGCCGGCAATGATCCACATGATCAGAGTTGCAAGCACACCCGGCCAAAGGTCCTGGAACGATCGCCGGCCGGCCGGCAGCAGCCAATGGGTGATGAACAGCCCGATGACCAGCAGAGAACCGGCAAGCGTGTATCGCGCAACGTTGATGGAAAGCAGAAAGGGTTCGACCTTCGGCACATAGGATTTCAGTGTTTCGATCGCCAGAGGCGCCAGAACCACCAGGAACGTATATGTCAGCAGGATAGCCGCCCCGAGAAGCACCAGCCCGAGCGACTGCAGGCGAAGAAATATAATCGATCGGGGTTCCTGTTGCCGATATGCCCGGTTGAGCGCAGTGCGCAAAGCTTCCACGCCGTTGGAGGAAAACCACAACGCTGCAACCGCACCGAATGTCAGGAGGTCTCCACGGCGGACCGTCAACACGTTGTGAATCTCGCGCACAACAGGAGCCGCAACGCTTTCCGGCCAGGCGTCAAAAAGCAGATCGGAAGCAGTATCGGCCGCATCGTTGAACCCGAAAAAACCCGCTAGAGATGCAATGAAGATCAGTAGTGGGAATATTGCCAGAAGCCCGGACAGCGCCACATGGCTGGCCATTGCAAAACCGTCATCCCGGGTGAAGTGTCCGATGGCGTCTTTCAGGACGGCATATGTGACCACAAATGTCTGGCGCAAACTCATAAACTGATGTGGCCTTTGCAGCTTGTTCCCGTCAAGTGGTGACTTCTGAAAACTGCCCCCTCCAAAAGGTGAACAAATTCCCGCTCGACAAATGACGGTGTGCGACGCAACATAGCTTCAACAACAAGCGCATTTGCGCAACAAATGAATACGGAGATCGCCTATGTCCACTGCAGCTATGACGGCAGCAAACACGCCGGATAGCCTCACCGATCGAACGGAAAGAGCCGTTGCAACGCTTGACCGCCTGCTTGATCTTGCAGCGCAGCGAGTGCGAGCGCTTGTCACGGACGACGGGCGGATCTCTTCACGCCGCATGGAAGAAGAGCAACGGGCGACACACGGCCTTGCCTGGCTGGCAACCTATGTCGAATCACTTCGACAGCTTGATGCCTATGCCCGACGGCTTGCCGGTGAAGGGCGTTATAGGGCTCTGGAAGACAGGATTGTTCAGCTTGGATTCTCTGAATTTCTTGCGCAGGTTTTCGGCGGCATTCCCATGAACCAGGGTGAGATTGTCCGCCTGTCCGATCTCGGCATTTCCGGTGAAGAAGCCGGAACGTTCCGAACGGCGGAAATCGATGCCCTGATCGACAACGGCAACTCCGCTGACATTCGTAGCGAGATCACCCGCCTCATCCGTGATCAGGCTGGGCATTCGACGTTCGGCGATCCGGGGCTCGACGACACGATGGAGCAGATCCGCAACGAAATGCGCCGTTTCGCGGAAGACACCGTCGTGCCAAATGCGCACGAATGGCACCTCAAGAACGAGTACATCCCGCTCGACGTCATCAGCCAGATGTCGGAGCTCGGCGTCTTCGGCCTCACCATCCCGGAAGAATATGGCGGCCTCGGCCTCGGCAAGGAGGCAATGTGCGTGGTGTCCGAGGAACTGTCGCGTGCCTATATCGGCGTCGGCTCCCTCGGCACGCGTTCGGAAATTGCTGCCGAACTGATCCTGTGTGGCGGCACGGACGAGCAGAAAGAACAGTGGCTTCCAAAGATTGCTTCCGGTGAAATTCTCCCGACAGCGGTCTTCACGGAGCCCAATACGGGATCCGACCTGGCCTCGCTGAGGACCCGTGCGGTCAGGGACGGCGACACCTGGAAAGTCTCCGGCAACAAGACATGGATTACCCATCCGGTGCGTGCCGATATCATGACCCTGCTCGCCCGCACCAATCCGGACGAGCCCGGGTACAAGGGCTTATCCATGTTCATCGCCGAAAAACCGCGCGGCACGGACGAGGAACCCTTCCCCGCTGAAGGTATGAGCGGCGGCGAGATCGAAGTGATCGGTTATCGCGGCATGAAGGAGTATGAAATCGCCTTCGATGGGTTCGAGGTAAAGGCCGACAACCTTCTGGGTCAGGTTGAAGGCGAAGGCTTCAAGCAGTTGATGCAAACTTTTGAAGGCGCTCGAATTCAGACAGCCGCCCGCGCGCTTGGTGTCGCTCAATCTGCACTGGATCTCGGTTTGCGCTACGCTGAAGAACGCATTCAGTTCGGCAAGGCTCTTGTCAATTTCCCGCGCGTTTCGGACAAATTGGCCATGATGACCGCCGAGCTCATGATTGCCCGGCAGCTCACTTACTTCTCATCATGGCAGAAGGATTCCGGCAAACGCTGCGACCTTGAAGCCGGGATGGCGAAGCTTCTGGGAGCACGAGTTGCGTGGGCAGCGGCTGACAATGCGCTGCAGATCCACGGCGGCAACGGCTTTGCGCAGGAATACGCTATTTCCCGCGTTCTGTGCGACGCTCGCATCCTCAACATCTTTGAAGGTGCAGCCGAGATCCAGGCGCAAGTCATCGCCCGCCGTCTTCTGGAAACACGCGGAAACGCCTGAACCTGAGGGGGCGGCATCGCCGCCCTCCTCCAACAACTGTTCAGAAGCTGATCGGACGTTCCGGCTCACTCGACCGTTATCGTGATCCTATCGGACATGACCGGCGGATTATGCGGAATATGGGTCCAGTCTCCGAGCACAAGCTGAAGTTCATGCGTTCCAGGTGGCAGGTCGATTGTTGTTTCCGTCTGGCCGCCACCGAAATGAACGTGCTGTTCGTCTGCCGGAATCGGTTCGTTGAGTTCCTCGCCCTCAATCGCCTCGTTGATTATGAGATGATGATGGCCGGTATTTTCCTTTTCAGTTCCAGATGGAGCAACGCCCATTCCCTTCAAACCGAATTGAATGGTGACCGGACTGCTGACGGTGTCCCCGTCCTTGATGTTGATGAAATAGAGTTCCGCTCCCTCCGGAGCCGGGGTTTCACCGGCAACGGAAACCGTGGCGAAACCGGCCAGTGCAAGCGCACCTATTGTAAACTTGCCGAACCTCATGACTTTCTCCCTCACAATGACATGTTGCTCTACTTTCAAGTTTGTAACTTCAAAGAAACTAGGGCCGTGCGTATGAAGACAAGCCTTGAGGGCACCAGCGGCCTGAAAAACCGGCAAAGTTGAAGACTTGTGCGGCAAAACCTATCTTTATTGGATGCAGCAGGTGGGAAGGCTTTCATGAACACGACTTTCGAAGATCTCGGATTTGATCCTGAAATCCTCGGCCCGGAGGAAGAGCAAAGGCAGACGATCAGGCAGAAACTGCTTGGAACAGCCCGAAAGGCAGCCCGGCAAATTCCCTTCATGGAAGACGTCTTCGCCGGATATTTCTGCGCGCTTGATCCGGCAACGCCGACCAAAGTGCGTGCGACCTTGCTTGCCGCGCTTGCCTATTTCGTACTACCCCTCGACACGATTCCCGATTTTCTGATCGGTGTGGGTTTCGGAGATGATGCCACGGTTCTCATGGCTGCCATTGCCATGATCCGCAGTCACATGCGGGAAGATCACTATCAGGCCGCTCGGGATGCACTCGAGGAAGGCGAACTCGACTGACGCAGGTCCGCCGCATCAATCCGCTTTAGACAGGTCCGGCTTCGAATTGCCTAGCCAGCAGCCTGACGTACGGCCGGCAAGAAGCCAATACACGAAGCCTGCGAGAAAACCCGCGGCGAGTGCCACGGAGCTGCCAGGCCGGACACCTTCCACTTGAGCTTCCGCGCCGAGCGTCCACAGCAGGAATGCAATACCGCCTCCGGCCGCTACGTGAAAAATGACACCGCGCAGCCGGGCCAATTCCGCGACCGTGATCAGGACCGCAGCCGGAATAAAGGCTGCCGCGCCGACAACGCTTGCGCCGACAAGACCCGTTCCAACCATGGTCGCGAAAGCGACCGGGTCTTCACTCGGATGCGCCGCCCGGAAAAAGCCCCAGGCAAGGAACAATCCCGATGCTATGAGCGCACAAATGAAGCCGCAGACGATTTTCAGGAGCTGAACCAGAATCTTTCCACCGTCCAATTTCCGTCCTTCCCTGAAAATGACACACCCGCTTCCTACTTGACTCTTTGCCCGTCAAAATACAACAGGCACATTTGCATGCTGTGCGCTGGATGGCTTCTGAGGAAGCCAAAAGGTGTTACAGACGAGCAAAAACACAACCGGATCGCGCGAAAAG
>JBCCVB010000188.1:0-11656 GCA_039195965.1 Pseudomonadota bacterium
CAGGTATCCCGTGAAGGCATGAGCTACTCGGCGCTAACCGGTACAAGGTGTCGGGGTCTGGCTTGATCCAAGCAATCCGGGACTGGCTGCCGGCGGCTTCATTCGCTCATCAACGGGTTGCCCATGCGCAAACCGGATCCGGTTTGCAACTCTCTTTTGGGTTGAATGACCTTAGGCACTTGCGCGTATGGGTCGTCGAAACTGCCTTCCCTTTGCCAATCATTTTCCCTAACCTTCATTCATTGGAAGAGAGGGTATTCCAATAGGAACCGTTGGAATGCTGCGTTGGATCCCCAACGGGATCAGGAATTTGAGGAGAGTGGCATGGCACAGGGATATTGCGATGTGTGCGGCAAACGTGCGGAATACCGCGCGCAGGTTCGCCGGGGCGGACGCCGGAGTGTTGTTGAGCTGTGCCAGGAACATTACGAGCAGCTCGCGATGCGCCGACAATCGACCTCGCCCATGGACCTCCTCTTTGGAGACCAGATGTTCGGATCGGATCCCGATGGCCTTTCGGACCTTGCACGTGCCATGGCGGCGCGGGACGCCGGGGGGAGTGACGGCGTCGGTTTCGGTGATCGCGAAGCGGTCGACCTGGAGAGTTATCTGACCGACGAGGCTCGCGAGGCACTGCAGGCCGCTGCCCAGATCGTGGATGAGCAAGGTGGTTCCGTCATCGATACGGAACATCTGCTCTACGTTTTGGCAAACACGCCTTCGGTCAAGGATATTCTTCGACGTTTCAAGCTGAATGCATCCGACTTGAAGCAACACATCGAGCACAACTTCTTCAAAGATAAGGAGAAGAAGACCGAGGAAGAGGACGGCGAAAAGTCGATGACGGTCTCGCCACGCGTCAAGGCGGCCTTGCAGTCGGCGTTCCGTATCTCCCGCGAGTTCGGCAACACGTATATCGGCCCGGTGCATATGTTCCTCGGGCTCATGGATATCGACGAAGGGCGGGCGAACCAGGTTCTCAAGACCTATGGCCTGACCCCCGAAGCGTTGCGCCAGAAAGCGGCGAAGGTTGTCGGGACCGGACCGGAAGGCGGTTTGAAGCCTCAGTCCGAAACACCGAAGCTGGATGAATTTTCCCGGGATCTTACCGAAGCGGCTGGCAGAGGAGACCTTGATCCGGTGATCGGCAGATCGAAGGAAATCGGATCGGCCATCGAGGTGCTTGCACGCCGTACAAAGAACAATCCGGTCCTGATCGGGGAACCCGGCGTGGGCAAGACCGCGATTATCGAAGGGCTCGCACAACGTATCGTCAACGATGACGTGCCGGAACAATTGCGCGGAAAACGGCTGGTAGAACTCAACATCAATTCCATGGTGGCCGGGTCCAAGTACCGGGGTGAATTCGAGGAGCGGCTCAAGGAAGTCATCGACGAAGTCACGGCCAACAAGGAAAGCGTTATCGTCTTCATCGATGAGTTACACACCATCATGGGAGCCGGGCAGGGCGGCGGTGAGGGTGGCCTTGATGTTGCCAACGTGATCAAGCCGCCCATGGCACGTGGTGACCTCAATCTGATCGGCGCGACCACGCTGAACGAATATCAAAAGCATATCGAAAAGGATGCCGCGCTCGAACGCCGCTTCCAGCCAGTGCTTGTTCCGGAGCCGACCACCGAGCAAACGGTGATGATCCTGCAAGGACTTCGGGACAAATATGAAGCACATCATCAGGTGACAATCACGGACGAGGCGATTTCGGCGGCTGTCGATCTCTCAAGCCGGTACATCACCAGCCGCTTCCTGCCGGACAAGGCCATCGACCTCATGGACACGGCTGCCGCTCGTGTTCGCATCGGAGCCACCGCGCGCCCTCAGGATTTGCTCGAGAAGGACGAGGAACTCCTGAAACTGGAGCGCGAGCATGAGTCCGCCAAAGCCAACAAGGATTATGATCGAGCGCAGGAACTGGATGAACAGATCGACGCTCTGCGGGACGAGATTTCTGAACAGGAGGACACCTGGAAAACCTCCATCGGTGGTGAGACGCCTGTCGTTCAGCTGGCGCATGTTGCAGAAGTGGTCGCCTCGTTGACCGGCATTCCGGTTTCCGAACTGACAGAGGAAGAACGGGACAAACTGCTCAAGCTGGAAGATCTCCTGCATGAGCGGGTGATCGGTCAGGACGAAGCGGTGAAAGCTGTCAGCCTGGCGGTCCGGCTGGCACGTTCCGGTCTTCAGGCAAGCGGGCGTCCGGTGGCGACCATGCTGTTTCTAGGGCCGACCGGCGTCGGCAAGACCGAGTTGGCCAAGGCACTTGCGGCGATCGTCTATGGTGATGAAAACGCCATGATCCGGCTCGACATGTCTGAATATATGGAAAGGCACACTGTTGCACGTCTCATCGGTGCTCCTCCCGGTTATGTCGGATATGACGAAGGTGGTCAGCTGACCGAACGGGTGCGCCGCCGCCCTTATTCCGTGGTGTTGCTCGATGAGATCGAGAAAGCTCACCCTGAAGTGCACAACGTCATGCTGCAGGTTTTTGATGACGGCCGCTTGACGGATGGCAAGGGACGGATGATCGATTTTTCCAACACGATCATCATCGCGACTTCAAATGTCGGCGCGGAAGTGATCCAGGAAAAGCTGGCGGCAAATCCGGCGACCAAGTACGACGACCTGAAACATGGCGTTATGGACAAGCTTCGTCACTATTTCCGTCCGGAGCTCCTGAACCGATTGGATGAAATCATCGTTTTCCATTCGCTGTCGAAGGACAACATTCGGGAAATCGTCAAGTTGCGGCTGGAAGGGGTTGCGCAGGCCGCGCGCGGGCAGGGGATTACGCTCGGCTTTTCCGAAGGCTTGGTCGACCATGTTGCCGCTGAAGGCTATTTACCAGAGTTCGGTGCGCGCGAACTGCGCAGGCAAATCCGGACCCTTGTGGAAGCACGCTTGTCGGAAGAAATCCTCAAGGGAGACATCGGAACCGGAGATACAGTGACGGCAGACTGGCCGGAAGGAGCGTTCGGCGTGAAGTTCGACGTCCAGAAACCGGCTGCTGAACAGGCTGAAGAAGAAGCCAAAGATGATGAGGCCGGACCGGAAGCCGAAGAAACGGCTGCCGAATAGCTGCGAAGCCCTGAAGTGATGCATGGATGGCTGACAGTCCGATGCTGTCCATGCAATCGCAGCGAGGCTGTAGGGCTGGCTTCGGGTCGAAGTCACCATCCCACGACTGAGAAGTAGAACACGTAGAACACAGCCCAAAAGGCAAGGCTGATTGTCAGCTTTGCGGTGGCTGACAGTCTGTTTCCGATAAATGCGGAAAGTCCCCACGCCAAACAAGCCAACAATAGAAACCGGGGCAGCCGGGCCAACGGTGTCAGCAGGAAAAGCACAAAGGGATTGATGCCTGTCTCGCCGGCGGTAAAGGCAAATATCTTGTAGGGAACTCCGGAAAATGCACCTTGCAGCATGCCGATGTAGAACCCGCTCTGCACCAGCTGTCCAACGCGGGCGAATGTCTCATCTGATATTCCGGGTACATGTAACAGCACCATACGCGTCTGATCTGGAAACCAGGTGGTGCTGAGCCAAACCAGCATGCCGCCGAGTGCCGCCGCGATGGAGGCAACGAGACAAGCCCATAGGGCCTTTTTCAAGGAATGGAGGGCAAGGCTTGTTAGCAGGACATCAGGAACGATGAAGAACAGGGTCGCCTCTGCAAAGCCCCAGAGCGCGGCCAGAAACCTACTCCCAGGGCGCAAAATTCTTTTCCGTCGAAAGCTGGGCGAAACGGTCCTTCAAGCTGTTCATGAACTGAATCCGGTTTCCCTTCCAAGTGATTGGTTCTCCGACGAAAATATCGCAAAAGAAAGGAACGAGCAGA
The DNA here is from genome assembly GCA_039195965.1 of Pseudomonadota bacterium. Taxonomy (GTDB): domain Bacteria; phylum Pseudomonadota; class Alphaproteobacteria; order Rhizobiales; family Stappiaceae; genus Roseibium. Next base: position 3,857 of record JBCCVB010000188.1, read on the forward strand.
AACGAACCTTTCGGCAAGGCCTTGCCTAGCCCATGGGTGAATACCGGTACGACGGGTGCGTTCGGAAAACGCTCGGCGAGGAAAGATATTCCTTTCTTAAGATCGGTCATCTGCTCCGGTTCGCCACGGGAGCCTTCGGGAAACAGGATCAGGACATTGCCATCTTCCAAAGCCCTGTAGCATCCTTGAAGCGGATCCACGGACCTGTCGGTACCACCGCGTTCCACCGGAATGATGCCCAGCACATGCTCCGACAGCCATGCGTTTTTCGGCGAGGAGAAGAAGTAATCGGCGGCAGCAACCGGCTTTATGCGCTTGAGTTTGGAAAGTGGCATGAGGGCCATCAGCACCATAGTGTCCAGGTGGCTGTTGTGATTGGCAACGATAATGGCCGGTCCATCGGAGGGCAGCAAATCCTTCCGCCGCACGTTCAGGCCCAAGAGGAACAGCACAGCGGTCTTGACGAATATGTAGAACGCCTTCTGCAGCATCAATCAGCTCACTTCCCTAAACTGAGCCGTCAGGGCATCTGAAGGTGACGACAGATGTGCTCCTGTCAACGTTCCTATGTTGGCGGGGCAAGGTGAATACTCGTTGCTCAAGAAAGCGCTGTAGAAACTTGGAGTTACGTGTTCTCGCATCTCGGATCACCTCAGTAGTAGAAGTAGCGCATGAAGTGAAAGAACAGCGGCGCGGTAAACGTCAGGCTATCGATCCGGTCCAGAATTCCGCCATGCCCGGGGATGAGGCTGCCTGTATCCTTGACGCCAAGGTCACGCTTCAGTGCCGATACGGTCACGTCACCGACAAATCCGGCAACGGCTATGATCAGGCCCGCAGTTGCTGCACGCGGCAGATCGAGCGGAGTTACCAACGGTGCGATCAGCAGTGCGAGTACGAACGTGGTGGTGACCCCGCCCAGAAAACCCTCCCAGGTCTTGTTGGGGCTGACGCCCGGTATGATCTTGCGGCGTCCGAAAAGCTTGCCCCAGGTGTATTGGGCAACATCATTGAACTGTGTCAGGAAAATCAGGAACAACAGCAGTCCCGCACCGCCAGCTTCGTTGCCGGGTGTTGGCGGAAGGATCAGCAGAAATGCGGCGTGGCTGATGGAAAACACGCATAGCATCAAGCCCCAGTTCAGCGTGCCGACGGAACGCAGAAATCCATCGGTCTGCTGTGACAGCAGGCTGGCGAAAGGCAGAAAGAGGAACATGTAAACCGGAATGAAAACCGCGAACATGCCGTAGTAGCTGTCATAGACCCAGAAATACTGTATCGGGATCGATAGATAGGCCCAGAAGAGAACACGCCGATCCGCGCGGCGTGTCGGGATCATCGAAAAGTACTCCTTCAGCGCCAGGAAGCTTATGAGGGCGAAAACGATGATCGAGATCGTGTGGCTGACCAGAAAGGCAATGGTGAAAATTGCGACCATTACCCACCAGCTCTGGGTGCGCTGCACGAGTTCCGTCATCGGCTTTTTCGAACGTTTGGAAAGCACGTAAACGATGACGCTGGCGGCTGCGAGCAGTGACCAGATGCCGATCAGTGCCCAGTGGATAGCGTGAAGCGTCATTGCGTATCGAGCTCCTTCAGGGCGTTGCGCGCGCGGTTGAAAATCGTCACTCCCGACAGCACAAGTCCTATGGCAAACAGGACCTGGTAAAACAGCATGTTCGTGAATCCGAGGCCCATCAGAAAACCGCAAAGGCCGAAGAGAGCTGCGCGGTCGCTTTTGCCGAAGGGGCCGTCATAGCGGCGACTGGCTCCGATCTGCACTCCGATTACTCCGGTCATTTCGCCGATGATCGCAAGAACAACCAGCCCCACTACCAGCTCGCCCGAAACGAAGGACAGGGCGGCGAAGGGGAGATAGAGAGCAGCGTCAGACAGCACGTCGCCAAGTTCGTTCAGAACAGCACCAAGGTGAGATTTCTGGTCGTGTTCGCGTGCCAGCATTCCGTCAATGGCATTCAAGCCCATGCGAACGAACAGTATCAGCGGCAGAAGCAACAAGGGGACTGCAGCGCCGGGAGCCAGCCATAAGGCAAGCCCCTCCAGTAAGGACAGAACCAGAGCTGCTACTGTTACCTGGTTGGCCGTGACACCGTTTGCCGCAAGCTTGTTGCAGATGGGGCGAAGCAGGTCCTGAAATCTGGATTTGAGCTGGTAGATGGTAGGCATTGACTTGAAAGGTTCCGGAAAATCATTGGAAACATACATGCATCGAAAAGAATATTCCTCTTCGATTTAGGGATTGATCCGGAGAAAGTCGAGTGAAAGGAAATACTTGCTTAAAGCAACTGTTTAACCGCCTGCTTCAGAGAAGCCAGTTCCTTCTTGCTCGGCTTGCGGCCGGCAAAAACGGCGCGCATGGCCAGTCCTTCAATCAAGTCGAGTGTGAATTCGGCGCAATCGCGCTCCGGAATTGCGGTCTCGGCGGTGGTACCGCTTCGCGATGCAACAACCCGTCCTGCTAGGGTTGCAATGAGGCTTTCCCTGTTTTCCAGAAAGCCCCCGACGATTTTCGGATTGCGTACGGCCTCGGCAATGATTTCGATGGTCAGCGCCGCATATGCCGGCTGACTGCAAAGCGCCAGATAATTGGTGACGAATGCCTCCAATGCAGCCAGCGGATCTTCTGTCTGGTTCAGTTGCTCCTGAAGCTCTGCCAGCTCGTCGGCTTCGAGTGTTGCAATTTCTGCAATCAGCTCCGTCTTGCCATCGAAGTGATTGTAAATATTGCCAAGCGAAACGCCTGCACGTTTGGCGATGTCACGAATTCCGGTTTGGTGGAATCCCTGCTCGATAAAGCAGATTGCAGCGGTTTCCACGATGTGTTTCCGGCGAGCGTCTGCGGTTTCCGCACGTGACAGTTTCTCATTCATTCAGATTTCTCACCTTGCCCATTGGCAATTTTGAATTTTTCACCTATATGCGGTGAACGATCGTTCGCTCAAATTAATTTCCGGTCATTCGAACCCTCAAACTTCGACAGCAACCAACGCGCGGCTTCAAAGCTATCAGATCCTGGTTCAGCGGTACCAGAAACCACTTTTCGAGAAGTGTAGAAGATGCAGTTTAAAATCGACCTTCCCTATATTCTGCGAACATTCCGGCAGCGGATTGCGCTCACCTGGGGCATCGTTCTGGTGGAAAACACTCTGATTGCCTTCATTCCACTGCTGATCGGCATGACCATCGACGGGCTCCTGGCGGGCAGGGTGTCTGAACTCTTCTGGATGGTCGGCATTCTTGCGTGTCTCGGGCTCGTTGCTGTTGGACGAAGGGTATACGACACGCGGGCATATGGCACCATTCGGCTCCGCCTTGGTTCCGAACTTCAAAGAAGAACGTCAGATCTTCCCGTTTCAAAGCGCAGTGCCCGGATCGACATGTCTCGGGAACTGGTGGACTTTCTGGAGCACGACACGCCGGAGCTGATCACCGCGATCATTCAGATTGTCGTCAGTTTCGGTATCCTGATCTATTTCGACCTCAGGCTCGGGATATCTTCTGCGATCGTCGTTGTTGGGATGATCCTGGTATATGCCTGTTTTCACAGTCGGTTTTACGCCTTCAACGCGCGGCTTAACGAGCAGCGCGAACAGCAAGTCGACCTGTTGTCGGCCGGAAAGCGCCTGGGTGTGTTCCGCCATTTGCGTGCTCTACGGCGTCATGAGGTTGCAATCTCGGACACCGAAGCAGTGCTTTATGGAGGGATCTTTCTTCTGCAGATCGGCTTCATTGCGTTCAACCTGTTCCAAGGGGCAGCCATCGAGGGGGTGACCGCAGGACAGATTTTCTCGATCGCGAGCTACTCGTGGGAATATGTGGAAGCAGCATTGCTGCTGCCTATTGCGTTGCAGAGCTGGTCGCGGTTGAGCGAAATCACCACAAGAATCAATTCTCAGCACAGCGGAGTTATGGATGTTTAACGTCACCGGTAAGGGTCTTGGTGTCGGGGCTGCCGTATTCGCAGCGATGAACCTGTTCACAACGCAACCGGCCAGCGCGAAATCGCCGCCCGAAGGGTTTTGGCTGACCTCGGACAAGACCATCGTCGTGGCGCTGGGAGCGTGCGAACAGGGCAGTTCGAAGCTGTGCGGCATTATTGCAGGGCTTCCGGGGGCTGCGAGCGACGCGGAACTTGCGCGCTACAAATCGCAATTGTGCGGATTGCCGGTCCTTTGGAATCTGGAGTGGGCACTTGAGGGCAAACGCTGGGAGCGGGGTAAAATCCTCGACCCGGAAACAGAAAAGGTCTACGACCTGCAGGCCTCGATAAAAGGTTCCGCTCTGTCGCTGCACACAATCGGCAAAAACGGAAAGCCTCTCGAAGTCATGACCTGGCATAAAGTCAAGACCTTCAAGGAAGCCTGCTGGTAAGGCTTACATCGACTGGCAGCCCCTCTTTAAGTCCGGAAGCTACAAAGCTACCGGTCACCTGGAGAATTGAATATGAGAAAAGCGCTGTGGATCGCGCTGGCCCTGGTGATACTTGCCGGTGTCGCCCTTTACGTGAGCACGCTGGAAGACACGGCCGAGGTCAATCAGGATGCCTCGGCAGCAACCTTGCGCCCTGTGAGCTACGTGGCTGCCGAAGTTGGAGATCATGCAGGCGTTGTTTCGGTCTTTGCTGAAGTCACCCCCCGCTGGCAGGTGGAGCTTCGCTCACGGGTTTCCGGTGTTGCAGACCAGGTTGCGCCGACTGCGCTCGGTGGTTTTCGTGTGGCAAAGGACACGGTTCTTCTGACCCTTGAAGATGCGCCTTATCTTGCAAATCTGGAAGAAGCCCGATCCACGTTGAAAACGGCTGAGTTCGAACTTCTTCAGAGAGAAAAGAAGCGCGACATCGCATTGAAGGACTGGCGCGCGGTCAATCCGAATATTGAACCGCCGGAACTGGCCATTCATCTGCCGGAAGTCCGTGTTGCCGAGCAAAGCGTTGCAGCCGCAAAGGCGCGCGTCGGAGCCGCGGAATTCGATCTGCGTTCAACCACCATCCGTGCGCCGTTCGACGCAATCATTACCAAGAGATCCGTCAGTCCGGGGCAATCCGTCAATGAGGGAGACGTTCTGTTCTCGCTGCTTGACGACAGCCAACTGGACATCAGAGTGTCGCTGTCTGCCAAGCAGTGGAGATTGCTTGCCGACAATTGGGATGAAGCTCAGGCACTCCTGTTCAGCGAAGCGGGTGAGCCGATCGGAGAGGCCCATGTAAAACGTGGCGGAGGATTTCTTGAGCCGAAGTCGCGTCGGTATCAGCTCTTTCTGGAAGTGGAGAACTCAGATGAAGCGGCAGTCCTGCCGGGGCAATTCGTGCGCGTTGCCTTGCCCGGCCGGTCGATCAGTTCCACGCTGCAGATCCCGGAAAGCGCTCTCACGCAAAACGGTTTCGTCTGGTATGTGGACGACAATGACCGACTTCAGCGTTTCGAAGCGGCAGCGCTATTCAGGAACAACGGCGAAGTCATCGTCGAAGCTCCGGACAACAATGGTCCGGACAGGGATTTTCGGATCGTTCCCCTTCCGATGAGCGCATATCTGCCTGGGCAGCAGATCGCGCCGGTTGAAGCGGGGAAAGCCAAATGACCTGGCTCACCAACTGGTTCATTCGCAATCCCGTCGCAGCCAACCTGCTGATGATTTTCATTCTGGTGGTCGGGGTGACGTCTCTGATGACGATCCGGATCGAAGGGTTCCCGAAAATTCCGGCCGACACCGTTACGGTGACAACGTCACTGCCGAATGCCTACACGGCTCAGGTCGACGAGCAGATTACGCGCAAAGTTGAAAAGGCCGTCGAAGGATTGGAGGGTGTGAAGGCCATCCGCACCAGTTCCGAACCAGGAATATCCTTGGTCGCAATCCAGAAATCGAATGGCTACGCGCTTCAAAAGCTTCTCGACAACGTCCGACTGAAGATCGACGGCATCTGGGACCTGCCAAAAGATGCGCGCAGACCGGTGATCGAAGCGAACAATTTCGATGTTCCAGCGCTTTACGTTCAGGTCTTTGGAAAAACGGACCTGAAAACGCTGCAACGCATAGCGCGTGGCCTGCGTGCAGACCTGCTTGCAAGTCCGGAAATCTCCAGGGTCAACAACTGGGGGCTTCAGGATCAGGAGATTGCGATTGAGTTTCTGCCGGGAACACTGGAACGGCTTGATCTGACCATTGCCGACGTCATGACCCGCATTCAGGAAGCGTCCCTTTACTTTCAGGGCGGAACCCTTCGCACCGAAGGCGGATACATCACGCTAAGAGCGGACAGTCAGGCTTATTCGCTCAGAGATTATCAGGACATTCCAATTGTCCAATGGCCGGACGGAACCACCACGCTTCTCGGAGACATTGCGCTCATCACCGATGGCTTTGAGGAAGTGGATATCGAGACCCGTTTCAACCAGATGCCTTCGGTCGGTATGGAAGTTCTGATCGGGAGGAAAGACAATCTTCTTCGCGTTTCGGATGCGGCTGAAGCTATCGTAGAGGAGGCTCGAAGCGGGCTTCCTGATGGCGTCGAAATTGCGATCTGGGGTAACTCCCGGGATTACATCTCCGACCGGCTGCAGCTTCTGAGCAGCTCTGCTTTGCAGGGCTTGTTGCTCGTTGCTCTGATGCTGGCAGTTTTTCTGAACGTGAAACTGGCTTTCTGGGTGGCTATGGGAATTCCAATTTCCATAGCCGGAGCCCTTGCCGTTTCGACCACCGGCTGGATCGACTACTCGCTCAATGACATCACCACCTTCGGTTTCATCATTGTCCTGGGAATTCTCGTCGACGATGCGGTTGTGGTTGGGGAGAGCGTTCATGAGCAGCGCAAAAAATTCGCCGACCCGCTGAAGGGGACCGAAATCGGGGTTCAACGCGTTTCCATGGCAACGGTGTTCGGTGTGCTGACCACTGTCGCGGCATTTTTCCCCATGCTGTTGATCGACAATCCGCTGGGCAAGGTTCTGGCGAGCTTTGCCGGCGTCGTAATTCTTGCGCTGCTGTTTTCGCTTCTTGAAAGCAAGTTGATCCTGCCGGCTCACCTGGCGCATATCTCAATGGACGGCTCTTCGAACCGTGGCTTCCTTTCGCGCGGTTGGGGCAAGGTTCAGTCAGTGGCGCAAGGTGGCTTGCTGAGCTTCAGAGACCGGATCTATGCACCGGTGCTGAGATGGTCGCTGCGCAATCGGTACGCAGTCCTCATTCTGTTCTTCGCGGTTGCGACGCTGGTCTTCGGCCTGATGGCAACAGGTCAGATCAAGTCGACCTTTTTCCCGAATGTGCCGGGTCAGGTGATTTCGGTTTCCCTGAAGATGGATCAGCGGGCTCCCGCGCATCTTACCAGGGAAAACGTTGAAGTCATCGAGAAGGCCGGACTTGAACTAAAAGAGGATCCTGCCCTTAAAAACGCGGTGGGTGAGGGACCTGTCGAACACCTGTTTGCCTATGTGAGCGGAACCACGACAGCCGAGCTTTACATGGAGCTCACTCCGTCCGCGGACCGACCCGAATTAACTACAAATGACATTCTGGAAGCCTGGAAACAGCGAGTTGGACCATTGGAGGGTGTTTCCGATCTGACATTCTCTGCTTTCGAAGAGTTTGGCGGTGGCTTTCAGATCCGCCTGATTGGATCAGACCGGGAGCTGCTCGAACAGGCCAGCGTCGAAGTTCGTGAAAAGCTAGCGACCTTCGAAGGTGTTTCCAACGTACGCGATACGTTCCTGACGGGTCAGCCCGAGCTTCGCCTCAAGCTGAAACCGGAAGCGCGCTCGCTCGGCTTCACATCCGAACGCCTCG
>JBCCVB010000189.1:0-11560 GCA_039195965.1 Pseudomonadota bacterium
CCAGGCCGACCATGAAGCTCGGTTCATTGCAGACACCATGATCAATCGCCACGTCCAGACAACCGCCATTGGTGAACATGCGGTTCATGCGGGCTTTTGTGCTAACGCGCATTCTTTACTCCAGTTCAGGTTCCGGCTTTCCAGCATCGCGCGGGAAACACCATGAAAATCATTGAGTTCGTTGATGAGGTTGGTGCGTTGTCGGTCGGCAACCTGAGCTGTAAGACCGGCTTCGGTTCGGAACAGGTCCACCAAGGCGTCGAGCGTGTCCATTGACAGGCTGCCGTCGATCGCAAGAGACGTCCGCCGCAGAACCAGATCCGACAGCGTTTCGACAAATTCGTTTTTCATTAGAAAGGCCAGTTCTCCGGTGGTCTGGCCAATCCCCTCCACCAGCGGTCTATCCGTTGCAAAAGATCGGCAGTGTTCAAGGACGGCACGTGCTCCGGATCCATAGATCCCCGCCACATGCGATGCGCGTTCCGCACTGATTTGAAAGTCGGCTTGAAGCTGTTTCTTCAGCGCATCTGTTTCAACCGGAAAGTCTCTGCCGCCACCAATCGCAAGTGCCAGTGTCTCAATCCGCCGCCCGGTTCCAAGTTCCTTCAGCACTTCATCAGCGGTCTGTTCGGCAAAGGCACGGAAGGTGGTCCACTTGCCGCCGATCATGCAAAGCTGAGGCACCGGGCCGTCCAGCCGCTTGGTGAAATGTCCGCGTGAAATCCGTCCGGTGAAATCGTGATCGCTTTTCGGCAACGGCCGTATCCCTGCATAACTGAAGACGATGTCTTCCGGCAGAATTTCGATTTCAGGAAAAACCAGGCGCAACGAGTCGAGGATATAGCGCTCTTCTTCCGGTTCACAGCGCACTCTTTTAGCCGAGTTCACACGGATATCGGTCGACCCCGCAAGCACCTTGCCGAGATATGGAAACACGATACAGACCCGCCCATCAGAGTTTTCGAAATAGGCCATGTGTCCGGCAAGGGCTGCTTCCAGCTCGGGATGATCGATGATCAGGTGCGAACCCTTCGTTCCGGACACAAGCCGCTCCGGATTTTTGCCGCCTGTGATCCGTGCAATCGTTTCATCCAGCCAGGCGCCGGTCGCGTTTACGACAATTCTTGCAGTAACCCGATGACTTTGGCCGGTCCTAGCGCAGGTCACACGAAATCCATCACCTTCCGGCTGCAGCTCCGCATAGTTCAGGGCAATGGAGGATGGCGCAAGCTGGCCGGTATCGCGTAGAAGCTCGATGCCTAACCGTTCCGGATGGCTTATCCAGGCATCATGGTAGGTTGCGGAGAATTTCAGCCCGGGCATCAGTTTGGGCCAGAGAGACTTTGTCTTGCTCCGACTGCGGAAAACGTGCTTCGGCAGCAGACGCCGCCTGCGTGTCACCCAATCGTAAAGCCATAGGCCCAACTTGATTGGCAGCGCTCCTCGGCTGGACGGTTTTCCGCCAAGACCGAAAAAGCCGGCCGCAGAGTTCAGCAGTCCGGAGAAAACCGAGCCGATTGGAATGACCGTCGGCAACGGGTGCACCAGATGAGGTGCATTTGTCAGAAGCGCATCTCGTTCCCTCAGCGATTCCCGAACCAGGTCGAATTCGCCGTTCTCCAGATACCTGAGGCCTCCATGGATCATGCGCGACGGCGCGGCGCTGCAGCCAGAGCAAAAGTCGCTGCGCTCCACCAGCAGGACACGCAATCCCTGAAGTGCGAGCTCACGATAGACGCCGATACCGTTGATACCGCCACCGACGACAACGGCATCGAAGGTGCTGTCGCCCTGCAGCTTTTCCCAGTTCTGTTGCCGTTGATCGGACATGGCTTTCCCGTTCGCCGAAACGAGGTAACGGCGTCCTTTTGTTCAGATTTTCGGTGTGCGTCAGGCCGCGAGTTGTGTCAGATGGCGCTGCGCTGCATTGCTGATGGCTTCAAGGTCCGCCTGCGAGAGACGGAGACGACCGGCCTTGGCGTTCTCCACCGCCTGACCAGGATCGCGCGCGCCGCAAAGAGAAAAAGTGATCCCCGGCTGTTGCAGCGTCCAGGCGATGACGACCTGTGCATTTGTCGCGCCATGTGTTTCCGCGATCGGGGAAACCGTTTCCATGAGGCGGGCAACCTTCTGCCGGTTTTCAAGTGAAAACCTGGGATTGTCTTTGCGCTGATCGTCCCCGCTGAAAGTCCGGTCCGGGCCGATTTTTCCGGTAAGCAGACCAAGCGCCAGAGACGAATAGCTCAGGACGGAAACACCGTTTTTCAGACAGAACGGAACATGGGTCACCTCAATGTCCCTCTTGACCATGCTGTATTCTTCCTGGATCGCGTCCAGTTGGCCTGCCGCGACATAGGTTTTCAATTCTTTCGGAGATGTATTGCTGGCGCCAATCGAGCGGATCTTTCCCTGAGACTTGAGACTTTCCAGCGCTTCCATCGTTTCATCGATCGAAGTCGTCGGGTCCTGCCAGTGGGTGATGTAGTGATCGATGTAATCCGTTCCGAGCCGCTTCAGGCTTTGCTCAACCTCGTAGACGATCTCTTCTTTACCGAGATAGCGATGCACCGGCTTGCCGTCATAGTCGAAGAAATGACTGCCCTTTTGCGTGTGCCAGACCAGCCCGCATTTGGTCGCCAGCACCACCTTGTCGCGCCGGCCGTTCAGTGCCTTGCCGACAATTTCTTCCGCAAGCCCCTGCCCATAGGCAGGTGCCGTGTCGATCAGGCTGACGCCTTCGTCGATTGACGCCTGGATGGCTTCGATGGACCGGCTTTCATCGGTTCCGCCCCACATCCAGCCACCGATCGCCCATGTTCCAAGACCGATCGCGGACGCGTCTATGCCGGATCGGCCGATCTTATGCGTCAACATTTCATGCAACATTTTGAGCGCCTTCCATTGTAGCCAGAACCGCGCTGGCCGTTTCTTCATCCAGAATGAGTGAATCCATGTGATGTCCGTTGAGGACGGCCTTTATCGGCTCGACCTTTTCCTCACCGGCGGCAACGCCGATTACTCGCTTGCATTGTTTCAACTCCTCGGGTCTGAGGGCGACCAGTCGGGAATTGAGCGCGTAGTCGGCTACCGTTCCATCCTGCCGCATCAGGTGCGCCAGAAACTCGGCGATGACGCCTGTCCCTGCCAGCATCTTGCGATCGGATTCCGGCATCGGGTGAAGATCATAGTAGCTGGATGCAGGTGTCTGTATGGAACCGATACCGACCAGCGCGACATTTGCCTGCCGGGCAATGTCAAATACCTGCTTGATCGATGCCACTTCCATCAGCATGTCGCGTTGCTCGCGGCTCTCGGCAAAAAGCGGTGCGTGCACAAGCATCGTCGATCCTCCCAGCCGATCAGCCAGTTGTGTCGCCAGATGATTGACATCGGTATAGAACTTTCCCTGCACCCCACCTGTGAGCGGAACCACGGTCACGTCGAACGAACGTTCGGTTTCGATGTTCTGAACAACCGCGCTGACCGCCTTGCCCCCAGTAATGGCAATGACATCGCCATCCCGGATCGTCTCGACCAGATGATTGGCTGCGGCTAGACCGACCTGCTTGAGCGTCGTGCCGGGACTGCCCGGAACCGCGGACGTGACAAGCGCACGTGAGAGCGGCGCTTCCTTCACCAGAAGTTCTTCCAGATCCGTCAAACGCTGGAACGGGTTCTCGATATCGATCTTGACCATTCCCATCTTCCGGCCTTGCGTGATCAGCCGGTTGACCTTGGAGGTCGACAGGTTCAGCGTCTCGGCAATCTCCGACTGCTTCTTTCCTTCCAGAAAATGAAGCACGAGCACCGTATGCATCTGACGCATCAACTCGATATCGTTCTTCTTGTCAGCCATGGAAAACCCTCTTCCCAGCCTTGTCAGGCGCGTTTCTTGACGAGGTAATGGTCGATTGAGACTGCCGCGAGCAGGATCGATCCGCGAATGATGTCCTGCCAGTAGACAGAAACATCCAGAAGGGCCAGCGAACTGGAGACGACGGACAGCAGAACCGCACCTAGAATGGCCCCGAAAATCGTCCCCGATCCGCCCTTGAGGCTGGCTCCGCCGATTACGGCGGCCGCGATCACATTCAGCTCCATGCCGATACCGAAGGTCGGTTGGGCAGAACCGAAACGCGCCATGTAGATGATCCCGGCAAAGCCACACAGGGCAGAACACAAGGTGGTTGTCAGGAAGACCACCTTCTTGGTCCGGATGCCGGAGTAAGCCGCCGCCTTCTCGTTGCTGCCGGTGTAGAAAACCTTCCGGAACATGGTGGTTCGACGCAGCATGAAATCGAATGCGACAACCACGACAATGAACAGCAGGATCACAATCGGGATCGGACCGATGGATCCCTGGCCGATGAATTTGAACTCTGGCGGCAGGGTGTAGAGGCCGAGCGGTCTTCCGCCTGTGCCTAGCAGGCAGGCACCACGTGCGATCACCATGACGGCCAGCGATACGATGAAATGATGCAGACCGACACGGGTGACGAAGAAACCCATGAACGCACCAATCCCGGTACAGGCAGCAATGGAAATCGCTGACGCCACCCAGGGATCGACACCATTGAGAAACAGCCAACCGGCGATCACCATGGCAAGGGCCGTAACTGATCCGACCGACAGATCAATGCCACCCGATATCAGGAGAATGGTCATGCCAACAACCACGATGCCTTCCACGGCAAATGCCATGACCATCGCGCGCATGTTCACCCAGGTCAGGAAGTAGGGCGATGCAAAGGACATCACGACGAAAAGCAGCAGAATGATTGCGATCAGGCCGGTTTCGCGCATGCGCAGGATCCGGCGGATCAATGAGGCCTCGGCAGATTTGGCTGCAGGCTCGTCTGTCAGGGAGACGGTGTCTTCCATGGTTTCCCCCACGCTTAGTGTATCGTTGCCTGGGCATCGCAGACCGACGCCAGGTGCATGATGTTTTCTTCCGTCATCTGATCGCCGGTCACTTCGCCGCTTATCTGTCCTTCGCGGACAACAAGAACCCGGTCGCAGACACCGATCAGTTCGGGCAACTCAGACGAAATCACGACAATGCCGACGCCATTGCTGGCGAGATTTCGTAGAATGCGGTGAATTTCAGCCTTGGCTCCGACATCAACGCCGCGTGTCGGTTCATCCAGAAAAATCAGCTTCGGACTGACAGACAGCATCTTGGCAATCGCCACCTTCTGCTGATTGCCGCCGGAAAGCGACGAGACAGGATCGGAGAGAGAGCCGCATTTCAGATTGAGCCGTTTTCCAAGATCCCTTGCCTGGTCGTCCTCTCTCTGCTTCACGATCAGCCCCAGGGCATTTGCAACCCGTTCGGGCTTCAAGGCTGAAACGTTCGAGGCAATCGACATGTCGAGAAAGATGCCGTCGCCCTTTCTGTCTTCGGACAGATACACAACCCCTTCAGCGATACTGTCCCGGTAGGAGCTGATGTTAAGCTTCTTGCCGTTTAGAGACACATCGCCGGAGACATCTCCCTCCAACCGGCAGATGCCCTTGACAATTTCACTGCGTCCGGCACCGATCAGCCCCGCAATCCCAAGGATCTCGCCTTTTTGAAGATCAAACGAGACGTCCTTGAAACGGGTTTGGTCGGTCAGATTGCGGACTTCGAGGATCTTTTCGTCCGACTTTTCCGCGTCGGTCTGTTTTTTCGGATAGAGGTCGTCGATGACCCGGCCGACCATGGCATTGACCACGTCATTTGGCTGAATGTCCGCGACATTGCGTGTGGTTATGTAGCGGCCATCGCGATAGACGGACACCCGGTCGCAATTATCGAATATCTCCACCATCCGGTGGGAGATGTAGATGATGGAGATGCCCAGGTCCGCAAGCTGGCGCATGATGCCAAAGAGGACCTGGGCCTCCTTTTCCGTGAGTGCTGCCGTCGGCTCATCCAGTATGAGAATCCGGCAATCGAGCGTCAGCGCCTTCGCGATCTCGACCAGTTGCTGATGAGAGATCGACAGGTTGCGGACAAGTGTCTTCGGATTGATCGTTGTGAGTTGGCCCAGAACGTCAGCTGCCTTCATTTCCAGGGCGCGATAATCCATCAACCACGACCGGCTGGCATTGGTGGTGGCCATGAAAATGTTCTCGGCAACCGACACGTCCGGGCACAAGGCGATTTCCTGATGCACGAACCCGATGCCCATTTTCTGCGCCATGGCAGGCGAGGAAATCTTGACCGGTGAACCGTCAAGCACGATCTCGCCACCGTCAGGCTGGAGAATGCCGTCGATGACATTCATCAGGGTCGACTTGCCGGCTCCGTTTTCGCCCGCAATCGCGTGGATCTCACCCTTGCGCAGTTCGAAATCGACGCCCTTGAGCGCACGGACAGGCCCGAACGATTTGCTTAAGTTGGAGATCTTGAGGATCACATCGCCAGTCATGACGGCCACTTTGCACTAGAATTCCAGGGAAGCCGGGCTGTCTGCACGTTTGCAGCTCAACAGACAGCCCGTTTTGCGGGGACGCTCGCAGCGTCCCGAGATCACAGTCAGCTCGGATCGCGGCCTTCCATGTAGACATTCAGATCAAAGCTGTCGGCATTGTCCTTGGTGATGACGGCAAAGCCGTTGTCGACGTAAGGTATCTGAACCGGGTTATAGCCGGAAACCTTATAGTCGTTGAACGGGTCGAACACGTCGGAATGCGCCGCCAGGAAGGTCGCCATGAAGCCCATGAAACCCTGCATGCCCTGGTTCGGATTCAGCGCCATGTGAATGTTGCCAGCCTTGATGTGCTCAAGCGTCGTCGGCGTCACATCCGCATGCATGATGAGAACATCAGCTTCAGCTTCCAGAACGGCTGCGACAGCGCCTTCAGCGGAACCGGCTTCAGGGATCCAGAGCGCTCCGAGGTTCGGATTTGCCTGCAGGATCGACGCCGTTGCCCGGTAGGCAGCGTTGCTGTCCTGGTTGGTAGCCTGGCGGCCAACCAGCTTCATGTTCGGGTAGTTCTCTTCCATGTAGGCAATCAAGGCCGTCACACGCAGGTCATGGTTGGACTGACCCGGATTCTCCAGGACCGCGTATTCAGAACTGTCGCCGATCTGCTTGACGATTTCCTCGGCCGCGAACTTGGCTTCGGCCAGATTGTCCGAAGTGATGTAGGCGGTCCGCTTGGACTTCGGGCTGTCCGCCGCGAAGGTCACGATCTGCGTGCCGCTTTCAATCGCACGGTCGATCGGCTCGATGAACGGATCGGATTGCATCGGGTGCAGCAGAACACCAGCCGGTTGCTTGACCATGTCCTGTTCGAACGAAGCAATCTGCTTGGTGATGTCGTAGTCGGGCGTGCCGGAGAAAACGGTCTCACAACCGAAAGCTTCCGCAGCCTGCTTGAAGCCCTGGTAAACCGGCACCCAGTAGGGATGGCCCGACACCATGACGTTCATGATGTAGGTCTCGCCCGGCTCGCATTTCAGGCCTTCCGCCTGTGCCGGCATTGCTGACACAACAGCAGTGGACAGCGCGGCGGATAGCAGTACACCCTTCAATTTCAAAGCGCCCATAGTTTCCTCCCTTGAGCAGCTCCTCCCGGTCCTGCAGCACAGCCTGTCAAAGACAATCAGCCCCTGCAAGATATTTCAATTGCTGGTTTTTATCCCAACGAGTTCATGGATAAGGGAGCTCAAATGGTAACGTCAAACAAATTTGGTATAAATTTCTTTTTGTGAAATTTATTTCAGCTTCCAAATCGTTTCCAAAGCTTGAAATTTGCACGATAAAGTCAATAACTAATTGATATTAATACTCTTTTTTCGCATTTGACGAAGCAAACGAAAAACCCCAGCCGATGTCTCGACAGGGGCTCAATTCAAAAACGTCGCGACCGAAACGGGTCTGCTTGCTGCGCAATCAGGAAAAACTATTCGGCGTTTTTCACTTTCTGTGTCTGCACACCAAGTTTGTCGATGCCGAGTTTCATCACTTCTCCGCCCTTCAGATAGACAGGCGGCTTCTGGCCCATGCCGACGCCGGGAGGTGTACCGGTCGAAATGACGTCACCCGGCTGCAGGCTCATGAAGCGGCTGCAATAGCTGACAAGGTGCGGCACCTTGTAGACCATGGTTGCGGTCGAGCCGTTCTGGTAGCGGTGGCCATCGACTTCAAGCCACATGCCGAGCTGATCGTAATCACCGGCCTCATCTTTCGTGACGAGCCACGGACCAAGCGGACCGAAAGTGTCGTTGCCCTTGCCCTTGTCCCAGGTGCCTGCACGGTTCAGCTGGAAGTCGCGCTCTGAGACATCGTTGATGACGCAGAAACCCGCGACGTGCGACATGGCATCCGCTTCATCAATGTAGCGGCCACCCTTGCCAATGATCACGCCAAGCTCCACTTCCCAATCGGTCTTTTCGGAGCCGCGCGGAATTTCAACATCATCATCAGGCCCGACGATGGCCGACGTCCATTTGCCGAAGACAACCGGCTCCGGTGGGATATCCATGCCTGCCTCGGCAGCATGGTCGGCGTAGTTCAGGCCGATACAGATGAACTTGCCGACATTGCCGACGCACGGTCCGAGACGGAGATCATTTTGCGGCGAGCCGTCAACCAGCGGCAGATCGGACGGGTTCAGCGCCTGAAGCCTGGCAAGCATTTCTGGCAACAGCGCATCGCCGGAGATGTCGGTCACGTGTCCCGACAGATCGCGCACCCGGCCATCATCATCGAGCAAACCCGGCTTCTCTGAACCGGAAGGGCCATATCGCAGCAATTTCATGAGCTTAAGTCTTTCAGGTATAGGCCGGCCCGCCAGTTTCCTGCCGGGCCGATGTTGTTAACTGGAATCGATCAGTCGTAGAGGACTGCAGCGATTTCCGGATCATCGATGTTAGACGCATCATAGTAGAAGAAGCCAGTGTCGATCAGTGTCGGAACTTCCTGACCCTTCGTGGCAGCCACTGCAGCCTTGACGGTTTCATAGCCGATGCCGACCGGATTCTGAGTGATTGCGCCAGCCATCAGGCCGCTCTTGATCGCTTCTTTCTGTGCCTTGCCGGAATCGTACCCGATGATCACCAGGTCCTTTTTACCCAGCTCCTGCACACCGTTGACGACGCCGATTGCAGACCCTTCGTTGGTGCCGAAGATCCCCTTCAGATCCGGATTGGCGGTCAGGATCGCCTTGGTCACCTCTGTGGACTTGAGGTGGTCGCCCTGGCCGTACTGAACGGTGACAATCTCGATGCCCGGGTACTTTTCGGCAATCCGGTTCACGAAACCATCACGGCGGTCAATACCGGTCCGGCTGGTCTGATCGTGCGCAACAACGGCGACCTGTCCCTTGCCACCGATTTTTTCCGCCATCTTGTCAGCGGCGAGACCGGCAGCGGCCACGTTGTCGGTGGTTGCGGTTGCGATCGGAATGTCGCTGTCGACACCACTGTCGAAAGCTACGACCGGAATACCCGCTTCCTGGGCCTGACGCAGCAGCGGAATGGCTGCCTGGCTGTCGAGCGCGGCGAAACCAAGAGCCGCAGGCTTGTTTGCAAGTGCCGCCGCCAGCATGTCGATCTGACGGTCGACCATCGTCTCGTTGTCCGGCCCTTCGAAGGTGATGCGGACACCCTCTTCATCAGCGGCCTTTTCAGCGCCAAGCTTCACGGCTTGCCAGAACTGGTGCTGAAAACCCTTGGAGACCAGCGGAATGTACATCTCATCGGCGAATGTCGCCGTAGAAGGTACAGTCATCGCCAGGGCGCTGATTGCCCCTAGAATGAAACGACGTGAAAACATGAGTATTCCTCCTCTACATAAGTTCACTAGTTACTGAAAATTCCGGGACTTTATTGTCCTCTTGCTTGTGCTCACTTGGCCTGCTTGCGCCGAACCATGTCGGCGTAAACGGCCAGGATGATGATTGCGCCGGTCACGACGGTCTGCCATTCCTGCGCCACGGAAAGAACGCGCAATCCGTTGGTCAGGACAGCCATGATCAGCGCTCCGATCAGCGTGCCGAGAATGGTGCCGCGTCCACCCGACAGCGACGTGCCGCCGATGACGACAGCCGCGATGGCCTCAAGCTCGTAACCCAGACCGAGAGCCGGCTGCGCAGAGTTAAGACGCGAGGCGATCAGGATGCCGGCAATGCCGCAAATGCCGCCGGCCAGCGCATAGATGGCCATTTTCCAGGCATCGGTGTTGACGCCTGAAAGGCGCACGGCTTCCTCGTTGGATCCAAGGGCGAAGGTGTACCGGCCCAGGACCGTGCGGCCGAGAATGTAGGCAACACTCAAGGCGACAACGAAGAGAATGAGAACACCGTTGGGGATCGGCAGCGCCGGAAAGATCTCGCCGATCAACGAGCCGCGCGAAATCTGGTCGAAACCCGGTGTGTCGTTGAAATAGATCGGCCGGGTTCCCGAGATCACCAGCGACAGGCCTTTCAGGATCAACATCATTCCGAGCGTGGCGATGAAAGGCGGGATCTTCATTTTCGCGACGAACGTTCCGGAGCACAGCCCGCAGAAAGCTCCGGCAGCAATGGCAGCAACAACACCAAGCAGCAAGGGCAGTCCGGCATAGGTCAGGACGACACCGGCGATTACCGCGCAAAAGGTCATCAGGGTCCCCACCGACAGATCGATACCGCCGGTAATGATCACGAGAGTGACTGCCACGGCCAACACGCCGTTGACCGAGGTGGCCTGCAGAATCGCGATCATGTTCGAGGTTTGCATGAAGTTTGGCGATGCGATCGAGAAGCCGATCAGCAAGGCCACCAGGGAGGCGAATGCCAGAAGTTTCTGGTGCGCTCCGGTATCGATCAATCGCGACAGCAGATTGACCGGTTTCGTTTCCTGCGCAGTACTCACGCTGTCCCCCCATCCGGTTGCATGGCCGCTTCACGTTGCGTGGCCAGTTGCATGATCATTTCCTGAGTAGTGTCTTTGCCGCCCGGCAGAATTCCGGTCAGCCTGCCTTCGCACATCACGGCGATACGATGGCTGAGCCGCATGATCTCCGGCAGTTCCGATGAGATCACGATGATGGTCTTGCCCTCGGCCGCGAGGCTCTCCAGCAGCTTGTAGATTTCCGATTTCGCCCCGACATCGATCCCGCGTGTGGGCTCGTCGAAGATCAGGATGTCGCAATCCCTGAGCAGCCATTTGGCAATGACCGCTTTTTGCTGGTTGCCGCCCGATAGCAGGCGAACTTCCTGCGTGTCGGATGGCGTACGAATTCCGAGCTTGCGAATGTAGTCCTGCGCCGTCTTGCGCATGGCCTCGTCGTCAAGCACTCCGGCCCAGCTCGTAAACCGGTCCAGGGAGGCCAGAGCTATGTTGTCGCGCACGTTCATCCCGGTGGCGAGACCGAAATGCTTGCGGTCTTCAGACAGATATCCGATCCCCGCCTTCACGGCGTCGGAAGGGCGCGAGATCGAAACTTCCCGGCCATGAACCCGGATAACACCGGTATCCTTGGGATCGGCACCGAAGATGGCACGGGCAACTTCGGTCCGCCCCGCGCCCATCAGTCCGGCAAATCCGAGTATTTCACCCTTGCGGACAGAGAAACCGACATCA
>JBCCVB010000190.1:0-11138 GCA_039195965.1 Pseudomonadota bacterium
ATTCTTCCTGAATGACGCAGTAACTCTGTCGGCTATTCTTGTATTGTTTGCTAAATTGTTTGGTTAGTACAATTTAACCTAAAGTGTATGTAAATTTTTATTATTAATTTATTTGGTTAACTGGTTAATTGTTTGGGTTAATCAAGTTTAAAGCTTCAGTTGAGCGATGGTTTTGCGGTTGATTTATTTGAGGGAATTACTTCGAGCGCAGGCGTGGCCTTCTCAAGAAACAGTAAAGGTCTCGAGCGAATAGGGGGGGTAATGTGTCGGTGCATTAAACGCCTAGCTGATTGAGCTAGGCGGTTTTTTGGAAGCTCTGTGAACTGGTCGGCGAGCTTTGTGTCTCAATGGTTTGAGTGTATGCCCTCAAGCGCCGCAGCGTTTCGCTCGGAACCTGACGGACAACTTCGCCCGTGTCGGTATTCGTTGCGGTGTAGATGACGCTATTGCTTTCAGGGTCGACGGTGTTGCGGCGTTCAAGTTTTGGTGAGACCGTCTCGAACAACGATTGCTCGTTGCGCTGATTGTCGGCAGCGCGGCGTCCGTCGTTTGCTTCTGTTGAGGGTCTTACCGTTTCTTCAGCAGGTAAGTCCGTATTCGTTGCGGGCTGGTTCTTTTCCGGAGCCCGCGCTGCCGGCGTGATCGCCGTGTACGTCGGCGATGACGGCCGGGCCAATCCCGTATCCAACATCTTTTCCTCCGGGTTGCTGAAAACTGATACCCGTACGATGTTGAATATAATGCTGTGGAATGAATCTTTTGTTAACGGATTGATTAGAAATGGCGAGGTCGCGGCATTTCAATTTGAGTCGATTTTGATTCGATTTCTAACTGAATGATTAATTTCACCAAATTGAAAAGGGCTCCTGAAATTTCGGAGCCCTTCGATCGGGTAAAGTCTGCCTCAAGTTGTCGGTCAGAGGGACTGATTGACTGCAACTCCGCGAGCAGACTGCGGTCCGTTCGGCGCTGATCCAGTGCGTCCGTACGTCGTTGGAGCTGCGGCGTTCTTGGCACCCGCCACTTTGGCGACGGTTGACACGATATTATTGGCCACGTCGCGAGCCGTTGCGAGGACGGCAAGGTTGATCCGTAGGACCGGCTGGAACTCGCTGTGCTGACGTCGCAGGTTTTGAGTTGCCGCCGGGGAGAGATTGCCGAGGGCAACTGCATGTTCCTTCGCAGTCATCATGCCGCGGGTGTATTCGTGGATCAGCCTGGCCTTGTCTGCCTGTAGTTCTCCAGCTTCCCTGAGCTTTCCGGCGCGGACCAGGTCGGTTTCCATCTCGATTACAGACAGAAGGGCTTCCATGGTTCCCGAAAGAGCCGAGCAAAAGTTCTCTGCTTCCTGTTGGCTAGTCGGCCGCTCAAGAGAAAAAGGAAAGGTGTTGGTGTTTGGTTGTGCAGTCATCGAGCCCCCTCCTGCAATGCGAGCAATTCACGTTCCACGCTATCCGCCAGGCCAATTCCTCCGGCTTCCGAGATGGAGCGTGCAAATTCGTCGATCAGGAGGCTCTGCCAGGCATCGGCTCCGTGACCGCTGCCCCAGGTGCCGCCGTTCTCAAGACCGGTGAACATGTTCTGGAGCATGGTGTTCAAAAACACCGCCTCAAATTCCTTGGCCGCTTCTTTTGCTGCCGTCTTGTTGCTTCCATCCACTCCACGGATCGTGTCTAGCGGATTGGGCTGGCTTGAAGCTGGTGCGATTGGTTGCAGCATTACAGAACCTCGATATCTGCCTGCAGCGCGCCGGCCGCCTTGATGGCTTGAAGAATCGAGATCATGTCCCTTGGACCGATGCCCAGTGCGTTCAACCCGTCAACCAGCTGCTTCAGAGTTACGGTTTCAGGAACAATCGCCAGCTTGGTACCTTCCTCGTCAACCGCGACTTCCGAGCGCGGCACGACAGCCGTTTGTCCGTTGGCGAAGGGCAGGGGCTGCGATACCTGCGGAGATTCCGCGATGGTCACCGTCAGATTGCCCTGCGCGACCGCAACCATGGAAACTTTCACGTCCTGTCCCATGACAATGATGCCGGAGTTCTCATCGATGACGATGCGTGCGGCTAGATCCGGTTCAACGATCAGCTGCTCGATATCGGTCAAAAGGTCGACGATATTGCCGTCATACTGGCGTGGCAGGTCCAGACGAACCGTTGCCGGGTCAAGCGGCTCTGCGGTCGGCATGCCAATCAGTTCATTGATGGAAAGGGCAACGCGTCTTGCCGTCGTCAGGTCCGGGTTGCGCAGTGCAAGCCGCAGGGTGGTCAGTGAAGCCAGCTGGAACTCAAGTTCACGCTCGACAAGACCGCCGTTGGCAATTCGTCCCGCTGTCGGAACACCCCGTACAACGGAAGCCGCATCTGCCTGGGCCGAAAACCCGCCAATAGCAACGGAACCTTGAGCAATTGCGTAAACTTCGCCGTCGGCACCGACCAGCGGAGTGACAAGCAATGTTCCGCCCTGAAGGGAATCGGCATCACCCAGGGCGCTGACGTTGACGTCGATGCGTGTCCCTTGAGTGGAGAAGGGGGGCAGGTTGGCGGTGACCATTACCGCGGCGACCGTGTTGGTGTTAAGGGCGATGTTTCGAGTGTTGACACCCAACCGCTCCAGCATTGCCTGCAGGCTTTGCTGGGTGAATGGCGAGTTGTTCAGCGAGTCGCCTGTTCCGTTAAGGCCAACGACAAGCCCGTACCCGATCAGCTGGTTTTCGCGAATGCCTTCGAAATCGGCAATGTCCTTGATGCGCGACGCGGCCTCCGCCGAGGTCAGTGCATTGCCCGCTATCACGACGAATGCGGCTGCCGTCAATGTCAGCTTCGCAAGCCATTCGGAAATTTTGCCACCCAAAATTCGCATCGCGGTTTTACGTCCGTTGTTTTGGTGCCGGCTGATGCGCCGGTTCACGATTGGTCGAATTGCGTAATGCGAGAGCTGTGCCAACTTCGGTGGAGCGAAGAGAGTTATTCGGGAAATGGCCGATTTCTGCGAATGAAAGGATATTTTCAGGATGCGGAGGCAGGTATGTCTGTGGAATAGAGTTAATGAAACGTGTTTGCGACCGGGCAAATATTGCCTCCCGTACCCGGATTCAATTACCCTTCCCGGCAGATTCTGACACCCACGGCGCTTCCGCTCAATGGAAACGCCTGAATCCGAGGGTCAGTCGAACCGGAAAGCAATGATGCGTATCACTGGCAACAAACCGATCAATGGAGTTCAGGGCAGGGGCGGCAAAAAGAATGCGCCTTCCGGCACGGAGCAATTTGCGCCTGACCTCGGCGGCGAAGTTGTCCAGTCATCTCAGACAGCGGGTGGGGCGGCGATCCAGGGCATGGATGCGCTTCTTGCCCTTCAGGAAGTTGATGAACGTGCGGAGCGTCGTTCAAAGGCCGCCCGTTACGGCCACACCTTGCTGGATGCGCTGGAGTCCGTTCGGGTTGATCTTCTTGCCGGGCAGGTGTCGGAAGACCGGCTGGAGGTGCTTGCTCAGCAGGTTGCCAATCGTCCTCCTAGTGGTGATTCGAAAATCGACTCGGTACTGGAGGAAATCGAATTGCGAGTAAAAGTTGAGCTCGCAAAGCTTGGCCGATTCTCTGATCAGTGACGCATCCGGCTGATGGCCAATTACGGCGGAAGTGCTGGAAATTCCCGCAACAGTTTGAAAGTTATTAACTTTCTTTAATGGTTTTTTTCATAAATGAACCGTTGTCGGCTGGAGAAACCGGCTATATATTGCGCCCGGCCTAACGGTAATCCGGAGCTATCGATGACGGTTGAAATTGAGTCTGAATATCGACCCTCGGAAGACGAGCCGTTCATGAATGACAGGCAGCGTGAATACTTTCGAAACAAGCTGCTTGCATGGAAAGAAGAGATCCTGAAAGAGAGTGCGGAAACGCTCACTAACCTTCAGGAAGAAAGCCAAAACCACCCCGACTTTGCCGACCGTGCGTCGTCTGAAACAGACCGCTCAATCGAGCTGCGCGCCCGGGATCGCCAACGGAAGCTGATTTCAAAGATCGATGACGCTTTGGAACGCATCGCCGATGGCAGTTACGGTTATTGCGAGGAGACAGGTGAACCGATCGCTTTGCGGCGTCTCGAAGCCCGTCCGATCGCAACCTTGTCGATCGAAGCCCAAGAGGCACACGAGCGTCGGGAAAAGGTTTATCGCGACGACTGATTTCCAGAAAACGGCCGGTTCTCCGCATAGACGGCGATTCCGAGATCACTTTCAAACCTTCCCCGGAACCGGGGAAGGTTTTTTATTGCGGGTGAGGCGCGTGTGCGTCCTCAAAGGGTAATGCGGTAACGCGCGAACCCGTCGGCGCCATCTCCGGCCGGTTCGATGTTCACACCTTCCACTGTGGCGACATGGTCTGTGCCACCGGGACCGGTTTCAAATATGACCGTTGTTTCCGGCATAGGCACAAACGTCCAGTTTGCGTCAGCCGACGGGTTAATGGTGCCCTGTTCAACGATGTAGCGAACCAGAACGTCCCGGTTGGTGTCGGGGCCAACAAAGACGACGGCATCGTCGTTGATACCGGGGAAGTTCCCGCCGCCACTGGCGCGGTAGTTGTTTGTGGCCACAATGAAAGTCGCATCCGGATCAATCGGTTCACCATTGAACTTCAGATTTACGATTCGATTGGCGTCCGGGTTGAGTGGTTCGCCTTTAGGGCCGAACTTTGATGGCTGGCTGAGATCAATCTCATAGGTGACGCCGTCAATCACGTCGAAATTGTAGCTCGGGAACTCTGGATTGATCAGCGGTTGATCCGGTTTGCCAGCCTCGATCTGCTGGAATATCCCGGCAGAGCGTTCCAGCCAGTCTTTGACGGTGCTGCCCTTGATAGCGACGGCGCGCACCGTGTTTGGATAAAGATAAAGGTCCGCCACATTTTTGATGGCAACATCACCAACGGGAACATCCGTGTAGTAGTCCGGACCACCGCGGCCACCTGCCTTGAAAGGTGCTGCAGCGGATAGGATCGGCAAACCTTCCCACTCCGTCCCCTTCAGCATTTGCTCTATGTACCAGGTTTGAGCCTTGGAAACGATCTGGACGCTCGGATCGTCTGCCACCAGTGCGAAATAGGAATGCAGGGGCGCAGAGGTCTTGCCGACAGGGCGCCGTACATATGCCAGGGTTGCCTCGTGGTCTTCCTTGACTGCGTCGAGGACATCCTGCTGACTTTCCACCAGAGGTGTTACCTTGCGGCCTTCCTTTTCGTAGATCGGGCGGGCTTCGGTCATGAAATTCGCAACGCGCCAGCCGTTGCCATCCCGCTCAATCATCAGGTCGATCACGCCGAGATGAGATCCCCAGAAGCCTCCCATGGCAGCCGGTTTTCCGAACAAGGTACCCTTCTGACTATCTACGCCGGGGAGGCCTTCATAGGCAGGGCCGGGGAAGACCAGATGATGGTGACCGGTAAAGACTGCATCGATGCCGTCAATTGCCGACAGGTGCAACGAGGCGTTTTCCATACCCTCGGAATAATCGTTTGCATCAATACCTGAGTGGGACAGCGCGATCACCAGATCGCAGCCTTGCTCCCGCATTTCGGGGACGAAAGCCTTGGCGGTCTCCACGATGTCACGGGCATTGGCGCTGGCTTCCAGGTGTCGCCTGTCCCAGTTCATGATCTGAGGTGGTACAAAACCGATTAAACCGATCTTGATCGGGTAGCTGTTTCCGGCGCCGTCCTGAACCTGCTTTTCTATGATCACATAGGGCTTGAGGAAAAGATCGTCCTCACGCGCATTTGCCGCGAGATTGGTGCCTTTGACCAGATTTGCGCAGACAACCGGGAAGTTGGCACCGGACAGGACCTTCATCATGAAGTCCAGACCGTAGTTGAATTCATGGTTGCCGAGAGTGGCCGCATCGAAATCGAGAACGTTCATACCTTTGATGACCGGGTGGACATCACCTTCCCGCATTCCGCGCTCATAGGCGATGAAATCACCCATGGGATTTCCCTGCAGAAAGTCGCCGTTGTCGACAAGAACCGAGTTGGTTGCTTCGTTGCGAATTTGCCGGATCAGGGAGGCGGTACGGGCAAGACCTGCAGTATCGATCGGTTTGTCGCCGTAATAGTCGTACGGAAAGACATGGACGTGCAGGTCGGTGGTTTCCATCAGGCGCAGGTGTGCGGACCCTTCCTTGGCGAGTGCGGAATAAGGATGCAGCGCGGCCGTAAAGCCTGTTGCTGCGACACCTTTCAAAAGAGTTCGGCGCGAAATCGAAAGGTTATTGAAGCTGGGCATGCTGAGCTCCTGAATGCTGGAACGTTGGAGGGACCGGCGCGCCCCTGAAACCGTTGGGAGAAGAGCACTGCCGCTTCAGATGAAGACGGTATCGTAGTGCAATCTTGGAAACGGTGCAGTAGCAAATTTCGGTTGCACAGCCGGTCTTAAGCCCGGATTGTGACAGCATTGTCAGTAGCCGAGATTTCGAGCAGATCAAATGTGCAAAACCTGATCCGGTTATCCCTGTCCGCTGATCTTTGAAGCCATGATGGAGATGGTCTGAACATAGACGCTGGCCTTGTTCCACTCCCTCAGAACCCGGTAGTTGGCAGTGCCCGGTCCCCAAGCCTGGCCGCGGCGCCAGCCTTTCTTGGCCAGGTAGTTTGCTGTTGATGCCAGGACGTCGGGAACCGAACGGATCAGGTCTCGGCGGCCATCCCGGTCGTAATCAACTGCGTATCGGACATAGGACGAAGCAAGAAACTGCGTCTGGCCAATTTCTCCTGCCCACGCGCCCCGCATTTCAGCCGGTGACATGTCCCGGCGTTGCACGATGATCAGGGCGCTGACCAGTTCATTGGTGAAAAAGGCGGAGCGGCGGCAATCGTAGGCAAGGGTGGCGAGTGACTGAAGCACCGGCATGTTGCCAAGGTAGCCGCCATAGTTGGTTTCAAGACCCCAGATCGCCAGAATGACGGGAGCCGGGACGCCATACTTGCGTTCGATGCTGTTGAAGAGGCGTGCATAGTTCTGACCAAGTTTCTGGCCTCGACGGATCATCGCGTTGTTTACGCGCTTGGCATAGAACTGCTTGAAACTAAGCTTGAAGGATTTCTGATTGCGGTCCAGCCTGACGACTTTCTTGCTGTATTTGACGTTCTGAAGCGCTGACTGAACGACCCTGGGGTTAAGGCCGTACCGACCGGCATTGGCGATGAAGGCATCTCGCCAGGCGGTGAAGCCTGCTGGCCCATTACCGCAGCTGGCTGCGGATACGGCTGACGATATCAGGAACTGTCCAAGGAATACGAAAATCAAAATGCGCATGGCGACCTGCCGGATTGAGAAACCAATACCTCATTGTATCTAAAAATGACGCAGCGTCATCAGTGATTTGAAAAAGAGAACGGGTACGGCACTCAGGGAGCGAGACACCGTACCCGTCGTCAGCCGCAGCAGGTTAAGCTTCTAGAACACTTTGCCTGCTGCTGGCCGGGGGACTGTAAACCCGGTTCGGATCAGAAGGGGAGGAGAATATCCAGAACCTGGTTGCCGACGCGTGGTTGCTGAACATCCGTGATCTGACCACGGCCGCCATAGCCGATACGGGCCTCGGCGATCTGTTCGCTTGCAATCCTGTTGTTGGCGGTAATGTCTTCAGGTCTGACGATGCCGGCGACAATCAGCTCACGAACTTCATAATTCACGCGAACTTCCTGACGACCTTCGATGACCATGTTGCCGTTGGGCAGAACCTGGGTGACGACGGCAGCAATGTTGGTCTGAAGAGTTTCTTCCCGATCAACCTTGCCGGCTCCGGCAAAGCTCGAGTTGCTGTTGACGTTGGCAAGGTCGCTTGCTGCCATTCCGGCTGGAAGGAAAATCGTGTCGATGGCAGTGCCGAGTGCTCCGCCGACACCGGAGCCGTTGGTTTCTGTCCGGCTACGGTCGGTGTTGTTTTCGATCTCCGCCTTGTCGTCGATCGTCACGACGACGGTGAGGATATCACCGACGCGGCTTGCACGCTGGTCCTTGAAGAAGGCTCGGCTTCCGGATTGCCAGAGAGAATTGGGATTGTAATGTGCCTGCTGTGGTTCCGGCATTGGCATTTGCACCGGTCGGTATCCGGGCGTCGTGGTCGGATCCTGAATGGCGTTCAGAGCAGGCTGCTGACCGACATTTGCAAGTCTTTCAGGAGTGCCGCAACCCGCTGCAAGTGCGGCCAATGCAATGCTTGCCATGAGGCGCGTTGTATAAGAGGTCAGCATTAGTTGGTCTCGCTGTTCAGGCTTGCGACAATCGGATTGGCGGTGTGAACACGCACATGGCCGCGGGAGATGACGGTGGCCGGCACAATTCGCCGGGACTGAAGGTTCATGACGTCAATCACATCACCCTTTGCGCCTTCGTCCAGCGCCTGGGCACGTGATGTAAGCTTCATGCCGGTCATCAGGAAGGTGACGGTGACTTTTTCCCCGCGTTCAATAAGGACCGGATGCTGGAAGTCCTTGCGGGCGAGGGGGGCATTGGCACGCATATTGGTTCGTGCCTGCTTGCCGATAATTCCTTCGGGATCCGTCACCGCACCGGAGGGCACGTTCTTGCGTGTCAGGCGGACAGTGATGAGATCGTCTTCCTTCAGGATATCACCGCGGCGAAGCGGTTGAGCCAGGGCGACGACCTTGACCATCTCAATGGCGATACCGGAGAAAGTCAGGGTTTTGGTGCCATGTTCAGCGGCAACGGAAGTAAAGACCGTGAAACGCCCTGTCGATTTGGACCAGTCAACGCTGTCGACCCGGATCGGATCTTGGACTTTCGGATCTGCAAGGACGCGGTCAGGAGCCTGCAGCAGTTTGATGTCGAGCAATTCAGGTTCGATGCCGGCGTTTCTCCGCGCAAGTGCAGAGCGCACCAGACCTTCAAGCTCATCCCGTTCGATCTTTGTCGCGCCCCGATGAACGACCACGGTTCTGAGGCCATCGGTACCAGCCTGGTCCAGTCCTGCCGCACGGGCACGTTCGGCCACAAGGTTGGCAGGGACATTGCCGGAAGTTCCCATGTCCGGGGAGCGGAAGAGGGGCTTGGAAGCCAGAAGGCCCGCGTTGGAATAAAAGTCGCCGACAGTCACGACGTCTGAAAGCGTCATGACTTGGGAGCGAAGAACAGGAAGCTCTTCAGCTGTTGCAGCGGAAGTCGCAAAACCCAGCAATACCAGGGCGGTGATTGTTTTGAGCAGATTTCTCATGGTCTCAGCCTCCCTGAGTTAGCGGAGGTTTGTAGTGGTGGAGTACATTTCGTCTGCGGCCTGGATGATCTGGGAATTCATCTCATAGGCGCGCTGGGCCGAGATCAGGTCGGCAATTTCCGTCACCGCATCCACGTTGGCCATTTCCAGGAAATATTGCTGAAGGCTACCGAAACCATTGTCGCTTGGATTGCCGGTTTCCGGTGCGCCACTGGCATCGGTTTCCAGGAACAGGTTGTCACCGATTGCTTCCAGGCCTGCCTTGTTCACAAAGCGGGCAAGCTGGACCTGGCCGAGTTGAACGGTATTGCCGGCCTGGTCGACGCCCTGTACTTCGCCGGTATTTGAAATGGTGATGTCCTGCGTCGTCTCCGGAATGGTGATGCCCGGATTGACCGCATAGCCGTCAACCGTCACCAGCTGCCCGTTTGCGTCGCGCTCGAACGATCCATCCCGGGTATAGCCGGTGGTGCCGTCTGGCAGATCGATCTGGAAGAAGCCTTCGCCGCGGACCGCGACGTCCAGTTCCTTGCCGGTCTGTTCGAGGGAGCCCTGGGACATGATGCGGGCGGTTGAAGCGATCTTGACGCCGGAGCCGATCTGAACACCGGTCGGTACGATCGTGCCTGTATCGGACGTCTCCGTGCCCATGCGGCGCAGGTTCTGGTAGAGCAGGTCCTGGAAATCCGCCCGCTGTTTCTTGAAGCCGGTTGTGCGCATGTTGGCAACGTTGTTCGAGATGACCTCGACGTTCAGTTCCTGAGCCTTCATGCCGGTCGCGGCGATATGGAGTGCTTTCATCGTCTTAAATCCTTAACCGGTTAGGCTTGAATACGGCCGAGAGTCGAAATCGCCTGTTGGCGAAGTTCATCAAGGTCTTTCACCAATTTCGAGGTGGCATCGTAGGCACGGGTAACTTCGATGAGCCGGGTAACTTCAGAAACGCCCGAGACGTTCGAACCCTCGACTGCGCCCTGGATGATGCGGGCGTCTGCAACCTGAACAGGGTTTTCACCCTTGAACATGGTGTCGCCGACCTTCTCCAGCGTGCGGACGTCGTCAAAGTTCACGACACGGATCTTTCCGCGAACTCCAAGTTCAGTCGCGATCGTTCCGTCAGCGGCAATTTCGATCAGTCCGTCTTCGCGGGCGAAAGTAATGGGGCCGGCATCCGTCAGGACAGGGCGTCCGTTGCCTGTGATTAGCTGACCAGTGGCGTCAAGCTGGAATGCACCGCTTCTGGTATAGGCTTCTGTGCCATCTTCCATCTGGACAACGAAAAAGCCTTCGCTGTTCAGTGCCAGATCGAATTCGTTTTCTGTAAGATTTACCGTGCCAGGTTCGAAATTGGTCCGTGTCGTGAACATGTCCACGTAGGAAATATCACGATCCGCCGGCTCAAACGCAGTGCCATCGGCAACCGGCATGACATACTCGACGAAGGACATCTCCTGAGACTTGAAACCACTCGTGTTGATGTTCGCCATGTTGTTGGCGATCACGTCGAGGTGATTCCGCAATATCGATTGCCTGGATAAGGCGACTAGCTGAGCGTTCTCCATATGAACGGTTCCCTTTGCTCCCCGATGAGCTGGCCAGTCTCCCCAGACCTGCGAGCTCGTTAAGGTTAATGCACATGGCGTGCCAGTTTTTAAATCCTTGGGAAATCTGGGTAAAAGCCGAAACGGGAGGGTGCGTGCGGCAAGAGATTCCGGCAGAAGTTAACCACTTGGCAATTTTTGCCGAGTGACTCGCGTTAATGGGTTGGTAACCATTCGTTAACCATTAACTCTTTAGTAATAATTAGCGCGCGTGCGCTAACTGAAGCGGGGTGCGGAATGGCTGACGAAAACGCCGCAGCTGGTGATGAGGCCGAAGAAGGGGCCGAAAATTCTGCCGGCGGTGGC
>JBCCVB010000191.1:0-11097 GCA_039195965.1 Pseudomonadota bacterium
CTACGACACTTGTCGGCTATCTTTCCGCTTAACCTGAGGTCCATGGAAGGTCCTCATGGTGAAGGGCAGGCATAGAAATGAATTTCACTCTCCACACAGCTTATTCGTTGCTCAAGAGCATCTTCGCATTTCCTCTAGCTGTTGCAGGCATGTTCGGATGTGAACCGACCGACACTTCGACCTGGCTTACCGAGGCACAGGTCATCGAGCGGCTGACCGATGAAGGTTGGCATGTCAGCGGAGTGAAACAGACGGAAAGCTACTGGAAGGCGATTGGTAATTCGCCTGAAGGCGACAAAGTGAAGGTCCACCTGCATCCGGTTTCCGGAGAAGTTTTGATGGTCAATCCACTTGCTGACAGCTTTTTCCACTGGGACAGCTGACAAGCGCTCAGCCTTATTTGTTGATTTGACCGTCGGGATCAGCGGGAAGGTACTTCAACCACTTTCGTTTCAGAGCTTTCTCGAGATCGATGCTCCGGTCGCTGCAGAACAGCAGGATATGGGCAAACAGATCGGCGGCTTCGTTTGCCAGATCTTCCTCGAGATCCTGTTCTGATTTTCCCGAGGATCTAGCATTTCCACTACATTTCAGATCCGCTGCGGTTAGTTCACCCAGCTCTTCCGTCAATTTGGCAAGGTACCAACTTCTGTCTCTCTCGACCTGGAATCTTTCGGCATAGATATCCGATACCGCCAGGACGTCCTGCTTGATTTGGGAGAGAATTTTCTCAGTCACATCCAGACCTTTGTGAAGCTAGAGCCAGTTTCTCGGGTTTGCTGTGCCCGGATTTCCGCCAGAACCGGAGAGCGCATCTGCAAGATCGGCAACGGCGTCAAGCGAATGGGTTGCGCGGAATTCATCTACATGCGGCAGCATGGCGCGGATACCTCTCGCCTTGGCCTCAAACCCATTGAACCGGAGCAGGGGATTGAGCCAGATCAGACGACGACACGACCGATGCAGGCGATCCATTTCTCTTTCCAGATCTTCGTCCGTATCTCGTTCCAGGCCGTCGGTGATCAGAAGAACGGTCGGATTGCCGCTGAGAACCCGGCGTGACCAGTGACGGTTGAAATCATGCAAAGCCGAAGCAATCCGTGTGCCGCCGGACCAATCTTCGACGCCTTGTGAACAGGCATCGAGAGCTTCGTCGGGATCTTTCATCCTGAGCTGACGCGTGACATTTGTAAGTCGCGTACCGAACAGGAATGTGTGGGTGTCACGCCGCTCTGCTGTAACACCATGCAGAAAATGCAGAAGCAACCGGGAATACTGGCTCATCGAGCCTGAGATGTCGCACAAGACCACCAAAGGAGGACGCTTTTCAGCCGGCTTTCTGTACTTCATGTCAATGATGTCGCCACCGGCGCGCATTGAGGCCCGCATTGTTCGGCGTGGATCGATCCGGCCTCTGGCTGCAGCCTTGAGCCGGCGGAGCTTTATCTTGTCCATTGGCAAGGCCATGGATTTAAGGGCGCGCTTGGCCTCTTCAACCTCTTCCGCTGTCATCTGGGCAAAGTCTTTTTTCTGAAGGAGCTCCTTTCCGGAGACCGTGAATTTGGCATCCACTTCAATTTCCGGCACGGTTTCTTCAGCAACCCGCTCTTGCGCTGCCTGAAACGCTTGGGAAACCCTTGTCTGCCCTGCCTTGGGTTTCTCCGGTGCACCGCGTGGCGGAGCCACCGGTGAGAGGATGGCAAGCATCTTTTCGATCAGGCCACGGCTTTGCCAATAAATACGGAAAGCCTCGTCAAACAGCACCTTGTGTTCGCGCTTGCGCACAAAGACCGCGTGCAGTGTCCAATAAAGGTCGTCCCGGTTCTCGATCCCTGACACTTCAACGGCGTTCACAGCATCGACGACGGAGGCAGGCCCTACCGGTACGCCCGCTTTTCGCAACGTGCGGGCGAAGAAGACGATGTTGTCTGTTATCCGGGAGCGGGCAGCGGTGGAAGCCATGGCCGAAAGAATTACCTAGACTGCCGGTATTGATTGCGGGTGCGGGGCTTCCTTGCGGAGCTCGTCAATCATGTGACGAACCTTTGAGCCGCGGACCCTTTCGATGTCGTCCTGGTACTTCAAGAGGACGCCAAGCGTGTCTGACGCCATATCCGGATCCAGAGCAATTTCGTTGAGTTCGGAAAGAGCCGTCGCCCAGTCAAGGGTCTCGGCAACACCGGGCTGCTTGAACAGATCCTCTTGCGCGCGCAGCTTCTGAACGAACGAAACAACTTCCCGGGCAAGCCTTTCAGCTGCTCCCGGCACCTTGCGGCGAACGATTTCCAGTTCGCGTTCGGCATCGGGATAGTCGACCCAATGGTACAGGCAGCGCCGCTTCAGGGCGTCGTGAATTTCCCGGGTTCTGTTGGTGGTAATGATCACGATCGGTGGTTCCGAAGCCTTGACGGTGCCGAGTTCAGGAATTGAAACCTGATAGTCAGCCAGAACCTCAAGAAGGAAAGCCTCAAAGGCCTCGTCAGCCCGGTCGAGCTCATCGATGAGAAAGACCGGTGAGCCACCAAGAGACGGCTCCAATGCCTGCAAAACAGGACGCTTGATCAGGAAGCGCTCGTCGAAGATCGACTTGGAAAGCTCTGAATGATCCGTATCACCCGCAGCTTCCGCTACACGGATTTCCACCATCTGTGCCTGATAGTTCCATTCGTAAACGGCTGAAGCGACGTCGAGGCCTTCGTAACACTGCAGGCGAATTAGATCGCGTCCGAGCGTTGAGGAAAGGACTTTGGCAATCTCGGTCTTGCCGACACCCGCTTCACCTTCCAGAAACAAGGGGCGATTCATCCTGAGGGCCAGATGCAAAACCGTAGCCAGGGACCTGTCTGCGACATACCCGGCCTGATCCATCATGGCGAGGGTTTCGTCGATTGAAGCGGGAAGGGGCGTTCCGGTCATAAATCCTCCAGCGGACGGATAGGTCACTCGGGTTATATAGGCAAAGTTGCCGAGAGAACATGCCCACGTGGTCTCCCTAATGTTCGAGACTTCGAAACTTTTATAGAACTGTCGAGAGTTTCAATGGAGGGAGAGGGACGTGACCTTTGTGAAACCGGTTTACCTTTGCGCATGGCTAACTGTATTCAACGCCACGGCGAACGCAGCTGGAAATCCTTATCCGACTGACCCGGTCAGTGTTGCAACTGGATTGGAGCTGGCGGAAATGTACTGTGCAACCTGTCATGCGGTCGGAGCAGACGATGAAAGTGCGCAAGCCGGCGCGCCCGCATTTCGGGACCTTTCCAAGCTCTATCCGTTGGAAAGTCTTGAGGAACCATTGGCGGAGGGGATTGTGACCGCCCACGATAAAATGCCGGAATTTGCTTTCGAGCCGGATGACATCGACTCATTTTTGGGGTATTTGACCACAATCCAGTCAAATTAAAGTTTTTCCAAGCTATTCTGTAGTATTTTGTTAGCAGTCTCGCTCGAGTGCTGCCAAAATTCTGCTTATAAACAATCTTTGTCCAAATTTGTTTTTGGTGGAGCATGTTTCCATGACACTCTTTCTTTGTGGGAAAGGAAAGAGATGGCATGAAAGCAAGCTTAGACTTTGAAAAACGGCTTCTAGGTTACGGGTTATTGACTGCGGAAATCCTGTACAGGCTTCCGGATCATCCAAAACTACTCCAAAGCTTTCTTTGGCAGACTGAGGATCTTGCCCCCCGGTTTCCTGAACTGAACCGGTTCCTGGATTTCTGGGAAAGAGAGATTGATGGCCGGATACATTCAGTGCGAGTGGCCCATCAGAATCTGATCGAGCCGGTGGACTTCAGATATACGAACGGAGAAATCGTAATCCACTGACCTGTCAACGCCGTTGTGGCAAGACAAGACCCTTGCCATCACGCATGACACTTTTTGACTGAGCGGTGAACTCAGAGCTGCCGCCTTCATGAAGCACGAAGCCCGGCATCAGCCGGAGCGGGGCCTTGCTGGCGCGAATTGCCCGGATCAAGACACGTGTTGCGGCCGCATCCCGTCGAGGGCGCAGAGGAATCACATCTATTGCGCCGAATCTTCCTTGCAGCACATGCAAGAGTTCCTGCAGGCCGTCGGCCCGGAAAATGATCGTGAGACTTCCACCTTCCCGGACAATGTCAGTTGCCGTTTTGGCCCATGGTCCCAGGCCACGTTCATCCAGCATGTGGGCGCCCGCACGGGCTGACTTCGGTGATGCCCGAAACCGGTCTGCTTCGTAATAGGGCGGGTTCATGATGGCATGGTCAGCCATTGAAGGTTTCAGGCCTGCCGCGTGACGAAGACTGCCTTTGGCAGTGATGTCCGCCTCCAACAGAGAGACCCTGCTTGCAAACGCGTTGTTGTGAGGATCCTGCAGTCCTTTCTGTGCAAGCTTGAATACGGCCGGATCGAACTCAACAAGCGTTACCGAAATATCCGGCAAACGTGCCGCTGCGCAAAAGCCAGCGGTTCCGACACCTGCGCCGAGGTCAACGACATGACCTTGTGTGCCGTCCGGCAGGGCTGCTGCAAGGTAGACAGCATCAAGTCCTGCACGGTGTCTGCCGTGCTTTGGCTGGTGTACATAGACTTGTCCCCCGAGAAATGCGTCGTGTGTCACGTCGCATTCGTCAGAATTCTGCGGTTCCGTCATCTCAGGATTGCCCGCTTTCCGGGCGCAGCTCGTGTTCCAGGCCCGCATCACGTACAAGCTGGCGGGCCACTTGTATCTGGTCAGCGTCAACCAGGATCCGACGAGGGATCATGGCAAGTGATCCCTCCAGAATGCTCATATTTCCATCTGCGACAAAATGTTTGATGCCGGCCTCCTCAAGAATCGATTCCAGAAAGGAGATGAGGACAGGGTCATTGGTTCTGACAAGTTCTTCCATATGTTTCCCGGCGTTAGCATCGCAGCGAAGGAGTGCACGAATGTGCAGCTCGTGGTTCTCATTTACAGCAAAACCAGCTGTTTGTGGCATTTCAACAGTTTGTCAACGGATTGCCGTCTTGCCCCGGAGGCGTTCGCGCCATATTGTCCGCACAAATATTCAGGGGAGTGCCATTAGTGGCCGTTGTCGCAACATATTCTGACAATCAAGAGCGCCGTCCAAGCATACAGTCTCTTGTGGACCTTGTGTCTGGAGGCATGGCGGATGTCAATGAACTGATCCTCTCCAAGGCAGGCTCCAACGTGGAGCTGATTCCGGAGATCGCCAAACATCTGATTTCATCCGGCGGCAAACGCCTGCGCCCGATGCTGACTTTGGCGTGCGCGGATATGTTCGGCTACCAGGGGAACGGACACGTCGTTCTGGCTGCAAGCGTCGAATTCATGCATACCGCTACCTTGCTTCATGACGATGTCGTGGACGAAAGCGATATGCGACGCGGGAAACTGGCCGCGCGCAAGCTTTGGGGAAATCAGGCAAGCGTATTGGTTGGTGACTATCTGCTCGGACAGGCCTTCAAGATGATGGTCGATGTCGGGTCGCTTGAAGCGCTCGGTATCTTGTCGTCGGCTTCCGCTGTTATTGCTGAAGGTGAAGTTCTGCAGCTTGGAGCGGCAAAGAACATCGAGACCAGTGAAGCCGATTATCTGCGTGTGATCGAAGCCAAGACCGCGGCTTTGTTCGCAGCAGCTGCGGAAGTAGGGCCTGTGATCGCCGGCCAGAGCGATGAAATGAAACTCGCCGCACGCACCTATGGCATGGAGCTAGGCTACGCTTTCCAGCTCGTCGACGATGCCCTCGATTATGGCGGTTCGTCGGCTGATCTCGGCAAGGACGTCGGTGACGATTTCCGTGAAGGGAAAATCACGCTTCCCGTTGTTCTGGCGATTGCACGTGGAAACGACGCCGATCGTGAGTTCTGGAAAAGATGCCTTGAAAGCGACGACATCGAAGATGGCGATCTGGAACAGGCGATTGAGCTGCTCAAGAAATACGATGCTCTTTCCGACACAGTTACCAGAGCAAAGGACTATGGTGCCAAGGCGTTGAAAGCGCTGGAGACACTCCCTTCCGGTGCGCACAACGATGCGCTGGCCGATGCCGTCTCGTTCTGTATTTCCCGGGTAAGCTGACACCTGGGGAGATCTGAAGAAAGATTTCGGATTAAGGCCGCTTCCATCGCGAAGCGGCTTTTTTGTTGGCCTCAGGACAATGAACCGGAAGCGATCCACCATTCCCGGTTTGCGGTTCGCAGCTGACGCTCGATGTTCATTGCGTCACGCAATTCGCACAGGCCGAAGCACGTTGCGCCGGAGCCGGACATGCGAGCAAACGCGATGCGCGAATCGGCCTGAAGCGCCGATAGCACATTGCCTATTTCAGGGCATAGCGAGACAGCGGGTTCCTGCATGTCATTTCGGCACTCTGAAAGACACTCTGTCAGTTGACCCATCGAATTGAAACGTTGGGGCAGTTCCGGCATCGGAGGGTTGTCACGCCTTGCCATGTTTCGGAATACGTCCGATGTGGACACACCCACCTTGGGATTGACCAGAACAATTCCGCAAACCGGTAGCTGCGGTCCGGATCTTAGCTCATCTCCGATCCCGCGCATTATTTGCGGTTCCGGAAATAGACAAACGGGAACATCGGCTCCAAGAGAAAGTGCCAGACGGTGCAGGACTTCTTCGGGTAGGTAATTGCCGGAGTAGTCCTCCAGCAGGCGAAGTGTGGTGGCGGCATCGCTTGACCCACCGCCAATCCCGGAGGCAACCGGCAGGCGTTTTGTGAGTGTCAGGCGCACATTTGGCACCGGTGTTCCGGCGCTTTCGGCAAAGGCGCGGACAGCCTTCAAGACGAGGTTGTTGTCGGAGGAGCCATCAAGGTCACGAGCGAAGGGACCTTCGACCCTCAAGTCCAGACTTGCTGCTGGCTCAAGCGCAACACGGTCTCCTATCTGGGGAAAGACAACCAGAGAATCGAGGAGGTGATACCCGTCCGGCCGTTGCCCGATAATGTGCAACGCCAAATTGACTTTAGCTCGGGCAAGCTCCACCCGAAGCGCGGACTGAGTGTCATGCGCCATGTCTGGTTCCGGTTAACCGCCGTTCTTTTCCGTGTCGGCTTTGGCCGCATCGGTGACCGAAGGATCCTTCATTCCATTTGCGATCTTGTCGAGGATCTTGGGAAGTTCCTTTTCCTCGGGTCCAAGATCCCTGGCATGATTCCACTGGAAGCGAGCCTCGTTGCGACGACCTACCATCCAGTATGCATCGCCCAGGTGATCGTTGATCACCGGGTCTGCAGGGCGCAACTCAATTGCCCGTTCCAGCTCCTTGACCGCTTCTTCGTAGCGTCCAAGGCGGTAGTAGACCCAGCCCAGACTGTCGACGATGTAACCGTCTGTTGGGCGAAGCTCCACCGCTGTCTTGATCATCTCAAGCGCTTCATCCAGCTTGAGTCCCTGGTCGACGAGAGAATAGCCGAGATAGTTGAGTACCAATGGCTGATCTTCGTTGAGTTCCAGAGCCTTGCGGAAATCTTCTTCGGCGAGTTCCCATTTGCCCTGGCGTTCACGGCTGATGCCGCGGAAGTAGAGCAGGAGCCAATGCTCTCTTTCAAGCTCGGAAATAGAGTCCAGGCCCTTGGTGTAGATCTCTTCCGCATCTTCATAAATCTCGTGAGAGCGAAGAATGTTGCCAAGAGCGATCGCTGCTTCCAGATCGGAAGGATCCTGCTTGATCAAAGCCTCCAGATGCGACCGGGAATCTTCAAGTTGCTCGAGTGTGTTGTAGTTCAGACCAACCTGAATTTCCGCTTCCCTTTTCAGGACACTGTCATCGGGCACCTTCATCAGCGCTTCGATGGCACGTTCAGGCTGCTCCATGCGTTCGAACACGCTGCCAAGAGCAATTGCCGCAAATTCCGCATTCGGGTCCAGGAAAAGGGCGAGCTGCAGATACGAAGTTGAAAGCTCTTCGCCGCCGTCACGGCCTATGACGGCACCGAGACCATAGAGGATCTCGGACATGCCTTCAGCGGGATCGGTTACCATGGGCGGAATGACGGAACCGCTTTCCAGGATTTCGCGCGTCTGCTCCAGTTTCGGGTGACCCCGGAACTGTTCGTCATACTGATCCAGCGCAGCCACGGCATCTTGCTGGCGGCCGTTTGCCGCAAGAATGCGGGCGTAGGCGTCCACCACCCGGATCGCGCCCTGGTCGATTGCGTAAGCGGCTTCCGCTGCTTCCAGCGCGTCCTGGTTGCGGCCGGCCGCAAAGAGGAGGTGCGCCTTGTGAGTAGCTTTGAAGACCTCAAACCATTCCGGTCCACTTAACTCGTCGATTACCTTGACGGCTTCATCAATGTTGCCGCTGCCATAAAGGGCCCAAGCGCGTGAAATACCTATAGAGAGTTGCGCAAGCGGTCCATTTCGCCCCTTGGAGAGTGCGGTATCGGCTTGCTCATAATTGCCGTCAACCATCTGCTGGCCGCCAAGAGCGAGCTGCGCGAGAAAGTTCTTGAGACCGGCTTTCTCCAATTCTTCGGCATAAGTGACGGACTGCTCAACATCCCCATTTGCCAGTTTCAGCAGGAATGTTCGCTCCAGCAGCATGGTATTGTCCGGGTCCGCCGCGAGCGTTTCTTCATAGAAGGCGGCTGCGTGGCCGTAGTCTTTCTGAAAACCGGCAAGCCGCCCGGAAAGATAGCTGCCCGATAGTGTGAAGGGTAGGTCTGCCGGAGTGCCGAAAGTCTGCGAAGCTGCTGCCGTTTCGGCCTGTGCGGCAGCTGGGAGGAGGGCGATTGCGCTGACCAGCGAAAGCAGCTTCAGCTTGAAAGGCCTGCGATCCACTCGGGAAACGGCGCTGGTCACTCGTATCATCATTCCTCGCACTTCTCGTCCGTAGCAGTTTGAATTGTTGCTTATTGCCTTTGACAATGGCGTCTTTAAGGCTGTGCGGCAAGGAGGCCGGGATAACTTTCTGCGGGTTTAAATCCATTTGAATTTGCTGAGCGTCGGAAATCCTGCGACTTATGGCCAAGAGATACGGGTTTCTACCAAAAAGGGCTTGAAGCTGATCCTTTGCCGTAGCAGGAATGTGCAGTGCAAAATAAAGGGAGACGAGGCGTCTCCTGCACGAGGCGAGGAGAGTGACTAATGGCCAAGTGGGTCTACAGCTTCGGTAACGGAGCTGCGGAAGGTAAAGCTGAAATGCGCAACTTGCTCGGTGGGAAGGGTGCGAACCTTGCCGAAATGAGCAGCCTGGGCCTGCCGGTACCTCCTGGTTTCACCATTACGACAGAAGTCTGTACATGGTATTATGAGCACGGGAAGTCCTATCCCGAAGCTTTGGCAAACGAGGTTACAGAGGCGCTGGACAAAATCGGCGCGATCACCGGAAGAAAGTTTGGTGATTCTGAGCGCCCGCTTCTGGTGTCGGTGCGCTCAGGTGCACGAGTTTCGATGCCCGGCATGATGGACACGGTTTTGAACCTCGGCCTGAACGATCAGACAGTGGAAGCCATTGCCAGGGAAGCCGGAGACCGCCGCTTCGCCTATGACAGTTATCGCCGTTTCATACAGATGTACTCCGACGTGGTGCTCGGGCTCGATCACCATGAGTTCGAGGAGGTTCTGGAGGATTATAAAGAGCGAAACGAACTGACGCTCGATACTGAAATCGATGCAGATGCGTGGCTCGGAATTATCGAGAAATTCAAGGAGCTCGTTCAAGAAGAGCTGGAGCGGCCGTTTCCGCAAGACCCGCAGGAGCAGCTGTGGGGCGCGATCGGCGCCGTGTTCAGTTCCTGGATGGTTCCGCGCGCAGTGACCTACCGTCGTCTGCACGACATTCCCGGTTCCTGGGGAACTGCCGTCAACGTGCAGGCAATGGTGTTCGGCAACATGGGTGAAAGCTCGGCAACCGGCGTTGCATTCACTCGTAACCCGTCCACAGGGGAAAATGCGCTTTACGGCGAGTTTCTTGTAAATGCCCAGGGCGAGGATGTCGTTGCGGGCATCAGGACGCCTCAGGACATTACGGAAAAGGCACGGACCGAGGCAGGGTCCACAAGTCCTTCTCTCGAAGCGTTGATGCCGGAGGCGTTCGCCGAGTTCCAGACCTACTGTGCGAAGCTTGAAGCGCATTACAAGGATATGCAGGACCTGGAGTTCACCATTGAACAGGGTAAGCTGTGGATGCTGCAGACCCGAGCCGGCAAGCGGACGGCGAAAGCTGCGCTCAAAATTGCCGTAGACATGGTTGAAGAAGGTCTCTTGAGTGGAGAAGAAGCAATCGGCCGCGTCGAACCGGCAGCACTCGATCAGCTTCTGCATCCGACCATTGACCCCAAGGCCGAGCGCGATGTTGTGACAACCGGCCTGCCGGCTTCGCCGGGGGCCGCGTCAGGTGCGATTGTCTTCACCTCCGAAGAAGCAGAAAAAGCCAAGGCGGAGGGCCGCAAGGTCATCCTGGTGCGAGTTGAAACGAGCCCGGAAGACATTCATGGCATGCACGCAGCAGAAGGTATTCTGACCAGCCGTGGCGGCATGACCAGCCATGCTGCTGTGGTTGCCAGGGGAATGGGAAAACCCTGCGTCGCAGGCGCCGGCATTCTGCGCATTGATTACCGAAATGGTGTGATCAACGCTGCAGGGCGCCAGCTCAGGGAAGGCGATATCATTACGATCGATGGAGCGACAGGTCAGGTTTTGGCCGGCGAAGTGGAGATGCTGCAGCCGACGCTTTCCGGAGATTTCGGAATATTGATGGGCTGGGCGGACAAAGTCCGGCGGATGCGGGTGCGTACCAATGCCGAGACACCGCAGGATGCAAAGGTCGCCCGCGAATTCGGCGGCGAGGGTATCGGTCTGTGCCGCACGGAGCACATGTTCTTCGAAGGTGAGCGGATCATCGCGGTGCGCGAAATGATACTTGCGGACAGTTCGCAAGGTCGGCGGGCTGCCTTGGCGAAACTGCTGCCGATGCAACGCAAGGATTTCACGGATCTGTTTGAAATCATGCATGGGCTACCGGTGACAATCCGCCTTCTGGATCCGCCATTGCATGAGTTTCTGCCGAAGTCGGACGAAGAGCTCGCGGAAGTTGCCAAGGCAATGGGAGCGGATCCCGACCTGCTGCGTGATCGTGCCCTGGCGCTTGAG
>JBCCVB010000192.1:0-11026 GCA_039195965.1 Pseudomonadota bacterium
TGGCCGTTTTCGTGGTGGTCTGGCGCATACCAACATGTTGGCCTCGGTCTTTTTTGCCGGCCTGACGGGATCGGCAACGGCAGATGCCGCTGCATTCGGACGCACGCTGGTACCCGCGATGGTCAAGGAAGGCTACAAACGGGACTATGCATGTGCGGTAACCGCGGCAGGGTCGATTATCGGACCGACCATCCCGCCTTCCGGCCTCATGGTGGTCTATGGCTCGCTGATGGGCGTTTCCATCGCCGGCCTCTTCGCGGCGGGCGTTCTGCCCGGACTGGTGATCTGCCTGGTCTGCATGGCGGTGATCGTCATTGGCGGCAACCGGGAAAACCTGCCGAAAGCGCTTCGCGGTGCCACGCTTGGTGAGGTCTGGTCCACCTTCGTCAGCTCGCTGACCGCGCTCGCCATGCCGGTCATCATACTCGGTGGCATTCTGGGTGGGGTTGTCACTCCGACAGAAGCAGCGTCCATCGCAGTCGCCTATGCAGTCTTCATCGGTGTCTTTGTCTATCGGACCCTCAAGCTGAAGGCCTTTTACCGGATGCTTGTGCGCACCGCCCGGATCACAGGCGTGATCTTTGTGATCATTGCCTTTGCCGGAATTCTCGGCTGGTGGATGAGTTTCGAACGCATCCCACAGCTGATCGCTGAAAGCGTCCTGAGCCTGAGCGACAACCGCTACGCTGTCATCGCCATCATCATCGGGCTGCTTCTGCTGGTGGGCATGGTGATGGACATTACCGCGATCCTGATCATCCTCGCGCCGGTGCTGGTTCCCCTGACCGAACAGGTCGGCCTGGAACCCATTCATGCGGGCATCATTTTCGTGCTGGCCCTGAACATTTCCCTGATGACGCCGCCCGTCGGCGCCTGCCTGTTCGTTCTCTCCTCCGTCACAGGCGAGAAGCTGGAACGTATCTCCGTCAAGCTGATGCCGTTCCTGCTGGCCGAGATCACCATCCTTTTCATCTTCGCGTTCTGGGAAGATGCGGCGCTTCTGCTGCCGCGCCTCCTCGGATTTGCCAACTGACCTCAGATAAAACCAGAGAGGAATAAGCAAATGAGACTACTGACAACCGGACTGGCGCTTGCCGCTGCAATGACCGCAAGTACTGCTCTTGCCGCTGGAGGCGTTATCAAATTCGGTCACGACAACAAGACCGATCCTTTCGAGAACCCGGCACATGCCTGCACCGCGGTGTTTTCAAACCTTGTAGAGTCCGGCACCAATGGCAGCGTCAAGGTGGAAGTGTTCGGCTCGAACCAGTTGGGCTCCGCTGCCGAGCACGTTCAGCAGGTACGCGACGGCCTGATCCAGGCAACCTTGACCTCAACCGGCGCTCTTGCAAGCTATTATCCGCGTGTTGACGTTCTCAACCTGCCGTTCGCCTTTGCAGGCAACGAAGCGACTTACAAGGTATTTGACGGTGACTTCGGCAAGGCACTTGCGGCTGATATCGAAGCGTCGCTTGGAGATGTGGTTGTTCTCGGCTTCCCGGACACCGGCGGTTTCTTTGCGGTGACAAACTCGCAAAAACCGATTGCAAGCCTGGAAGACTTTGCCGGTATCCGCATTCGCACGATGACCCTGCCCTCTCACCAGAAGATTATCCAGGCGCTTGGTGCAGAAGCCTATCCGCTTTCCTGGGGAGAGGTTTATTCCGGCTTGCAGACCGGTGTCATTGACGGACAGATGAACCCGGTTCCTATCATTTCCTTCGCCAACTTCTCTGAAGTTCAGAAGTATCTGACCCTCACGAACCACCTGTTCTCGCCCTACACTTTCATGATCAACCGGGCCTTCTATGAAGGTTTGAGTGACGACGAGCAGGCAACCCTGCATGCGGCAGCCGAAAACTGCGTAACAGCAAGTCGCGGTCTTTCCCGGATTATCGAATCTTCCGAACGCGGACTTGCCGGTCTCATGGATGCAATGGAAGTCACTGCCCTGGACGGCGCTCAGCGCGAAGCCATGGCCGCGGCCACTCAGCCGGCGTTTGAAAGCCATGTGAACGAGAACCTCGATGAAAAAGCAGTCGAGCTTCTGACTCTCTTCAAGGCGGAAGTCGCCAAAGCAAACGCAGAGACTTATCTAGACTGAATTACCAGACCGGCGGGCGATTGCCCGCCGGTCAATTGATCAACGCGAATAACTGCGCTCCTTTTCCAAAGCAGGACCCATCAATGCGCGTCTTCTGTGCATCCATCGCAACCGAGACGAACACTTTCTCTCCGCTTCGAACCGATCTGACCGATTTCAAGGAAAGTTTCTACGCAGCGCCCGGTGAACACCCGGATACGCCAACTCTGTGCACCGGTGTCTTTCCGGCGCTGCGCAAGCGTGCCACTGACGGCGAGATTACCCTGATCGAAGGAACCGCCACCTGGGCGGAACCGGGAGGGTTGGTCAACAAATCAACGTGGCTACACCTGCGCGACGAGGTTCTTCGACAGCTTCAGGCAGCGCTTCCGGTCGAGGCCGTTGTTCTCG
Organism: Pseudomonadota bacterium; assembly: GCA_039195965.1. Classification (GTDB taxonomy): domain Bacteria; phylum Pseudomonadota; class Alphaproteobacteria; order Rhizobiales; family Stappiaceae; genus Roseibium. The sequence goes on from JBCCVB010000192.1 coordinate 2,495, forward strand.
GCCTGCATGGAGCGATGATTGCAGAAGGTTGTGTTGATTGCGAAGGGGAACTGCTTCAGGCTGTGCGACAACTCGCCGGCCCCGACGTCAAGATCGGCGTGTCGTTCGACCCGCACAGTCACCTGAGTGACAGACGCGTTCACAATGCCGATGTCATCACGGTCTTCAAGGAATTTCCCCATACGGACTTTGCAGAAACCGGCGAGTCTTGTGTCGATCTCACCTTGCGTGCTGCCAGGGGAGAAATAACCCCAAAGCTTTCGGTATTCGATGTGCGTATGATCGAGGTGCTGCCGACAAGCCGCCCCCCAATGCGGGGCTTTGTTGACAGGATGAAAGACTTTGAGAAGACCGGAACAGTTCTCTCCGTTTCCGCAATCCACGGCTTCATGGCAGGAGACTCGCCAGATCTTGGCGCCAAGATCATCGTGATCACCGACAACACGAAACAGTCCGGAGATCAATTGGCAAAGACACTCGGACTGGAGCTGTTTTCGTTTCGCGGCACAACACGCCCGGATTTTCTGACACCAGGCGCCGCTCTGGCCAAAGCGGTCAGTCACCCGCAAGGCCCAGTGGTGATTGCGGATGTCTGGGACAATCCAGGTGGCGGCGTTGCCGGCGATTCAACAATTCTGTTGCGCAGGGCACTTTCTCTGGGGTTGCGCGACATAGCATTCGGCACAATCTGGGACCCGATGGCTGTCCGTCTTTGTCACGCCGCCGGTGAAGGCGCTCGCCTGAAACTTCGATTTGGCGGAAAAACATCTGCCGTAGCAGGCGATCCTGTCGATGGAGAAGTCCTGGTCCTCAAGACGCAGAGGAACGCGACCCAAAGTTTCGGCACATCCATTGTCCCGCTCGGCGACAGTGCGGTAATCAGGATCGAAGGTATCGACGTGGTTCTCAACTCCAACCGCGCCCAGACATTTTCACCGGACCTTTTCACCAATCTTGGTATCGACATCGCTGCGAAGAAAATACTGGTGGTGAAATCCACAAACCACTTTCACGGCGCGTTTGAGCCGGTTGCGGCGGAAATCCTCTACTGTGCGGTCGACGGCCCCTATCCGAATGATCCGCGGCAGAACGGGTACACCCGGCTTGAGCGCCCGATCTGGCCCATCATTGAACACCCCCACGGCACCGAAGCCGCGTAACACGCTTCCTTAGCTGAAACCGCATTGTCCAACGCCTAGTTGGCGTCGCTTTGGCATTCCAGGCTGACAAGCAGCCTGGGATCGAGATAATCTGTCACCGCAATCGATTTGGCAGCGTCCGGCATTGCAGGACGTCGCCGCCACTTCAGGATTACCGTGTGACAACAGGCTCGAAACTCAAAAGCAGATTAATCCCTCTTCTGCTCTGCACCTTCGTGGCGGCCCCGACCTTGTCTTTGCCTGCCTCGGCTCAGGACGCTGGAGTGCAAGTTCCAAATTTCTGGGACCCGAAAGCTGTTCACGACCGGCCGACTTCGATACCTGACAAGATCCAGTTTCTGGCAACCGACAGTTATCCTCCGTTCGTGTTTCGCGACCCGCAGGGACGCCTGACCGGCTTCAACGTCGACCTTGCCCGCGCGCTCTGCCAGGAATTGGGCAGTTCCTGCGCGCTCCGGATCAAGGATTTCGACGTTCTCCTGCCTGCTTTACAAGAGGATGAAGGCGACGCGATCATTTCCGGACTTTCCAGAGGGCTACCGGTCACACGCCAGCTGAACTTCACCGAAGACTATCTGAAGCTCCCCGCAAGGTTCGTCATTCGGGAGGCGGATATCGAGACGTTCGACGAACAGGACCTGGCCGGCAAGACAATTGCTGTTGAAGCCGGATCGCGATTTGAAGCCTTTGCAAACCGTTTTTGGCCGGAGGCCGATGTTGAAGCCTTCGAAACTGCGGCGGAGGCACGTGAGGCTGTGAAGGCTGACGACGTGGACGCCCATTTTGGAGACGGTTTGAGCCTGTCCTTCTGGTTACCGAGCGAAGCTGCGGCGAACTGTTGCGCATTCGCCGGAGGACCCTGGCTGGAGGCCGGTTACTTCGATCAGGGCATGGCGATCGCCACCCGGCCGAACGATCCTGAACGAGCCGCCGCGCTAAACTATGCGCTCAGACAACTCTATCAGAAAGGCATCTATCAGGAGCTCTACCTGAGATATTTCCCGCTCAGCTTCTATTGATCCTGTTCATCCGGCGCGCCACTTGCCGCCGCCGCGTCCGGCTTTCCTCTCCTTGTTGTTCATGAAAGGAATGGCGAGACTGAAGGGGAAGGAGTGTGACTTGGGCGTCAACGAGGGCCCCAACCCGATTTCCATGTCTTTGTGTCCCTGCTCCGGCGCTTCCACATAGGTCCCAAACAACCGATCCCAGATGGACAGATAGAACCCATAGTTGGAATCTGTTTCCCGGCGGATGACCGAGTGGTGAACACGATGCATGTCAGGCGTCACGATCAACAGTCTGAGCAGCCAATCGAGCTTGGATGGTATGCGGACATTGGCATGGCCGAACACCGCTGAGGCGTTCAGCACGATTTCAAAGATCAATACGGCTTCCACCGGTCCACCGAGGAGGACGATCACCAGCCCCTTCCAAACGAAGGAAAGCAGGATTTCGATCGGATGAAACCTCAATGCCGTGGTCGCGTCCATTTCGCTGTCGGCGTGGTGAACCCGATGGATTCGCCAGAAAATCGGCACCTTGTGCGATACAAGATGTTGAAACCAGACCGCCAGATCGAGTGCCAGAAAGGTGATCAGACCGGCGACCCACCCGGACCAACCAACAGCTCCGAACAGACCCCACCCGCGCTCCTGGGCAAACAAGGCAAGACCGACGCCCCCGATCGGAAAGATCAACCGAACCAGAAGCGCATCCAGGAGAATGAAGCCCCAGTTTGTCGGCCAGCGCTTCAACCGGCCTGACTTGAGCTCCCGTCTCGGCAAACCGGCCTCCAGAAGTGCCATGACCAAAAAAATGCCGGCAAAACACGCCATGCGTATCTGGTTGATGTCTAGGTGTTCAAACATGCACTCTCGCGTTCACTGCGTATCGAAGTTGCTTGCCAAGGCCGACAGGGCTCTGTAGGGCTTTGACAATCATACTCCTGTTTACCTCATTTTCCGCTGCGACAGATCACATCATCATGAGCACATTTCTGTGGACCAGACCCGCTTCCGAAGCTTCGGCAACCCTGTTGATGGCCCATGGAGCCGGTGCCCCGATGGACTCGGCTTTCATGAACAAACTGGCTGACGCGCTGGCGGCAGAAGGGATCGCTGTTGCGCGGTTTGAATTCGCCTATATGGCCGGTCGCCGGACAGGCGGTTCCAAAAAACCACCTCCACGCGCCGACAAACTGATCGGCGAATTCCAGACGGCGCTTCAAACACTGTTGAGTGAAACAGAAGGACCGATCCTCCTGGGCGGCAAATCCATGGGAGGCCGGGTTGCCTCCATGCTGGGCGGCGGAGGTTCCCTGCCGGGACGGGTTGCCGGCATTTGCTGTTACGGCTACCCCTTTCATCCGACCGGCAAGCGGGACGCGGAATGGCGTCTCTCACCTCTTGAGGATGCCAAACGGCCGATTCAGATCCTGCAGGGTGACCGGGACCCGTTCGGCTCCAAGGTGGAGTTGGACGAGATCACGCTGCCAAACCATGTATCGCTGACCTATCTGGAAGACGGCAACCACGATTTCGGACCGCGCGGCAAATCTCCCGCTACCCTTGACGGCAATATTCAAGAAGCAGCCAAGGCAACGGCAAAGTTCGCGAATTCGATTTAGGTCTATTCCGCCGGAGAAATCCCGCGCCCGGGTGCAGGTGACGCCTCGATCTCTTTCTTTCTGCGCACCTGAACGAGCCCGGCGAGATCATTGCCGATCATGACCAGCGCGGGGACCAGGATCAATACAAGGGCGGTTGCCGTTGCCAGGCCGAACACGATGGTGATCGCCATCGGCAGCAGGAATTGAGCCTGCAGGCTGGTCTCGAACATCAGCGGCATCAATCCGCCGATTGTCGTCATCGACGTCAGCATCACTGCCCGCAAGCGGTCACAGCTTGACCCGATTGCAGCTGAATCCAGATCCTCTCCCAGAGCCATGCGTTCCTGCAGGCGCGCCACGAGAATGATCGAGTTGTTGACGAGGATGCCGGACAATCCCAAAAGCCCGATCAGGCTCAGAATTGTGAGATTGAACCCCATCAGGTAGTGGCCAACGATTGCACCGACGATGCCGAACGGGATAATGGACATGACGATGATCGGGCGCGAATAACTTGCAAAGATCGCAGCCAGAATGATGTAGATCCCGGCAACTGCCATCATTACCCCGGTCAGGAGGTCAGAGAACGCAGTGGACTGTTCTTCAGCGCGCCCTGCAAAGGAATAGTCGAGGTCGTATTTCTCGGCGAGCGCAGGAAGGAATTTCTTGCTGAGTTCGGCGATGATCTCATTGTTGGATGTCACCGTGCTGTCGACATCGGCGACAACGGAAACGACCATATTGCCGTCGCGTCTCAGGATAACCGAAAAGCCCTGTGCATCTGTCAGGTTCACGACCTCGGTCAACGGTACAAACTCGCCGGCAGGTGTTCGAAGCGACATTTGCCGCAAGGCAGCCGTTCCGTCCTGATCGAAGATCTGACGGACCCGGACAGAGACTTCTTCATCCCCTTCCGCGAACCGGCGTGCAATGTTGCCTTCAAACGCGTTACGGATCTGACGCGCGGCACTTTCCACTGTGAAGCCGAGAGCTCGCCCACGTGGTGTCAATTCGACCAGAAGCTCGGGCTTGCCATACGGCAGATCATCTTCAACACCGCTTGTTCCCGGAAAGCCCGACAATTCCTGCTGCAGCTCTCCTGCGGCAGCCTTGAGATCCTGGAGCGATGAACCTGTCAGGCGGATATCGAGGTCACGGCCAGGAGGACCGCCCCGGCGCTCTGCAATTGCAATGTGAGATATGCCTGGAATTTCGGGCACAGTGGCACGCCAAGCCCGAACAATCTCCGGTGTCCGGATAGTTCGCTCCTCGGACAGGGTCAGCTGCACCGTGATATTGGCGACATTGTCGCCGTGATTGTTGCCGGCCTTGCCAAGTGTTGCATAGGTCGCAACCACCAACTCCTGATCGGAGCCTGCCGTCAGCTCAGCTTCCGCGTCTTTCAGTGCCTGCTCGATCCGCATGACCCCGTCGATTGCTTCAGATTCCGGGATTCCGGCATGGAAGAATATCGACGCCGTAACGTTTTCAGCTTCCGGCGATGGAAAGAAAGTGAACCCGACGCGACCACCGCGCACCAGCCCCACAGCCAGGATCATGGCCGCGATCGCAATGGCGAGCGTCACGTAGCGCCAATGCACAGCACCGGAGACAAGCGCTCTAAACGGATAATCGCGGACCCAATTGAAGCCGGCATCGAACCCGCAGCGGAACCAGCTAGGCCTCTCTTGCGTGTGCGTGCGTCTCCTGGCCAGGCGCATGGCCCGAAGAAGGCTCTCGACAGCAAGGGCCATGCAGAAACAGGCAAAGATAACCACCATCTGGAAAACAAAAGTGCCCGTGGTATCCCGAAGATTTCGGAGAGGGTCGTCGATAAAGTCGAGAAATGGTGGCACGGCCATGTCCGGCTGTGAAACCAATCCGCTGAGGAAGAATGCCGGTGCACCGGCAAGAACGACCACGCGCCACCAACTCCAGCCAGGCCGGCTGCCGAGCGCATGCGAGAGGTGCCCCGGCAAGACCAGGAAACACTCGATCAGTGATGCGATTACCACGGAAATCACGACGATCGGCAATGTACCCATGATCTGTCCAAGCACGTCGCTGACGAGCAGGATCGGCAGGAAAGCTGCAATGGTCGTGAAACTTGCCGCAAAAATTGGCGCAACCATGGTTGAAGCGCCGTTGATCGCCGCATCGTCGGGACTGTCGCCCATGCTTTGGCGGGTCGCCGTATGTTCCCCGACAACGATCGCGTCATCGACAATGACCCCGAGCATCATGATGAGCGCGAACATCGAGATCATGTTAATGCTTTCGCCCATCAACCACATGATCCCAAGCGTTGCCATCATCGCCACCGGGATACCGGCGGCAACCCAGAGCGCGATGCGCGCATTCAGGAATATGAACAGGATTGCGACGACCAGTACCAGTCCGGAAAGTCCATTCTTGACCAGCAGCGAAACGCGGCCCTTAACCGCGTCGGCGCGAACATCGTATTTTAGCAGCTCCAGCGTTTTCGGCAGTTGCGGTGTGATCTCTGCCAGATAGTCATCGACGACACTGGCGGCCTTCAAAGTATCGGTCTTCTCCGTGCGCAGGATCTGCAATTCAATTGCACGCGTTCCTTTCGAGAACCCCTGGTTCTCCGATGTATCGAAATCGCGAACGACGGTACCAATATCGCCGACAAGAGTTTTTTCGCCAGAAGCAAAGGACTTGACTTCAACCCGTCCGACAGATTCCGGAGAACGATCTTCTGACAGCGCGCGGATCTGACGCTCAACTGCGCCATCGAGGTTTCCCGCCGGTAGATCGATTGTGTTGCCAGCGATCTGACTGGCGACATCGGAAATGGTCAGGTCCAGCCGACGCAGCTCCCGCTCTGGAATTTCAACGAGGTATTCAGGAGACCGGTAGCCAAAGAGGTCCACCTTATCGATCCCGCGCGCCAGCAAGTCGTCCCTGATCTGACGCGCGAAAACCTTCAGGGCCTGTTCGGGAAACGGACCGCGCAAGGCAATTGTTGCAACCCCATCCGTGAAAGTCGGCGCGGATATAACGGGTGTTTCTGAATCCTGAGGCAACGTCGTGATGTTTGAAATTGCCTGTTCTACATCGGAAAGCGCCACCTGCATGTTGGTGCCTTCGACAAAATCCATAACCACCGAGGCGGCACCCTCGCGGCCATAGGCAACGATTTCATCCAGGCCGTCGATAAAGCGCAATTCAGGCTCGAGAACTTCCAGAATATTGGAAGCGACATCCTCGGCGCTTGCCCCAGGCCAATCAACTGTGACCGAAATCAGGTCGGTTTTGACAGTCGGGAAAAACTGCGTATTGAGCTTGGACAGTCCCCAGGCGCCGAACAGGATCATGATGACCATGATCAGGTTGGCCGCATTGTGGTGGCGGACGATGATTTCCAAAAGGCTGCGAGATCTACCCAAGGTCGCCATAACGCTCTCCGTCACTGGTCTGCGTTATCAGTGCCGGCGACGCTTTGCCGTTCACCATCACGATCCGACGGGTTCGACGGTTCAACGTTGCGCACAAGAAGTCCCTCTCCGGCCTCCGGAATGCGGGTAACAAGCAGCGTCTCACCGACTTCCAGCGCTCCGTCCACAAGAATGAAGCCGTCATCGATTGCCAGCGAAGTGACTTCCCGCGGCTCGAGCCGGCTATCCTTGACGACATAGACAGTTCCCTCGCCGTAGTAGGCAGTTTCGGGAATACGGAAACTGTTCTTGTAAGTCTGGTCGGGAATGGAAATCTCGACGAACGCTCCCGGCCGTAAGGGCACCTGCGCATCGGAAGTTTCAATGGTGGCAATAAGATCCACACCGCCGCGCGTGCTGGCTACATCCGCTCCAATCCGACTAACCGTTGCGGGGTAGGATATCGGTGAGTTGCCCAGAAACCAGGTGACCACAACGGGCCGCCCGACCACGGTGCCACTCTCGGCCAGCAAACGTCCATACTGATTGTCGGAAAGCGTGAAGCGCACCTCGAACTCGTCGCTGCTATAAAGCGAAACCACAGCGTCGTTGACACTCACCAGACGGCCAAGCTCGGCGGATTCCGTGCGGACGATAGCGTCAAACGGTGCGCGAAGGATGGTGTTGTCCAGTTGGCGCTGTGCGTTTTCCAACCGCCACTCCAGACGCTTGATCGCAGCGTTCTGCTGCACGACCTTGGCCTCTTCAAGAGCAAGGGTATTTTGGGTCTGTTCGAGCGACTGCTGGCGTTGCGACACCAGCAGCTTGCGGTCATCCAGCGTTCTTTCCGTGACCGCCCCTTTGCCAAGGAGGTCTTCCGCGCGCACAAGATCGCGTTTCGCAAATTCCAGCTGTTCCATGACCCGGACAACGTTTGCCTTTTCCAGCTCTACCCTGCCCTCGCTTTCGACGAGCCCTGCATGCGCTTCAGCAAGATTGGCTTCAGCCTCGGTAACAGCGCCTTCGTAGTCGAAACGGTCGATGGCAACGAGCACTTCGCCTTGCAGCACCTTGCCGCCAGCTTTCAGGTTGGGGTGAACTTCGACCACCTCTCCGGCGACAAGAGCCCGCAGCTCGACCTCCCGGCCAGCGGTTGTTTCTCCGAACACGTTGATATCGGGAGCAAAATCGCCTTGGGAAACAGTCAACGTTTCGACGGCATAACTTTGCTCCTGCACGGCCTGCTTGGGAACTTCCGGCCTGGTCGCGATCAGCGCATTCATGCCCATGACCGCCGCAACAAGAACGGCGAAGGCAAGGAACGTCTGTAAAAGCGCTTTCAGAACCAGTTTTACCTTCCGAA
>JBCCVB010000193.1:0-10532 GCA_039195965.1 Pseudomonadota bacterium
CAATGCCGCTTGAGGATATCAACAAAGGCTTCGATCTGATGCATGCAGGTGAATCGATCCGTTCGGTCGTCGTCTACTAAGTCCCCAAAAGACGTTTTGTAGTCATTTTTTTGATGATGCGGCCGAAGGCCTCTTCTGTTCTCATTCCTCGAATATGAGGAAAGACAGCAGAGGCCTCGGCCAATTACGTTCGAAATGAGCGGCATCTGAAGCGAGGAAAACTCAAAGGGGCTTATGCCGATGAAGACCATTTCTGAAAACAAGGCGTTCGGCGGAGTACAGGGTGTTTATAGCCATGTGTCGGAAGCGTGCGCTTGTGAAATGACGTTTGCGGTTTACATGCCGCCGCAGGCTGAAAACGGACCGGTGCCGGTGCTTTGGTATCTTTCCGGGCTTACCTGCACCCACGAAAACGCCATGACCAAAGCAGGCCTGCAGGCTTATGCGGCGGAGTTTGGCATTGCGGTTGTTCTGCCTGACACCAGTCCTCGTGGAGAAGGTGTTGCCAATGATGATGCTTACGATCTGGGGCAGGGTGCCGGGTTCTACGTGAACACGACCCAGGCACCTTGGAGCCCACATTTTCAGATGGAGACATACGTCGCCAGCGAATTGCGGGATCTTGTGACGGAAAAGTTTGCGGTATCCGTTCATCATGGCATTACCGGACATTCCATGGGTGGCCATGGAGCCCTCACACTGGCAATGAAGTATCCGGGGCACTATCAGTCACTGAGCGCCTTTGCACCAATTGCGAACCCGACACAGTCCGACTGGGGCAGAAAGCAGCTGAGTGCATATCTCGGGGATGCTGAAGACAGCTGGTCGGCGCATGACGCCTCACTGCTATTGAAGGAAAAAGGCTGGAACGGTGACATTCTGATTGATCAGGGCGCCGATGATCAGTTCTACGATCTCTTGAAGCCTGAAGCTCTGGTCGCCTCCCTTGTCGAAACCAAAACTGCGCACAGCTATCGGCTGCAGAAGGGATACGACCACTCCTATTACTTCGTGTCCACCTTTGCGCGTGATCATGTCGCCTGGCATGCAGAGCGACTGAGAGGCTAGGAGCTGACAGCCTCGCTTTGCCGCCTTTGGGCGTTCTTGGCAGCAAGGGACTTTGCAAAAGTTCCTTGCTCGAAGTTCCTTGGCAAGCGCAACTCGCCAAGCATGTACCATTCTTCAATGTGATCCAGCACGATCGGTTCAAAGATGTCGTTCAGTGTTTTCACTGTTTTCCCGATGTCATAGCCCGAAGCTTCGTCTTGGCCATTCACGGGCGGCAGGACTGTCATCTTGAAGCGTGCCGGTCCTGTTCGCGTTAGATAAGTCGGTATCAAAATACCATTGCAGGCATTTGCAATTTTTGCGGCAACAACTGCGTTGCCTCTGTCTGGTGCCTTTCTGCCGAATAAAGGCAAGTGCACCTGCTTATCGCGAACCTCATCAATAAAAATGGTCATGGAATAGCAGCCGGTTTTCATCAGCCTGTGAAGCCGGTAGGCGGATCGTTGTCCGGGAGGGAACAAATACTGCTCGCGCTTTCTCCGGATGGCGTGAACGATGCGGTTCTTGAAACGGTTCGGTTCCGGCTGAAAAGGTCCGATGCTCGGACCGGCAAGCCCGTCGTGGATTGCAACGAACAGCGCTTCCCATGTTCCAAGGTGCATTGATGTGAAGATCAGTGGCCGACCAGTTCGCCGGGCAGTTTCCAGATGCTCAGTACCTTCAACTGAAATGCGAGATTTTTTCCATAAGTCATTGACAATACAAAATTCTGAAATGGTTCTACCAGTGTTTTGCCACCATCGGTTCAATCCGTTTTGTTCTTGAACTTTTTCGTTCCAGAAGCCCTGTGTCAGGGCAGAGAAATTTTGCTCGATACGTGAAGGAAAAATCTTGTTTCGATAAGACCAGCGGACGAACGGTACGAGCACACGCCCGAATTCGGATACAAACCAGTCAGGGCAATTTTTGAGGCCAACGTGAAAGATCGTATTGAGAAGCCCATCTTTGGTATGTCTGAACCAATGAAGATGAGCTGTCTCGCGCGACGAAGGATCGCGCGCGACAATATTCCGAATTGGCGGAACCTCAGGCTCTTCCGCCAAGGTCTCCTCGAACGGAATATCTTCCAGCTTGAAAGGTTTGTTCATGAAGCTCGTGGATGCAGGGTCATTGGCAAATTGTCACCGGGGCGCAGCGTCAGACGAGCAACAGGCTGAACGTCAGTGCCTTCTTTGAGTCGTAGGTCGAATTTCTGAGCGAGTATCGCAAGGCTCAAGATAGATTCAGTCATGCCAAACTGTAACCCTGCACAGATACGCGGTCCAATGCTGAAAGGAACATACCCGTATTTGTTTGGTTTTTTGGCCTTCGGATCGGTGAAACGCTCCGGAACAAAGGCATCAGGTTGCGACCAGAGCACCGGATTGCGGTGCATGAGCCAGGGTACAACCATCACCAGGGAGCCTTTTGGAATTGGCTTGCCGCCGATTGTCGTGTCCGACATGGCCTCGCGCGCTAATATCGGAACCGGCGGATAGAGACGCAGAGTTTCTTCTATGACTGCCTTTGTGTAGGGCAGCTTGGCAACGTCCGGGAAACCAGGCGTTCGACCAGCCAGAACTGTATCGAGTTCCTTCTGAAGCTTTTCGCGACACCGTTTGCTTTGGGACAAAAGGAACCACGCCCATGCGAGCGTATTGGCCGTGGTTTCATGGCCCGCCATGAAAATGACAGCAGCTTCGCTTCGGATGGCTTCTCTGCTGAGAGGATTGCCATCATCGTCACGTGCCTCCAATAGGCCGCCGATGACAGATGCTTCACCTTTCTGCTTCTGCGCCTGATAACTGTCGATGATCTCGTCAAGGACACTCATGATGCGGTTGACCGGCTTCTTGATGGCGCGCCCGCGGAAGCGAGGCAACCACTCAGGAAGTCCCAGGAGAGAAAGTATGTCGATTTGGTCGATATGGCGCTGGTAGTCGGAAAAACCCTGCACGACTTCAGAAGCGTAGTCCTTGCCCAGTTCGCGTCCGAAAATGGTTCTGCAGATTATTTCGGCTGTAAGATGTGCCATTTCGGCAAGGGCATCTATTTCGGCACCATCGCCCAATGCAGTCCACTCGTCACACTTTTCCTCAATCGTGTCGGTCATGATCGGGGCGAAACCCTTGACCCGCGATCCGTGGATGATTGGAGCGACAATTTTGCGACGCTTGGCCCAGGTCTCCGTGTCACTGATGAACAGTCCGTCCCCGAGTAGAGGTTCCAATGCATGACGCATTTGCGGACTTTTTCGCTGCAGCACCGCGTGATTGGCCTGAAAAGCTTCGCGCACAACATCAGGGCGATTGCAGATCACCAATTCACGCGTAAAAACCTTTTTGCTTCTCAATCTGCTTTGGAAGTCGTCCAGTCCCCAAATGGACAAAAAATTCCGTTTCGCCATACCGATGAGAGACCAGACCGGAGGCATTTTTTCGTAACGGAAAGGGTAGGGAGGAATGAACTCCTCAGACGGCGACGGTTGAGGCTGCCCGGTGTATTGCAAATCGGTAGGCCGTTGTAGAGAAGCGGTCACAAAATCAATCCAAATTCACGAGGTTCATTGCTCGTAATAACCCGGTGAGTGACTATTAGTCACTTGGGCTTAACACGTAAAGCGCTCAGAGCCAGTCCTACCCAACTTACAATTACGAGCATCCCTCCGATTGGGGCCGACATGGGAAACAGTCGCTGGCCAATCAGGATCCTGCTGAAGAGGTCGCCACAGAAGAGAAACAGGCCGATCCCCAGCAACGCTGCTACGAACGGAAGAAGAGGAACCTGACGTATCTGGGCAAGAACACCAATTCCCAAAAAGACCGGGGCGTGAAACAACAGCATTTGAGCGGCTGTACTCAAAAGAGCCGGCGCTGCCGAATGAGCGGACAATGCAAGGCTGACGACACCGAGAGCGCCTGTCAGTCCCGTAAGCACAAGACAAATTCGCAGAAGCTTTGAGGTCTGTTCGACCGGTGGAGACATCGGTTTGATCATGAAATCCTCAGGCAACGGGAGCGGCCGGTATTAACCGGCCGCATGAGCTCAGGCGGCAAAACCGCGTTTCTCAAGAAGCGCATCGATCTTTGGAGCGCGCCCACGGAAAGCAACATATGTTTCTTCCGGATCCGGCCGACCTCCTGCCGCATAGATGAATGTCAGAAGTTTTTCCGCCGTCTCCGGATCGAAAACGTCGCCGGCCTCCTTGAACGCGTCAAAGGCATCGGCATCCATCACTTCCGACCACATGTAGCTGTAGTAACCGGCCGAATAGCCGTCGCCGGAAAATACGTGCTGAAAGTGAGGAATGCGATGACGCATCGTGATGGCGTTCGGCATTCCGATCTTGTTCAGCTCACGCTTCTCGAATTCTGCGACATCGATGTCTGTCGGGTCATCCAGAAGATGAAGTTCAAGGTCGATCAGAGCTGAAGCGGTATATTCTACTGTCGCAAAACCCTGATTGAAGTTCGCCGCTGCGAGCAACTTCTCAAGGAGAGCTTTTGGCATCGGCTCCCCGGATTTGTAATGAACCGCAAATTTGGACAGCACTTCCGGTTCTGAAAGCCAGTGCTCGTAGAGCTGCGAGGGACGCTCAACAAAGTCGCGCGCGACACTGGTTCCGGAAATCATCGGATAGGTCACGTTGGACAAAAGGCCGTGCAACGCGTGGCCGAATTCGTGGAACAATGTGCGGGCATCATCGAAGGTCAAAAGAGTCGCTTCGCCAGGCGCTCCTTTTGAGAAGTTCATGACGTTGACGATGATCGGCGCAACAACGCCTTCGGTTTTGTGCTGCGAGCGGAAAGCGCTCATCCAGGCGCCTGAACGTTTGGAGGGACGCGCAAAGTAATCACCCAGAAACAATCCGACGTGGTTGCCTTGCCGGTCCATGACCTCAAAGGCACGGACATCAGGATGATAGACCGGCAGGTCTTCAAGTTCCTTGAAAGAGAGGCCGAACAGGCGATGAGCCGTATCAAATGCAGCTTGAATAATGTTGTCGAGTTGCAGGTAGGGCTTGAGCTCAGCTTCGTCGAGATCGTGTTCTTCCTTGCGAACCCGTTCCGAGTAGAAACGCCAGTCCCACGCCTCGATAGCGTGATTGTTGCCTTCGTCTTGCGCCATGTCAGCCAGCTTGGCTTCCTCGTCGCGAGCCTGCGAGACGGCTGGTTCCCAGACTTTTGTCAGCAGTTCGCGCACATTCTCCGGGGATTTCGCCATTGTGTCATCAAGCTTGAAGGACGCGAAGTCGGCATATCCAAGCATCTTTGCTTTTTCAGAGCGCAGTATCAGCGTTTCCTTGATGATTTCCCGATTGTCGGTGTCTCCACCGTTTTCACCGCGGGCAGACCAGGCTTTGAAAGCTTCTTCACGCAGTCCGCGATTGGTAGAAAATTGCAGGAACGGCTCAATGGACGAGCGTGAAAGCGTAATGACGTGCTTTCCATCGAGGTCTCGTTCCTTTGCAGCTTCTGCTGCTGCCGTCAGCAGGAAGTCAGGCAAACCCGCTCTGTCTTCATCGCTTTCAAGAACCAGCTGATAGGTGGACTCGTCTTTCAGCACGTTCTGGGAAAAATTGGTCCCTAGGGTCGCCAGGCGTTGTGAAAGTTCCGCCATACGGGTCTTACCGGCTTCATCAAGTCCAGCCCCGGCACGCTGAAACATCTTGTAATAGCGTTCCAGGACCTTCGCTTCTTCTTCATCGAGGCCGAGCGTGTCACGTTCATTCCAAAGAGTTGAAATTCTGGCAAACAGTTTTGCGTTTAGCAGCATGTCCGATGAGTGCTTGGCGAGCTTGGGTGCAATATCTCGCTCAATTTTCTGGATTGCTTCGTTAGTATCCGCTCCTGTCAGATTAAAGAACGTCCGTGCAACTTTTGTGAGTTGCTTGCCCGACTTTTCCAAGGCTGCGATTGTGTTTTCAAACGTGGGAGCAGCCTCCTGGTCTGCCACCGCATCGCTTTCACGTCGTGCTTCTTTCATGCTGCTATCGAACGCTTCTTCGAAATGCGCGGGTTCGATCTCATCAAAAGGCGGCAATTCAAAAGGAGTGGTCCAGTCGGCTAGGAGCGGATTGGCGGTCATGAGTGTCCTCGATTGAGAATTTATGTGTTCGTCAGATATGGCGTCAGACTTTGTCGGTTCAAAGAAAAACGCTTTTAGTGCGTCAAAGGAAATCTGTTTTTCGACCTAAGTCCATTGGCCCCGGTCGGTGTAAGGTCGGGTCAGTGCCAAAGAGGCATACATGATCCGGTCACCACATGCTTTTAGCTGCGCGCTGTGGCCACTCCTGATCGTATGACTGACCGTCAAAGCTATCCTTTATTTCCTGCATGATCATTCCTGGAGAAGGCAGCTCTCCCGGTGAAATTTGCTTTTCAGAATTCCAGACGTCCGCACGAATGATTGCGCGGGCGCATTGAAAATAAACAGATTGAATTTGGATGACGATAACAGACCTGGGTTGCTTGCTTTCTTTTTCAAACGACAAAAGCAGGTCGGGATCGACAGAAATCTGTGCTTTTCCATTGATTCTCAGGACATTGTTCCAGCCCGGAACCATGAACATCAGGGAAACTCGAGGGTCGCGTATGATGTTGCGCAAAGAATCAAGCCTGTTGTTTCCACGCCTGTCGGGCATCAGCAGGGTCCTGTCATCCTGTACCCGGACAACAGGCTCATTATCTCCACGCGGTGAGCAATCGGTGCCCTCGGGGCCGCAAGTCGACAAGGCGCAAAAATTTGATGCTTCGACGATCATTCTGTAGGCCGGGCAAAGATAATCGATTTCCTTGATCAGCGAAGCTTCCCCCACAGCGCCGTAGTGGGCGTGAAGTTCGTCTAATGACGCCAAAATGGTCATGAATCAGTGTCCCGGTGGTTGAAATGGGCAGGATATTGAGGGCAAGGGGACCATATATTTCGCGGTAGGGAGCCGTCAAATTCACTTCGGTGGCGATGAAAGCGGCCTGCGTATGCAACTTTGGTATAAGTGTCTGATAATTTAGCCGTTTTCTGACCATTACGTTCACGGAACTTCGCGGCGCAGAAATGAAAAATATTAATCTATTGGATTTGCATTAGATTTTTAATGGTGCAATGCGAAATAATATTCGGATTAGAGTAGAAAATTAGTCGTGAATACTTCCAAAGTATAACAAGAGTTCTCAAGAGGGCGCGCCGATAGTCGTATTGCTGTTTTGCAATTGGTCTTTTTACAGTCGGTGTAGCTTGCAGTTTTGGCATTTAGGAACCGGGTATCCGGTCGGGGAACAGGTCAGTGCTGCTTGCGGCTGTACAGCTATTGCAGGCGCGTCCGAGGTGGACCGCCGTGCCTTTCTGGGAGGAAAGTATGAGCTTAATTCGTAAACCCCTTAATCGCCGTTCGATTCTTCGCGCCGGTGCGATGGGCGGGGCTGCTCTTGCCACGCCGACAATCTTTACCAGCAAAGCCTGGTCCGCAGGTTATCTGAACGAGCCGACAGGGGCTGAAGTCATTCTGGGCTTCAATGTTCCACAAACAGGCGCATATGCCGACGAAGGCGCTGACGAGTTGCGCGCCTATCAGCTTGCTGTAAAGCACCTCAACGGTGAGGGCGACGGCGGCATGCTGAACACGTTCTCGTCCAAGGCCCTGCAGGGCAACGGCGTGAATGGCAAGAAAGTCGGCTACGTGACTGGTGACACACAGACCAAGTCCGACGCTGCTCGTGCATCCGCAAAGCGTATGATCGAAAAAGACGGCGCGGTCATGATTACCGGTGGTTCATCTTCCGGCGTGGCAATTGCGGTTCAGTCTCTTTGTCAGGAAGCCGGTGTCATCTTCATGGCCGGCTTGACGCACTCCAACGACACGACGGGTAAGGACAAGCGCAAGAACGGTTTCCGTCATTTCTTCAACACCGAAATGTCAGGCGCAGCTCTTGCACCAGTGCTCAAGAACGCCTTCGGCACTGACCGGACCGCATATCACCTGACTGCGGACTACACTTGGGGCTGGTCGCAGGAAGGCTCGATCAAGAAGTACACGGAAGGCATGGGCTGGAACACAGCGGCTGCCGTTCGTACACCTCTTGGTGCAGGTGACTTCTCTCAGTACATCACGCCGGTTCTGAACTCTGGCGCAGATGTGCTGGTCCTGAACCACTATGGCAAGGACATGGTGAACTCCCTGACGCAGGCGGTTCAGTTCGGTCTTCGCGACAAACAGGTCAACGGCAAGGACTTTGCAATCGTCGTGCCGCTGTACTCCCGCCTGATGGCGCAAGGTGCCGGCGAAAACGTCAAGGGCATCTTCGGATCCACAAACTGGCACTGGTCGCTTCAGGACGAAGGTTCCAAGGCGTTTGTGAAGTCCTTCGGACAGGAATACGGGTTCCCGCCAAGCCAGGCCGCGCACACCTGCTACGTTCAGGCGCTTCTTTATGCTGATGCGGCTCAACGCGCAGGTACGTTCGAGCCTTGCGCTCTTGCCGCTGCGCTCGAGGGCTTCGAGTTCGACGGCATGGGCAACGGTCCGACCCTCTACCGTGCGGAAGATCACCAGTGCTTCAAGGACGTTCTGGTCGTGAAGGGTAAGGAAAACCCAAGCTCGCAGTTTGACGTTCTGGAAGTTGTGGAAGTGACCCCGCGTTCGCAGGTCGAGTATCCGGCAGACATGCTCGGCGGCGAATTGGGTGCTTGTAACAACGGCGCATAAGGTCTTGTGAAAAGCAGCCGCCGGAGGCCCGGCCACCGGCGGCTGCTGTTTTTTCGGGGGAAGGCTCAGCAGCTGGCGGCAAAACCATGGATGTGATTCTACTTCAATTGCTCAACGGGTTGGACAAGGGCGGCGCTTATGCGTTGATCGCTCTCGGACTGACCCTGATTTTCGGGACCCTTGGGGTCGTCAACTTCGCCCATGGGGCGCTTTTCATGCTCGGCGCCTTTTGTGCGGTATCTTTCAACGCATTGCTCGGTCTTGAAGTGGTGACGGTTGATCCGACACAGACCACTGCCTGGGGCACGCCTCTTGAAGTCCGCACCCCATATGTCGAAGCATATCTGGGTGATTTCGGAGCCTGGATCCTTAACTACTCGGTGCCGGTTTCCATTCTGATCGCAATTCCGGTGATGTTGCTTGTCGGTTTCATCATGGAACGAGGGTTGATCAAGCATTTCTACAACCGGCCGCACGCAGATCAGATCCTGGTGACGTTCGGTCTGGCAATCGTGCTGCAGGAAATCATCAAGTCAATCTTCGGTGCCAACCCCATCCCCCAGGCAGCTCCCGGCGCAGTGCGCGGCGCGGCTGACATTGGAGCGGCATTGGGTCTCGATCCCGGCGTGATCGTCTATCCTTATTGGCGAATGGTGTACCTGGGCTTTGCAGCTGCAGTGATTGCTGCCGTCTTTGCCTTCCTCCAGTTCACGACATTCGGCATGGTGGTGCGAGCCGGGATGGCGGATCGTGAAACTGTCGGTCTTCTTGGAATCAACATTCAGCGCCGCTTCACGATCGTCTTCGCGATTGCTGCCGTGGTCGCAGGTCTTGCCGGCGTTATGTACACGCCGATATTGCCTCCCGACTATCATATGGGCATGGACTTCCTCGTTCTCAGCTTCGTTGTGGTTGTGGTTGGCGGAATGGGTTCCTTGCCGGGAGCGGTTGCCGCAGGTTTCCTTCTCGGCATTCTCCAGTCATTCGCTTCAATGAATGAAGTGAAGGCGATTTTCCCGGGCATCGACCAAATCATCATCTATCTCGTTGCAGTGGTTATCCTGCTCGTGCGGCCGCGCGGGTTGATGGGCCGCAAAGGCGTCATGGAGAGTTAAGAACATGACAACAACTTCATCTCCTACGCGTGACGCTATCTATTTCGTGGTCTTCGCAGCCGCGGTTCTGACAATGCCGATCTGGCTGGCACCGATTGGTGCCGGCTATCCGGACCTGCTGCAGAAGTTCGCCATATTTGGGCTGTTCGCAACCGGCTTCAACCTGCTGTTCGGCTTGACGGGCTACCTGTCATTCGGACATGCAGCATTCCTGGGCGTTGGTTCCTACACCGCTGTCTGGTCGTTCAAGCTGTTGGGTATGAACCCGATCCCAGCGGCCATTCTTGCCGTTATCACCTCCGGCATTTTCGCGCTGGCAATCGGCTATGTTTCCTTGCGTCGGTCTGGTATCTACTTCTCTATCCTGACACTTGCCTTCGCTCAGATGTCCTACAATCTGGCCTATTCGGTTCTGACGCCGATTACCAACGGCGAAACCGGACTTCGCGTTCTGGAAAGCGATCCCCGCATTTTTGATGGTTCATCGCAGACAGACGGGCCGTTGATCTCGTCATTTTTCGGGATCGAAATGACAGGATATGCAGGATTCTACTTCTGTGCGGTTGTGCTCCTGATCGGTTTCTTTGTTGCGCAGAGGATCTTCCGTTCTCCGTTCGGCATCATGTTGCGTGCAGTAAAGACCAATCAGAACCGGATGAACTACACCG
>JBCCVB010000194.1:0-10527 GCA_039195965.1 Pseudomonadota bacterium
TAAGGGCACTAGCACCTGAAGCTAGCGCGTCTACCAGTTCCGCCACCTGGGCTGTGAGGGGGGCTTGTAAGGGCCGGACCAAGCCTTGTCAATCACTGAATTGGACTTTTTTTGTTCATTCACAGCAAGCACTTCACACGCAGTGCACAACGCTCTAAGTAACAAGGTAATTGACCCGGCGGATTTGCTTGGCCGGGTACCTTTTTGGACGCGACAAAAGGCATTTCACGATGTCCACATCTCTCAACGGCAAACTCGTTACCGTTTTTGGCGGATCCGGCTTTCTGGGTCGTCACATCGTTCAGGCACTTGCAAAGCGCGGATACCGCGTTCGCGCGGCGGTTCGCCGGCCCGATCTGGCGTCTCATCTGCAGCCGCTCGGTGCCACCGGCCAGATCATGCCGGTACAGGCCAATCTTCGCTACCGATGGTCCATTGACCGGGCAGTCATCGGCTCGGATGCTGTCGTGAATGCAGTCGGCATCCTTGCGCCGACCGGGAAACAGTCCTTTGACGCCGTTCAGGCTTTCGGACCGCGCGCTATCGCCGAAGCAGCGCGGTCGGCCGGCCTCTCCAGCATCACCCATATATCCGCCATCGGAGCGAATGCCGACAGTTCTTCCGCCTACGCGAGAACCAAAGCAGCCGGAGAAGCGGGTGTTCTTGAAACTCTTCCCGACAGCATCATCCTGCGCCCGTCCATCGTTTTTGGACCTGAAGACAATTTCTTCAACCAGTTTGCCGGTATGGCGCGCATCTCGCCGACGCTGCCGCTCATTGGCGGTGGTGAAACGAAGTTCCAGCCGGTTTATGTCTGCGATGTTGCCGAAGCGGTCGCGCGCGCCGTCGATGGCGAACTGAGTGCCGGTGCGACCTACGAACTGGGCGGACCGGAAGTCAAAAGCTTCCGGGAATGCCTGGAGGACATGCTCGAGGTTACCAGACGCTCCCGGCTCCTTTTGCCGATTCCCTTCCGTATCGCTTCGATCATGGGCAGGATAATGCAACACCTTCCGGGTTCTCCCTTGACCGCGGATCAAGTGGAATTGCTGAAATCCGACAACATCGTTTCAGAAACGGCGAAATCGGACGGCCGCACTCTTGAAGGCATTGGCATCACTCCGGCAACGCTGGCGACCATCCTGCCGACTTATCTGGAACGTTTCAGACTGCACGGCCAATACGACGCCCATCGACCGGTCTGAGGAAGACAATAATCCTATCGTGAAAAGCGGGCCGCTCCGGCCCGCTTTTGTGTGCCACATGCCTGCTCTGTGCATAACCACGCCAATTCGAGACTGCTAACCGCCTGTGAAATTTACTGATTTCCGTTGCCGGTTGCCTCAGCTTGGCCTACCCTCTTTACGCAAGGGAGGGGCCAATGCCATTTCTTGCAAAAGTCACGATGCTTTTTGTCGTGTTTGTCGACCTGTTGGGCCAGGGGTTGGTCTTTCCGATCATTAATAGCCTGGTCATGGAACCCACTACGTCGATGTTGCCCAAGGACACGACGGACGCGGTGCGCCATTTCAACTACGGCCTGATCATCGGCGTATTTTTCCTCTGCTGGTTTTTCGGAGCCCCTTACATCTCCAAACTGTCCGATGTTATCGGCCGCAAGAACGCTATCCTCATCTGTCTCTTTGGCGCTCTTGGCGGATATGCGCTGACGATTGCCGCGCTTTATCTGAACAGCTTTTTATTGCTCATCCTCGGCCGCGCCATTACCGGACTGACTGCAGGGAACCAGCCCATCGCTCAAGCGGCCATGGTGGATGGCAGCGTTGATGACGAAGACCGCAACCGGAACATGGGGTACATCATCACCGGGGTCAGTTTCGGTCTGGTTGGCGGCCCGATCATCGGTGGTTTCCTTTCCGACCCGATCATTCTGGGCAGTGTTGCAAGCATCAAGCTGCCCTTCTACGCAAGCTTCGCGCTCGTGGCATTCGCGATTTTCATGGTGCTCTTCTTCTTCAAGGACCAACATGACCAAATCGCAGAACGCCAGCCGTTTGTTTTCCGGCCGGCGGAAATCTTCGAGTCTCTCTGGCTGATCAGGAACTATCCGATCGTGGTCCGGATCACGGCTGTGTTCTTCTTCTTCCACATCGCCAACCTGTCATTTTACATATTTGTCGACAATTACCTGACCAGCCGATTTGGTTACGGCACACTAGGTGGCAGCATGGTGATGCTGACGATAGGCGCGGCCCTGGCATTTTCCAGCACATTTCTTGTCGTTCCGGCGCAAAAGTGCTTCAGCAAGGAAGCTATCCTGGGCATCACTTTCGTCGTCTGGGCGATCTCGGCCGCAGCCTTTGTTGCGTCACCGGTTGCGATCCTGACCTTTATTCCAGTGTTCTGCTTCTATTTCGTCTTCGGGATTGCCTACCCGACTTTCCTGGGGCTCTATTCTGCTGCCGTGAATGATGAGGAACAGGGTTGGATAATGGGGGTCACGATAGCGGTCTTTACCCTGATCGCCGGGATCATTTCGCTCATTGGCGGCGAGTTGATTGGTCTGGACCTGGATATTCCGTTCTATGTCGTGATCGTGTCAGCGCTGATCGCGCTCCTTGTCATGTTCCTGGCGTGGAACAAGCCAGAGCTCAAAGCGCTTACGCGCAGGTCCGGCGACTGACCCACCAGGGTCAGCCGCCTAGATTTCAGTATCTCCGGGGTCTGTCAATCTCGTAGTTATCGAGCTTCCGATATCCAAAATCGGTGCGCTCCAGCCCAATGTCCCGCAACTCATTGCAAGTCAGGCCAGATAATGCGCGATGGGTTGCCCGGCGATGTAAGTAGTCACGTACAAATCGGGTAGTAGCAGCAAGGGCAGACCATAGAATGCTGCGGCTGCGCGCACGGCTGCGAAATACGGTGTCGATCTCAAGGCTCATCTCTCTTCTCCTGGAAACATATGTCCTCACTCTCCTGGGGACGAAGAGACAATGACAGGGCAATCCTGACAGCAGTGAGTCAGGTTTGATCTCGTTATGTTCTGGCGGTATGATTTTTTTGAACCAACACTTCAAGAGCCATCTCAATGAACCCGATTGAACGCGCACTCGGCATTTTGTTGCTGCTGACCGGAGGCAAGCTTGTTCCGGCAACCGTGCTTGCCGAACGGTTTCAGGTTTCACTTCGCACGATCTATCGCGACATAGATCGGTTGATTGCACTCGGCGTACCTGTCGACGCCGAACGTGGAGCAGAAGGCGGTTACCGGCTCGCAAAGGGCTACCTGCAGCCGCCAGTTGCCTTGACCCGCGACGAAACGGCGGCCCTGCTTGCCGCAATGGCCCTTGTTCGCAGCAGCCGCACGGTTCCACTGGCCGACGATCTTGCTTCAGCGGAGAAAAAGCTGCTCGCCACTTTGCCCAAGAACCTGCACGGGCTGTTGAAGGAAGCAGACAGGATCGTTGGCATTGAGCCAATTCCACCGGATATTTTTCACTCGGGAACAAAGGCCGAGCCCACTCAGGACTGGCAGACCGCGCTGGACGGGTTCATGTCCGGAATTCTGGACGGCAAGCGGGTCCGGTTCGATCACGTCAATCCATCCCGCAAAACAGTGAAATCTCATGATGTGGAACCGCATGGCGTGATGTTCGACCGGGACCTTTGGTATCTGGCGGGCCGCTGTGTTGATACGGACCTCGTCAAGGTTTACCGGGCAGACAGAGTAAGGAACCTGGAAATCAGCGGGCTGTTTTTCCGTCCTGCCAAGGATTTTTCAATTCAGAACCTTCTTGGTGGGGCCTGGCTTTCCCAGGCCATGCGCCGTTGGGAACAGGAGGAACAGATCGCCCAGATCCTGATTACATCCCGGCAGGCCAAGAAGCTCAGCGCCGACTGGTACTATCGCCACGCGATCTTCACACCGGCAAGGGACGGCAGGATCCTGATCAGCATTCCAAGCACGGAACGGGCCCGTATCCTGCCTCTCGTGCGCTGGCTGGGACCGGGCGCGGAACTGCTGACGCCCGACACTTTGCGAAGGGAACTCGTTGAAGAACTGGCGGAACTCTCAAGCCTCTACGTCAACACGCAATCGCTCGAACAGTCTGCGTGAAACACGCTCAGCCCAGGAAATAAAGTCCGGCAAAGCCCGCCAGCCCAACAAAGATACGCCACCAGGCAAACGGTGCAAAACCATGCCTGGAGACGAAATCCAACAGCCCCCTGACCACAAAAACACCGGCAATGAAAGAAGCCACAAAGCCGACCGTAATGATCATTGCATCATCCATCGAAAGCACATTGCGATTCTTGTAGAGATCGTAAGTGAACGCCCCGGCCATGGTCGGCATCGCGAGAAAGAATGAAAACTCCGCTGCTGAACGCTTGTCGGTGCCCATCAGCAGCGAGCCGGCGATCGTTGCACCAGACCTTGAAACCCCAGGGACCATGGCAAGACACTGGCAAAAACCAATCTTGAGGCACAGCGACAGCGGATAATCCATCACGTTGGTGTAGCGTGGCTTGAGCGGCAGGCGGTCGATCCATAAAAGAATGATGCCGCCGACCAGCAAGGTCGTGCAGATCAAGGACGGGGTCTCGAACAGCACTTCCTTGATGAAACTATGCAGTAGTACGCCGATGAACGCAGCCGGCAGGAAGGCGATCAGAATTCCAAAAACAAACCGGCGGCTTGCCGGATCACTCGGCAGCGTGATCGCAAGTTGCCATAGCCTGCCGAAATACACAGAAAGAATCGCGAGAATCGCACCAAGCTGAATCAGAACTTCGAATGTCTTGCCCGTGCTTTCAAACCCCAAAAAATGTCCCAAGAGCAGGATGTGCCCGGTGGAGGAAACGGGGATGAACTCCGTCAACCCTTCAACAATCCCCAAAATGAGAGCGTTTACAATCGTTTGACCGTCCATTGCGTATGTTGTCTCCAACAGGCTTGATGAATTTTCTCCCGGCCGGACAGGTTTCCCGGCACGGGAAAAGACCGGAGCGGTCGCCTATTTGCAGGAACCGCCCGGTCTCGTCAAACCCTTGATAACCATATGTGGGGCAAACTATCCGTTAACGCGATTTATTAATCCCGGCCTGGGTCGATGACCTAAGTCTTGCCACAGTTCAGGCTCTAAACCGTTTCATGCTCACGCTATACCATCACCCGTTCTCGCCGTCCTCCCGGTTTGTCAGGCTCATTTTGAGTGAATACGGCGCTGCATTCGAAGAACACCACGTCAATCCGTGGGAACGGCCACAAGAGCTGTTGATGTTGAATGCTGCCGGAACAGTGCCGGTGATGGTGGAAAATGAAGGCCCGGCCATCTGCGGCCCGAACCCGGTCATGGAGTATCTCGACGAAACCAGGGGCTATGCCGTCGCCGATCGCCGTCTCATGCCCGATCATCCCGAAGCACGCGCTGAAACCCGGCGTCTGGTGGAATGGAGCCTGAACAAGTTCGATCAGGAAGTGGTTGGGCACCTGGTCCGCGAGCGGCTTTACAAGCAGATCATGCCCAAATCGGCTGGTGGAGGAGAACCGGATTCCGCCGCCTTGCGGGTCGCAAGAGCAAATATTCATCATCATCTCAAGTATTTCGGTTACCTGGTCGCCTCAAGGCGCTGGCTTGCCGGCGAGCGGCTTTCATTTGCCGATTTCGCACTGGCAGCGGCTCTTTCCTGCGCCGACTATCTGGGGGAAGTTCCCTGGAGCGAGCAGGAGGACATCAAAAGCTGGTACGCGCGGCTCAAATCGCGGCCAAGCATGCGTCCACTCCTGGGTGAGAAAGTCCTCGGCATGCCGCCGGCGCCTACCTACGCGGATCTGGATTTCTAGTTTTCAGCCTTTTAAACTGGAAGCATGAGCGGCCAGCGGGCCGCCGCAACATGCGCTGCGCACGACCTTGGACAAAAAAACACAAAAGTTGCTGGCAGCCTTTCAGGAAAAGGCGAAAAAGCTTGGTTTCGACGGCGTGAATATAGCTCCGGCCGATGGAATTCCCCTGGCCGCCGACCGACTGCAGACATTTCTGGAAAAGGGTTATCACGGTTCCATGGGCTGGATGGCAGAGACTGCGGAACGGCGCAGTTCGCCGGCCGGCCTCTGGCCGGAAGTCAAATCCGTCATCATGCTCGCGATGAACTACGGTCCGGACGCGGCTCCTGAAAATCATCCACTTGCCCATCTGAAGGACAAGAGCACAGGCGGAATTTCCGTTTACGCGCGGCATCGGGACTATCACGACGTGATGAAGGGCCGCCTCAAGGAACTGGCAAGTTTCCTGGTTTCGCGCGCCGGAGGGGACGTGAAGGTCTTTGTGGACACCGCTCCGGTAATGGAAAAACCTCTGGGGCAGGCAGCCGGTCTTGGATGGCAGGGCAAGCATACGAACCTTGTTTCACGCAAACTGGGCTCCTGGTTCTTCCTGGGTTCGATTTTCACCACATTGGAACTGCCGCCTACCGGACCCGAACGAGATCGTTGCGGCTCCTGCCGGGCCTGCCTGGACAGTTGCCCGACAGAGGCGTTTCCTGCGCCGTACCAGCTGGATGCAAGACGGTGTATTTCCTATCTCACCATTGAACATCCGGGCCCAATACCTGTCGAATTCAGAAAGGCAATCGGAAATCGGATTTACGGTTGCGACGATTGTCTTGCCGCCTGTCCGTGGAACAAATTTGCCAGCGCCGCCAGCGAAGCAAAGCTGGTCGCCCGTGAGGACCTCAAGAACCCGAAGCTGTCGGACCTGCTGGACCTTGACGATCCCGCGTTCCGGAAACTCTTTTCCGGTTCACCGGTAAAACGCGTCGGCCGCAACCGGTTCTTGCGCAACGTCCTGATCGCGGCAGGAAACTCCGGCCAACCTGATCTTCTGGACAAGATTATTCCACTTCTGGAAGACCCGGATACGACTGTCAGGAGCAGTGCTGTCTGGGCTTTCTGTCAGCTTGCTTCAGCTGAAGATGTCAGAAGCTGCAAAACCAAGGCTCTGCCTCTTGAAAAGGACGAAAACGTGCGAAAGGAATGGCTCGCGCACTCATCGTGAATTTTGCCATGTGATTCGACCTTGTCATGAGAATGGTCCATAGTCATGGAATGGCCAAAGATGTGCCACTATATCCGGTTTGACCTGTTCTTAAGTGGTCATTTCCGATTGTCCGATTTGGAGCCAAGACATTGATTTCTATGCCATCATCCTCCTCTTCCTTTAAACCTGCCAAGGCCCGTGCACGCCTTCTTTCACTGAGCACCGCGCTGGTTCTGATTTCAGGGTCCGCGTTTGCCGAGGACTCCGGACTGGCAGCGTTCAACGCCTATGTGGAAGGTTTGAAGAAACTTGGCCTGGAGGTGGAAAACGGCGCCATCAACTATGATGAAGGCAGCGATACGCTGACGGTGACGGACAGCACGCTGAAGTTTGCGGGAACCATCACAGAACCTGTTTCGGAAACGAAGGACACAACCGGCACAGACGGTACGACGCCTGATGAACCAGGTAGCCTGGACTATTCCATCTCAATGGCTTCCGGGACCGTAACCATCACCGGGCTGTCACATGACAAGAACGCGTTTTCTGCCGGCAGCTGGACCTACTCCGATGACACGCAACTCATTGTTACCGGTGAAGCGAAAGGCGAAGGCCGTCTGAAGATTGATGGTCGCCTTTCCGGAATTTCCGCCACGAACTACAGCTTCGTGATGCCGGAAATTCCTGCGGAAGATCCCGACAACCAGGTCAGCCGCTGGCTGCCCTTCCTGAAAGCCACATTCCTGACCTCCTACGACGAAGTCAGGGTGGACAATACCGGACTGACCATCGAAGCCCATGCCTCCGAAGATGGCAAAGATATGCTTGTCCTTTCCGGCACCATGCAGATGGACGGCTACCGGATGGTCGATGCCGTGGACGGACAGATCGGCGAATATTCCATCGACCGTCTTTCCCAGGACCTGCGTACAATCGACCCTGCCTCCGGCGACATGCTTGCCCAGACAACCAGCCAGGGCAAAACGGTCTACCGGGACATGAATGCGGCGGCGTTTATAGACCTGATCGACCCGGCGGTACCCGAGTCGGGTGAAGAACTGACCTTGATCGGGTCCGCATCCGCAGTTGACTACAAAAGCACACAGGAAGTTGCCCCGGGCATTGCCATTCAGGCCGACATCGAAAAAGCGACGGTCGACAGTGTTACGATCGTGAAGCGGGATAATAACCTGCTGAAGATGTTCGACAGCATCTTGAGCGGCAAAGGCCCGGTCGCACCTGAAGAGGTGATCACCAATATTTTCCAGCTGTATCGTTCATTTGCAGTCGCCGATGCACGCGTCAGCGGAATTACCGTCACCGTCCCACCGATCGCGTCGCCGAAGGAGACAATCATCTCCGTCAAGGAACTGGCGATGACCAACTTCAGTTCGGACGGAATTGGCGAGATGATGCTGGTTGGCCTCGACGCTCCGGACCTGCCGGAGGGCGCTTCGGTCAAGCTTGACTGGGCTGCCATTGGTGACATTGAGTTTGCCGAATACGCACCAATGCGCTCCATGATCGACTCGCTGATAGCAGATCCTTCCTACGGCGAAGACAATCCGTTGGATGTCGCCCGCGCGTTCATGCCGCGTTCCTTCGGATACGAGGTCCAGGGCCTGGACGTGAATGTGCCGAATGAAGGACGCGTTCAGATCGGCCAGACCGAAATGAAAGTGTCGACGACTGTTCCGCCGATCCCGACAAGTTTCTACACACGAAGCAGCGGCATCAGGATACCGGTTGAGGCAATCGATGACGCCGAGGCCATTGCCATACTCCAGGCTCTTGGTCTGGATGAGGTCGTCTGGTCAGACGAAACGCGACTCTACTGGGATGAGGCAACGCTTGAGTTGCGCCTGGAACGCTTGATGCTTGAAGTCGAAGGTCTTGGCATGGCTGAAGCCTCGGCCCGCTTTGCAAATGTACCGAAGGAACTCTTCGAAGATCCGGAAGGGCAGGGTCAGATGGCTGCCATCGTTGCCCAGTTCGTCGACGCTTCCTTCGTCTTCCGCGATGGTGGCCTGACCTCCAAAGGACTGAAGCACATTGCCGACTCTCAAGGTGTACCGGAGGATGTCTTTCGTGAAGTCCTGATTGGCCAGGCTGCAGAGGCCACCGCACCAATCCAGAATGAGGCCTTCACGAAAATGGTGCAGGAGGCCGCGACGAAGTTCCTGAACGATCCGAAGGAACTCAAGATCACGCTTGCGCCTGCAAACCCGGTGCCACTGGCCCAGATCCTCGGCAGCATGGCAGCGCCGCAAACCCTGCCGGACTTGCTCAATGTGAAGGTAGAAGCAAACTAGGACACCAAAAGCCCTGCAAGAGCAAAGAGGACGACTTAAGGCCTTCAAACTCAATGCGTGTGCTCAGAACAAATCATTCCGGACCACTGGTCCGGAATGATGAAGACAGGCTGTGAAGCGAAGGTATTGTTGCGCCAGCGACCTTAACCTGACCCGAATTTTTCGTACCCAAGATGTTGGACAGAACGTTCAATCCTAGCCAAGAGCTTTTTACACGCCGGCTCGATGTGGCATCCAAACGATGATCTTACCGGGAGAACTCGCAAAGTGACGACGCTGACTGAAGTGGAGTGGTCAAAGTTGCCTGCGCCGACAGATGACGGACGCGCGGCACATTTGACCGGGGCAAGAATGGCACCGGTGCCTCTCACGTCGACTGATGGAACCGTCGTTGATCTCTCCGGTCTTTCCGGCCTGTCTGTCGTCTATGCTTACCCCATGACAGGTCGTCCTGACGTTCCGCTCCCTGATGGTTGGGATGACATACCGGGCGCACGCGGCTGTACGCCACAATCATGTGCCTTCCGTGACCATCATGCTGAACTGCGTGACCATGGCGTCTCTCAAGTCTTTGGCCTTTCGACGCAAGGCTCCGACTACCAGCGAGAAGCAGTTGAACGCTTGCATTTGCCTTTTGCGCTTCTCTCAGATGAAAACCTGGCTCTAACCAAGGCAATGCGACTGCCAACATTTGATGTTGATGGCTCAACGCTGTTGAAACGACTTACACTGGTAATTCGTGATGGCGTGATAGCGACAGTCTTTTATCCGGTCTTTCCGCCGGACCGAAATGCAACTGATGTCTTGACCTGGCTTTCGCGGCAACAGTGATCTCACAGGGCGGTATCGCTTAAGCGCACTCCCCATTCGAACAAGTCACCACGGGTGGTCGCTGTCCGTTTTACCGGCCTGACTTGTTGTCGAAAAGCTTGTGTTCCGCTCGCTTCAATGAATAACGGAACAAAAAATTCAGGGCGCCCGGGCTCAATTTAGAGACTGTAGCCTGAGGCGCCCTTTTTTCTTCTTGAAACGCTTACCGGCCGGTTACTCGGCAGCCTGTTGCTGCAAAGCAGGCCCGATCCGGGCTGCGCAGAACTTGAACTCCGGGATTTTTCCGAACGGATCCAGCTGCGGGTTCGTCAGGAAGTTCGCAGGTGCTTCGAAGAAGCAGAACGGAATGAACAGCATTCCGGCTGAAACATCCCGGTCGGCACGCA
>JBCCVB010000195.1:0-10355 GCA_039195965.1 Pseudomonadota bacterium
AAGTTCGAGTCTTCTCGACCGCACCATTCACTCCTCCTCAGAGTGAAACAAGAAACCGGCTTTGAGCCGGTTTTTTTGTGTCTGGGGTCCAGATCTGCGGATTTTTTGGATTCGCAGAAAAGGCGCGCCCTTCACGCCGGTTGTTGCAGCCTCTGACCGATGCTTCCTTGAGTGAAGGACCGTTCGTCGTTTTGGTTCCGTGATTGTCATTCCAAAAGTTGTCTGAAAACATTGTCCGAGGACTTGGGTGAGACAAAATCATTGCACGGTCGCTAACGTTCATTTTGTAAATTGCGGCGTGAAGTTCCTGTAAATTGCACAGGCACGGCGTTGATTCCTCTAGTCGAATTCTGGACCAGCTTATTGGAAGAATTGCATTTCAAATTTCCCTGGCGGAGTTACCAGAAACGGGTCCTCGATGAACTGAACGATCATCTGAGCGATGCCCAATTGCACGTCGTTGCCGCTCCTGGCTCTGGTAAAACCGTGCTTGGACTGGAAGTCATGCGGCGTCTCGGCAAGCCATCAATTGTCTTTGCGCCATCACTGGCAATCAGAAACCAGTGGAAGACCAGGCTGGTGGATCTGTTTATGCCCGAAGGATCGGACCTGAGCTGGATATCCCTGGATATCCGGCGACCTCGACTTCTGACGATAAGCACATACCAGGGGCTGCATGCGGCGATTAGTGGCGAACCCGACGAAGAAAATGAAAGCAGCGATGAACCTTTGGGTGAGGCGTTGTTTCAAATGTGCCGGGATCTGGGTGTTGGTACGCTCATTTTCGATGAGGCTCACCATCTTCGAAAGGAGTGGTATCATTCTCTGGTTCAGTTGAAGCAGGCCTTACCGGCACCAGTACAGACGGTATCCCTGACAGCGACGCCTCCTTATGACGCCGATGCTTCAGAATGGGCGAATTACGAGAGTTTGTGCGGCTCTGTCGACTGTGAAATCTCGATTCCGGAACTGGTCAAGTCGGGTGATCTTTGTCCCCATCAGGATCTTGTATGCTTTTCAGCCCCAACGGGCCCGGAAGCTGACTTCATCGAGACCTTTGCAAGAGATCTCAATACGTTTGCCTATGAACTTCTGAATGACAGCCGGTTCTTGTCGGCGCTGTCAAACATGCCCTGGTTTTTGGCTCCCGGGAACTGCGAAGACGAAATACTTGGGAATGCGGACTTTTTTCTTGCAGGGCTCGTATTCCTGAAAGCTTCTGGGCGGCCTGTTCATCCGGCTGCACTGGACTTTTGCGGTCTGAAACTTGAGGAGCTGCCGGAACTCAACCGTCAACTTCTTGAGCAGCTGCTGAGAGGAGTGATTTCCGAAGAGTTTTCCCGGTGCTTCGACGCTGGCCAGATGCGCAAGGACATCCTGAAGCGTCTACGGTCGTTTGGTGGCCTGCACAGAGGACAACCGATGCTCGCAGACCTGAATGAAGCAAACAAACTCTTGAGAAACAGTCTGGGGAAAATCCAGTGCGTCCGGTCCATAGTTGCGGCAGAGTGCTCCAGCCTCGGCAATGCGCTGCGGATGGTGATACTGACCGACTACATTCATCGGGATCAGATGCAGACGGGCTCAAAAGGGAACTATCAACCCGCAAAGATCGGTGTCGTTCCGCTGTTTGAAGTGCTGCGCGACAATGGAGAATATCATTACAAGCTTGGCGTTCTGACAGGGTCTCTTGTCATCCTGCCGAGCGATGCCAAACCCGCTTTCCGGGCGGCTGCACGCGAAAGAGGGATCGCCGACGGTGATATCCGTTTCCGCCAACTTCGACATGACAAGGACTATGTAGAAGTCGAATTGAAAGGACCATTCCGCCATGAAATGGTTCATGTCGTGACCGAAGTGTTCCAGAAAGGAGAGGTTACGGTTCTCGTCGGAACGCAGTCGCTGCTTGGCGAAGGTTGGGATGCACCTTCTATCAACAGTCTTGTTCTCGCCAGCATTGTCGGTTCATTCATGTTGTCAAATCAGATGCGGGGACGCGCAATCCGGAACGACCCAAGGGCTCCGGGAAAAGTCGCCAATATTTGGCATCTGGCCTGCATCAATCTGCCAGAGCTCAGCAATCCCCTTGAGGGTCTCATCAACGGAAGGAAGCTGATCGGGACAGGAGCGGGAATGAAAAGCGGATGGAACCCGATCCGTGAAGACCTGGGGGAGGACTACGATTTGCTTTGCAGGCGCTTCAAGGCTTTTGAGGGGCTGACTTATTCCGAACCGGTTCTGATCGTGTCTGGTCTCCAACGCATGGGGGTTTCCCATGTCACATGGAGCGCTGAGGGATTGAGCCGAATAAACGGAGCCACATTTGCCAAGAGCGCCGACAGGAAAGCTGTTGCCCATAAATGGCACGAAGCCCTTGTGTCCTGCGCTCCCGAGACCCGTTTGCGACCCACTGTAACCACACGGGGCGCTCGTCAGCGTTGGATTTATCGGAGTTCGATTGGTGTGCTGGCTGCGGGTGGAAGTGTCGTATTGATATTCGCGCTTGTCTTATCAGCGGCCTTGTCGGCCGGAGCATCAATTCAGGCTGTCGCCGCGGTTTTGGTATTGGGAGCAATCGCCGCCCTGCTGGCAGCTCCTAAACTTCTTAAATCCGCAGGACTGCTCCTGAGAAACTGGACGGTGGAAGGTAACTTGCGGCAAGTCGGCAAGGCTCTTCTTGAGACATTGCGGCACTCAGGCCAGTTGCATACTCCAGTCGGCAGGCTCAAGTTTGTCGTCAGGAAACAAGGCGCCGAACACTATTGTTACCTTGAAGGCGCTGCGCCAAAGGAGCGCGAACTGTTTTTGTCTTCACTGGAACAAGTCCTGGGAAATGTGGGGAAGCCCAAATACATTCTGGTGCGCAAGTTCCGCTTCTTTGGAAAGGTTCAAGTGGACTATCACCCGGTTCCGGAAGCAATTGCAGGAAAGAAGTCTCACGCCGCACATTTTGCCAAGTGCTGGAGAAGGCTGGTGTCAAATGCCGAACTGGTGTCGGTCAGATCTCAAGATGGACGCAGGGAGTTGCTGCACGCGAGAGCTCAGTCCTTGTCCGCCTCATTCGTCTCTCATGTTCAACGATTGGGACGCTGGGCATGAAAGGTGACAGATTGCGATATCTCTGGGGAAAAGAACGTGCGCAGCACGGAAGACCCATCTTGGACAGCAAAAGCCTGCGCGCTGTGTTCTTCTTGTCTCTGACCAGCAGATTGATGGCCGGTACAGAGCGGCGTAGCCGTGCGAGTTTGAAGAATGTACTGGGGACACTGCTTTTTTTCGCACTCTTTATTGGGGAGGAGGCAACGCTGGCATCTGCTCAATCTCTCTCGACAAATCCGGCGAATTTCAGGGGGATGACCTGTCAGCAGCTCTGGTACGTGGAGCAGGAAGTTCTGGCGGAAGGGCGGGTTTGTTTGAAAACGGAGCGGGCGCGGCGCGCGTTCAGCCGTGCCGAGCGGTGTATATCAGCAGACGAGAGCATCTTGCCGCGAAAGGCTCGCGATTTTCTCAGCCAGTTGAGGCAGGTTGCAAGAGACAAGGGCTGTTCGGGCTTCTGACCTGTCATTGGCGCTTTTGAAGAAGCAGGCGTCGGCTTTCGTTTCAAAAAACGATCTGTACATGCCTAAGCTTGTGGACCGGTTCCGCTTTTCCGGTGGCGCTTTCGTGTTGCAAACGTTAGTTCTGATCGGAGAAAGCCGGTACACCTCGACCGGAAGCAGTCTGGATCTGGAGTGGGAGGCACCGGATGAGCGAAGCAGCCAAGCTTGACGAAATCGCCTCCGTAGAGCCTTCAATCCCGGTCCGCGACGAGGAAGACCGGCTTAATCCAGATTTTATTGCGGCCGTGGAGGCTGCTCTTCAGGCGCAGGACCAGTTTGGTCTTCGATCACTTGCAGGCGACCTTCATGAGGCCGATACCGGCGACCTTCTGGAGACGCTGAGTGCGGAGGAGCGCGCCGACTTTATCCGGCTGCTTGGAGACGACTTCGACTATACCGCGCTGACGGAGACCGACGAGGCGGTGCGTCTGCAGGTTCTTGAAGACTTGCCGAACGAAGTCATCGCGGAAGGTCTTGAAGACCTTGATTCCGATGATGCCGTCTACATTCTCGAAGACCTCGATGAAGACGATCAGGCAGCCATTCTTGAGGAACTGCCTTATGCTGATCGGGCCCAGCTGCAAAAGGCGCTTGATTATCCCGAGGAAAGTGCCGGCCGGCGCATGCAGAGCGAGTTTATCGCTGTTGCGCCCTTCTGGACCGTTGGACAGACAATCGACTACATGCGTGAAGCCAGGGATCTACCCGACAGTTTCTACGAAATCTATGTCGTCGACCCGACCTTCAAGCTCCTTGGATCTGTGCATCTGGACAAGATCCTGCGGACAAAACGGGCGGAAAAAGTCACCTCCATCATGGAGGAGACACGGCAGGCCGTTCTGGCAACGGAAGACCAGGAGGAGGTTGCCCGCCGCTTTGAACGTTACAACCTTGTTTCTGCCGCGGTGGTTGACGAAAACGAACGACTTGTCGGTGTTTTGACGGTTGACGATATCGTCGACGTTATCCAGGAGGAAGCTGAAGAAGACCTGCGTGCGCTTGCCGGTGTTGGTGATGAAGAAATCTCCGACAGCGTCGTGACGATTGCGCGTTCTCGTCTGGCGTGGCTGGTGGTCAATCTGGGAACAGCCATACTGGCTTCCGTCGTGATTGCTCTTTTTGAAGATACGATCGAAGCCATGGTGGCCCTGGCAGTTCTGATGCCTATCGTCGCCTCCATGGGGGGCAACGCAGGAACGCAGACCATGACAGTCGCAGTACGCGGTATTGCGACCCAGGAGCTGACAGCCCGTAACATGATGCGGGTTCTGAACAGGGAGGTCCTGGTCAGTGCGCTCAATGGCGTTGCGCTTGCCATTTTGATCGGCCTGACGGCCTGGCTCTGGTTTGCAAGTCCAGGCCTTGGAATTGTGATTGCGGTCGCAATCATCATCAACATGCTGTTTGCGGGCCTGTCAGGCCTGCTGATCCCACTGGTGCTGGACAGGTTGAATGTCGATCCGGCAATCGCCTCGAGCGTGTTTGTGACAACCGTGACCGATGTCGTCGGTTTCTTTGCGTTTCTTGGGATTGCGGCTCTCTGGTTCGGTTTGCCGCTTTAGCCGTGCTTGCCCGAAGGCATTGCAAACGGGCTTCCCACGCAACGCTGCCGGATAAGCCAGACAACTTCCGGGGCGTATCTGTCGTTATCGATGGTTTCGTGACGTTGAATTCAACCACAAAGACCCGATGCTCCGCGGACTTGATCGTCACTAACCCTGTTTATGGATATGCATTTTGAACATTCCGACCGCTTGCCCGATTTCGTGTGCGGCAACAATCGGGTCTTCCTCAAGTCTTTCATGACTTGAAACAACCTGCACCGGTTTTCACCTCAAATTGCTGGGTACTGTCAAATGCGCTACAATCTTGAAGTGTATTTGAATGGTTTATTTGTATTAATCGCAGTGAGAGGCAAAAGTGATGATCTCGAAGATATTGTTGGTTTTAGCTGTTACAACCGGGCTGTCGACCGGCGCATTGGCCGATGACAGTTCGATCGCCGCTGAATTTGCAGGGAAAAACCTATCCGGCCACGGTGTGGATATGAACATCAATCCGGACGGAACATTTACCGGAACTGTCGGAAAGAACCCTAAGGAAGACTTCGCCGGGACCTGGAAGATCAGCAATGGTCAATGGTGTCGAACCATTACCAAGCCGGAGAGGTTCAAGGGATCGCAATGTCAAGACCTGACCGTCAATGGCGACGGCACCGTCACTATTGATGGGCGCAGAGGACCGGCAAAATACACCCTGAAATAAGCAACGTGGATCTGGTGGGCCCCGAGTATTTGAACGAGCAATCGTAATGGAAATTCGGGGTTGCAGTTTCGGGCAGAACTTGGTGCTCAAGGCAGCGACCAAGCCTCTACGCTCGAACATGTCTTCAGCCGCCGTAGCGATGTCGAGTTTCGTGACTTTTGTCTGGATGACCAAAAGAAATCATACGTGATGACGACGTCAAAAACGGAAGCAGAAAGAGAGAGGAGGCCGCAGTTCTTCAACTGCGGCCGTATTCCTCATTCACCGCAAACGATCACTTTCTGCTCTGCGCAAGCGGCTGTGCGGTGATGAAAGACACCGCGATATCCTTCGTCGGCGTAAAGCGCATTGAAGGCTTTCAAATCGGGGTAGGAACCGATTGCGATAAGGTCCCAGTCTTCGTTGTTTCCAAGGAAAGATCCCTGATGTGGGCCAACGAACAAAAACTGCCCGCCAACGCGTTCCATGGTCGGCACGCTGACCTCAGCGTATTTCGCAAATGCTTCCTGTCCTGACAGCTCGCTTGCATCATCGCCATAATCCGCAATCTCCCTCAATTTGAAGAAATTGATGAGCGTTAGAGGCTTGTCTTCCGGACGATCAAGGATGTTTTGCCACTGTTGCGGGGTGGGGCTGTTGCCAGCTGCACCGTCACCATACCAGTCGCAGAACCGGGTGACCTGTTTGTTGACGTTCATAATGAGACTCCGTAACTTTACATGTGT
This sequence comes from Pseudomonadota bacterium, assembly GCA_039195965.1. GTDB lineage: Bacteria > Pseudomonadota > Alphaproteobacteria > Rhizobiales > Stappiaceae > Roseibium. Next base: position 6,590 of record JBCCVB010000195.1, read on the forward strand.
CAAATTACAGGAAGCTTTACACGTGTCAAGTTCACGGAATCTGCAAAGAACTCGCAAGGAAATTCTGGACTGTGCCTGGAAACTCATCGTTGAGAGGGGGGCGGAAGTTTCACTGGCAGAGATCGGGAAAGCCGCCGGCATCAGCCGTCAGTCCGTTTACGATCATTTTGGTTCGCGTGGCGGATTGCTTCTGGCACTTGTGCGAAGAGCGGACGAAAGACTTGATATCAAGGCCCGGTTGTTCACCGCTTTTGAGGAGGAAGACCCGGCCTTGCGTCTTCAGACTACGATCGATGTCTGGATCGTTTTCGTTCAGGAAATTTTTCCTGTTGCCACAGACCTCATCCGGCTGAGGACTACTGACGAAGCGGCTTCTGATGCTTGGGAAGACCGAATGAGTGAGTTGAGGGAATGGCTTCTGGTGCTGACAGGGTCTCTGGAAAAGGATGGAGTCCTGCAAAACGGATGGACGGCAGAGGCCGCGTCTGAATTCCTCTGGGCCTCATTCAGCGTTCAAATGTGGGGTTTGTTGACCGTGGATTGCAATTGGCAAGCCGACACCGCGCTGAAAACCCTGAAAAGAACAAGCTGTCAGTCCTTGCTTGTAAAGGAAGGCCGGTGATCTGACTGGCCTTCCTTCCATTCAAATGGCGTCGAGCATGGATGCAGCTATGAGGTGCCGTCGGTATCCCGCAAATTGTCACGCAGCTTCATGATCTTGGTCTGAAGATCCATGACGTCTTCCATGGTAAGACCGGTGGAAGACAGAATGCAGCTGCTGAAATGTTCGGTTTTCTTCTGAAGCGCGCGCCCCTTGCGGGTCAGTTTCAAAATGACCTGACGTTCGTCCTTGGTGTTGCGGGTCCTTGTCACCAGCCCCATGGCTTCCAGGCGCTTGAGAAGAGGGGTCAAGGTGTTGGTGTCGAGCTGAAGTTTCGATGTGATTGCACCGACGGGCACGTTGTTTGTTTCCCACAGAACCGTCAGGGCCAGGAATTGCGGATAGGTGAGGCCAACTTCCTTCAGCAGGGACTTGTAGACACCATGCATCGCGTGATTGGCCGAATAGAGCGCAAAACACAGAAACTTGTCGAGCGTCAACGGATCCTCGGTCGTTGGCGCCGCGACGGTCTCCTGGCTGCTGTCTTCAGCATCTGTTTGCTCTGCGGCTACTGGAGCCGACACGCTTTCTATCGTCTGCTCGTCCGTCCGCTCTGATGTCTCGGCATCCGTTTGCGCTGGTTCAGGCTTGCTCTCAGCTTTCACTTTCGCCTTGCCTGACTTCTTTTTCTTCGGCTTTTCCGCAGGAGTTTGCGCTTCGGCCGAAGCTTCTTTTTTGGTCTTTTTCGTCTCTTCGGGCGCGTTTAATCCAATCGCGTCCAGGAGAGACATCTGATTTGTCGTCTCGTTCATGCGGCATCTTATAAATCGTGCGCGATATGGTCGCAACCTGTTGACCTTGATCACGTGCAGGTATATGTGAGTAATTAATATCGTGCGCGATATAATCGCAAAGGATATTTATCAACTGGCAAGCTAAAAAGGAATGAAACGATGACTGTTGATGTGCTTTACGAAACCAAGGCAAAAGCGACCGGTGGGCGTGACGGCAATGCGGAAACCTTGAGCGGTTCCTTTAATGTGAAGCTTGCTACGCCAAAGGAACTCGGTGGAGCGGGTGGGGAAGGCAACAATCCCGAGGAGTTGTTTGCGGCCGGCTATGCGGCTTGTTTCATAGGTGCGTTGAAGTTCGTCGGTGGACAGGAAAACATCGCGGTTCCGGCAGAAACGTCGATCACGTCCACCGTCGGTATAGGTCCGCGCTCGGAAGGCGGATTTGGCCTGGAAGTGGCACTGGAGATTTCTCTGCCCGGATTGGACAGTTCAGTCGCGGAAGAACTTGTCGCCAAGGCGCATCAGGTTTGCCCGTACTCCAACGCCACCCGCAACAACATTGATGTCAAACTGACCGTGAAATGAGTTTCACTACTCTTACTTGGCACTTTTGAACTTTGGAGCGCGCTGCAATTGCAGGGCGCTCTTTTCTTTTGAGCTTCCTAAGAGAGGTTTCGCCAAGGGTGTTCTGCTATCTGTTTTGGAGTTGACGGAGGAGGGCTGTCAGACCGAGGAAGGTCGGTGCATGCTTTAGTGGAATGGAAATCAAGATATCAGTTTGCAATTTCGAAACCCATCGTGACGGTGCGCTCGCAGCTCGTAGGCGGTCAATCCAACGCCTTGTCTGCAAAGAAGTGAAACGATAACCAAACGTTGCCAGCTAGCCGGCTAGTGTTCAGGCGAGATCGCAGACAGTTTCAATGTTCGGTCCGGGTGTGCCAGTGTTCATGCGAATGCCGGGGTGTGCCTGATCGCTCTTGATGGTTGCAATCTGATGTTCATGTTATGAAACCACGAGATGAAATGAAGAGGTTGGAAGATGTCCAGGCCGAAAATCGGCGGAATTCTGGAAACGGCCGTTTATTTCGATGACATGGAAGCGGCCCATGCGTTTTATTCCGGGACACTCGGTCTGAAGCGGATGGTCGAAGGGGACAGGCTCTTTGCTTACGACTGTGGGCCGGCACAAACACTGCTCGTCTTTCATCGCGGACATTGTGGCGAGGATGTTGTCACGTCAGGGGGGACCGTTCCCGGACATGATACCTGGGGTCATGGGCACTTCGCTTTTCGCATTTCAATTGACCAGTTGCAGCCTTGGCGTGATTATCTTGCCCAGCAGGGGATAGCGATCACGAGCGAAGTTATCTGGTCGGCGGGGGGCACTAGTCTTTACTTCAATGATCCTGATGGAAATGTTCTGGAACTGGCAGCAGCTCCTCTTTGGCCGAATTTTCTATCGTGAATTTTAAGAACTTTGCGTCACCCTGAAGCCACTTGCGGTTGTTTTGGGTAGCAGAATGAATTTCTTGCAGGCAGCTTTGCGGACTTTGTTCTACGTTGTCGTCGGTGGTGTCGTATCGATTGCGGGAGCGGCCTTTTTTTTCATGAACTGGGAACCTGATCGAGATGATTTTCCAATTCGCGGGATTGATGTTTCACATCATCTCGGGGAAATCGATTGGGAGCAGGTTGCCGGAGATGATGTGGCGTTCGCCTACATGAAGGCGAGTGAGGGCGAGGACTTCAAAGACGGCGCCTTCGCGCGCAATTGGGCAGGCGCAGGAGCTGCCGGGCTCCACCGGGGTGCCTATCACTACTTCAGTCTTTGCACACCTGGTTTGAAGCAGGCAGAAAACTTTTTGAGTGTCCTGCCTGAAGATCCTGAAATGCTGGCACCTGCGCTCGATCTTGAGTTCTTGGGCAATTGCGCGCGCCGACCGTCGGTGGAGGAATTGCTCCAAGAGGTCAGTGACTTTGCAGGGCTGGTGGAACGCGAGCGTGGGAAGCAGGTAATTTTTTATGTACCTGAGGACTTCTTTCTCACCTACCTGAAAGGGCAGGGGTTGAATCGCCGGTTCTGGGCACGTTCAATCTGGCATTCTCCTTCCTATGTGAAAAACTGGTCTCTCTGGCAATATCAGGATCGGGGAACAATCAAGGGTGTTTCAGGCAATGTCGATTTGAATGTTCTAGCGGGTGATTTGAGTTTGAGTGACCTGAGATAGCTTTTAAATTATTGTTTTTTAATGTTTAACACGAATGTATTGACTTTAACGTAAAAAGGCGGAACTGTGCCCTCGAAAAGGATTGGGCATGCAACGCTATTACACGATCACCCAGCTGACGCAGGAGTTCGACATTACAACGC
>JBCCVB010000196.1:0-10349 GCA_039195965.1 Pseudomonadota bacterium
CGGTGACACAACCGGCCTGTTCCAGCCCGCCCATGGCAGCGCTCCCGACATCATGGGGCAGGACAAGGCCAATCCCTTGGCTGCAATCCTCAGCGCTGGCCTGATGCTGGACTACCTGGCGGAAAAGCTCGATCGACCGGAGTTGGCCGATGCGGCCGATCTCATCAACTCAGCAGTTGATTCAGGTTTCCAGGATAACGCATTGAGACCAATGGAGTTTGGAGGCGACATGGGCACCAGGGCAGTGACCAATCAGCTCCTGTCCCACATTTCAGCTGTGATACCCGCACGAGCATCCATCCGCGCGTGAGTTTTGGAAACTCACTGGTCTGGATCACCGGAATTTAATGCCGGCAGGAAAACCTGACTCGCGAAAGCTTCAAATGTCCGTGGAGCTTTCCCGGTCAACAAGGACACATTCTCGGTGATGAAATCCCCAAAGCCGGAGGCATAGGCAGCCCCATAGTCCCGCGTCAGGGCTGCCGTCCACTCTCCCCAACCTGCGCCTTCCACAAAGTCGAATGCGGCCTGCGGAGACATCGGATTGTACCTGATCGGTCTTTCAAGATACTTAGAAAGGCATGCTGCAACCTCATCGAAGCTGATGGTCTCAGGGCCGGTCAATTCCAGGGTCTGACCATTCCAGTCATTGGTCTGGACACAGAACTTTGCGCAAAGAGCGATGTCACGTGCGTCGATCATGCCCATTCGCCCCTGCCCTGCCGCAAATGAAAAAGCATGAGTCTTTGCAATTTGTTCTGCTGCCAGGAACATGTTCTGCATGAAGAAGTTCGGGCGCAAAATGACATAGTCCAGGCCCGACTCTATGATGTCAGCTTCCGTTTGCGCGTGCTTTCGGGTGTTGTCAGTCGGGCCGTCCAGCGAAGCCTTGATGGCGGATATTCTAACAATCTTCCTGACACCTCCTCGACGCGCCGCTTCAATCACACAAGCTGCCTGTCGAACAGCATTCGCGGCAGCAGGAGTTATCAGAACCAGTGTTTCAACACCTGTCATGGCTCGTTCGAGAACGGCGGCATCTTCGAGATCAGCGGCCACTGCCTCCACTCCATTGCCGAAGTTTTGCGAAAAACGATCTGAGGAGCGAGAAAGAGCTTTAACCGGCAGCCTGTCTTCCACTAGCAAGCCAGTCAGTTCCGCACCGATTGTTCCGGTAGCTCCTGTAACAAGGACTGTCATTGGCTTGCCTCCGTCCAAACGGCAAGCTCGTTTCCGTTCGGATCCGCGAAATGAAAACGGCGCCCCCCTGGGAACTCGTATGGTTCCTGCAAGATGGTTCCACCGGCAGACCTTACATCCTTCAAGGTCGCTTCCAGATTATCGGCATAAAGAACCACCAGAACTCCAGGCGAAGCCACCGGAGTACCGGTTTCTCCATTGAATCCACCTTCGACACCGGCGCCAGAAAAACTCAGATAACTGTCACCCCAGTTCTGAAAGGTCCAACCGAACACTCTGGAAAAAAACACTTTTGTAAGTTCAGCGTCTTTCAGCGGGAACTCTATGTAATTGATCGTTTTGTCTCGATTGCGCACGAAATTCCTCTGTCAGCAGTTTCCTGCTCCAGAGATACTCACCTTCCACATTTTGGAATATCCCTTAATATTGAGAGAAACATTCCAAATTTGGGAACTTATGCAACACCTCGATTCAATCGCTGTTTTTGTTGAAGTTGTTCGGCAGGGAAGCTTCACGTCTGCCTCACGCACCTTGCGAATGCCCCTGTCCACGGTCAGCCGAAAGGTCGCGGAACTTGAAGATGAATTGCAGATCCGCCTGCTGGACAGATCACGAAAACCGCTGCGCGTAACGGAAGCCGGCTCCACCTATTTCGAGCTATGCAGTAAAGGCATCAACGCGTTGAGTTATGCCAACCAGGCTATCCGCAGCCAGCGGGAAGGCCTTGCCGGAACCTTGAGAATATCGGTTCCACCCAACCTGACTGAGCTCTTGTTTGCACAACCGATCGACCGGTTTTTGCTGCAACAACCAAATGCGCGGGTTCAGGTACTTGTCAGCGAGCGCATGCTGGACTTCGTTGACGACAAGATTGACCTTTCCTTTCGCGTTGCCCGCCCTTCGGCACCTAACCTCGTCATCCGCAAATTACTCAGTCACCGGCATCGGCTTTGTGCGGCTCCATCCTACCTCGCGGTAAACCCGGCTCCTCAAACGCCGGAAAACCTGGGCGATCACAACCTTCTCGGCTTTGGCTTTCAGGGCCAGGAAAAAACAGTTTGGAGCCTGACAAAGGGGGACATGTCTCGCGACACCGTCTTCGAACCGACTTTGGCAATAAACGACTATCTGGCCTTGAAGGCGTCTATCGAGATCGGCACCGGTATCGGAGAGTTGCCAGGCCCGTTGTGCAAAAACGAACTCATCTCGGGTCGACTGATCGAAGTGCTACCGGACTGGCAAATGCCGGAGATTTCCCTCTACGCCGTTCATGCCGGGAAGACCGGTCTTTCAAAGCTCGCGCGCGCCTTTCTCGATGAGGTTTCAAGCCACTTGGCGCCATTCTAAGGTCTTGCTGTCTCCGCCCTCCCCTCCGGGGCGGTTTTGGCACGCGGTTTGAACCGCCCTGCTCTTATCGTCGTTGCTTGGCCACACCTGCGCAGCTCTCCCGCACGATCAGGTCACCGTGAAGCAAATGCGACTGAGAGGTCAGCGAACGGTTTGCCAGGCGGTCCAAAAGAATGTTCATTGCCTTCTCGCCGATGTGATGGCGCGGCTGACGGATTGTCGTCAGGCCGGGTGTAAAATTGTTGGCAAACGGGATGTCGTCAAACCCGAGCACGGAGAAGTCATCCGGCACCCGGTATCCGCGCAACTGCAAGGCGGAAATCACGCCGATAGCGGTGTTGTCGTTGAAGCAGAAAAATGCCGTCGGCAGGTCGTCCTTGATAAACAGGCGCTCGACGGCCGCACGGCCGCTTTCGCTGGTGCCATCCCCTTCCATCCGCCAATCGCGCAGATTTTCCGGAGATTCCTTGAGCCCCTGCTTGTAGCCTGAATGACGCAAATCGCTGCGGATGTCGGCCGGGCCGCCGGAGATAAAGGTGATCCGCCGGTGGCCGAGAGAAATCAGATATTCGGTGGCCATCTTGGAAGCGGCTACGTCATCTACACCGACATAGCTGATTTCGGTGTTGGAAACCGGACGTTCGGTGGCAACGATCGGCGGCAGATTGGTCAGAGGCGTCTGCGGTTCTCCGGCCACGGGCACATGACCGGTCAAGAGAACGAGTCCGTCAGCCATACCTGTTGAGATGAAACGCAGATAGTTCTGCTCCAGCCCGGTGGTGCCCTCCGTATTCCCGATCAGAACACCATAGCCACGATCATTGGCGGCTTTTTCCAAGCCTGTCAGGATACCGGCGAAGTTCGGATCGGCAATGGACGACGCCAGCACGAGAACCATCTGCGAGCGCTGCATGCGCAGGTTCTGCGCCATGGCATTGGCAGTATACCCAGTGCGGGCAATCGCAGCGGTCACCTTTTTCCGCGTGCTTTCGGCAACCTTTTCCGGAGACCGCAATGCCCGGCTTACTGTCGCGATGGAAACGCCCGCAAGCTTTGCAACGTCTTCGATTGTCGCCGGCCGGTCCACCGGTTCGCTCATTCTCTGCCCTCAGGTTTTGTGCAGCGCGGGCGCATTTAAGTGCATGAATCTCAACACTGTCTTAGCGGTATAGTGCCTGAAGTGATTCATGAAAAGGTTTACAATCGCTAATGTAAAGGTTTACATCGATCATGAAAACGTTTACATCATGATTATGGCGCCTTTGGGGAAGAGGGTTCCGGCGCCTGGGAGGAATCATCAATGTCGATGGATACGTCCGCTCCTGCGGCGGTCATTGAAGCTGTCAACATCAGCAAATCTTTCGGACCCGTGCCGGTTCTGTTCAGCGTCAGCATGGATGTGCGCGAAGGCGAAGTTCATGCGTTGATCGGTGAGAACGGCGCAGGCAAATCGACTCTGATGAAGATCCTTTCAGGCTTCCATGATCCAACCTCCGGTCAGATCAGGCTGGATGGCAAGCAGACAGCCCTTCCCCCGAACGGTGCGGCCGAAAAACTTGGCATCGTCCTCATTCACCAGGAACTCAATCTCGCCGAGCAGATGACGGTGGAGGAAAATGTGTTCCTTGGCCGCGAAATAAGATCAAACGGATTTCTGGACCGCGCTGGCATGCGCAGAACCGTGCAGAAATATCTGGACGAAATCGGCCTGGACATCTCTCCGGCCGACCGCATTTCCAGCCTGACCATCGCCCAGAAACAAATGGTCGAGATCGTCAAGGCCGTCAGCCGCAATGCGCGCATCCTCATCATGGACGAACCCACCGCCGTTCTGACTGAAGAAGAAACGGAAGTGTTCTTCCGGCAGGTCGAAAAGCTGAAGGAAAGCGGCGTCGGCATCGTCTTCGTTTCGCACAAGCTCAATGAAGTGCAAGCCATTGCCGACCGCGTAACCATCCTGCGCGACGGCCAGTGGATCGATACCCGTCCTTCGCAGGACCTGACGCCCGACACAATGGCCCAGATGATGGTGGGACGTGAGCTTTCCGACCTTTATCCGCCGATGCATGAAGCAGATGTTGATGCGGACCTCGTTCTGGACGTCAAGAACCTGCACGCGCCGGGCGTTTCCAATGTCAGCTTCGGATTGCGCAAGGGTGAAATTCTGGGATTTTCCGGTCTGGTCGGATCAGGTAGAACCGCCGTGTTTGAAGCCATATGCGGCCTTTCTCCCGTTGAAAGCGGCGAGATCAGACTGTTTGGGCGTGAGACGGGGCCCATGACTGTCGCCGAGGCGCGCGATGCGGGCCTTGCATACCTGACAAAAGACAGGAAGGAAAAAGGCCTGCTGCTCGACAAGAAGATGCGGCCAAACCTTACGCTCTTCGCCTTGCCGAAGTTCGTGCGGAATTTCTCTATCGATCGCAAGGCGGAAGACGACGCACTTGCCAGAGCCATCCGCAGGTTCGATGTCCGGGCGCGCGACGCCGAAATCACCGTTGGCAAGCTGTCGGGCGGCAACCAGCAAAAGCTGCTGCTTGCCAAGATCATGGAATGCGATCCCAGGATCGTGGTGATTGACGAACCAACCCGCGGCATCGATGTCGGTACCAAACAGCAGATCTATCACTTTATCGCAGCACTTGCCGCCGAAGGGGTCTCCGTCGTGGTGATTTCTTCGGAAATGCCGGAGATCATCGGGATCTGCCACCGGGTCGTGGTGATGCGCGAAGGACATATCACCGGGGTTCTGACCGGTGACCACATCAACGAAAACGAAATCATGCGCTACGCCGCCGGGCTGAAACGGGAGGAACTCCATTGACCATGATGACCGCATCTGAAGAAACAGCGGCCAAATCCGCCAAACGGTTTTCCATCGATTTCAAGACGCTCGGACCAGCACTGGCGCTGCTCATACTTTGCATTATCGGGTTTTTGTTGAACCCTGCCTTTGTCAGCGAAGGCAACCTGACCAACCTGCTCACCCGCTCAGCCTTTATCGGCATCATCGCGGTTGGTGCGACCTTCGTGATCACAGCAGGCGGCATCGACCTTTCCGTCGGCTCCATGGCGGCTGCCATTTCCGGGGTCATGATCATTGTCATGAACAACGCAGTAGAAACGCTCGGCACAGGTGTCCCGACGGTTCTGCTTGGCTGCGGACTGGCCATCCTGCTCGGGATTGGAGCCGGCTGGATCAACGGGGCCCTGACGACCAAGGGCAAGATCGAGGCCTTTATCGTCACGCTTGGGACCATGGGGATCTACAGGTCCCTCGTTACCTATTTCGCCGACGGTGGCACGCTGTCTTTGAACTTCGACATTCGCGGCACCTACAGGCCTGTCTATTATGACAGCTTCCTGGGACTGCCCTTCCCCGTCTGGGTGTTCATCGGCGTCGCCATCTGCGGCTGGCTGCTGCTCAACCGGACAGCCTTCGGTCGCTATTGCACGGCAATCGGCTCCAACGAGGCGGTCGCCAAGTATTCCGCAATCAATGTCGACCGGGTCAAGACGTTGACCTACATCATTCAGGGCCTGTGTGTGTCCTTCGCAACGATCATCTATGTTCCCCGGCTGGGTTCGGCATCGGCGTCGACCGGCGTTCTGTGGGAACTCGAAGCAATCGCGGCAGTAATCATCGGCGGTACGGTGCTGAAAGGCGGATACGGCCGGATCGGCGGCACGATCCTGGGTGCTCTGATCCTGACAACCATCGGCAACATTTTGAACTTCACCGATATGATCTCGAACTACCTGAATGGAACCATGCAGGGCTTGATCATTATCGTTGCGGTTCTTCTGCAGCGCAGCGACTGGAAGCTCGGCAAGAGCGGAAAGTCCTGACGCCACTCAACTGAACAGGGACCCGTCCCCTCATTTTGAACCGGTTCGCACCGGACGGGAGAAGTGCGTCCACTCGGCAGCATTGGAGGAGGAAACAATGCCTATGAAAAAAGCCTTGGGAATGATGGCTGTAACCGGAATGCTTGCTTTTGCAGGATCTGCGGTTGCTGAAGACAAGATCAAGATCGGCGTCAGCTACCCGACCCCGACCCATGCCTGGGCAGCCGGCATGAACTGGCACGCGGAGCAGGCCGAAAAACGTCTTGAGAAGCTTTATCCCGATGTCGACCTCATTCTGGTCAACTCCCCGGATCCCGGTGCACAGGCAAGTGCTTTGGAGGATCTGGTATCCGTTCATCAGATCGATGCGCTGGTGGTGCTTCCCTTTGAATCCGAACCGCTCACCGATCCGGTTTTGAACGTAAAGAAATCCGGGGCCTGGATCACGGTCGTCGATCGTGGCCTCAGCCAACCCGGCATTGAAGACCTCTATGTTGCAGGCAACAACCCGGAACTCGGCCGCGTATCGGCTCAGTACATGAAGGGTCGCCTGAAGGACGGTGACAACATCGTTGTCCTTCGCGGTATTCCGACCGTGATCGACAATGAGCGTTTCGACGCCTTCATGGAGGAAATCGAAGGTTCCGGCATCAACGTGCTTGACCACAAGCATGCCAACTGGAACCGGGATGACGGATTTGAAGTCATGCAGGACTTCCTGTCCCGTTTCCCGGATATCGATGCTGTATGGGCGCAGGATGATGACATTGCCGTTGGAGTAGTCGCTGCTCTGAAACAGGCCGGCCGCGACGGCAACGGCATGTTTGTTGTCGGCGGTGCCGGCATGAAGGAAATCATCAAAGGCATCATGGATGGTGATGAGCTCATTCCAGTCGACGTTCTCTATCCACCGGCAATGATCGCGACAGCCATGGACGCAACGGTCAACGCCTTCAAATCCAATGGCCCTGTTGCAGGCCGCTACATTCTCGGCGCGACACTGATCACACGCGAAAATGCCGAGAGCTACTACTTCCCGGATTCTCCTTTCTAAATCTCGGGACACCCAGGTCACGGCATCGACAGGACCGTGACCTTCGGGCCGGAACTTTACGCGATGGGGTTCCGGCCCTTTTTCCTCAACATCGGGAGGATTTCATGAAAACAATCAAGGGCCCTGCGTTGTTTTTGGCACAATTTGCCGGAGACGAGGCACCATTCAATTCCTGGGACGCGATCACCAAGTGGGCGGCCGATTGCGGATATGCCGGTGTGCAGGTTCCCAGTTGGGACGGCAGGTTGATCGATCTGGAAAAAGCAGCCAGCTCCAAGACCTATTGCGAGGATTTTGCCGGCACCGCCAAAGAGAACGGCGTCGAAATTACAGAACTTTCAACCCATCTCCAGGGACAGCTCGTTGCCGTTCATCCCGCGTACGACACCGCCTTTGACGGCTTTGCAACCCCGGAAGTACGCGGCAATCCAGCGGCCCGCCAGTCCTGGGCGGTCGATCAGGTAAAGCAGGCTCTGGCTGCCAGCCGGAACCTTGGAATTTCCGCCCATGCGACCTTTTCCGGAGCGCTGGCGTGGCCTTACCTTTACCCTTGGCCGCAAAGGCCTGCGGGTCTGGTTGAAACGGCATTCGACGAGCTGGCCAAACGCTGGCGGCCGATCCTCGATTATGCGGACGACATGGGGGTCGACGTCTGTTACGAAATTCACCCGGGCGAAGACCTGCACGATGGCATTACCTTTGAGATGTTCCTGGAACGGTTGAACGATCACAGCCGCTGCAAGATGCTCTACGATCCGTCTCACTATGTGCTGCAGTGCCTGGACTACCTGGACAACATCGACATCTACAAGGATCGGATCGGAATGTTCCACGTCAAGGATGCCGAGTTCAATCCGACCGGCCGCCAAGGTGTCTACGGAAGTTATCAATCCTGGGTCAATCGAGCCGGACGTTTCCGTTCTCTCGGCGACGGTCAGGTCGATTTCGGCGCGGTATTCTCGAAGATGGCTGCCAACGATTTTGATGGCTGGGCTGTGGTTGAATGGGAATGCTGCCTGAAACATCCTGAAGATGGCGCGCGCGAAGGGGCTCAGTTTGTCCGCGACCACATCATTCGCGTTACCGAAAAAGCGTTCGACGACTTTGCTGATGGCGGCACCGACGAAGCTGCAAACCGAAAGATGCTGGGAATCAACTGAGTTTGAACTGGCAGACATTCTTCCGGTCACCGGTGTATCGAGAGAGTGTCTGCAACAGGTTTCACTCCACTTCAGGTCGGCCAGTCCGCATCGCTGCAATGATCATGCACCAAAAAAAAACACTCCGTTTATCGAAACAGCATTCAAGCGCTTCCCAAAAACGGTGTTTCTTTATAGAAATGTAATCGATTACAATGAGAGCACGCTTAGGAAGGCGGCGCATACAGGAGGAGCCATATGGCAATCGAAGGAAAAGATAACCCGCATGCGCGTCCCATCCGACTTGGCATGGTTGGTGGTGGCAAGGACGCCTTTATCGGTGCGGTACACAGGATCGCGGCGCGGATTGACGGTCAGTATGAACTGGTTGCGGGTGCTCTGTCCTCAACACCTGAAAAGGCGCAAGAGTCGGGACAGGCTCTCGGATTGAAGGAAGACCGTATCTATTCGTCTTTTGAAGACATGGCCAAGCGTGAGGCCCGGCTGAAAGACGGCATTGAAGCAGTCGCCATCGTGACCCCGAACCATGTTCACTATCCAGCTGCCAGAGAGTTTCTGAAACGTGGCATTCATGTCATTTGCGACAAACCGCTGACCTCTACCCTCGCCGATGCCAAGAAACTTGCCAAAGCAGCTGAAAGTTCCAGCGCGCTGTTTTTCCTCACGCATAATTACACCGGTTATCCGATGGTCCGTCAGGCACGTGAAATGGTGCAGAATGGAGACCTCGGCACACTTCGCGTCGTGCAGGTGGAATATCCTCAGGATTGGCTGACGATTGAGCAAAGCAACAAACAGGCAGACTGGCGTACCGACCCCACTCGCTCCGGTGCAGGAGGTTCGACCGGGGATATTGGTACCCATGCTTATAATCTTGCAAGCTTCATCACAGGCCAGACGGCCGAGAGCCTTGCCGCCGACCTGCAATCCTTCGTGCCGGGTCGCCAGGTGGACGACAACGCCCATGTGATGCTGCGCTTTGCAAGCGGTGCACGGGGCATGCTCTGGTGTTCTCAGGTCGCACCGGGCAACGAGAACAATCTCAAGATCCGGATCTATGGCGACAAGGGCGGATTGGAGTGGCATCAGGAAAACCCGAACTATCTCCACGTGACACCTTTTGGTGAACCCAAGCGCATCATCACTCGCGGCGGGGCCGGTATGTCGGACAGCATCGCCTCCTCGACGCGAATCCCACCGGGTCACCCCGAAGGCTACCTGGAAGGATTTGCCAACCTCTACAAGGATGCCGCCGACGTCATTCGTCAGCACCAGCAGGGCAAGGAAGTCACTTCTCTTGTTCCCGGGATCGCCGAAGGTCTTGCCGGCGTACAATTCATCGATGCCTGCGTGCGCTCATCTGCAAAAAATGCCGGTTGGGTAAAACTCGGCGGATAGACAATACGTCCGTTTCCGATTGCTTCGACCCGCGCGAGTGATGGCAGCGCGCGGGTCTGTTTATTCAAAATGAGCGAACCGCCGACCGGAATTCGACTTCGCGCTCGCACGCACTCTGTCGCCCTTTGCTGCCACGCAAGTTCAGAGCCCTACCTTCAGGTACCTTTTCGACGTAGCGTTCCTGTGGATTTCTTTGAAGATTTTTTCTGCCCGGCTCCTCTTGGGAAACCGGAAATATCAAGCGAACTAACCTGCGCGAGACTGACCTGTTTGTACTTGCATCGGTGAAAATTACACGTGGAACCCAATTTCCTTTTCAAAACAATATCTTTCACTTCTAC
>JBCCVB010000197.1:0-10277 GCA_039195965.1 Pseudomonadota bacterium
AAGAGGTCGTTTTTCGGGTGCGTTCATAGGAACCCCGCATTCCTGTATCCGGCGGCGATCAATTTTTTAACCGTATAGATTTTTTGGCGGCCATTTGGGCCGCCCTTTTTTTGTCTGAAGGAGCCTGGTCGCTGTTCGAGCCGATTACGGCTTCAGAATCATTCCTTCACTCGCCACCAACGTGCCTGGATAGGCGCTCTGGGCAGCGAGACCGATCTCGTCGAGTTCGTCATCTGACCGGCGTGGATCGTGGTGGAAAAGCACAGGCGTTTTGACGTGGCCTTCCCTGGCGAGCTGAACGGCTTTTTGCCAGGTCGAATGCCCCCATCCCTTGAAGGCTTTGTATTCTTCGTCGGTGAACATGGCATCATAAATCATGATGTCCGCATCCTGGACGAATTCCGGCAGTTCGGAATCAATTTCCGGATCGCCGTGCTCGTGATCGGTAATGATGCAAATCGATTTACCGTGGTATTCAAAACGAAAACCGCAGGCTCCCCCCGGATGGTTGAGCCTAGTTGTGCGAATGATGAGGTCGTCGTCGCGCGGTATTTGTCCACCAGCGGTAAATGTCTTGAATTCGACGGCTTTCAGGGTCTTGGCCGCAACAGGAAAGATCGGGGGAGACATGATCCGGCTGACGATGTCCACCAGGCTGGTCTCGTCCTGAAAATGGCCAGCCCAGGCCGTCACTTCAAAATTCGGATCGTAGGCGGGTTTGAAAAACGGAAGGCCGCAAATGTGGTCCAGATGAGTATGCGTGAAAAGCAGATCGAAGGAACGCGCCTTGCACTTGCAAAGCTCCATGCCAAGGTTTCGTGCGCCCGAACCGCAATCCACCAGTACAAGTGCATCACCGGCCCGAATTTCAAAGCACGAAGTTTCGCCCCCATAGCGAAGCGTACTTGCCCCTGGTGTTGGAGTAGATCCTCTTACGCCCCAGCAACGAAGCGAAAATTCATCTGCCACGTGTTACTCCCTAATCGCCGGCCGCTCCTCGACGAGCGTCAGCCAGATCCCGGGTTGTGCGCTCCAGTCTTAATGCCAAAGTCCGCATAACTTCCAATGATATATCCGGAAATTCTTTCAATAGTTTCAAAAAATCATCTTTTGAAACAGTCAGGACATCCATGTTGTTTGCCGCCACAAGAGTTGCGGTTCTCGGTACATCACAAAGAATGGCGATTTCACCAACGATGGAATTTTCGGAGACCTGAGCAACTTTCTTCTCGCCCTCGGGCGTATTCACAAGAACGTCTGCGGCTCCTGACAGGATGATGAAGGCGCAGTCGCCCTCCTCTCCCTGAGAGCAAAGACGTTCGCCTGAAGGATACTCGGTTCGGTCGCTGATAAATGCCAGGAGCCGCAACTTGGTTTCGTCAATTCCGTGGAACAGCGGCACCTTGCGGAGGGCTTCGACTTCGGTTTCAAGTGTCATGTTTTCCTCCCTGCTTCTTCTGGCATATTTTCATTGGACCTAGCAATCGGAGCCCGCAGCTCCCCTGCTTCTCCAAGCATTCCTTCATATTACTATTCCTTATCTGAAATCCTGCCCTGATCCAAAACAAAGCGCTGATCGAATTCGGCAGCAATATCGGCGTTGGATGTGCCGTAAAGGAAAGTCTTTCCGGACAAGATTTGTCTCAAATCATTGCGCAAGACTTTGTCATCTTCAGTCATTCCCGTAGCAATATCATCCAATATAGTGATTTTTGCATTTTTAAGTAAGCCACGCACCAGCGCAATTCTACGGCGTTGCCCTGCAGACAACCGGGAGCCGGACACACCGACATGGTATCCGAAACCGGCATAAATGATCGGACGTCTTAGCCCCGTTTCTTCCACTATGGTGCGGATGACATCGTCAATCCGGCGTCGAGCATCACGCCTGTCCACGCGCGCGCGGCCAAACAGCAGATTGTCTTCGATGGTCAGCGGGGGCAGATAAACATCCGGATCAAAAGCAACGAAGTTGTCGCTGTTCTTTACAACGCTCTCAAGGAAGCGCTTTCGGGCACCGATAATCTCGTCCTTGAGCTCATCCGTCATGACACCCAGACGATGGCGGGCTGGAACCAGCTTGAAGGCCAGTCCCGTCAGCCGCGAACGGTCGGCGTCCGTCAACCCGGGACGGGTCTGTCCCGACTTGGCGATTCGAACGATCCGCTCGAACTCGGGCAGTTCGTCCTGGTTGATGAAGGAATAGGACCCAAGAAGCCCGCTGTCACCGGAGACGTTGGAAAACAGCTCAAGCATCGTTTCGGCAATCTTGAGACCGATTTGCTGCAGCTTCTGATCAAAACCGGTCTCTGAAAGGAAAGCCTTAACTTCCTCCAGGTCCGGAACCTGGTCCATCGTGATTTCCGGATCGGAGGGAACCGCGAAGAACAGGTTGTCCGCCAGGCTGGCACTGGCATTGAAGTTATCCCGGTTCCAGAGTTCAACGAGACCGTTGAGTGCAGGCTCGTTAGCGATACGACCCGCGAGATTTTTACGAACGCTCAAAATTCGTTCAGCGAAGGTGTCGTTCATCGATGGATCAAATCGCGACTGCAGCCCAAGCCGGTAGATGTCGTTGTCGAGCTTTACCGCCTCCAGCAGCTCCAGGGCCTTTTCATCCAGCCCTGCTTCATTGGCGACACCGGCAGCCTTCAAGTCGTCCCAATCCGCTGCGAGATCGTAAATCGGGTTCTTTGTCTGCTTTGCTTCATTAACGCGCCGCTTGTATTGCTTCAGCTCGTCGCTGTCGCGCTCCGGTGGGACCAGCGGTCTGTGTCGCAGTCCGTAATAAAGGTTGTCACGGATTGTGCCGGTCCACACGTGAACCGCTCCGCCAACATAGGCGATTTCGCGGCCAAGCGTGGAATCGGTGAGCTTGTCGAGATCGTGCGTGCCGATGAAGACCTTTCCGGACGACGCCGATACCAACCCGGCAGCCAACTGAAGAACTTCCGAACGCCCGGATCCATCGGGACCGGCGATCGCACAGGCAGTTCCGGCAGGCACAGTCAGATTGATATCCATGACCTCTTGACCTGCAGCGCCACCGGAAAAGCTGACATGTTCGAATTTGACGTCGCCGCTCAGTTCAACCATTTCGTCCGCAGTCAGACGATCGGTGTCATAGATATCCTGCGGATCGAAGTTCTCGACGACGGTCTGGTACTTCACGCTGACGTCTGCCGTCATCTGATAAAAGGACAGGAGCAGCTTCCACGGACCGGCCAAATCCTTGTAGGCGGCAATAACAGCCAGAAGTGCACCGATACTCAGGTTGCCTTCAATCACCAGGTACCCGCCGATCAGGTAGAAGAAGAACGGCGTCAGCTGGTTCATGAAGTTGTTCAGGAACTTGATGAGAAACTTGCGATTAAAGATCTCGTAGCGGATCTTGAAGTTCTCATAGAGGCGGTCGGAGATATCCGCCGAATGCCAGGCAGCCGCGTCGTTTGCGTGAATCTCCGCAACACCGGTGATGCTTTCGCCGACCTTGTCAGCGATAAGGCGCACATTCTTGACGCGCTGGCGCGACAGAAGAACGACCTTTTTCTGCAGCATCGGAATGACATATCCCTGAATGGGATAGGAACTGATCGCTGCGAGACCCAGCAAAGGGTCCTGCATGAAGATGAAACCGAGCTGCACGATCAGCATGCCGCCCTGGTAAGCCGGAAGGGCAAAAGCCTCGCCGATGTAGCCGCCGACGTCCTCCACTTCCGACGTGATCATCGGAATGATTTCACCGGAACTTACTTTGCGGAAGTGCGGTAAACGGAAACGCAAAACCCGTTGAAAAAGTTCGAAACGCAGGCGGCGCAGCATGCGCTCGCCCAACCTTCCCTTATAAACATTCAAATAGAACTTCAGGCCGTTTGAGACCACCACAAGTCCCAGGAACGTAAAACACAGCAGCACCAGATACGGTATCTGGTCAAAGTCGAATCCGAAGATTGTTCGTGGAAAGTTATCCCCTTGCACCGCGTCGTTGACGATCAATTTCGGCAACTCGAGCAGGAAATAGACCACCGGATAAGTTAGGACGGTAACCAAGAGGATGAAGATCTGCTGACGGGAACTGTACTTCCAGATAAAGCGAAAAAGGCTTTTTTCCATTAGTTCATCCAAACAGATAAGGATCAATTATGTTCAAGCAGATCATTTTTGGTATATTAACGATCCCAATTCGATGCGCTAGCCGGGATTAGCATTTGCCACAAGCACTTTGATACCGTTCCTTGTCAAAAGTCATGTTCCAAGTGATTTCAAGGCGTGACAAAGACTAACAACTTGAGACATAAGCTCCGCGGAGCATCTTTACAAATTTAGGGGCAGTATGAGTTCCAAGACGCCGAAGATTCTGATTTACAGCCATGACTCGTTCGGTCTCGGCCATCTCAGGCGTTGCCGTGCGATTGCCCAATCCCTTGTTGGTGATTTCGATACTCTTTCCGTCCTGATTCTGTCCGGCTCGCCGATTATCGGCAGTTTCGAGTTTCGCTCCCGTGTGGATTTTGTCCGCATCCCGGGGGTGATCAAATTGCGTAACGGCGAATACACCCCTCTTTCCCTCCATATCAATATCGATCAGACGCTGGCGATCCGCTCTTCCATCATCGAACACACCGCAAAAGTCTTTGAACCCGACATCTTTATTGTCGACAAGGAACCGCTCGGTCTGCGCGGCGAAGTGCTTGGAACTCTCGAGGCCTTGAAGGACACCGATACGCGGCTTGTTCTCGGCTTGCGAGATGTCATGGATGACCCTCAGGTTTTGCGTGAAGAGTGGGACCGCAAGAATGTCTATCCGGCACTGAAAAACCTTTATGACGAGATCTGGGTCTACGGCCCGGAAGACATCTGCGATCCGTTGGAGGGTTTGGAGCTTCCGGACGGTGTGTCGGAGAAACTGCGTTACACAGGCTATCTGCGCCGGGACTTGCCGCAATCGGCCAGCGAGCAACCTGCCCCAACACCTTTTGGCGAAGAGCCTTACATTCTGGTCACGCCAGGTGGCGGCGGTGACGGCGTTGAAATGGTCGATTGGGTGATGCGGGCCTATGAAGCGCGTCAGCGTCCCCTCTTCCCGGCCTTGATCGTGCTTGGTCCCTTCATGCCGGCCGCGGCCGCCGCACAGTTCAGCGAACGCGCCGAACATCTGCGGGACGTTGAGATTATCCGCTTTACGCCACAGATCGAACCCTATCTCGCCAACGCCACGGCAATTGTCGGAATGGGTGGCTACAACACGTTTTGCGAGATTCTGTCCTTCGACAAACCGACCCTTATGGTTCCCAGGATCATTCCGCGCCGCGAACAGGCCATCAGGGCAGAACGTGCCGAGCAAAGCGGTCTTCTGAAGGTGCTGCCGATCGATCGATATCCTGACGCAGACCTGATGGCAGCAGCCCTGTCAGAACTGCCCGGAACTCCTTCCCCTTCCGCCGCGGGCGTTGAAAATCTTCTCGGCGGCCTTGATGTTATCTCCACAAGAGTGGGCGAAATATTCGAAGATCATCAGGTTTCGGACGATCTGAAACTGGTGAACTTCTAGCCGGCCGCTTTCTGCCTATCCTCTCTATTCAAGAGCTCTTCGATGTCCCGTATCGCCGTTGTGGTCAAAGGCTATCCGCGCCTGTCCGAAACCTTTATTGCCCAGGAGATGCTTGGTCTGGAGCGTCGAGGCGTCGACATTCTGATTGTTGCGTTACGCAAACCCTACGATCCTTACATTCACGAAGTGCATCGTCAGATAAGCGCTGAAGTCATGTACCTTCCGGAATATGTGAAAGACGATCCGGCGCGCGTGGCCCGTGCAAAACGATGGGCGGAGAGCCAACCGACTTACGACGCCGCCAAAGCTCTGTTCGATGCCGACTTTGCGAACCAGTCGAATGCCGATCGACAACGAAGGTGGGCGCAAGGCTGCGTCTTCGCGCATGAGCTTCCGGAAGACGTGACGTGGATCTACACCCACTATTTGCACACCCCATGTTCAGCTGCCCGCTATGCCGCTCATCTCTCTGGCAGGCCGTGGTCCTTTTCAGCCCATGCAAAGGACATCTGGACAAGCCCGGAGTGGGACCTCAGGACCAAGATCAACGATGCTTCCTGGGGCGTCACCTGCACGAGCGTCAATGTACAGTTCCTTAAAGGTCTTGCAGACGATCCGGAAAAAGTTGAACTGCTTTACCACGGCCTCGACTTTTCCGGCTTTCCGCATCCCTCCGATACAGCTTCCGAACGCGATGGCAACGGCGATCCCGTTCGCATTGTCTCCGTTGGGCGAGCCGTTGAGAAGAAGGGCTATGACGACCTTCTGACAGCGCTGGCAAAACTTCCAACCGACCTCAACTGGCACTTTACGCATGTCGGTGGTGGTGAATTGTCCGAAGTTTTGAAAACCAAAGCGGACGAACTCGGGCTTTCGAAAAACATCACCTGGCGCGGTGCTCAGCCTCGTGAAGAAGTGATATCAACCTGCCAGCAAGCAGACCTTTTTGTGCTGCCCTCAAAACTTGCGAAGACCGGGGACCGCGACGGATTGCCAAACGTCCTCATGGAAGCCCAGTCGATGGGGCTTTGCTGTCTGTCCACTCGGGTTTCGGCAATCCCGGAGCTTATCAAGGACAAGGAAACAGGCATCCTGGTTGAACCGGGTGCTGCTGATGAACTTGCCGTGGCGCTGGATATGCTCATCAGGAACCCCAAGCAACGCCGCTCGCTTGGCTTAGCGGCGGCAAAACTGGTTCGCAAAGAGTTTTCCACTGATCCGGGACTTGACCGTCTGGCCGCAAAATTTCGTAAGGTGCTCTGACGCAGACGTTCGGGAACCCTATGAAAATCGCTTTCACAGCTCCGATGAAGCCTTTGAACCATCCGGTACCGTCCGGTGATCGGACCATGGGCAGATTGATCGTCCGGGCACTGGAAAGCGCTGGCCACGAAGTTCGGGTCGCCACAGACTTTCGCGCCTGGCGCAAGGAAGGCAGCGACACCATTCAAGGCGTTGTAAAGCAGGAAGCGCTTCAGGAGGCCGCCCGGATTGCCGGGGAATGGCAAAAGGACAATTACAGGCCCGACCTCTTCCTCACGTACCACCTTTATCACAAGGCTCCCGACTGGATCGGGCCCTACCTGGCGGATCGCTTTACCTTGCCTTACGCAATTGTTGAGGCCAGCCGCGCTCCAAAACGCAAGACCGGCAACTGGGCCTTTGGGTTTGCCGCCGCGGATGATGCCCTCAGCCGTGCCGATGCCGTCGCGGCGATCCATCATGCCGATGCTGAGTGCCTGCGCGCCGTTGTTACGCCCGATCGCCTCGACGTCGTTCTGCCGTTTCTGGATGCTGAGCTCTATCAAAAAGAAGCCGCACACAACCGTCGACAGGCGCAGACGCCTCTCAAGCTGCTTGCGGTCGGTATGATGCGCGAAGGCGACAAGACAAGATCATACGAGGTGCTGGCCAAGGCGCTCTTGCTTGTTCAAGACCGGCCCTGGCACCTCACGATCATTGGTGACGGGCCGAACAAGGACCATGTTCTGAGCCTCTTTCCGCCAAGCCGCCTAAGTTGGCTCGGTGCTCTTCCCCCGGAAAACCTTGGCTCACAATACGCCAGTCATGATCTTCTTGTGTGGCCCGCTATCCGGGAGGCCTTTGGGCTGGTTTTTCTGGAAGCGCAAGCTGCAGGTACAGGTGTCATTGCGGGTGACACGTTCGGTGTACCCGACATCGTGATAGACGGTAAGACAGGCCTTCTATCTGCGGAAGGAGATGCGGAAGCATTCGCTGCCAATCTGAAACGTGTGATCGACCTTCCCGAGATTGCAGACCAGATGGGACTGGCCGCCTCCGACCACATCGCGAGAAATCATACATTGACTGCCGGAGCCGAACGGCTATCCAAGCTGGCGCAAAATGCCATCAGAAACCACCGGCACCGCACCGAGGCGCAACAGGCATGAGTTTCAAAGCCTTCATTCACGTGCAGCACCTTTTGGGAACCGGACACGTTGTCCGAGCAGCTGCGATCGGCAACGCGCTTGCTGCAAACGGTGTTGGAGTTACACTTGCCAGTGGCAACAGGATCCCGCCCACTCTGGAGACCGGGCCACTCAAAATCATCGAACTTCCGGCCTGCAAAAGTCCCGATGCGAATTTCAAGCGCCTTGTCACGCTAGACAACCAAGACATTGATGATGCTTGGAAAAAAGCTCGTGTTAAAGCATCGATTCAAGCATTCGAAGCAGAGCACTACGACCTCCTGCTGACAGAGACATACCCGTTTGGCCGCCGGCAACTGGACTTTGAACTGACACCGCTTCTCGAAGCCGCGAAGTCCAGATCATCGCCACCTCTGATCGCGACTTCCATCCGTGACATTCTGGTACGCAAGAAAGAGCTCTGGAAAGAAGAGTGGATGGCGGACCAGGCGTTGAAGTACTACGACCGTATTCTGGTTCACTCCGACCCGGAGTTCATTCAGCTCGCCGACAGTTTCCCGTTCGCCGACCGCGTTGATCATCTCGTGCATTATACCGGTTACGTAAACGGCCCGGCGCGGCCAACGATTGATGGATCTGACGGTGATGACGAAGTCATCATTTCCTGCGGAGGTGGTGCGGTCGCTGATGGCCTGTTGTCCGCCGCCCTGGAAGCACGCCCACTCGCCCGCCGCGCGGAAGATACGACCTGGCGCGTCCTGATCGGTCACGACATATCCGATGATGCTTTCGAGATTTACCGGAAGAGTGCCACGGCTGGCGTTGTGGTCGAGCGTGCACGCCGGGATTTTCCAGAACTTCTGAAACGAGCACGACTCTCTGTCAGCCAAGCCGGATACAACACGGTGCTTGATATTCTGATCGCTGGCGTTCCCTCCGTCTTTGTTCCGTTCGCACAGGCAAACGAGACGGAACAGACCCAACGCGCCGAAGCGCTTGCCAAACATGGTCGAGCTGTCGTCACAAGTGAAAGCAGCCTCTCTCCCGAGCGTCTTGCAGCTGCGATAGACGACGCACTGTCGCTACCGCGAAAAGGTGCTCAGGTGAAACTAGGTGGCGCACAGGCAAGCGCCGATATTTTACTCAAGGATTTGCGAATGCACGTCAGCTGACCCATCCTGCATGTTCGGGAACTGGCGTCGCTGAGCCACATCCGAAAGGCAGCTGTCGATGGAATTACGCAATTTCAAAGCTCTCAACGATGTAACCGACACGGCAGAGTATGTCGCCATGCTGGAAATGTTCGATGCGATTCCCCAGCTTCAGGAATTGAAAGAGCTGGCGCGATATCGCAGCGGAATTGTTCCAGGTAAATCCGTATTGGATGTCGGCTGCGGTTTCGGCCTCGAAACTCTGCGGCTTGCAGGCATTGTCGGCGCTGAAGGCCGGATCGTGGGATTGGACAAAAGCGACGACTTCATCGGCGAAGCCAGACGCCGCGCAGAAGCTGCAGGTTGCCGGATTGACTATCGAACCGGTGCCGCGCAAGAGCTGCCGTTTGAAGACGGGTCCTTTGACTGTGTGCGGGCCGAACGCCTGCTGATCTATCTGAAAGATTTTTCTTTAGCGGTTGCCGAGATGCGGCGTGTTCTCAAGCCGGGCGGCTCTCTTGCTCTGATTGAGCCGGACTTTTCCACCAGCACGATCAATGTCAAAAATCGCCGGCTTTTGCGACGTGTGATGGACTATGAAATCGCTCATGCGGTTGAACAGAGTTGGCTGCCCGGGCCACTGTCAATTGCTCTTCAGCATCTTGGCTTCAGGGAAATTGAGTGCGCCACCCGCGTCCTTGTTTTCCCTCAGGAACTCGCGGCAAGCTACTTTCAAGGTCTTGGCATTCATGCAGAGGAAGCCGGAACAATATCGAAAGACGAGATGAAAGAATGGCAGACTGAGATTGACAGGTTGAAAGCGAACGGCCAAATCTTCGCGACAATCTGTTATTTCCTCTTCACCGCCACCCGTCCATGACTTCCAGCCGGATTGCGAATTTTTGACTACGCCCTCTACTGCTGCCGAGCTGCAGCGTTTCAAAGACGAACTGACTTCTCACCTGGACTGGTTTGCCGAGCGCGGCCGGAAGGTCCGGTTTTGGTGGCGGGACGACGATGCCATTGAGCCGACTGCGCTTCTCGATCGGATGCTGACGATCGCCAACAAGCACAATGTCGACATTGCACTGGCCGTCATTCCGAAGGATGCGACAAAAGCTCTTGCGGACCGGTTAGCCGAAGAGCCGCATGCCTGGGTCCTTCAACACGGTTGGCAGCACAAGA
>JBCCVB010000198.1:0-10226 GCA_039195965.1 Pseudomonadota bacterium
CCACAGCGTCATCATATTTTCAGGCCAGTAAACGGCGGAAAAGAGGCCTTTTCGTCGAGTGTGGATGAGCCTGGATCAGCGGGGAAGTCAAGTGTCGGAATCTCTTTAAAGCCGCACCGCCTCGCACTGTCGCGCCCGTTTAGGAGCCGATTTTTCAGCGAGCAACGTGGCGGCCGCGAGGGCGAACCATTCCGGAACCGGATGCGGATGAAGCGGCTGATGCCAGCCCGTATTTCGGCAAATGTACAACGACTTAACTCAAGGGCTTGCGTTGCCCCGAAGGACCCGCGCGATGCATGTGGAGATCAACATAAAGCAAGGAACCGCTCCAGCGGCCGCTTTCGTTGATCATTCAACCGCGCCGGGCGCAAACGCCCTTCCCTATCTTAGCAAAACAAATACGGCAGCCTTCCTCCTTTCGGGCGATGCGCGTTTTGGATACGCGCCAAGCAGCGCTGCCGTGGAGACCTTCGAGAATGGCAAACAAAATGCTGATCGACGCGGGCCACCCGGAAGAGACCCGGGTCGTCGTCGTGCGTGGCAATCGGGTTGAAGAATTCGACTTTGAAGCAGCAAACAGAAAGCAGCTTCGCGGGAATATTTATCTGGCGAAAGTCACTCGGGTAGAACCTTCGCTCCAGGCAGCTTTTGTAGAATACGGCGGAAATCGTCACGGGTTTCTAGCATTCAGCGAAATCCATCCCGACTACTATCAGATCCCTGTTGCGGATCGTGAAGCCTTGCTTGCGGCTGAAGCCGCGGAGCGCAGCAACGATGAGCCTGAGGCAGAAGAAAAGCCGAAGCGCCGTCGCCGCTCCCGTGCGGCCAAGAACGAGTCTTCCGATACTGTCGCCAGCGAAAAAGTCGAAGCAGCTGAAGAAACTGCGTCCGATTCAGGCGAAAGCAACCAGGGTGAAGCAGCCGGGTCCAACAGTGACAACGCGTCTGCGGAAGTCGAGGGTGCTGACGAAGTCGTAGCCACCTCCGAAGAAACTGCTGTTTCCGAGACAGAAAACACTTCAGCAGAAGCAACGGAAGCTGAAAGCTCCGACACGACCGATTCTGAAGCGTCAGAAGAAGCAGTTGCGGCGACTGCCGAGGCGACTGATTCCACCGAAGCATCTGCCGGTGCGGATGACCAGGAACAGGAAACGGACGGTGATGAAGACAGCGCAGACGAAGCCGAGCCTGTAGAAGCGGCTTCTGAAGAGCAAGAAGAAGCTCCGGTCAGATCTCGCGGCCGCCGTAGACGTCGCAACCGCGACGAAGACGAAGACGCCGACAACGATGAAGACGCAGTCGAGTCTGTTGGTGCCGAAGACGCAATGGAAGAAGTTCCCGAGCGTGCGGTTCCACTGCGCAAGCAATACAAGATCCAGGAAGTCATCAAGCGCCGCCAGATCATTCTGGTGCAGGTTGTCAAGGAAGAGCGCGGAAACAAGGGCGCCGCTTTGACCACTTACCTGTCGCTGGCAGGCCGCTATTCCGTATTGATGCCGAACACCGCTCGCGGTGGCGGCATCTCTCGAAAGATCACCCAGCCGACCGATCGCAAACGCCTGAAGAAGATCGCTTCCGAACTGGATGTGCCGGAAGGCATGGGCGTAATTCTCCGTACAGCGGGTGCCAGCCGCACCAAAGCCGAAATCAAGCGCGATTTCGAGTACTTGATGAGGCTTTGGGAAAATGTCCGCGAATTAACGCTGAAGTCCAGTGCACCAAGCCTCGTTTACGAGGAAGGCAGTCTGGTCAAGCGATCGATCAGGGACCTCTACAACAAGGACATAAACGAGGTCCTTGTGTCGGGCGACGAAGGCTATCGCGAGGCCAAGGACTTCATGCGCATGCTCATGCCGAGTCATGCCAAGAATGTTCAGCCATACAGGGATCCCTCGCCGCTCTTCATCCGCTACGGCGTCGAGCCGCAACTGGATGCAATGTTCTCGCCGCAGGTGACATTGAAATCCGGAGGTTACATCGTCATCAACCAGACCGAAGCTCTGGTTTCGATCGACGTGAACTCCGGCAAGTCTACCCGTGAGCACAATATTGAGGACACTGCTCTCCAGACCAATCTGGAAGCAGCGGAAGAAGTCACGCGTCAACTGCGCCTGCGCGATCTGGCCGGCCTCGTCGTGATCGACTTCATAGACATGGAAGAATCGAAGAACAATCGGGCCGTTGAGCGCAAGCTGAAGGAATGCCTCAAGAGCGATCGTGCACGCATTCAGGTCGGTCGTATTTCCCATTTCGGCTTGCTCGAAATGTCCAGACAGCGCATCCGCACAGGCGTTCTGGAAAGTTCCACCACACCATGTCCGCATTGCCAGGGCACCGGTATGATCCGGTCTGTTGAATCTGTGGCGCTTCATGTTCTGAGATCGATTGAAGACAATCTGCTGAAAGGTGCGTCTCACAATCTGATTATCCGCACCACCACGCAGGTTGCGCTTTATATCCTCAATCAGAAGCGGTCGAATCTGTTCGACCTCGAGACGCGGTTTGCGATTGAGATCGAGGTACACGCCGATGACACGGTCAACGGCCAGCTTTACGTCCTCGAACGTGGATCTCCAGTTGATCGCGACCGTATTCCGGCGCCGGCTCCGATCGTGCAGCCGGATACGATTGAGATCATCGACGAGAACACCGAGCAACCGGTCATCGAAGAGCAGGCACAGGACGAAGACGGTGGTGACCGCCGCCGTAAACGCCGCCGCAAGCGTCGTCGGGGTGGTTCGGACAACCAGCAGGACGCAGGCGAAAACCGTCAGGCTGCCGGCGACGATGACGAAGCAGAAGTAGAAGAAGGCCAGCCGCAGGAAGCCAGATCCGGCGAAGAAGACGGCGGCGACGAAGAACCCCGTCGCAAACGTCGTCGTGGCCGTCGCGGCGGTCGTCGCGGACGCCGTAACGGCGATGGCATGGAGGCTCAGGCAGAAGATGAGGACGATGGCGAGAACGCCGCTGATCAATCTTCTGAAGAAGAAGCCGTATCAAGCGACCAGACACAAGACGCTCAGGAAAACGGCGAAACGGAAACAGTCGCCGTAGCAGCTGAAGAAACTGCAGAAATCCAGGCCTCATCTGAAGACCAATCCGTCAATGGTGAAACCAGTGAAGTGATTGCGTCGGAAGAAAGCGCGAGCTCCGACGAGCAGGTTGAAGCAAAGGACGACGCTGCGCCCGAAACAAGCAATGAACCTGCTCCTGCAACGGACGAAGCTTCAGCTGAAGACACAATTGTTGTTGAGACGCCGACTTCCGAGCAACCTGTCGTGAACGAAGCTTCTGAAGACGAAGCCGTGGAAGAAGTTCCTTCCGCCCCGGCTGAACCTGTCGTCACCAGCGAAACCACTGGTGAAGACGAGGAAGACAAGCCGAAGCGTGTCGGCTGGTGGCAACGCGGTCGCTCGTTCTTCTAAGACTTCAAATAGAGACGTAAAAAGGCGGCCCGGAGCCGCCTTTTTTCATGCTTAGTTGCCGCTGTTTTCTGTTAGCGATTAAAGCTACTACCTTAGAAAATCCTGCAGCCGTGTAAGCGCTTCCCGCATGTCTTCATGGGCCCCTGCGAATGAAAATCGCAGGAATTCATGGCCGTGAACGGGATCGAAATCGACACCTGGAGTGGCGGCAACTCCGGCGTCGTGCAGCATCCGCTTTGCAAAATCGAGACTGTCTGCGCTGAACTTGCTGATATCGGCGTAGATGTAAAAGGCACCATCGACTGGCAGTAACTTGTCCAGCCCGATCTTGGGTAAGCCTTCAACCAGCAAGGACCGGTTTGCCGCGTAACCTGCCTTGACCGCCTCCAGTTCCTGCACTGCGCCGAGCGCCGCTGTGGCCGCAATCTGCGAGAGTTCCGGAGGTGAGATGTAAAGGCTTTGAGCGATACGCTCAGCCGGTCGGACAAGTTGCTCAGGCAAAACCATCCAGCCAATACGCCAACCTGTCATGCAATAGTATTTGGAGAAACTGTTGATGACGATCGCCTTTTGAGTGGTCTCCAGGGCGGAGACCTGTTCACCGGCATAATCCAGGCCATGATAGATCTCGTCGGAGATGAACCAGATGTGCTCCTCTTCGCAAAAGCGCAACAGCGCTTCGAGGGCATCCGAAGTCATCATTGTTCCGGTAGGATTAGCCGGACTGGCAACCAGAACACCCTTTACGGGCCCTTCCCTTTGAGCTTCGACCAAGTGCTCCGGTGTCAGGCTCCACCGTGTATCCTCGCCGACTTCAATTTCAACCGGCACAAGCCCAAGTGCCTTGAGAATGTTCCGATAGGCAGGATAACCAGGCGCTGTCAGTACAATTCGGTCACCGGGATCAAAGGCGGCCAGGAATGCCAGGTTAAAGCCCGCCGACGATCCGGTCGTCACCATGATCCGCTCCGCGGGAACCTCAACTCCATAGGTCTTCCTGTAATGGGCCGAAAGCGCATCGCGCAGCGACCGGACTCCAAGCGCCTCGGTGTATCCCAACCTACCGTGTTTCAAAGCTTCCTGGGCAGCGGCAAGTGCGGATTTCGGCGCAGGCGCCGAAGGCTGCCCGACTTCCATGTGAATTATCTTTCTACCCGCAGCTTCCAGTTTTGCCGCTTCCGACAGCACATCCATGGCAATAAAAGGCGCGACGTTACTGCGCCCGGACGGCAGAAAGGCGTTCTTTGTCATGTTATTCAGAATTTCCGGCATTGAGATTGTCTGCGTTTCGTATTGCGGATTTTTCTTCAAGGCGCAATCGACTCAGACATATCTTTTTGGCGAGCAAGGCCAAGTCAAAAAGTCGAACCTTTCCGATTTGTCATTTGCCTATTCTTGACCGGAACCCGCAGTCTCCATACCTTCGGCCAAAACTCATGTGCGTGGATGTTGATCCATAGTTTTCGGATTGGAGATTCGATTTGCTGCGTAAAAATTTTGTTCTTGCCCGGATTTCTGCAAGAACCTATGGGCAATTCGTCAAAAAAACGATGGCCTTGGCATGTTCCGCAGCAATTGTTTTGCCGATGGTCGTCACCCCGGCAAGTGCGCAACGCGGAAGGTTGCCTTTGATACGCGACGCCGAAACCGAGTCTCTACTGAAAGACTACGCGAAACCGATCTTCAAGGTTGCGGGTATCTCGAATTCGGAGCCAGAAATCATTCTGGTCAACGACAAGAGTTTCAACGCTTTTGTTCCTGACTCACGCCGCATGTTCATCAATATCGGTGTTTTGATGGAGGCCGAGACACCTGGCGAAGTCATCGGCGTGGTTGCCCATGAGACCGGTCATATTGCCGGCCGCCACCTGGTACGTCTTCGCGCCGCCGCGGCCAATGCCCAGATCGTGTCTGTTATTGGTATGATCCTGGGCGCAGGCGCGGCGGCTGCCGGTGCAGCAGCAGGCTCAAGCCAGGCCGCTTCAGGTGGTGCGGCAGCGGCTCTCGGAGCCGGTTCGGTCGGCAAACGCTCTCTTCTTTCATATCAAAGGGGTGAGGAAGCAGCAGCGGACCGTGCCGCTCTCAGGTATCTCAACGCAACCGGCCAAAGCGCGCGCGGAATGTTGAAGACCTTTGAACGCATGTCCGAGCAACAGATGTTCACCCGAAAGTTTGCCGACCCGTACGCGCAGAGCCACCCAATGGCTCAGGAACGCTATAACGGATTGCTGAACGAAGCCCAAAAGTCCAAGCACTTCAACCAGCCGGAAGACTATGTCCTGCAATATCGACATGATCAGGTTCGAGCGAAGCTGTTCGCATATACGAGCCATCCTTCCGCAACCCTCAGGGCATATCCACGGAGCGACAAAAGTCCCGCCGCACAGTATGCCCGAGCCATTGCTGCGATGAAAAGCCGCGGCAAAGGTGCGGTAAAGGAGATCGACGCCCTCATCCGCACCCATCCGAACAACGCTTATTACTATGAACTCAAGGGGCAAGCCTTGCTTGAGGGTGGAGATCCCAAGGGAGCAATTGCACCTTTCAGGAAGGCGCTTTCCATCAAACCCAACGAACCGCAATTCATGGTCTGGCTCGGCTATGCGCTGGTCGGTGCCAACAACCCTTCTTATTTGCCTGAGGCTGAAAAGGTGTTGAAACGGGCCATACAACGGGACCCGAATTCAGGTGTGGCCTATAGTCAGCTCGCGATCGCCCATGGCCGGCAAGGCGAGCGCGCTGAAGCGGATTTGGCAACAGCAAAGGGCCTGATGGTGAGTGGAGATTTCCAGGCGGCAAAGCGTTACGCGGCCCGTGCTCAAAAAAGTTTGAAGCGAGGATCGCCTGCATGGCTTCAAGCGGATGACATTGTAGCGTACAAACCACCCAATCTGCCGAATCGCCGGTAACCTAAGCTAAATGCAAGGCGGCATGGTCCGGTGTTTCAAGATCAGCCGCCCAAGGAGCCCTGAATGACCCGATATTTTGTTTTTTCCCGGCGTTTTTGCCCACCCGCATTGCTGCGCGTCCTCTCCGCCTGCGCCCTCGCCATGTCTCTGGTCGCCGGCACGGCCGCGGCGCAGGATATTGATCGCGAAGAGATCGAAAAGATCGTGCGCGAATACCTCATTCAAAATCCGGAAGTGATTGCGGAAGCCTTGACCGAACTCGAGCGCAGGGAGACGGAAGCTGCCGAAGCTGCCCGCCTGCAGGCCCTGACCGACAGTGCGGACATCCTATTCAATTCAACGCGTCAGGTGGTGCTTGGCAATCCGGAAGGCTCGGTAACCCTGGTCGAGTTCTTCGACTACAATTGCGGTTACTGCAAACGCGCCTATGGCGACATGGTCAGACTGATTGAAGAGGAACCGGACCTCAAGGTTGTGCTGAAGGAATTCCCGGTTCTTGGACAGGGGTCGATTGAAGCGGCGCAAGTCGCCGTTGCCGTCAATTCCGTTGCACCCGAAAAATACGGTGAATTCCACGAAGCGCTGCTGCTGAGGCGCGGTCAGGCCAATCTTGCAAGCGCGCTCGCTGCCGCGACAGGAACAGGCATTTCGGAAGAAGATCTCAAGAACGCAATGAAAACCGACGAAGCCGGTGCCACGTTTGAAGAAGTCTACACGATTGCGAACCGTCTCGGCCTGACCGGAACACCTTCCTATGTCGTTGGAAATGAGGTTGTCCAGGGAGCCGTTGGTTACGATCAGCTGCGTGCAAAAATCGACGCGGTGAAGAATTGCGGCGAGGCAAGCTGCTAAACAAGCCTGTTGGAAAAAGCACTTCCTCGATATCAATGAAAAATCGGGGGTTTTCCTGCTACAATTGAATCCCTATAAGAGGCGAGGCTCGTATCCAAACAGGATACGGGCCAAAGATCTGTATCCGCTTATTTTTGGCGGGACAAAGAACGCAAGGCAAACCGGTTTCAGATGGGGAGTTTCCCCGCTCGACAACCGGATATTACCGATCAGACCCCAATTGTATTTGGAGAGGTCGATCCGGTTGATATTCAGGCTGCGCTCTTTGAAGACCGAGTGTGAGAGCCAAACGACATGATGCGTAATGATAACAAGAAATTCGACACGGCCCTGATCCGGGATCTCGCCGTCCTGTTGGATGAGACAAATCTCTCTGAGATTGAACTGGAACAGGGCGATACGCGCATCCGCGTGGCACGGCAGATGTCGATCAGCGCTCCGGTCAGCGTTGCGGCAGCACCTGCCATGGCTGCAGCCCCGGTTGCAAATGCTGCACCGGCCGCTGTCGAGGCAGCCCCGGCAGCCGAAGCAGCCGCTCAATCCGGCGCAACCGTGACCTCCCCGATGGTCGGCACCGCATATCTTGCTGCAGAACCGGGCTCGGCGCCATTCATCCAGGTGGGCGACAAGGTCGCTGAAGGTCAGACGATCCTGATCGTTGAAGCCATGAAGACCATGAACCACATCCCGTCCACAAAAGCCGGTACAGTCAAGCAAATCCTTGTTGAAGATGCCCAGCCGGTGGAATTCGGCGAACCGCTCATTATCGTCGAATAAGGAGCCGTTGCGGCCATGTTCTCCAAGATACTCATTGCCAATCGTGGCGAGATTGCCCTGCGCATTCTGCGCGCCTGTAAAGAGCTCGGCATCTCGACGGTTGCAGTTCATTCAACTGCTGATGCAGATGCCATGCATGTGCGCCTTGCGGACGAAAGCGTTTGCATCGGACCACCAGCGGCTCGCGACAGCTACCTGAATATCCCCCAGCTTCTGGCAGCCTGTGAAATTACCGGTGCTGATGCGGTTCACCCGGGATACGGTTTTCTCTCTGAAAATGCCCGTTTCGCTGAAATTCTTGAAGCTCATAACATTGAGTTCATCGGCCCGACCGCCGAGCACATCAGCATCATGGGTGACAAGATCCAGGCCAAGCAAACAGCCAAGGAACTGGGCATCCCGGTTGTGCCGGGATCTGACGGAGCCGTTACTCCGGAAGACGATGCCCACGCGATTGCGCGTGAAATCGGTTATCCGGTTCTGGTCAAGGCTGCTTCCGGCGGCGGCGGCCGCGGCATGAAAGTCGCGGAAACAGAAGCTGATCTTGATACGGCCTTGTCGACCGCTCGTTCGGAAGCAAAAGCTGCGTTCGGCGATGATGCTCTCTACATGGAAAAGTATCTCGGCAAACCGCGTCACATCGAGATTCAGGTTCTCGGCGACGGCAAAGGCAATGCCGTGCACCTTGGCGAACGTGACTGTTCACTGCAGCGCCGGCACCAGAAGGTCCTTGAAGAAGCCCCTTCTCCTTGCCTCAATGCTGAGCAACGTGAAGAAATCGGCGAAGTCGTTGCGAGCGCGATGCGCAAGCTGAAATATCGCGGCGTGGGCACTGTCGAGTTCCTCTATGAGAACGGCGAGTTCTACTTCATCGAGATGAACACCCGTCTCCAGGTAGAACATCCTGTCACTGAAATGATCACCGGAATCGACTTGGTCAACGAGCAGATTCGCATCGCGGCCGGTGGCTCTCTCGACATTACTCAGGACGATATCAAATTCGATGGACACGCCATCGAATGCCGTATCAATGCCGAAGATCCTGTCACCTTTGCACCGTCTCCAGGCACCATCACCTACTACCATCCTCCTGGTGGTTTGGGTGTGCGCGTTGATTCAGGTGTCTATCAGGGCTATAAAATTCCGCCATATTATGACAGTCTGATTGGCAAGCTGATCGTTCATGGCCGAAATCGCGTTGAGTGCATGATGCGCCTTCGCCGTTGTCTGGACGAATTTGTCGTTGACGAGATAAAGTCAACTATTCCGCTTTTCCGTGATTTGGTGGACAATCAGGATATAGCGAACGGTCAGTACGACATTCACTGGTTGGAAAAGTACCTGGCTGACAAGTCGAACTGACCGCAATGGGCAACGGGCATTGCCCCTTGCCGCTCGTGCAGTGAGACCAAATGGCAGGCTACAAAGACGACATCGTCATGGAAATCACGCCGCAGGTGCTGTTGAAAGCATATGCCTGCGGCCTGTTCCCCATGGCAGAATCCGCTGATGACCCTGGACTGTTTTGGCTGGAACCGGAACAGCGTGGCATTCTTCCCTTCGAAAATTTCCACGTTCCGCGGCGCTTGAGGCGCACTATTCGCAACGACGTGTTTGAAATCCGTGTCAGCACCGATTTCCAAGGCGTGATAGATGGTTGCGCCGAGCCTATGCCCGGCCGGCAGAAAACATGGATAAATCGAGAAATTCGCCGCCTTTATGGCGAACTCTTCGAAATGGGCTATTGCCACACGGTTGAAGCCTGGCGGGAGGGCAATCTGGTTGGCGGCCTTTACGGTGTCAGCCTGAACGGCGCATTCTTCGGTGAAAGCATGTTCGCCTTTGAAACGGACGCTTCAAAAGTTTGCCTGACGCATCTGGTTGCCCGTCTTGTCGTCGGTGGATACTCACTGCTCGACACACAGTTTGTAACTGACCACCTCAGCAAGTTTGGTACGCAAGAAGTCTTGCAGTCAGACTACAACAAACGGCTCGGTGAAGCATTGAAGCTCGAGACGGATTACTATGCTCTGTCGGCTCAGGCGAATGGCGAAGACGTTCTGAAGGTTCTGGATTTCTCTCGCTCCAGTTAGTTGTTTCTTTGCATAAGTAGTGAAAACACTCGACGGAAAGTTCGTTCGAAGATGCAATGACAATTTCACCAGCAACTTCTAATGTGATTTCGGTTGAATTTGCCGGAAAAATCGATTTTTGATAGTATTCCCTTACGTAATTCCTAGATGATAGGAAACAGTATGGCTGG
>JBCCVB010000199.1:0-10166 GCA_039195965.1 Pseudomonadota bacterium
CGAATGGCATGAGCTGTATTGCGGCGCGGATCATCCGGTCGCCAATCTGCCGCCGGAATCTCTCTCGATGCAGGATCTGTTTGAATATCCCTGGGTGCATCGCGGATACTGGAACAGGCAACGTCAGAAGCGAATTCGGCCGAATGATCTTGACCGGGTCGTCTATCACATCGAAGCGCAGTTCTTTCTCATCCTGAGCGGGCAGTATCTGGGGCTGTTGCCTGACCACGCAGCAGAGCCATTCGTGAAAAGTGGCCGCCTGAAAAAGCTTCCTCTGGCTGAGGAAGATTATAGCTGCGTCATGCAGGTGGTGACGAGGTCGGGACCACAGCCCAAGACCATCGAATTGTTCAGGTCTCTGATGAAGTCACTTTACAAGGTCGCCTGAATTTCCTCGTGCATGTTTCACGTCCAGGACTTCATCCGGACAATTCACTTCTGCCGCCAATAGTCAAAAAGTGCAGGCGGCGCAGCCCTGTGCGCCACCTGCCTGGCAGGAGGGATCGAATGGCATTGGTAGTCGGGAATGGCGAAGTTGCCGGCCTACGCCTCTGCCGTTCGAGATCCGACTTTACTTCGACAGGTCCTGTGCAAGCATGAGAGCATTGCCGTCCGGGTCATAGAATGTCGCTGTGCTGACCATTCCTTCTACGGTTTCGGTGGGACCATCAAACTTCACATCAACATTTTCCAGAGCTGCGCGGGCCGTCGCAATGTCCGTCACTCCAAATACGGGAACGGTGTTGCCAGGGGTGGGTTCTGCTTGCTCACCCAAACCCAGGGTGACGCCTTCGGTCTTGGTCTGCAATTCGCTCCAGCCGGCTTCATCGATATGCATGAGCAGCTGGAAACCGAGATTTTTTTCGTACCACTCGGCACTTGCGTGCCTGTCCCGGACTGAAAGAGCCAAAGTGATTGTGTTGTCCAAAGAAACGACCGACATGATGCTTTCCTATGTATCAAAAGTATAGTAACTATACATTATGGATATCACATTGCTTGTCAAGCTCACATCCAAAGCGTGGTCTCTGAAGATCCTGGCCCTTCTGCATTCCGGTGTTCCGGGCCGGCAGGCTCCGCTGCTTGCAGCGACCAATGCAAGCCGCAGCTCGTTTGCATCAAGTCTGGATCATCTGGTTCAGCTTGGGTTGCTGGAGAGGAACCCGGGACACGGTCATCCGCTGCGGCCGGAGTTCCGCTTGACGGAAAAAGGCGTCGTCGTTGCAGCAATGGCTAGCCGTGTGGTCGAGTTTGCGCCAGACGATGATGCATTTTCCATCATCAGGCGCAGTTGGGCAGTGCCCATCCTGGCGGTGACTGAAACGCCAAAACGATTTTCGATCATCAAGTCCGGGCTGGGAGCAATCACGGATAGGGCCCTGTCAAAATCATTGGGCATTCTGGAGGATCAGGATTGGCTCAGACGTGAAATAGATGTTTCCCAGCGTTCGCCATATCCGACATACCACGCAGTGAATGCCGGCATGAAAATCAATCAGGCCATCAGATCGAGTCTCTAGACAAACGGGTCAGGTTGGAAGCTTGAGGCGAACAGGAACGATGCGGCACGTTCTTCTTGCCACCAAAATCGGCTTCACTTCCACCTCAGATTGATCATACTCGTTGATACACATGATCGCGAGGAGATCGCATGAGCACGACCCGGACAGCTGAAGCGAACGATATCGATCTGGAAAAAGCGCCGCTGGAAGTGGCGATGAAGACGCTGGGAGCCGACGCAGACAAGGGCCTTTCGGCCAGCGACGTGGAGCAGCGGCTGAAGCGCTACGGACCCAATGCCCTGCCGGAAAAGCACGAAAGTCTTCTGAACAAGGTTCTCAAGTACTTCATCGGGCCTATCGCCTTCATGATCGAGGCGGCGGCAATCGTTTCCGCGTTCCTCGGGCGGTGGGATGACTTTGCCATCATCTTCGGTCTGCTGGTGTTCAATGCGAGCCTTGAGTTGTGGCAGGACATGAAAGCCTCCAATGCGCTCTCCGCGCTGAAGGAAAGTCTTGCGCCCCATGCAACGGCCCTGCGGGACGGGGCTTTCAAGACGATCGATGCTGCAACGCTTGTTCCCGGCGACATCGTCAGAATTCGTCTGGGAGAAATCGTGCCGGCTGACCTGCGGCTTGTATCGGGCGAGTTTGCTTCGATCGATCAGGCGGCGTTGACCGGAGAGTCGCTGCCGGTCGCCAAAAAGCCGGGTGATGAGGCTTATTCCGGCTCGGTCGTCAAACAGGGTGAAATGACGGGACTGGTGATTGCCACCGGCGGTAACACGTTCTTCGGTCGCACGGCCAAGCTGGTCGCTGGTGCCGGGGCTGTAAGCCATGCGCAGCGCGCGATGTTCCAGATCGGCAATTTTCTGATTGCCGTTGCGGTCGTCCTTGCCCTGATCATGGTCGCGGTGCAGGTCTGGCGTGATATCGTTATTGCCGACACATGGGGCGTGGACGACGCCCTCGACATTGTGCAATTCGTGCTGATCCTTCTCGTTGCCTCCATTCCGGTGGCCATGCCCGCCGTCTTTTCCATAACCATGGCGTTGGGCGCATTGGCGCTTTCGAAGGAAAAAGCCATTGTCTCACGTCTGGCCTCCATTGAGGAAATGGCCGGCGTCGACATCCTGTGTTCGGACAAGACCGGTACGCTGACCAAGAACCTGCTGACGCTTGGCGATCCAATCGTTCTGGACGCCAAGGGGCCGGGTGAAGTGGTGTTTGCCGCAGCACTTGCTTCAGAGCGAGAAAACAGTGATGTCATCGACACGGCGGTTCTGGACGCGCTGAAGGACAAGTCCGGACTTGATGACTACAAGGTCGACAAGTTCACCCCTTTCGACCCTGTTTCCAAACGCACGCGTGCGGATCTCACCGACAGCAAGGGCAAGAAGATAACCGTTGCCAAGGGGGCGCCGCAGGCGATCATCGATCTGGCGACACCTCCCGATGATCTAGCCAAGAAAGTGGTGCAGGAAGTCGCGGCACTCGGTTCGCGTGGCTATCGTGCTCTTGGTGTCGCCCGATCTGAAGATGGGGGCAAGACCTGGAAACTGCTCGGCGTTCTGCCGATGTTCGATCCGCCTCGGGACGACTCCAAGTCCACGATCGACAAGGTTCGGGCCAAGGGTGTCGCGGTCAAGATGGTGACTGGCGACGATACGGCGATTGCCCGAGAAACGGCGCGCCAGCTCGGCCTTGGCACCAACATCATCGCCGCCGCAGATGCCTTTCCGAAGGACATGGATCCGGACAACGTGCCCGGGAAAATAGCCGATTCAATCGAGACGGCCGACGGTTTTGCCCGAGTGTTCCCCGAACACAAATACGCAATCGTCAAGGCGTTGCAGCAGCGCGGTCACCTGGTGGCGATGACAGGCGACGGCGTCAACGATGCACCGGCCTTGAAGCAGGCGGACTGCGGTACCGCCGTCTCCGGAGCAACCGATGCAGCACGTGGGGCGGCCGCATTGATCCTGACAGCGCCGGGCCTGTCAGTGATCGACAACGCCATAGATGAAGCCAGGCGTATTTTCGGTCGCATCACCAGCTACACGATCTACCGTGTGGCGCTAACCATGGACATCATGTTCCTGGTGGTTCTTTCCACGATATTCCTAGGGTTCCAGCCGCTCACGGCTGTCATGATCGTCATCATGTCATTGCTCGATGACGTGCCGATCATGACGATTGCCTATGACAATACGGCTGTTGCGAAAGATCCGATACGCTGGCGCATGCCCAGGCTTCTGTCCGTCTCTGCGGTCCTTGGAACCGCGTCGATCGTGCAGTCTTTCGGATTGTTGCTGATCGGTTTTACGGTGATGCAGAATGCGGGCGCAAAAGACTATTTCGGTCTGCATGATCAGGCTCAGCTGCAAACAGTTATGTTTCTCCAGCTTGTTGCCGGCGGTCACCTGCTTCTTCTGGTTACCCGCACCTACAAATGGTTCTTTGAACCGCCATATCCTGCCCGCCCGCTCTTCATTGCCATCGTGCTTACTCAGGCGCTGGCGGTTCTGATGTGCGGTTTCGGTTGGATTGTGCCGCAGATCGCATGGACAACCATTGTCTGGATCTGGGTCTATCTTCTCGCCTGGCTTTGCGTTCTCGGCGTAGTGCGGGTGGCGATGGAACGTCTCATGGACAATCGTTTGTCGCGCCGTGCCCGTTCAACCGAGATCGTCAATGCCCCTTTGAGCCACCATGGGTCCCTGCACGGTTAACCCCTGCATCGAGTGAGGGAAGTCAATATGGATTATCGCGAGCAACTGATCGTTACACCCGGCAGCCAAGTGAAACTTGCCGATATCGATCCCGGTTATCATGGCACTCATGAGAACCATGAAAAGGCAATGCCCGAACTTGAGGCGACGCTGACCGAGATTACCAGCTTGCAGGAACTTCTTTACGCGGAAAAGAAGCACGCATTGCTGATCGTTCTTCAGGGCATAGATGCGGCGGGCAAGGATGGGGTTTGCTGGCACGTCATTCGCGCCATGAACCCGCAGGGAACTTCCGTTACCGGTTTCAAACAGCCGACTGCGGAAGAACAGGCTCATGACTTCCTGTGGCGCGTGCACCAGCACGTGCCGGGTCTCGGGCAGGTGGGTATTTTCAATCGCTCACATTATGAAGATGTGCTTGTGGTCAGGGTTCACGACCTTGCGCCCAAGCATGTCTGGGAAAAGCGCTACGACACGATAAACGACTTTGAAAAACAGCTGACCGATAGTGGAGTAACCATTCTCAAGTTCTTCCTCTACATCTCCAAGGAAGAGCAGCTGAAGCGGTTCAAGCGGCGTCTTGATGACCCAGCACGGCATTGGAAGATTTCGGAGTCCGACTACTCCGAGCGTGAGCTCTGGAACGACTACACGAAGGCTTATGAGGCCATGCTTGAGCGCTGCTCCACCAAGCAAGCGCCCTGGTATGTTCTTCCCTCAAACCATAAGTGGTTCCGCAATCTCGCTGCTTCTCATATCATTCTGGAAACATTGAAGAAAATGAACCTGAAAGCGCCGCCTCCGACGGTGAATATTGATGAGATCCGCGAGAAGTATCACAAGGCTGCAAGCGAATAGAGCGCTCGAAGGGAGCCGTTTGATGATTTTCAGGCCTCCGGATCCTGCATGGAAGCGACGATCCGTTCCAGCCAATCGCGGAACAGCTCAATCGCCTGATTTGTGGCGGCGCGTTCAGACTTGTAGATAAACTTGTATGACGCTTCGGGCTGCAGTGACCGGTGAGACAGGATGGATATCCGGCCGCGTTCAACGTCTCCCTGGATCATCGAGCGTTCAGCCATGCCTATGCCCTGTCCGGAACGAACGGCTTCCAGAATAGTATGCTGGTCGTCAAAAACCAGGTTCTGCAAGGACTTGAAGCCACCGAAGCCGGATTGTTCCAGCCAGGCGTCCCAGTCGCTCATATCGCGATAGTGCAAGCGGGTGATATCCGATCTTGCAATGATTTCTTCTGCATTTTGACCGGTTGAAAGCAAGTCCGGGCTACAGATCGGAACAAGATTTTCCTTGAGAATTTCAAAGGCTGTCGTGTTCGCTGGTGGGTGAACGCAGTATTTGATCAGCACGTCCTCGCTTCCAAGCGACGGGGAATCCGGATCCAGATTGTTGAGATGAAGCTGGATTCCGGGGTTCGCACTCAGGAACTCGGATATTCTGGGGGCGATCACCTTCATTGCGAAAAAAGGCCCGGAGCGAACGCGCAGCACCTGGGCATCGCGCTTTTGTCCGATCAGTGAAAGCGTTTCGCCGATCTCGTCGAAGCTCCGGCAGCAGACCTCTCTCAGCAGTTCAGCTTCCGGGGTGAGCAGAACGCCGTTGCGTGTGCGCGTGAAGAGCTTTCTGCCCAGGCGCTCTTCCAGCAACTTGATCTGATGACTGATCGCTCCCTGACTTACCGACAGTTCTTCGGCGGCGAGCGTAAAGCTCTGATGATGGGCGACTGCCTCGAATGCGCGCAGGGCTCGCAGGTGTAGAAGCGATTTTCGCAAATTGCGCGAGGTATCCAAGGTATTATTTTTTCTCATATTTCAGAATAGTTCTTTTGCTTTGAGTATCGCAAGCAATAACCCGTATAACCTGTGTCCCAAGGGAGACCTCCACAGGCCATAAAGTCAAAAAAACTTATAGGTCGGTGAAGAAAGGCAAAAACAACCAGAGATCGTGCATAGCCCGGTCGAGGAGGAGACTAAGATGCGGAACTGCGGAAAATCGTTTGTGATTGCGCTCACCGCTTCGGTGATTGCCACCGGAATTGCACAGGCCGAAACCGTTCGCATGGGGACGGAAGGCGCATACGCACCATTCAATTTCGTTGCCGAAAATGGTGACATCAAAGGCTTTGACATCGACATCGGAAACGCGATCTGTGCCGAGATGAAAGTCGAATGTGAATGGAGCAAGCATGATTGGGGCGGGATCATCCCAGCGCTGAAATCCGGGAAATTCGATGTAATGGCTGCTTCCATGGCCATTACCGAAGCAAGGATGGAACAGGTCAACTTCTCCGACCCGTATTATTTCAACACGATGCGGTTTGCAGCGCTCAAGGATTTGGGTCTTACAGACGCAACGCCCGAGACGCTCAAAGGCATGATTATCGGCACGCAGTCAGGGTCGGTCGCGGTGAAAGTCCTGCAACAGTACTTTCCTGACAACGAAATCAAGCTCTACCCAAAACTGGGCGAAGCCTTTCTGGATATGGAAAGCGGCCGACTTGATCTGGTTCTGGAATCGAAGTTCGCAATCGGCGACTGGATGAAAGACGGCGTTGATTGCTGCGAATTCGTTGGTGAGGATTTCCTGCTGGACGGAACGATCGGTACCGGAATGGCTTTCCGCAAAGAGGATGCAGACCTGCAGGCCAGAGTGAATGCAGCGCTTGCGGCAATCATCGAGAACGGCACCTATGACGAGATCCGTGCCCGGTATTTCGAATTCGACATCATGGGTCAGCCGAAATCGGTCAGCACTCTCTACGGAAATTGAAGAACACCCGCTTGTTCCAAGACAGCGGGTAACGAGAAGCGAGCTGAATGGCGCATGAAACCAGCTCGCTTCTCCTCTCGCGTCGATTGAGTCCCGGAGGGTTCACAATGGAATTGCTTGGCCTCCTGTCTTTTGGAGATACGGGGTGGGGAGACGAACTCTTTCATGGTCTGCTGGTGACGCTGGCCTTGTCGCTCGCAACTTTCCCCGTTGCCATCGCGCTGTCCTTCCTGATCCACTGGGGCAAGGTTTCGTCCGTTGCCCCGGTCCGGATCGCCGCTCGGGCTTATACGACGGTCTTCAAGAGCCTGCCTGAAATCCTGACATTGCTGATCCTTTACTATCAGTCGCAAGCGGCGGTTGCCTGGGTGATCCGCTGGGTCGCCCCGGACCAGGACTTCTCCATGAGCCCGTTTCTGGCAGGCCTTATTGCGTTGAGCCTCGTGATCAGTGCTTATGGCAGCGAGGTCGTGCGCGCAGCCTTGAATGCTGTAGGACGGGGCCAGTTCGAAGCGGCAAAATCGCTGGGATTGTCGCCGTTCAACACCTTCTTCAGGGTTATCCTGCCGCAACTGTGGCGCCATGCCATTCCGGGGTTCGGCAATCTGTGGGTGATCCTTCTCAAGGATACTTCGCTGGTGTCCGTCATCGCACTGAGCGACATCACCCATGTCGCGGAACTGGCGATCAACACGACGCGCGAACCATTCTTCTTTTATCTGGTGATTGCCGTCATCTACATCCTTCTGGTGACGCTGTCGTCACGCGCTCAAAAGCGCCTGGAGCAGCGCGCTTCCAAAGGTTTTAGCCGGGAGGAGGCGAGCAATGTTTGACCTGTGGTGGAATTATCGGCAGCTGTGGTTCGATGGGCTCATCACCACGGCATCGCTGACCATACTGGCGATTTTCTTCGGATTTTTCCTGGCTCTGCCAATCGGTCTTGCCCGGTCTAAATCTCGCGGAGTGCTCGGCTGGCTGGCGCTGGGCTATGTCAATTTCTTTCGCGGCATGCCGCTGCTGGTGCTGCTTTTCCTGGTTTATTACGGAGTGGGCCAGTTCAATCGAGAGCTTCGCGCGATAGGTCTGTGGTGGTTCTTTCGCGATGCTTGGTATTGCGGGCTGTTTGCGCTGGTTCTGAATACGGCCGCCTATCAGGCTGAGATCATACGGGGCAGCCTGGACACGATTTCAACGTCCATCCTGGAAACGAACCAGGCGCTGAATCTCACCCGTTGGACTGCCTTTAGGCGGGTGTTGCTGCCGATTGCCTTTGCCAAGGCGCTGCCGGCAATCGGCAACGAATTCATCCTTCTTCTCAAGGCTTCCTCGCTGCTGGCGATCATCACCGTGTTCGATCTGATGGGGCAGGCGCGGTTCATCTTCTCCGAGACCTTCGATCTGCGGGTCTATTACGTCGCCGCGATCCACTACCTCGTGCTCGTGATGGCGATCGAATGGGTGCTGCGCCGGATCGAGACCCGTTTCAAATGGATGGTCTGATCTGATGTCCAAGGAAATCAAAATGTCCAAATCCGAAATCGCGATCAGGTTCGAGGACCTGAACAAGAAATACGGTGAGTTTCATGCGCTGAAAGACATCAATCTCACGGTCGCGCGCGGTGAAAAAATCGTAGTGTGCGGACCGTCGGGATCAGGCAAATCCACGATGATCCGCTGTGTGAACCATTTGGAAGCGTATCAGTCCGGTGCTCTGACCGTGGACGGTATCAGGATGGACAACAGCAAGGAGGCCGTTCGCAAGATCCGCGATCATGTCGGTATGTGTTTTCAGCAGTTCAACCTGTTTCCGCATCTGAGCGCCCTGGATAACTGCACCCTGTCGCCAATTTACACGCACAAGGTCCCGAGGGCAGAAGCAGAAGTCATCGCGATGGAGTATCTGGCGAAGGTGCGTATGGACGGGCATGCGCACAAGTTCCCCAATCAGTTGTCCGGTGGCCAACAACAACGCGTAGCCATCGCCCGCAGCCTGTGCATGAAGCCCGACATCATGCTCTTTGACGAGCCCACGTCGGCTCTGGATCCGGAATCCATCTCTGAAGTGCTCGATGTAATGGCTGATCTCGGCAGTGAGGGCATGACGATGATGTGCGTCACCCACGAAATGGGATTTGCCCGAAAAGTGGCGGACCGGATCGTTTTCATGGACGCAGGCCAAATCTTGGAAATCGCCGATCCGGAAAGCTTCTTCACCAATCCCCAGCACGAGCGTTCGCGCAAGTTTCTTCAACAGGTGATCAATCACTGAGATCGGCGAGTAGTTTCATGAAAATTCAATCCGGTGAGATGTCCTTTGGAAAAGAAGGGGTGTTTTCGCGAACGCCTGGGCCAGACGGAACCCATGTGGAAATGCCGTATTCCGGGATACGCACATTCCTGCGTCGTCGCCCTAGTGTCGACATGCAAGGGGTCGACATCGGTGTCTACGGGGTTCCCTTCGACTTGACGACGTCGGGCCGGTCTGGAGCACGACTTGGACCGAGCGCATTGCGCGAAGCAAGCACTCAGCTCGCCTGGGGTGAGGTCTGGCCCTGGAATTTCGATCCCTTCGACATTTTGTCGGTGGTGGACTGCGGCGACGTCCCCTTTCGCCGGGGACAGACGGAACAAATGCTTGAAAGCGCGACCGCCCTGGCGCGCACGATCATGAAAGGCGGTGCCAGCACCGTCATGCTGGGTGGTGATCATTGCACCACTTATACCGCGCTCAAAGCCCATGCTGAAAAGCACGGCCCTGTCGCCTTGATCCAGTTCGACGCGCATCGAGATACTCAAAAGAGCGACTGGCTGGATCACGGAACTTTCGTTCATCACGCGATGCAAGAAGGGTTCATCGATCCTGCCCGCTCGATCCAGATCGGTATCCGTACGTTTTACGACACGGATGACCCAATTACGGTCCTTTATCGGGACTGGTGCCATAATCACGGTTGGACCGGTATTCTTGAGCGCGTGCGAGAGGTCGTTGGTCCGCACCCTGCCTATCTCAGCATCGACATTGACAGTCTTGATCCTGCTTATGCGCCCGGCACCGGTACGCCCGTCGTGGACGGTTTGACGCCAAATGACATCATCAGTTTCCTGCGTAATACGGTCGACATGAACTTTGTCGGCATGGATCTGGTCG
>JBCCVB010000200.1:0-10134 GCA_039195965.1 Pseudomonadota bacterium
AGTGACTACGGTCAGTTCCGGGGCGACTTCTATACGC
Organism: Pseudomonadota bacterium; assembly: GCA_039195965.1. Taxonomy (GTDB): domain Bacteria; phylum Pseudomonadota; class Alphaproteobacteria; order Rhizobiales; family Stappiaceae; genus Roseibium. The sequence goes on from JBCCVB010000200.1 coordinate 38, forward strand.
CCCATGCGCTGGCCAATCTCGTATGTGCCGGAAAGAAGAGGCAGAAGTATTTCCGGGGTGAATTGATAAAGACGTTGCAGATAGCCTCGCGGGGCGATGTACCGACCGATGACTTTCGAGGTTCCTGGGCTGGTGCATTCGGCCAGACCCAGTTCATGCCAAGCACCTATAACAGCCTTGCGGTCGATTTTGATGGTGACGGCCGGAAGGACCTTGCCAATTCTGTACCTGATGCGTTGGCTTCAACGGCGAATTTCCTGAAGAATGCCGGATGGCGAGACAGCCGCCCATGGGGCTTTGAAGTCAAGGTGCCCAAAGGCTATTCCGGGCCTTCCGGGCGAAAGAAAAGTGCATCCCTGAGCACATGGGGCAAACGCGGCCTGACCAAGGTGGATGGCGGAAAGCTGTCGGGAAAACTCGAGGCGGCATTGATCCGGCCAGCGGGAGCGAGCGGTCCGGCTTTTCTGGTCACCCGTAATTTCCGGGCTTTGCGTTCCTACAACGCCTCCACTTCATATGGCTTGGCGATCGCCTTGCTTTCCGAGCTGGTATCCGGCGGAGATCCCATCCAGACCCCATGGCCTACGGACAATCCCGGTCTGTCGCGTGCCCAGCGACTGGAGCTTCAAAAGCTTCTCAACAAGAATGGGTTCAATGTTGGTGAGCCGGACGGGAAGGTCGGACCTGCGACGCGGGCGGGAATCCGCAAGGCGGAAGCCAAACACGGCATGGCCGTGACAGGCAGGCCCTCATGGAACGTATACTACGCGTTGGGTGGTAGATAACGCCGTAAAGACAAATAGTTATGCCGAAGTTCGCAAGGGGTGGAAGCACCCTTTGCTTTCAGTTTTCTTGAGATTACCCATCGTTAATTTGGCTGTGCAAGAAAGTTTTGTTGCATTGCAGCACGTGGCGACGCATTCTGTCGCGGACTTTCTGGAGGTTATGACATGTCCGGTCGGATCTTGACTGTTGCGCAGCAAAAAGGCGGTTCTGGCAAAACAACCCTGGCGGCGCATCTGGCGGTGGCACTCGCGAAAAAATCAGGCGAGCCGGTTGCAGTTCTCGATGTCGATCCGCAAGGCTCGCTGGGAACATGGTATGAAGCCCGCGAAGACAAGCTCGGAGAAGAGGGCACCGGACTGGAGTTTCGCACTGCCTCCGGGTGGGGTGCGCGCCGTGAGGCAAGATCTCTGGCCAGGTCACACGGCTATGTCGTTGTCGATACGCCACCCAAAACCGATACGGACGCCAGACCCGCCATAGATGCAGCCGATTTCGTTATTGTGCCTGTGCAACCGACGCCGGTAGATCTTTGGGCCACATCTCAAACGATCGACCTTGCAGCACGTGAAAGCACACCGGCGATCCTGGTGCTGAACCGTGTGCCGCCACGCGCCTCGTTGACAGGAGAGATGGCCGACGCAATCGCTGCGTCAGGTTATGACACACTGGACGCGCGGCTTGGAAACAGAACCGTTTATGCGGCCGCCATGGGCAAGGGAATTGCCGTAACCGAGGAAGCGCCGACCAGCAAAGCCGCTCAGGAAATAGACGTTTTGATCAGCGAACTCGTCAGCCGGGTCGGATGATGGAACGTCAGTAGAGTTCTCCCTTGCGTCAATTTTGCCTTGTCCTTGTCACCTTCAGGTGCCTTGATAGAGGAAATTCTCGGCCCCGGAGGACAGGCCATGATTCCTTTTACGCGTTTTTTAAATCGAATTGACAAAAAGACAGGTCAGCAAGTCAGCACCATCTTCAAATCCGTTCTGCTGACCTTTGTGATCGCAGGTGGCGTTGCCATCTTTGGCGCTGACGGACATGCCCAGGAAAAGCGTATCGTCACGATCGATGACGCCGATTTCTTCGGCAGCGACTACAGGACTGTCAAGGACGTTGACCTGGAAGGCTGCAAGTGGACCTGTTTGCAGGACAACCAGTGCCGGGCTTTCACATTCAATACATCAGCAGGATGGTGCTTTCTGAAAACGGACTTCGGCGAACTCCAGAGTTTCGCGGGGGCGATTGCGGGCCGCGTGGTCGAAGTGAAGCAACCGCGTGCAGACCTCAGCACTGATCGACGGGCTGAACTGACCTTCCTGTCGAAGCCGCTTCTGGAAAGTGCTGAGACCTATTCTCAGGGCATTGCCAATTCCGTTCGCACCAACGGTCAGACCACTGAACAGTTGCGGCGCAATGGCTTGTCCGCGCTTGACACTAGGAACGGTGCTCTGGCGGAAGCCGATTTTCTTCAGTTGGTCGCATTGGAGCCTGGGGACTTTGAGGCCTGGATCCAGCTGACCACAGCCTTGCTTCTGCAAAACCCGGATGATTGGCAGGAAAAGATCAGCAAACAGAAGAATGCTCTGTCTGCCGCGATCAACGCTTATTTGCGTGCCGTCAGTCCTCAGGAGCAGGCGTTCTCCCTGGATCTTCTGGGGCGAGCACTGCAACGGCGCAGTGAATACAAGACTGCGATCAAGGCATTGCGCGCCTCACTGGCGCTGGAAAGCAATGCAAATGTGCAGCGCCGGTACGAAGAGCTGGTTTCACAACACGGGTTCCGCATTGTTGATCATCAAGTCGATTCCGACAGTTTGTCGCCGAGAATTTGTCTTGTCTTTTCCCAGAAGCTGCCTCTTGGCGAAGATCTGAGCCCTTATGTGTCCGTGAAGGGAGCGGGCAACGTCGCCATCGAGACCGAAGGCAATCAGATTTGCGCAGACGGTCTTGAACATGGCGCGCGCTACGAGGTAACCGCCAGGAGCGGACTACCTGCAGCAGATGGTGAAAAATTAGAGAAATCAGCCGACCTTTCAATCTACGTCAAAGACCGGTCTCCGTCGGTTCATTTCCTGAGCCGGTCGTATGTTCTCCCTTCAGGCGGAAATCCGACGATTCCGATCGTTTCGGTCAACACTTCGGAAGTCGAGGCCTCAATCTATCGTGTCGGAAAACGGTCGGTCGCGGATGTTTTGAGGGACAACAGGTTTCTGCGGCAACTCGATACGTATAACGCCGACCAGATCGAGGACGAACTTGGCCAGAAAGTCTGGACCGGAATTGTCGAGACTGAAAACCAATTGAACCTGGACATCACGACCGCAATTCCTCTCACCGAGATTGGTATCGATCTGCAGCCGGGCATCTATTCGATGACCGCACGGTCGAAGCTCGACAGCGACACAAGATGGGGTGGTAGTCTGGCAACGCAGTGGTTTCTGGTTTCGGACCTTGGCCTGACCGTGTTGAGCGGAGACAGCGGCATTGCAGCCAACATTCGCTCGCTTTCAACGGCAAAGGCTCTTGAAGGCGTATCGGTGCGTTTGTTGGCCGTCAACAACGAGATCCTGGGGGAAGCAACCAGCAACGCGGAAGGTTTTGCCGAATTTCCGGTAGGCCTGACACGAGGTCGTGGCGGTTTGGCTCCTGGTGTATTGGTCGCCGAAACCGGGGAAGGGGACTATTCCTTCCTGGACTTGCGCAAGCCCGCGTTCGATCTCTCCGATCGGGGTGTGGAGGGCAGGCCGTCCCCAGGTCCACTTGATGTTTTTGCCTGGACAGATCGTGGGATCTACAAGGCCGGTGAAACCGTTCATGCGCAGGCTCTGCTTCGGAATTCGAAGGCAAATGCGCAAGAAGGACTTCCATTGACGTTTGTCTTTATTCGTCCGGACGGTGTCGAACATGCCCGGTTTACAGTTGATGATGTCGGGCTTGGTGGCCATCTGCGCGACCTGACGCTCAGCGGGACGGCGCAGCAAGGCATTTGGTCATGGAGCGTATATGCGGACCCGAAAGGCAGCCCTCTGGCGCAAAACACCTTTCTGGTTGAGGACTATCAGCCGGAACGGGTCGACTTTGAACTCAAGACCAATGCGTCTGCATTCAGCAGATCTGCGCCAACACCGGTCTCTCTGGACGCAAAATTCCTTTATGGATCTCCGGCCAGTGGACAAACATTGGAGGGGGACGTTGTTGTGCGACCGGTTCGCACGCTTGCCACTCATCCAGGTTATCAGTTCGGTCTCGAAGATCAACAAGCCTATTCGCAACGGGAGGCTCTTCCATCCGGCCTGAAAACCGATAGCGAAGGCAAGCTTTCATTCGAAGCCTCTCTTCCTGAGCTGCCGGAAACAACCGGATTGTATGACGGGGAGCTGATCGCGCGCCTTGTCGAAGCAGGTGGTCGGTATGTTGAGCGCGACCTGGATCTGCCTGTTGCACTGGACGGTCCTCGAATTGGGATCAAACCGGAATTTGACGGCGGCGTGGATGAGGGCGGTCCCGCTGGATTTTCCGTGATCGTGGTTGGGGCTGACGGAAGTCAGCAAAATGCCGCCGGTCTGACCTGGACGCTCTCCAAAATCGATCGCCGTTATCAGTGGTATCGGCTCGACGGGCGTTGGTCGTTTGAACCCATTGCTTCGTCACGGCGAGTTGCCAGTGGAGAAATCGACGTCAAATCGGCTGAGCCTGCCAGATTGTCCCTTCCGGTCGAGTGGGGCGAGTATCGGCTGGAGGTTCAGGGCAGAGGAAACCTGCAAACGGCCACAAGCCTAACCTTCAACGCCGGTTGGTACACAGCCGATGCGACATCGGAAACGCCTGACTATCTCGATGTTGGACTGGACAAGGCGAGCTATCGGGCGGGTGAAACCGCCAAGTTGCGCTTGAAGCCTCAGATGTCGGGAATTGCGGTTGTGAATGTGATTTCCGGAGGTTTGCTGGCGACCCGAACCGTGGAAGTTTCAGGCAAAGAGACGGAGGTGGACATTCCTGTCAGCGACGATTGGGGAGCTGGTGCCTACATCACGGCAAGTCTTTACCGCCCGATGGACCTGAACCAGAAACGCATGCCTTCCCGCTCGATCGGTTTGTCCTGGCTGCAGGTCGAGCCAGGTGACCGGGTGCTCGATGTCGAAATGGATGCGCCGGATCGTATCCTGCCGGAAACGACACTGGATATTCCGGTTCGGATTGCAAATCTTGAACCAGGCGCAAAAGCCTATTTCACTCTGGCTGCCGTTGATGTCGGGATTCTGAATCTAACCGGCTTCGAAACCCCGAACCCGGACAAATGGTATTTTGGACAGCGCCGGCTCGGGACGGATATTCGGGATCTTTATGGTCAATTGATAGACCGGATGGCAGGCACGTTGGGCCGGGTGCGTTCTGGTGGTGATGCCATGGGAATGCGCTTGAATGCTCCTCCGCCTGATGAAGAACCTGTTGCGCTGTTTTCCGGACTTGTGGAAGTTGGTGCGAATGGGCAAACCACTGTTTCCTTTGACGTTCCGGCGTTTAACGGAGCGCTCAGGCTCATGGCAGTGGCCTGGACGAGCGAGAGTGTTGGCCACGCGGATCAGGAAGTTGAGGTGCGGTCACCCGTTGTGATGACGGCCAGTGCACCAGCGTTCCTTGCTCCGGGTGACAGCTCGCGTGTGGCCATTGAAATAGACAATGTCGATGGCGCGTCCGGTCGATATGAGCTCGACGTTTCCGTGTCTGAAGGTCTTTCCTTAAGTGAGGGAAATGCCCGTCAGACCCGGAAACTGGATATTGAAACGGGCAAGAAGGCCCTATCCTTGATCCCAGTGAAAGCAGGAAACAGTCCGAACTCAGGTGAAGTTATTGCTTCCCTCACAGGTCCAAACGGCAAAATCTATGTGAAGCGGTTTGGCCTCGATATCAAAGACACGCAGCCTGAGGTGGTCCGCCGGTCTGCCTTCCAATTGGCTTCCGGAGACAGTCTCACGCTTTCGGCCGATGCGTTTGACGGACTGCGTGCTGACACGGTTGATGTGACACTCGCTGCAGGTGGTGCGGCCAATATTGACGTTGCCGGACTGTTGCACGCTCTGGATCGGTATCCCTACGGCTGCACAGAGCAAACCACGAGCCGGGCTTTGCCGCTTCTTTACCTAAGTGAAGTTGCTGAAGCCGCAGGCCTGGGAACGGACGACTCCATTCGTGAAAGGGTCGTCAAAGCGATTGGCGGTGTCCTTGCCAATCAGTCTTCGTCCGGCGATTTCGGCCTCTGGAACAGCTATGGAGACGGGGATACCTGGTTGGACGCCTATGTGACGGACTTCCTGACCCGTGCCCGTGAGAAAGGATACAGAGTACCCGACGTGGCCTTCACGACCGCGCTGGACAATTTGGAAAACCGGCTTGCCTATGTTTCAGACTTCCAGGACGGTGGAGAAGGAGTGGCCTACGCCCTTTATGTCCTCGCGCGCAACGGTCGGGCGTCCATGGGAGACCTGCGTTACTATTTCGACGCCAAGCTTCAAAGTTTTGCAACACCATTGGCAAAGGCTCAGATCGCTGCAGGGTTGGCTCTCTACGGAGAACAGGATCGCGCGGCGAAAGGGTTTGAAGCGGCGTTGTTGGCGCTTCCAGGAGAAAAAGCCGTTGCTTATCGCGAAGACTTCGGTTCAGTGTTACGTGACAGTGCCGGGGTTACCGACTACGTCGTTTCTGCATCTATGGGCGATAGCCTCAAGAATGAGGCGATTGATCTGCTGAAATCAGCTCAAAGCAAAACCGCCAACCGCTCGACCCAGGACATGTCATGGCTGTTGCTGGCGGCACAGGCATTGAATACTTCCGCTGAAGACGCACGTATTTCCGTCGAAGGTGTTGAGACACCGGGCAGATTGGCGTGGTCTTTGAAAGGAGCCGATATCGCGAGTGCTTCCACAACGGTCACAAACAATGGTTCCGCGGCAACAGATCTGCTTGTTTCTGTCACCGGGCAGCCAATCCGGCCAGAACCTGCCGGTGGTAAGGACTATTCGATTGAGCGCACGGTTTACGACCTGAATGGCAATCCGATCGATGCTTCGGCTGTTCCTGTAAACACCCGACTGGCGGTGGTTGTGACCGTTCGGCCGCTGACCGACCAGCCTGGCCGTCTGATGGTCGTCGATCGACTGCCGGCTGGGCTTGTGATCGACAATCCGCGTCTCGTTCGGTCTGGAGACCTCGGTGGGCTTTCGTTCCTGTCGATGATCGATCAGCCGGAGCATTCCGCATTCTATTCAGACAGGTTCGAAGTTGCGGTCGACCAGACACGTCAAAGTAGTCAGTCATTGGTGTTTGCCTATCTGGCTCGTGCGGCAACGCCAGGTGAATTCGCTCATCCACCGGCATCTGTCGAAGATATGTATCGACCTGATAGACGGGCAGTTACCGACACGGGCCGGTTTGTCGTATTGGGCCCGACTCGATAAGGCTCAACGGTCATGAAAGAGAGACCTAGAAAAGGTTGGCATAGTTTGCGATGGCGATTCTCAGCCTTCGCTGGCGTACTCCTGATCCTGTTAGTCTTGATGGGCGTCAAGGTTCGTAGCGACTTCAAATCGCTCCGGCCTCCGCCTGGGCTTGCGGATTTGTCTTTGTCTGCTGTTGTGCTGGACCGGCATGACAGGTTGCTGCGCGCCTTCGCAAGCGAGGATGACAAATGGCGCCTTCCAGTTACGTTGGAAACAATCGATCCGCTCTATCTGAAAATGCTGCTCGCTTTTGAAGACAAGCGCTTCTTTGAGCATGGTGGGATCGATGTTCGTGCGCTGGTCCGGTCCGTGGCACAGAGCATCAGGCACGGACGGCTTGTCTCCGGCGGTTCGACCTTGACCATGCAGGTTGCCCGATTGCTTGATGAAGAGCCGACAAAGACCTTCAAACGGAAATACGAACAATTCCTAAAAGCTGTTCAATTGGAGAAAAGCTATTCGAAACAGGAAATTCTTCAATTCTATGCTCTGAGAGCGCCGTTCGGCGGAAACATCGAAGGGGTTCGTGCGGCAAGCCTGACCTGGTTCGGCAAAGAACCGACCAGACTGACACCTGCAGAAGCGGCCTTGTTGGTGGCCCTGCCGCAAAGCCCGGAGACGCGTCGTCCCGACAGGCATACGGATAACGCCAGACGCGCACGCAACAGAGTTCTTGACCGTGCCGTTGCAGCAGGCGTGATCTCCCAAGAAGAAGCTGATTCAGCGGCTGCAGAACCTGTACGATCTAAGCGCCATGCAATGCCGCTTCACGCCGCGCATGAGAGCCGTCACGCACGTTTTAGGTTTCCTGACAGGAACGAGCATCACCTGACGCTTGACCGGGATCTCCAGGTTACGCTTGAGAAGATGGCGCGGCAAAGAATTGGGGAGTACCCCGCGCCAATTTCAATGGCGATCGTGGTTGCCGATCATAAAAGCGGAAAGGTGCTGGTCAGTATTGGTGCGCCAGACCTTCTGGACACCGCAAGAGTAGGTCATGTCGATATGACCCGTGCAATTCGTTCGCCGGGTTCGACGTTGAAACCTTTTATCTATGGACTGGCGTTTGAGGAAGGGATCGGTCTCCCTGACAGCCTGATCGTCGACAGACCAACAAACATCGGCGGATACCAGCCAACAAATTTCGATCAGGCATATCAGGGCACTGTGACATTGCGTGAAGCCTTGCAGCTTTCCTTGAACACCCCTGCGGTGAAATTGCTTGAGGCAGTAGGACCAGCCAGGTTAATCGCGCGGCTCAAGAGGGCTGGCGTCCGGCCTGCAATGAAGCCTGGGGCTGCTCCGGGTTTGGCCATCGGTCTCGGAGGGCTTGGCTTGACGCTTAGAGACCTGGCTCAGGCATATGCGGCCCTGGCCCGAGACGGGAAACCTGCTTCTTTAAGCGTATGTCGGGATAGCTGTGAAGCAAGTGATCCAACGCCAAAGTCTAGCCCTGTCCTTTCCGAAAAGGCTGCGTGGCTCGTTGGTGACATCCTGTCGGAGCTTCCGCAAAACCAGGCGGAGACGGAAACGAAACTCGCCTATAAAACCGGGACGGCTTACGGCTATCGAGATGCCTGGGCGGTCGGATTTGACGGTCGGTACGTAGCAGCCATCTGGTTGGGAAGACCCGATGGGTCTCCTGTTCCTGGTGAAACAGGATCTAGCGCGGCTGTGCCAGTGCTTCTTGATGTCTTCCAGAAACTCGGACCGACGCGCATCCCCTTGCCCAAGGCGCCTGACGGCTTGAGCCACCTCTTGAGCGCTTCAGTGCCGCAGGCACTAAGGTACGCACGAGTTGAAGGCAGGCCGGACTTACAGGCTCTCCGTGACGATCTTCGTGTAACCTTCCCACCCGACCGGGCGGTGCTTGACCTTGGTCTGAGCAGTGATCAGGGAGCGGAAGGAACCGGGTTGCCGTTGATCGTTAAGGTAAGTGGTGGCAGGCGTCCCTATTCCTTTTTGGTGAACGGAAATCCACTGCCAATCTCTGAGTTCGACACGCAATTTGCGTGGCAACCGGACAGCGCCGGATTTGCCAACGTCACCGTTCTGGATGCGTCGGGTCAATCTGTACGTCTGACGGTGCAGCTTCATTAACTCCCAATTTTTGCAGACCCGAGCCCATCCGGAATCACTTTTTCAAAAGAGATTCGGTCACCACCGTTTCGCGAATCTGGAAAGCCCAAGAAGAGTTTTGAACAGTACGGCCGGAGCGCGAACTCAATCCACTCATTGTACCAAAAATGACCCGCACCAGAAGATAATTTGCTGCGCTGCAGAATTAGTGTTGAAGGAAGCAGAATTGTCCGGGGAAGTTGTATTCTCAATTCAATACTTTTTGTAATTTTACCTATCGGTCAAAAAATAGACTCCAGAACAATTCGATAAATTCAAGAAAATTTGAATTCAACCAGAGAGAGCGCGAATTTTAATTATTACAGGTTGTGCACTGACGCAGCGTTTGGTTGAATTTTGGTGGCAAGCTAACTCTGCGTCAGTTTAAAAAATAAGCTAAATCAATATGTTGCAAGAAAAACACACTGCTCATGGACTGCACTTTTCGGTAGCGAAACGGGGTTGTGGTGTCGAAGCGATTCTGATTTTTACAACCTGCGACTGGCGAGTGATCGCCGACGAAATGTTCTTCGAGAGGGCTCTTGGAACATCTCATAGACAATCGCGGGGACGGAGCCGCACGGGCATTTGGCACGTGTTTCAGGTTCCAACAGAAATTGACTTTTGGAGGTCAGATATGAAACTCAAGAGCTTGATGCTCGGCGCTGCAGCAGTTGCTACAGCCACCACCGCCCAGGC
>JBCCVB010000201.1:0-10108 GCA_039195965.1 Pseudomonadota bacterium
GCCATTGTCGTCACAGAAATTCCTTACCAAGTGCAAAAGTCTCGCCTGATTGAAAAAATCGCCGAGTTGCTGACAGCACGTAAGCTACCGCTTCTCGATGATGTGCGCGATGAGTCTGCGGAAGACATACGCATCGTCCTTGTGCCCCGTTCGCGCAATGTCGATGCCAACTTGCTCATGGAGTCGCTGTTCAAGCTGACGGATCTGGAAAACCGGTTCTCCTTGAACATGAACGTGCTTTCCATGGGCAAAGTGCCCATGGTCATGGGTGTGAAGCAGGTTCTGCGCGAATGGCTTGATCACCGCAAGGAAGTTCTGATCCGCCGTTCTGAGTACCGGCTCGGTCAGATCAATCACCGGCTGGAAGTTCTGGAAGGCTACCTGGTTGCCTACCTTAACCTTGACGAAGTGATACGCATCATTCGCGAAGAAGATGATGCCAAAGCTGAACTTATTCGGACATTCGAGCTGACCGACGTTCAGGCGGAAGCCATCCTCAACATGCGCCTGCGGTCTTTGCGCAAGCTGGAAGAGTTTGAAATCCGCAAGGAACACACAAAACTCACCGAGGAGAAAGACGACCTGACAAAGCTACTCGGCTCCGATGCTCGTCAGTGGACCAAGATTTCCAAGGAAATTGGCGAGATCGCCAAGGTCTATGGCCCTGAGACGGAAATCGGCAAACGACGCACCGACAAGTCCGAAGCTCCGGAAGCCGATCTGGTTGATATTCAGCAGGCGATGATCGAGAAAGAGCCGATTACCGTCATTATCTCCGAGAAGGGCTGGATCCGAGCACTCAAGGGACACCAATCGGACCTCTCGAACCTGTCCTTCAAGCAAGGGGATAAGCTGAAACTTTCCTTCCACGCAGAAACGACAGACAAGATCCTCATTTTCTCCACGGGTGGCAAGTTCTTCACTCTTGGCGCTGACCGCCTTCCAGGCGGACGCGGGCATGGAGAGCCTATCCGCCTCATGGTGGAGATGGACGAAGCCCAGGACGTGGTCAACGCCTTCGTCTACAAGCCCGGCCGCTCTCTGCTTCTGTCCAGCAACGAGGCCCGCGGATTCGTTGTCAACGAAGACGATGTCATCGCCAACACCCGGAAGGGCAAACAGGTCCTCAACCTTACCGCTCCGGCAGAGGCTACAATTTGCGTTGAGGCCACCGGGGATCAGGTCGCCATTATCGGCGAAAACCGGAAACTGCTTGTCTTCCCGCTTGTTCAGATCCCGCAAATGGGACGAGGGCGCGGTGTAAGGTTGCAGCGCTACCGAGACGGCAACATTTCCGATATTCGTGTCTTCAAGGGTGACGAGGGCTTGACCTGGACAAACAGTTCCGGTCGCAGCTTCAATCGCTCACTGGAAGAGCTGGCCGATTGGCGCGGCGAACGCGGACATGCAGGACGCCTGCCGCCCACCGGTTTCCCGCGCTCGAACAAGTTCGGCACCAACAAGCTCTAATTCGCTAACCGCTCTGTCCTGGCAGTGCTCAGACGCTGCCAGTGACCGGGTGTCATGCCAAACGCCCGCTTGAAATGCCTGGTCATGTGGCTCTGGTCCGCAAATCCGCTATCTACGGCCGCATCAACCAGTGATGCACCATTTGCAAGCAAACGCTTCACACTCTCCAGTCGCCGCATGACCAGATAACGGTGCGGACTGGTTCCAAAGGCTTTCTTGAACTGCCTTGACAGCGTGAAGCGATCCATGCCGGTCAATCCCTCCAGCTCGCTTATCCGGACGGATTCGCCGCTGCATTCCCTGAGAAAATCGCTGCAGAGCTTTAGCACCGGCCAGTTGAGCGCCGTTCCCCTGGCCCGCGGACCTGTGGAGTGCCGGCTCAGGCACATTGCAAGTTCAGCCAGGAGACTGCTGCGTTTCAATTCTCCGATGGGTTGATCGATATCCTCAAGCGCTTCTGAGAGGCTCTGGCGGAAACGTGGATCAGAGAGAACAGGCGCGGCCACGAAAGGCAGACATTTGCCGTTCGATTGCTGAAGCGCCTGTGAAACGAATTCCGGTGGAATGTAGATCATTCGGTATCTCAGACCGACCTCGGTCCCTGCTCCACCGTCGTGAAATTCGTCAGGGTGAATTACGATCACCTGCCCTGGTTTCGAAGCACGTGCTTCGCCGCGATAGTTGAAAGTTTGGACACCACTGATGGTTAGCCCGATCGCGTAGGTGTCGTGCCGGTGCAGATCGAAGCCATTGCCGTGGAACCTCGCCTCGATCCGCTCAATTCCATCTTCTGACGGCGCTAGCCGAATGGCATCGTGATCTGACCTGCACAAACGTTCAAGACCGACGTCGCCCATGAGATCTACTGTCTCTCCGACTTTCGTTTGTTGAATTCCCCTTATGGAGTTTCCGGTCATGTTCGAAACCAAATTTGTCGTCGTCGTACGCGAGGACCTTGCAGTCTGGCAGAAGTTAAACGTCACTGCCTTTCTGGCAACAGGTGTAGCCGCCGCAAAGCCTGAAATTATCGGCGACAATTATCGCGACGCTGACGGTAATGTCTATCATTCCATGAGTGTTCAACCGATCATTGTCTTGAGTTGCGACACAGAAACACTCCGGAAGATCCATGCCCGGACGCTTCAAAGAGGCGTTCCGGCAAGTCTCTATGTCGAGGAAATGTTCTCCACCGGCCACGACCAGGCAAATCGCGAGGTATTTGGCAAATTTAGACCTGAGCAGGCAAACGTCGTTGGTCTGGCTTTGCATGCTGACAAGAAAGTTGCCGACAAAATCACCAAGGGTGCACGTATGCACGGGTAATGGATAACTCTTTCAAAAAACGTCCGGTTCTCCCTCGACGGAACGCACGCAAGTGTGCACTGTGGAAGATTGAAACAGGATGGGTAGACACATGGTCGGGGCATTTTCGTTCAATACCAGCCAACGCATTGTCTTTGAGGCAGGCTCAGCATCGAAGATAGATGAGCATGCTGCATTCTGCCTTGGTCCTCGTCCGTTTCTGATAACAGATCCCGGTATTGTTTCCCTCGGACTTCAGCAACCGTGTGAGATGGCGCTCAGTAACTCGGGATACTCGATCGGACGATTTTCCGACGTGGTAGCGGATCCCCCGCGAGAGTTGGTGGACCGCGCTATCGGACAGGCAGTCGCCCATAATGCCACTTCCATCATAGGCATAGGTGGCGGGTCATCACTGGATGTCGCCAAATTGGTGGCGCTTGTTGCCCGCAGTGGTGAAAATCTGGACGATGCCTGGGGGATCAACAATGCAATAGGGCCACGGCTTCCACTTATCCTGATCCCGACAACGGCTGGTACGGGATCCGAAGTCACGCCGATCTCGATCATCACGGTCGATGCAGAAGAAAAACGGGGCGTTGTTTCACCACTCCTCTTGCCCGACCTTGCCATTCTCGACCCGCTGCTGACACTTGGCCTGCCAGCCCATGTCACCGCGGCAACAGGCATTGACGCGATGGTGCATGCAATTGAAGCTTATGCGTCAAAATCAGCAAACAACAATCCGGTCTCCCGAACACTTGCCGTAGAGGCTCTGCGTCTGCTTGGCGCAAATATCGAAACAGCTGTTTTCTCACCGGGAAACAAAGACGCCCGGGGAGCCATGCTGCTCGGCTCCATGCTGGCCGGCATGGCCTTTGCCAACTCTCCTGTCGCAGCTGTTCACGCACTCGCCTATCCTATCGGCGGCACATTTCACGTCCCTCACGGACTGTCCAACGCATTGGTTCTGCCGCATATTTTGAAGTTCAATAGTACCGTTGCTGCAGATACTTACGCAGAAATTGCCCCGGCGGTTTTTCCGGATCTTGCCGACGTTTCCAATCCGCTCTTGCGAGCGGAAGCCTTCGCACAACGGCTGGCGTCCTTGTCTGAAAAACTCGGTCTTCAAACGCGACTTCGCGATGTTGGCATAGGTGAACAGGACATCTCGAAAATGGCAAGCGACGCCATGAAGCAAACGCGACTTCTGATAAACAATCCACGGGATCTGAGTGAAAAAGATGCCTACGAAATCTACAAGACCGCTCTATGAGTTCACCTCATTTTCCACGGACTGAACGACCAACCCCGCTTCAGCGTACCGATTTCAGAGCATTCCAGGAAATCCCCACTCGGTGGATGGATGTGGATATCTACGGCCATGTGAACAACGTCGAATATTTGAGCTTCTTTGATACGGCCGTGAACGGTTGGTATGTTGCTCAAGGTATTCTTGATCCGGTAACGAGTACAGAGGTCTTCCTCGTTGTAGAAACCGGGTGTCATTACTTCGCCGAGCTGAAATTTCCGTCCGTCGTTTCCGCTGGCCTCAGAATAGAAAAACTTGGCACAAGCTCTGTTGTCTTTCGTGTTGGTTTGTTTGCTGACCAAAGCAACGAAACAGCGGCACACGGCCGTTTCGTTCACGTCCATGTCGATCGCGCTTCTCGCCACCCGATCCCGATTCCGGATACAAAACGGCTTGTGCTGGAAGGTTTGACAGCTTAGGAACGTTTCTTTTTCCGGCTAACTGTCTTCAGTCGCGACCCACAAGCGGTCCACCGGTTTCCCTGTTGATTTCCGAAACAGTTCACGCACAGCAAATCCACAGCTTGTGCGCAACCTTTTAACAGGTAACGCACAAACTGCGGTCTTCGTCAGCCGGAACAAAAAGCTGGAATTATCCGAGATTTTTCATGAGGCGTGACTTTTCACGCTGCCAGTCACGCTTCTTTTCAGTTTCGCGCTTGTCATGCAGCTTCTTGCCGCGCGCCAACGCAATCTCGAGTTTGGCCCTGCCCTGCTCATTGAAATAAAGCTTGAGAGGGACAATTGTTTTACCCTCTTTCTGAACCGCTCCTGCGAGTTTGCCGATTTCACGCTTGTGCAACAGAAGTTTACGCGGCCGCCGAGGCTCATGATTGAAGCGGTTGGCCTGAAGATATTCCGGAATATAAACGTTGTAGATCCAGATCTCACCGCCATATTCGGCGGCATAGGACTCGCCAATATTCGCTTTGCCGTTGCGCAGGGATTTTACTTCCGTGCCCTTCAGCTCGATCCCCGCTTCCAGCGTATCTTCAATCTCAAAGTTGAAGCGGGCTTTCCGGTTGTCGGAAATGATCGTACGGCCCGGAACGCCCCCTTTTTTTGGTGCCATTTTCTTCTCTCAGACTAGTTGAGCAAGCCCGCATGGGTCATGGCATCGCGGATCTCTGCCTGTGTGTCCTCAGAAATTGGGACGAGCGGCAGACGGAGTTCTTCCTCGATTTTTCCAAGCTGGGAAAGCGCATACTTGGCGCCAGTCGGGCTCGGTTCCAGGAACAGTGCACGATGGAGCGGCGCCAGACGGTCCTGATATTCCAGTGCTTTCGTAAAATCTCCGGCAAGGGTTGCAGCCTGGAATTCCGCACACAAGCGTGGTGCGACATTTGCCGTCACCGAAATACAACCGATGCCGCCATGCGCGTTGAATGCAAGGGCGGAAATGTCTTCACCAGAAAGCTGAATGAAGTCCGGACCGCACAGATGCCGCTGACGGCTGGCCTTTGCCATATCGGCCGTTGCGTCTTTTACACCCTTGATGTTCTCGCAGGACTGGAACAGATCAGCCATGGTCTCCGGTGTCATGTCAATAATCGACCGGCCCGGAATGTTGTAAATGAAGATCGGCAATCCAACCGCATCGTTGACGGCTTTGAAGTGAGCCTTCAATCCGGGTTGGTTCGGCTTGTTGTAATAAGGGGTCACAACAAGCAATGCATCTGCACCTGCTTTTTCGGCGTGCTGCGCAAAGTCAATCGCCTCAACCGTATTGTTTGAACCGGCCCCGGCAATGACAGGAACACGGCCGGCAGCTGCTTCCACACATAACTCGATGACGCGCTTGTGCTCATCATGGCTCAACGTCGGGCTTTCACCGGTCGTGCCCACCGGCACCAATCCACTTGAGCCTTCTGCAATTTGCCATTCCACAAAGTCCTGAAACCGTTTCTCATCGAGCGCCCCGTCCTTAAACGGTGTAATCAGCGCTGGAATGGAGCCTCTAAACATCTCGGTTTCCTCTTGGATCAGTCTTGTGGTTTTGAGTGTTGGAACGTTAGTGGTTTTGTTGGTGGCGCAACATACTCACCTGCCGGAAAAGGAGCAATGGTTCCAAAGCCATTCAGTCCTTTCTTTATAACTTTTCTTGTATCGATTGCGCTCTTTTGGCGACACCCAGCGAAACAGGCGACCTGGTTGCTCCGCATTACGGCTGGTAGTGTTCCACCAGCATTACTATTCTAAGGAAAGACGCACCATAAAAAGAAACTCCTGGGAGGTAACGATGCCAACTGCGCCGCAAGAAGCGCTAAACGGTTCTGAAGCCGTTCATTTGCCCGAGCCTCTCAAGTTCAGCTGGAAAAGCCCTGACGGGCTTACACTCGCAGGTAAAATTTGGGATCAGAATACGGACGTTTCAGGAGAAAGCCCATCCTCCTTACCAGTTCTGTGTCTGCCGGGACTTTCAAGAAACACCCGTGATTTCAATGATATCTCGAGGTTTCTTCAAAGGCGTGGGCATAAGATCATCGCCCTGGACTACCGAGGACGAGGAGAAAGCGACTGGGATCCGGACTGGCGGAACTACGCACTCCCGATAGAGGAAAAAGACATTGAGGCCGCGATCGGTCATCTTGGTCTTGAGCGCTTCGCCCTGCTCGGCACCTCTCGCGGTGGTCTTCATGCATTGATCATGGCAGGCAAGTATCCGCCTGATCGCATGGCAGCTGTCATTTTCAACGATGTTGGACCTCATATTGAGATGCGGGCAATCCATCGGATCGCAGCGACACTCGGTCGATCGATGTCCAACGAAACTTTGGAGGGGGTCGCAGCAAGCCTTCAGCGTACTCTTGGCTATCAGTTTCCCGCCTTCGAGCATGATCATTGGATGAAACTGGCCGGTCAGCTCGCCTCAGAGCACAACGGAAAGTTCGTCATGGACTATGATCCGGCTCTGGCACATCAATTGGCAAGCCTTGATGATGCGGCTCCGATACCGGACCTTTGGCACTTGTATGAAAACCTGGAAGATCGACCGGTGTTGGTCCTTCACGGAGAACATTCAGACTTGCTGAGCCCGGAAACCTGCCAACGCATGTTAAGCGCCCACCCGAATGCAAGCTTGAAGACCATACCCGGACAAGGTCACGCCCCTGTTCTCTGGGAACCGGACACTCACGAAGCCATTGCAAAATTTCTTGCGCAAGTTTGATATTGCTTCGCTCCGGGTGCAAACAATACCTCTCTGAGTTCAAGTTACTGACGAAAGCACACCAGGCGATTGAATCCTGCATCTCTTCGGTTTGTCTACAGCACAAAAAGAAAACCCGGCGTTTCCGCCGGGTTTTCCATCATACCTCTGGTGAGGAATGATTAGAAAGTGCGCTGCATACGAACACCGAAGAGGAGTTCGTCGCGATCGGAAAGACCGTCCGGAGAAGTGTTTGCATACCCCATATCAGCACCCATGACGAAACCGGAGACCGGCTCCCACTGTACGGAACCGTCGATCGCCCAACGATTGAAGTCAGTGTTGGTACCTTTCTGGTCAACGTCCATGTAAGAACCGTCAAGTGCCAGACCGATGGTAGAAGTTGCCTGGATGTAAGCACCAGCGGACAGGGAGTAACCGGAAGAAGTATCGTCAGTACCCGGGCCGTAATCGGAGACAGGGATGCCACCTTCTGTGCTGCCTGCACCGATGTATGACAGAGCGCCGTCAGCGTAGAAGCCCTGGAAGAAGATGTTCGAACCGGAGTTCGCCAGCGGCAGGTTGAATACGACACCACCGCCGACTGCCCAACCAAGGTTGTCTTCGCCAGAAGTCGCGTTGTTGTTAGCAACATCCGGGTAAACCTGATGCAGAGCACCGGACAGCTGTGCGGAACCCCAACCTTGGGAGATGCCAAGAGCAGCAACGAGATCAGGAGCACGAGTCCCGCCGTAAGCACCAACTTCACGGGAAGAGCGATCTTCCAGGGCGATGGTTGCGGACAGCCCATTACCGAATGCTGCGGTGTAAGCAATCTGGTTCAGAGTAGTATCGGACCAGTCACGAGAGACAACACCCATGAAGGTCTGACCGGTGAAGATGTCGAAGTTCGAACCAAGACGACCAGCGGTCAAACCGCCCCACTGGATGTAGGCGTTGTCGAGGTTGAACGAAGAGTTGTCACCGTTCGTGGAAGAACCGTACATGGCAACATATGCACGCAGAGTACCGAATTCGGTAGCTGTACGAGCGTCGAGGTACAGGTAACCACGAGCCAGCCAGTCATAACCATCGGCATCGCGATTACGCCAAGGGCTGGTGGTGTTGTCCAGAACGTTGTTTACAACGACCTGGGTACGAACACGACCGCCTACACGCAGGCAGGTTTCAGTGCCCGGAATGTAGTAGAAGCGTGCGCCGTATGCGTCACAGACGCGAACGTAGTCGACCGGCTCCGGAGCAACCGGAAGGTCGGCTGCCTGGGCGGTGGTGGCTGTAGCAACTGCTGCAGCGCCGAGCATCAAGCTCTTGAGTTTCATATCTGACCTCCAATCAGTCATATCAATTGGTACTAAAATAGAAGCACCATTGTCCCCGCGAAGTAATTCTGTGTTTGCTTCCGATCGAAGGTTGGACGTCCGAGGCATGCAAACCAGTGCGGCTCGAAGCCGCTCGCAACATGACCATACGCATCCGATTTCCGTGTTCAACACAGAATGCACTCATCCACTGCCGTAAGGGCCGTTTTCAAAATCCGGTGTTGCGCGAATGTCACAAAAACAGGGCTGAAATTTAGATTTCGTTAGGATTTTCAAGCGGAATTGGGCTTTTTGGAAGCGTTTTTCACAATTGAGAATGAACGCCCTTCACCACAATTCGACGTCAATATTCAGAATCAGAAATGGGGACGGCCCGGCAGATTGGAGCTTGCCGGGCCGTTAAGACTGACTGAAGTTCAGATTAATACAGTCAGGTTCTAATCAATGATTAGAAAGTGCGCTGCAGACGAACACCGAAGAGAAGTTCGTCGGTATCAGTCGAACCGTTGTCGGTGTTGGAGTAACCCATGTCAGCACCGAGAGCGAAGCCAGAGACCGGCTCCCACTGTACGGAACCGTCGATTGCGTAACGGTTCACGTCGGTACCTGCATTGTCAATGCTTGCGTAGGAGCCGTCGAGCGCCAGACCAACTGTTGAAGTTGCCTGGATGTAAGCACCTGCAGACAGGGAATAACCAGAGTTGGTGCCGCCTGTTCCGTCGTAATCGTTCACGCCAGCAGCGTTACCGATGTAAGACAGAGCGCCGTCAGCATAGAAACCCTGGAAGAAGATGTTCGAACCAGAGTTTGCGAGCGGGAGGTTGAAGACGACACCACCACCAACTGCCCATCCGAGGTTGTCTTCGCCGGCAGTAGCGCGGTTATTGGCAACATCCGGATAGACCTGATGCAAAGCACCAGACAGCTGTGCAGAACCCCAACCCTGGGAGATGCCGAGAGCAGCAACAACATCGGGCGCACGAGTACCGCCGTAAGCACCGGACTCACGAGAAGACCGATCTTCCAGAGCAATGGTTGCGGACAGGCCGTTACCGAATGCTGCAGTGTAAGCAATCTGGTTCAGTGTGCTGTCGGACCAGTCACGAGTGACAACACCCATGAAAGCCTGACCGGTGAAGATGTCGAAGTTCGAACCAAGACGACCTGCGGTCAAACCGCCCCACTGAATGTAGGCGTTGTCAAGGTTGAACGAAGAGTTGTCGCCGTTCGTGGAAGAACCGTACATGGAGACGTAAGCGCGCAGTGTGCCGAACTCGGTCGCCGTACGAGCGTCGAGGTACAGGTAACCACGAGCCAGCCAGGAGTAACCATCAGCGTCGCGGTCACCCCAAGCACCGTCGTCCAGGACGTTGTTGACAACAACCTGGGTACGAACACGACCACCTACACGCAGGCAGGTTTCGGTGCCCGGGATATAGTAGAAGCGTGCGCCGTAAGCGTCACAGACGCGAACGTAGTCGACCGGCTCCGGAGCAACCGGAAGATCGGCTGCCTGGGCGGTAGTGGCTGTAGCAAC
>JBCCVB010000202.1:0-9830 GCA_039195965.1 Pseudomonadota bacterium
ACAGACAATCGACAACCCGTTCGGCACGAGGTTGTAACCCATGTCTCCGGTACAAACTGTTACCTATGTCTTCGGGCTGAATACGTGGAAAATTGGTAGCGGAGGAGGGACTCGAACCCCCGACACGCGGATTATGATTCCACCGGAAAGACGCTGTTTTGAGTGTTCCGCGCGTTTTCAGAGTGCCCTGAATCACGTACTCGTTGCGCGTAAATGTGCAACGAGTTCACGGTGTTCCGGTGATAGGTCTGATTTTTGTTCGCGGCTATCCGCACAGCGTTCTGGCTACTGAGGCCAAGCTTCATCCGAGCGGGTTGTTCCAGGCAAATGAGATCGAGCGCTGGGCAAGCGAAAAGGGTGAAACCATCTTGGGCTGGGTCGCTATTGGAGAAGACAAGAGCAGGCCGTTGAAGCCGAGCAATCCCGGCTTTCAATTTGCGCTTACGCTCGCGCACAGCAACAGTTGCGCCTTGGTGATGGATAACGTGTTTCGCCTGTATGACGGAGCATCGATCGCTAGCGCTCAGGTGCTGACCGATTATCTTCAAAGCAATAAGTTTCCGGTGATGAGCGCCACGCACAATCGGCCGGTGCATCTAGATGCAGAGCTCTTCAAGCTGCTGCTAGCTGACAGGCTCTGCCAGGCCACTGAGAAGCAACAGGGTGCCGCCCTACGAGGAGAGATCCAGTCGAAAGGACTCGGCGTCTCACCTCGGCTGAAACCGGAGGTCCGTCAGGAGCATAAGAACAGGCTCGCGAAATCGGAGCGTCGCAGAATTGGGCTAAACGTTGCCAAGGTAGTTCAGTCACTCGAAGACCAGCAAAAGCCGGTCGGCCTCGATGTCCTTGTTCGTGAACTGAATGCTAAAAATATGCGAACCCAAACTGGCAAGGAATGGACAATTACCAACCTTCGCAAGGCACTCAAGAAGATCCATTCTGAAGCGCCCAATGGAACAGTGTGGCAGCACATCAAAATGTGATGCTCACGCCGCCTCCAAGTCAGCCTCGAGTTTCGCAAACAGTTCAACATCGTCCTCTACATTGTCGAAGAGGTGACCGTAAACGTCGAACGTCATAGTGATTGACGCATGACCGAGAAGCGTCTGGATCTTCTTGGCGGGCCAACCCTGCTCGATGTATAGCGAGGCAGCCGCATGACGCAGTGCATGAAACGAGAACTTCGGCTTGCCGCTGCTGTCGGTGATGCCAGCGTCCTTGAGCAGGGGATACAAAACCCGGTTTGAAATGTTCGATGGGCTCTCAACGTTTCCGACACCGTTTGGAAAGACCAGGTCGAGATCACCAGTCGGGCAGTTCGCTTTCCATGCCATGAGCACCTTCTTGACGCTCGGTGCCATTGGAATGTCACGGCGACCTGATTTCGACTTGGGTTTGCCGATCTGGTTGAAGCGATCTGCGCGCTGACGCACCTGGATAATGGACTTGGTGAAGTCGACATCTTCCCACCTCAGACCACGAAGTTCTGACATGCGCATGCCGGTGTAAATCGCTGTGACGACCAATGGGCGATACTTGTCTGAGACCGTGTTGAGCATAGCCTTGATTTCGGGCTTGGAAGGAATGATCCGATCAGGAGCGTTACGAGAAGACCGACGCAGCTTCACAAACAGTGCTACATTATTGTCAATCCATTCCCGGTCCATCGCCTCATTGAGAGCTGAACGTAAAGACCGCAGGACCTTGTCCGTCATTGCCCTGGAGTTTTTGTCGAGCATATCATCAACGAAATCGCGGACATCGGAACGAGACAGTTCGCAGAGCAGTGTGTCACCGATCACCGGGTCAATATGATGGTCAACGTGATTGCGGTACGAGCGTAGTGTGGCGCGTTCCAATTCATCCCGTTCGCAGCGCTTGATCCATGCCTTGCACGCGTCGCTGATCGTCTTGTTGTTATTCATTCAATGCTCCATTGCTTCGATGAGCAACATGATAGGATGGGCGGAAAGACCTGTCGGGTGTTTTTCCAGTCGGGAAACGAAAAAGTTCAGGCAGATCAGCCGCTTAAAGTCGAAGTCCTAGGAAATCCGAGTATGCATTACGGGGATGCCTAATGGGTTCAGCATGGAAATGATCGCCAAACCCCGGAACGCCATGGCTACCGCACCTTCACTTATGTTTACGGCGGGCCGAAAGACCTTAACACCGTAAACATATGAGGGGCGTTTTGGGCCGAAAACGGGTCCTCGGCAGACCGATCTTCTAAATTCACAGCATCATAATGTTTACGTATGTGTGCCCTATGTTAACGGCTAAACAGCGTTTCTAACGTCACTCCCACAGAAACCAGCGAGCGAGACGTGAACCAGCTGCGTAGAATTGTGCAGCGGGTTCACGGAGCGTGGTTCAGGTGCGATCGACCGGAAATAGATCATCGCTGATGCTGAATAGATGAAGAACGACGGTTACAGGCAGCAGGACTAGCAGTCGTTTTGAGCGCCACACGCGCAGTATTCAGTGGGGCGCATTTTGTGCGCTTTTCATCTCCCCGATGCTGAGCGAACGCTGTCGATGGTTCGATTTGTAATTTCGAGCTGGAATCCAGCGAGTAATTACATGCGTGTGGTTGCGTGATTGAGAACCCTGGGGTTGGGGCGGGATGCTGATGTGCTTCAGAGAAAAGATCTAGGCGTTTCGAGGATACTCATTTCTTGCAGAGCGATAGGGAAGCTCACAGGCGCGTTCCGTGTTCCAGGATGCGTGTTCGTCGATCTTGATGCTGGTGCGCGTGCCGGTGAGCTCGAGGATGGTTCCTGGGTGTGTGGCCGCGTGTTGAGAATAGTCCAAATAGATCCGGCGCGTGACACTGGATGCGGACAAGAGCGGCTCGTCTGTGTGGCCACGACCAGTGTGGCACGAAACCCCGGAACGTGGCCGCGTGGTGTTGAGATTGTCAAAGAACGCTCAATCCGGCTGGAACAGTCGGGATGAGCCGGGGAGTGATCAGTGTCCTGGTGTCTGCTCCTGCATCGCGGGCCGGAGACAGATTGCTATTCCGAGAGGGGAGGATCGGAGCCGCAGGCGACGACCGGACCCTCTCTGATGTCTCTTTAAGGACAGGTCACGTTTAGGCGTTCCAGTGTCCCAATAGATCTCATACTTTTTTCTCTGTCTTTCATTTTCTTCCGGAACGATATCAATCACGGGAGCGAGCGTGGTCCGGCGCCGCAGGCGACGGCCAAAGCGAAGCTCCCTGAAGAAAGAGCTACAATAGCTAAGAAGCTAAAAAGCTAGTGAAATCCCTGGGCCTCATCAGCCGCAGAATTTCAACGTTCCGGCGCGATTTGCTTTGCGATCGCTATGTGCGCTCTTTGTTTTTGCTCTGCGTTGACCTTGCTGGGAGATTCACTGCGGCCTGGGCGCACTTTAGCTTTCTCTCGTATTCTCGTGGCCGATCACTCATGTAACGGCCCAGCAACGCGGTGACGGCCATCAAGGCGCGGCCATCAGTCTTCAAACCAAGGCGTTCGAGCAATCCGTCTGCTGTGACAAGATCTGCCCATTCCCGGCGATCTACGCTAGCAGGCACCGGCCGACTATTGAGTTTATTCAGATAACGCTCGCGAGCCCTCTTTACCCAGAGTTGGTGATCCCGGTCATCAGGCAGACTGAGCACCACACTGCCAATGCGGCTGAAATGGAAGTCGTAGCTGTTATTCAGTCCGAGAGCCTCGAGCTTTACTGGGATGTTTCCCCGGGTGTTGACATGACGGTAGGCTTCATCGAACTCAAAGGTTTCGCCAAAGATTGCTGCTTCTTGAACATCCCCTTCGAACCGAAGGCCGAGCACCCACATAAAGTGGAGGTCAATCACCTGGGCAACGTTTGAGAGCACAAGCATATTTTCCTTCGGCTGATTGTTGCGCCGAGGTTGCGGACGGAACGCCGGAGCCGGGCCGGGGTCTCGCTTGAGACCGACGCGCTCGTTCAAGACGACATTAGCGGCGATGAATTCCTTGATAACCTGGCCTGCAAATACATGGGCGTGTCTTCCGCCATCGTTAATGCGTGTCTTTAGTCCAGCTAGGAATTCGAATATGTCTTCGGTATTGTAGCTCTGAACGCGTAAAAATGCCTTGCTGAAGTCGGGGAATTTCAACGCGCGTTTCTCCTCGGCGGTGAGCCGTTCTCGCGTTTCGCTCCCGGGAAGCTCATCCCGTGTGACAAGGCTATGATCTTCCATATCAATGTTTCCTTTCGTGGGAGATGTGACCAAACAGATGCTCGAAATGGGTTTCGATCTGCTCCAGGTCAGGGGTCTTTGAGTCGATGATTGCCTGGCGGATTTCGTGAAGGGCTTGAGGGGGCACCGAAGTACCCTTAAGCCACAACCAATACGCCAGGAGCTGTTGCGCCCGGTCAGGGCAAAGACGCTCGCGGAGGTCCACTGAACTGACCTGAAGCATGCGGGCGATGTCTTCGATTACTTCGAAGCAAGGTGTGCTGTTGGACACAGTTGTCCGATGGCTGTTCATGATGAACCTCCGTGAATGTTGATTTCGATGTCTAGAAAAGCTGCCGTCAAGTTAGCGGCAGATCGAAAGGCGTTAACTTAGGCGGCGCGCTTCTTCCAACGTGCGACTTGTGTCCTCATGTAGTAGGTCTCAGCCTTCAAACGATGCAGCTTGTCGCGTGAGGTATCATAAAACTTCGCCTGGGGCGCAGAACGGACGCGACCTGCGCCACGGTTCCAGATAACAGCCTCAGCAACAACGCCCTTCCAGGTTTCAGAAAATCCACACAGTACGGAATTCGGGACAACATTGTTCCGGTCGGTGTTCCTCACTTGGTAAAGCAGCCTATTGAGTTCCCTCGAACGCAGGTTGATCAAGTTTCCCGCCGATACCCAAAAAGGACTATCTTCTGAGATGCTGGACTGAATTACATTGGCCGCGTACCGAGGGTTAAGCAACATCCGACACTGACGATACAGCTCTGGCTCTCCCTTAAGGCTGCTCAAATTACTGGCCACAAAATTGTCCCAATGTCTCTCGAAGCCAATGCAAAACTGTTCGAGATCCGTCTGCTGCACAATAGCCATCAAATGCAAGTAGTCGTGACAAATGTTGCGGGCGAGGGTGGTGTTCTTCACATTTCTTCCTTTCGTTAATTTACTCAGCAGAATTCCCTCTCGGAAATTCCCAAGTTATATTATGTCATCGTTTTGAAATGCCCAGATTGGGCAGTGGGAACTCTCTAGGTCAGCGTGCTAGAGAGCTGTTTGCAAACGCCGTTCCGGGTCATTTGCAAATTTGTTGAGCTCAGAAAGGCTAAGCCTTTCCCAGCGAATTCCAGACAATAAGACTCTCATTCCATTGGGGTTCTTACGGCTCCAATATGGATGAGGCGCCGAGTGAAGATGCTGAAGGGCATCATCGTAGTTTTCAAAGTCTTTATGATCCCCTTTGGGGCCAACGCGGTATCCGTAAGTGTCCCTTAGCCCTGGATGGAAAACACTTCCGTCACGCGAAACCGGCACAAAGATGTATTTCTCATCCTGCTGCGTCTCGTCAGTCGATCGGTCGCCAAAATCTTGCGACCTCCAAACCGAATTCCAAAAGCTGTTCTTCGTTGAAAGCCACTGTTCTGCGTCTTCAAACCGGACCTTTCCGTCTGTGGTTCTGAGACCTTTTTGCTTCTTAGACATGAGGTTGCGAATGGTTCTCTCGCTGACACCGGCGAGCAAAGCCAACCCTACAGGCTCAATTGGATCATTGTTGTCGAGTGCCTGTCGACCTTTTGCCCAGTTGAGCAACGTTGTGATCTGATCCTGGCTTTCGTCCTCCCAGAGAGACTGGGTGTAGGAAGCATGAAATTTCTTTAGCTGATCAATCATACGATCAATGATGCTGCTGAGTTCAGACGTGTTTGTGCTTCCGTCGATGACGATCCCGTATTGCGCATAAGCAAGAAGGTTGAAGAACGTTTCGCCACCTGGATGGTCGGCGGCTATTTTCCGGCAGTTTTCTCGAATAAGGTTTTGCCAAGGTAACTTGTCTACATCGCCTTCCTGGCTACTCCCGTCGAGGAGATCTTCGCAGAGCTTGTGCATCAACTCGTCGGCTTTGTTTTGGCCGAAGATGAAACTCAGCTGCTCGCCAACGCAGACAAGAATGTCAGCGAGCTGGTTAGCTGGGTCCAGCGTTTTGCCGAAATCCGCGCAGTACAATTCAATTCGTTCTTCTGCGGTGATTTCTGAATGTGGTCTGTCTGACACTGACGGGTCTCCTGCTTCGATGCATCAGGGGATACGTCAAAATTGACTTATCTGTCAAGTTAACAATCATGATCATGTGAGAAATTTAATCACGCTAATTCGCTAATTCGCTATTTAGCGAATAAAAACCCAATAAAACAGCCGGTTGCAGAGCCGGAAATTTCCTCGACGCCAATGAGCCGGCGTCCTATCGCGTTCATGATCGTAGTCACAAAAGGAGATTGATCATGAAGAAATTGATGGGCGTTGGGGTAGTTGGAATCGCATTGGCATCCCTGTTCGGCACTGCGGCGATGGCGAAAGACATCGATCCAGAGCTCGAACAAGCGGTCCGGAACTCTGCCACCTATGTTCTCAACGCCCCATACTCTGCAGTCTTCACCTTCGACGTGGTGACCGAAATGGATGAGGGCCTGGGCGGCAAGATTTGCGGCACCGTGAACGCAAAAAACGGCTTCGGAGCCTATACAGGCAAGCAGTTCTTTTTCGCCGGATACGTCAAGCTTCCGGAGGGCTACACCGTGATCGCCTTCGAGGTGCCAGGATACAGCCTGGAGCAGGCGTTGGCCTACGGCAGCATTTGTTCGTGATGGTGATAGAGATCGGATGAAACGTTTGATCGATTGAAGCAGATCAAGGATATCACCGTCCCATTCATGCGTTTGATGTCGCCACGCGTTCTTGAGCGATGGGGTGGTGACTGTGATATCCCGAGAAGAAATGTATGAGCTGGTCTGGGCGAAGCCCCTGACCAAAGTGGGCGAAGAGCTACAGGTTTCAAGCGCCCACATCGCCCAAGTTTGCGACGCGATGGGTGTTCCGCGCCCGCGCCCAGGGTATTGGAATAAATTGAAGGTTGGGCGGGCACCTAAACAGGAGCCTCTGCCAGCGCCGGACACGGCCACACTATTGCAGTGGTCGAAATCGGACCGCCTTCCACATAAGCCTCGCGTAAAACGACAGAAAAAGAAGACAAACAGCGAAAAGCTTGCCGTAGCAGGTAAACGCGTTCATTTTCTCGTCCGAGGTGCAAAAGAGCATTTCCTGAATAGTCGTCCGCTTGATGAAAGTGGGTATTTGAAGCCGTTTAAGAAGCTTCTCGTTGATGTGGCAACTTCTCCAACAGGGCTTGAGAAGGGGCTTGATTTAGCCAACGAACTGCTCATGGCATTCGAAGCCGCCGGACATCACGTGTCGATATCGCAAGCCAGCAGCAATTATCGACGTGCTTCAATCGATGAGCGGCTGGTGCGGAAAACCGAACGAAAGGCATATAGGCTTTACGGACCTTGGTCTCCCATGAGACCGACAATTGTCTCACTTGGACGGATCAGCTTCGGGATCTCCATTATCGAGATGACTGAAGAGACACTGCTTCGCTATGTCCGTGGCGACTACTATCCGGAGAGTGAAATTCAGAAGCTCAGACTACGGCCTGGTGCTCTGACACACACCTGGACTACGACGAAGTCGCAGCCATGTGGACGTTTGCGATTGACTATCTATTCTCCTTATGGGCACGTCGATTGGCGCATGGAATGGGAAGAGCGCGGTGACGAGCCATTGGCGGCTAAAGCTGCCTCTATCGTAAAGCAGGTGAAAGGCAAGGTCCGCACGGTGATAGCCATGCGCGAGGAAGCGGACCGTCAGGAAGAGATTGAGAGAAAGAAACGGGAAGAAGAGTGGCAGCGATATCTTCGGCGAGACGACCAACGACGCATTGAACAATCAATCAAGGAGAGCAGAGAGGAACTCACCGAAGTCATTCAGAAATGGACCGAGATTGTCAGTGTAGAGCGGTTTTTCGCGGCTGCAGAAGACCGCGCGAAGGCGCTAAACGGTGATGAGCGTTTAATTATCGAAGAACGATTGCAGCTCGCGCGTGATCTTATGGGTACTCAAGATCCTTTGGACTTTCTGCGTGCGTGGCAGTCGCCGCGCGAACGCTATCAACCGCAGTATGAAGAAGAGGATACGTAGAACGTTCCATAAGGCACGTTAAGCGAATCCAAGCAGACGCAATTACATAGTGTTTGACTCGAGTTAACAACGCACTCTACATCAAATAGGGAAGGCTTCACGGACTCAGATCTGTATTAAGGAGGATAAACTACTCGGCTCGTGTCATTTTGTCCAAAATCACATTAATCCAACTCTGCACCTTTTCCGCGGAGTAATCCATGCCTGCCTGTCGCAGGCGTAAGACAATTTTTTCAGCGAGGGCAAGCTGTTTATTGGGGTCAAGAAGCAAACTTGTCACCTCGTCCGCAAATTTAGCAGTAGACCAAACAGCTTTAGTGGTCACCAGAATTGCAATCAACAATGTATACAAATCGTACCCGGAGTATGGGGCTACATCGCTTGAATGTGAGGACTTTTTTTGGATATAGGCCTGGAGGTCAGCTTCGGTCTCGACAGCTTGGACGGCGTCCTGAAGGACAGCTTGAGGAATCCATTCGTCTAATTCTTCATCGATAGCTTGCAGTATTTGACGGTAGTTTGTCATCGATATCATTCCTTAAAGTGTGACTGAACATAGGCTTCGAGTCTTTCCAATCGGTGTTTGTTGAATGACCCGACAACTATTAATACGAGTGTTCCTATTCCTGTGAGCCAAAAAAGCGTTAAAGTTTGCTCTGGCGATGGAGGATTTCCCCAAATCATAAACAGGGACAGGGACGCCAGTGCAAAGAGGAAGTGGAAGGGGAGGCGGACCGGCCAAGGAAATCGATCGATGTCCAAAGCTAATTTCCCTTTTTGCGAATTTCGAATCTGCTTTAATAAAAATTCTATGTTTCTTGTTCGATTTAAGTACAAAAAGTAACTTGCTGGACTTATATTTCCACTCTCCAAAAAGTCGCGCCAACGACGAACTTTTATCTTCCCGATCCGTACTGCAGTTTTTTGGTCTTCCTGATAAATCCATCGTAAAGCTAGTCTATCGGCGACTTGTTCAGAAGTAATGTTTCTGTATCGCCGCGTAGCCTGAGATAACATGGCTATCGCGAGCATAAAAACGGGCGCAAACAAAAATACGCTTGCATCATGAGCAACAAATAAAAGCAAAAAAAACAGTGTAATTGGCACAAAAAAGACTTCGGCGCGAAGTGCTATCCAGTATTCGGATCCGAGGAAAGATGCGTGTGCTATCTCATGATAAATCATGAATCTTTGAGCTGCCGGTAAATTCTTCACTTCCATATCCGCGTTAACAGACTCAATGTAGACATTCGATAAGGTATTTATGTAACAGTAGTGGTTTAACTCAGCTGATCCCTCCTTTTTGATTAGGAATAAATCCCATGTTCTGTTGTGCGGTGCACTATACTGGATTAGGCCAAACTTAGTAATTAGTTCATCCCTAGAATAAGGTTTAACTTTGATCCATGGGGTAGGGGTGTGAGTTTGCATCCGTTTCGCGAGAGCTCTCATGGAGCGAACTCCGTTAGATAAGTGCAAGGCGTAATAAGTTCCTGGGAAGATAAAAATATAAAATATAGCTGCTAAAAAATAGAATTCTACCTGATTGATCATAATAGAAATTAATAAAATTAGCCACTTAGCGTGAAATGCATGACCTTCAAACAGG
>JBCCVB010000203.1:0-9801 GCA_039195965.1 Pseudomonadota bacterium
GCCGCGATGTCACCGAGACATTCGCTCACACCGGTCTCGATGCGACGCGTTCGCTTGTTGAGGCAGGTGACCGAATCGTTGCGAGCATCAACGAGCGCAGCGACCAGGCGACTACCCTGCTCAGCGACACCAAGCGCCGTCTTGAGGCTGACGTTACCGAGATCCTCAACAAGATCGAGGACTCCAACGCCAACCTTCAGGGCATCGTTTCCGCCGCTGGTGAAAACCTCACCGAGGTTGAAGGTAACCTGGCCCGTCGTGCTGGAGAGTTCCGCTCTGCAGTCGACCGCGCAGTCACCGAAACCAACGCAACCACGACGCTGATCACCGAACAGGTCGGAAATCTGCGCGATGTCACTTCGACAACTCTGGCGGATGTTCAGAACCTGACGGGTCGCTTCAATGATCAGTCCGAAGAACTGACCAGAGCGGCACGGCACCTGGAAGACACCAACCGTACCGTCGAAAGCCGGGTCACCGAACGCCGTTCGGCGATCGAAGAAGTCGCCGATACCCTTCTGGCGAAAACGGAAGCTGTCGACACGCTCATGCGTTCCTTCACGCAGACCCTGTCCGAAACTCTGGAAACAGCAGACGACAAGGCACGCGATGCGGCAACGATGCTGAGTGCCGCGGCAGAAGCCGCCTCCAAGCAGGTGTCCGAGCAGTTCGAGTCCATGCGCCTGACGGCAGGCATGGAAGGCCAGAAGGCGCGCGACGCCATCCGGTCGGCTCAGGACGACATCATTGCCGAAATGAGCCGTACGGTCACCGACGCTTCGGATCGCTTCAACGATGCTGCAACCCGCATGCGTGACGTTGCACGCGATGTTCACCGTGAACTTGAAGCAACGCGCAACGAACTGAAGCAGGGTGTTCTCAACCTGCCGGATGAGGCGGAGGAATCTTCCGCAGCGCTGCGCAAGGTGGTGAACGAGCAGATCCGGGCTCTGTCGGAATTGTCGGATATTGTTGCCAAGCAGTCCAATTCCCTGGACATCTCGCGCCCACAGGCACAGGCAGCAACCGCGAACGTTGCACCGGCACCGCAGCCGCAGCCGCAGCCGACACCGGCCGCAAGCTTTGCTCCTGCCGCCCCTGCCCGTCAGCAGGCACCCGCCGCTGAGCCGCGCCCGGCCGTCAACCGTCCGGTTGAAACGCGCCGTGCCCAGCCACAGCAGGCTGACAATGGCGGTTCCAGAGGCAAAGGCTGGGTCGCTGACCTGCTGCGCCGCGCCTCCAGTGACGACGACGCAAGCAGCGATACCGAACCGGCACGCACACCGCTTCAGACCGTCGAAAGCCTGAACTCTCTGTCAGTCGACATCGCTCGCGCGATCGATCATGAGACTTTCATCGACCTGTGGAACCGGTACCGGAACGGCGAACGCCACGTGTTCACCCGTCGTCTCTACACTCTGCAGGGTCAGCAGACCTTTGACGAGATCCGTCAGAAGTACGCACGTGATCCTGAATTCCGCACGGCTGTAGAGCGCTATGTGGCTGACTTCGAGCAGCTTCTTGCTCAGGTCTCGCGCAACGATCGTGACAACATGCTGGGTCAGACCTACCTCACCTCTGACACCGGCAAGGTCTACACGATGCTTGCTCATGCCAGCGGACGCCTGGACTAACGGGCAATTACAGAAGTCAGAAAGGCGGCCCCGGGGCCGCCTTTTTTGTTTCCAGAAAACAAATCGGGTTTTCGGGATTACTCCCTCAACCTTGGACAATCCGAAGCTCATGAAAAGAGCATCTGCTCCATCTTTTGAAAGCAGCGGGTCCAGATCGTGCACGGCGACCAAGGCTCCGGCAATAGCCCTCACATCTGCTGACCGAGATAGTCTTCGGCACTAGCTGCCTTCTTTTCGGGAGGAAGCAGCAAGGTTATTTCGAATTCTCTGGGCCACTGCCAAGAAGTCCGAAATCTCATCCTCTCCAAGGCCTTCAAGCATCTTGCGCTCAACGGCGAGCAGCTTCGGCGCCAGATCCTCATAGACTGCCCTGCCCTCGTCCGAGAGCTGCAACAGAAAACTCCGTCCGTCGGCACTATTCGCCTCGCGCATGAGAAAGCCGCGTTCTTCCATCCGCTTGACTGCCCGGCTCACCACAACCTTGTCCATACTGGATCGGGCTACGATTTCAGTTGCCTGCAATCCTCCGGATGCCGCGCCCAGAATGGCCATGGTCCGCCATTCGGCTGGCATCATGCCATAGTCGCGTTGATAGACTTCTGACAGGGCGTTGGTGACGTCGGTGTAAAATACGCGTACCCGATACGGAAAAAACTTCTCAAGCACAAAATCTGTCTCCTGGCGATCCCCATTCTCCGGCGGCTGATCTCCATCGACAGCGACTTCGTTGTCCGGTGTGTTCGGCTTACTCATGAAATCTCAGCTTGCTTCTTTTGGGTTACATCGTGATTTTAAGATTGACTTAGTTTCATATGCAACTATTTTCGTAAAAATAATCAAAGAACCGGATGAAACAGGCGTCGATCTGGGTTCAGACGGTGAACGGGAGGAATAAACTGTGAAATCTTTGAAGCGTCTTTCCATCTTCGCAGGGCTTACGGCAACCGCCCTGACCACCATGATTGCGAGTGCATCCGCGGATGAGCTGGTGCTGTCTTCCTGGCTGCCGCCTAAACATCCGATCGTGACCGGTGTCATGCAGCCGTGGGCCGAACAGGTTGCCGAAGCAACCGAAGGCCGTGTCACCGTCCGCATTCTGCCGAAACCGCTTGGTCCGCCTCCGGCTCACTATGACCTCGCAGCCGACGGCGTCGCAGACATCACCTACGGCCTGCACTCCTTCACCAAGGATGACCGTTTCCTGCGCTCGCGCATTGGTCAGTTCTCCTTCATTGCAGACAATGCGACGGACGGCTCCAAGGCATATTGGGATGTGTATGGCGGAAAGCTGGACGCTCAGGGAGAACACCAGGGCACCAAGCTTCTCGGCCTGTGGATCCACGGTCCGGGCATGTTCCACAACAACCAGCGCAAGATCGAAAATCCGGAAGACTTCTCTGGTCTGAAGATCCGCACACCAGGTGGCTACATTGCCGATCTGTCCCAGGATCTCGGCATTACCACCCAGTTCATGGGTCCGGGCGAAGTGTATGAGAAGCTTTCCCGTGGCGTGATTGACGGCGTCACTTTCCCGATGGAAGCGCTTCAGGCCTTCAAGCTAACGGACTACATCAAGTCCTCCATGGAAGTCCCAGGCGGCATCTACAACACCTCCTGGTTCATGGTGATGAACGAAGACATCTGGGACGGTCTGTCGGCCGAAGACCAGGCTGCAATTGAAAAAGTGTCCGGCGCGGCACTGGCCGAACTGGCAGGCAGCGTCTGGGATGCGTCCGACGCCCGCGGAGCAGAATATATCTCCGACAAGGAAGTTGAGGTCTACGACGCCCCTGCTCCGGTTCTCGACAAGATCAAGGAACTTGCAGCCAAGCATGAAGGCACCTGGGCCGACGCGGTCAAGGAAACCGGCTTCGACGGCGCAGCCGCGCTCTCCGACATGCGTGCACAAACCGGCGTCAAGCACTGACCATGACGCCTGGCGCTCAAACACCAGCTCCGGGCCGGATCGCCAAGATCCGGCGCGGAGCCACCTTTCTGCTCGGCTTTGCGTGCATTCTGGTGCTGGCTGCAATGATCGGGCTCACCTGTGTGGATGTCGTTGCCCGCTACGTCTTCAACAGCCCGGTGAGCGGTGCTTATGAACTGACGCAGCTGCTGCTGGCATCGCTGATCTTTCTGGCTCTGCCGTTGACGACCGCAGCCGGCGAACACATTGAAGTCGAGTTGCTCGACGGATTGAAAAGCGTTCTGCTGAAGAGATTCGGAACAATCGCAGCCGGTGTTACCACGGTCGTGGTGTTCGCCATTGTTGCCATGGAACTCTTGGAACACGCCGAAAAACTGCAACGACGCGAACAAGTGACTGATTCCCTTTCGATCCCACTTTATCTGATCGGGTGGCTCGGCGCTGCCTCATTCGCGATTTCGGCCATAACGGCCATTTTCTGGTCCCTCAAACGTTTCCAAAAAAAGGCCTGACGCGTGCTGGAAGCTCTGATTGGTTTTGTCGCGCTCTTTGCGCTTGTGCTGCTGCGTGTCCCGATCGCAATAGCAATGATCGTCGTAGGCACTGTTGGCTTTGCGGCTCTGCGCAACTGGAACGCCGCCTTGAACCTTCTCGGCAATGCGGCTTTTGACACCGGCCTGTCCTATACGCTGTCGGTCATTCCGCTGTTCATCCTCATGGGCAACCTGCTGACCATTTCGGGTGTAAGCCAATCCCTGTTCTCCACCGCTCACCGCATGTTGCACCGGATGCGCGGCGGACTTGCCATGGCATCGATCGTGGCCTGCGGTGGGTTTTCCGCGGTTTGCGGCTCGTCTCTTGCAACAGCCGCAACCATGTCCAAGGTCGCTATGCCTTCCATGCGCAAGGCTGGTTACGCCGACAGCCTGGCAACCGGCTCCATTGCCGCCGGCGGCACGCTCGGCATTCTGATCCCGCCGAGCGTTATTCTGATCATCTACGGTCTCCTGACTGAAGCCGATATCGGCAAGTTGTTCATTGCCGGCATTATTCCCGGCCTCCTCGGCGTTCTGTTCTACCTTGCCGCTGTCTACGTCACAGTGTTGCTCAAACCAGGCCTTGCTCCTTCCGAACATGAAGACATCCCGTTGGAAAAGAAAGACCTCTGGGGCGTCCTTGCGGTTGTCGGACTGTTTGCCATCATCATGATCGGTATCTATGGCGGCTTCTTCACCCCGACCGAAGCTGCGGCAATCGGAGCGGCAACGGCGCTTGTGATCGCTTTTGCTTCCGGCGGACTGTCCTGGCAAAGGCTCTTCACTGCCGGTCTCAACTGCGCCCGGACAACCGCGATGATCTTCGCAATCATCATTGGCGCCGAAGTTTTTTCCAACTTCATCAGCTATGCGGGTGTGCCTGATGCCTTGCTGACCTTCGTTCAGTCCCTGGACGTCAATGCCTACGTGGTGATGCTGGTTCTGGTCCTGATCTACATCGTGCTGGGCGCCGTTCTGGAAAGCCTTTCGATGATCCTGCTCACCGTGCCGGTCTTCTTCCCGCTGGTGACGTCTCTGGACTTCGGCACGGGCATCCTGAGCGATCCCGAAATGGTTCTGATCTGGTTCGGGATTGTCGTGGTGGTGGTCACGGAAATCAGCCTGATTTCACCGCCCATCGGCCTGAATGTGTTCGTTCTGCGCTCGGTTCTGACCGACGTGCCCCTCAGAACCATGTTCGCAGGCATCGTACCCTTCTGGATCGCCGACATCTTCCGTCTGGCCCTGCTGATCGCAGTTCCGGCGCTGTCGCTGATACTGATCTAAACAGAAGCGTCAGACGTTCTGGATGGTCCAGGCGGCCATTTCGGCGAACACCCTGTCGGCTGAGGCGTTCATCGCCTCGACCGCCTTGTCCACGGAAGCACTGCCCGCAGGTGTCGCGGCGCGGAACACTTTCGTTGCGACGGTCCGCCCATTGCGGTCATTCACAATCCGCGCAGAGATTTCGACGACACCACGGCTGGCTCCACCCACCTGCAATTCAAATGCGCGGATTTCCGTCTGCAGCTGATAATCGATCAACAGCCCGTCGCCAGGCAGGCCGACACCGCGCAACCGGCCGGTGTTCTGCAGAGTTTCCTGAAGCTTGGCCTGAACCACATTCGGCAATGTGTCTGCCCATGCTGATTTAGGGAAATAGCTGTAGACAGGCCCCTGATCGACCACGGCGATATAGCTGGTGTCGAGAGCCTTCAGTGCACGCGGCGGGGCTACGAGTACCTGCACCCGGCTGGAGCGCCCGGCAGCACCGGAGAGATCCGCCGCCGTCAGGCTGTAGTAGGCTGAAGGCGTGTTGCTTGCACAACCTGCGACAAGCGCACCGAGCCCGAGAGCGCTCAGGACGCTCCTGCGGGTCATGCTTGTGGTTGCCTTTTTCATACGCCCCTGCCCCTGAAACTCATTTGTGTCACCGCCGCCGACCGCCGGAATAGGTCGGCACGTCCTCGCCGCCGAAGATCACCCGATTCGGGCTGCGTTCAAAACTCTCCACTGCCCGTTGAACCGAAATAAGCGTGCGGTTGAACTGGGAAAGAGCTGCAGCAAGGTCAGCCGAACCTTGTGTCGCAAACTTGGAAAGGCCGCCGGCAATGGAATCCGCCCGGCTTTCGAAGGCGACCGCCACCTTGCGAATTGCCTGAGCCGCAAGCGTTGCCTCCTTGATGAGACCTTCGCCGTCGCCATCCACCATGGTCGAGACCTTCTCGATCAGACTTTCAACCCTGACAGACGTCGCATTGAGTGTCGCTGTCATCTGCTTGGCATCAGTAATGATCTGATCGACATCCGGCGTACGCTTGGAGAGGTTCTCTGTCATCTGCTGAACGTTGTCGGCAGCCTTGCGGGCGCTTTGCAGAATGGCCGGGATACCGTCTTGCTGGTTGGCCAGACCGGAAGCTGCTGTCTCGACCGAGCCAACGATGTTGGCGACCTTTTCCGGATCCACCGCTTTCAGAAGATTATCCGCAGTCTGCAGTGTCTCCGCGAACCTTTCGGCAGCGGCCTGAACGTCTGTGATCAGAGCCGCAATCCGGTCATCCTGGCCACGCACCGTTGCCGACACAGCCTCGAAATTCTGAATTGTCGATTTCGTGGACGCGATGATTTCGTTGATCTGGGTCTGCTGATTGTTGAGATTGTCAATGATACTCGCGACATTGTCGACGGCACCGCCGACGGTTTGCGGATCGACACTCGCCAGGAATTCGTCCACGCGCAGCAACGAGACGTTCAGGCCTTGCGTGAACGCATTGACCGAAGCAACAACCTGTTCGATTTGGATCGGGTCGATTGCAGCGGCAATTTCCACGCCGCGGCTCATGATGGCATCCACTTTGAGGACGACGTCACGTCCGCCTTCGAGAATATCGGAAATCGCGCCTTCTCGCTCCTGAACTGTTTCAACGATGTCGTTGACGTTCTGCATTGTCTCGCTGGTCGCGGTGATCAGCTTGTTGATGTCGTCGGTGCGCTTCTGCAGAACTTCACCCAGAGCCGCAGCGCCCTTCATCACTTCCTGAACCTCTTCCGGCTTGACCGCCCGGACGATTGTTTGAACGTGACCCAGGCCCGCATTCAAATTCTTGGTGAATGTTTCGAGCTCCTTGGCAGCGTTCTGAGCATCAGACATCAAGAGGTCGATGTCCTTGCTGGCGTCACCGAGGCTGGCGGAGAACTTCTGCAGATCATCGACAATCGCAGTGACCTTATCCGACGGCACGGCAGCCAGCAGGCGCTCCCCCTGGTCCACAAGCTTCTCCAGGCGTCCGGACAGGCTGGAGAACGCCTCAGAAGCCTTGCCGATGCTTGCCATGAAATCCTTCACACCATCGGAATTGGCAGCCAGAGCGGCGGAGAAGGTCTCCACGTTGCTGATGGTTTTGGTGATGACCGGACCGTTGTCCTTCAAAAGGTCATCAATGGTTTTCATTGTGGAATCCGCGCGTTTCAAAACATCGCGCGCACCGTCGACAATGTCATCGAAGAACGAGCGTTCCGCGTAAATGACCGGGACCTTGCCTTCTGCGTCCTGTGACAGAAGCAGTGGCGAAGAGGATGTGCCACCAGACAGGTCGACATATGCAATACCGGTCAGACCGGTGAAATTCAGCGTGGCCTTCGTGTCTTCGCGTATAGGCGTTG
This sequence comes from Pseudomonadota bacterium, assembly GCA_039195965.1. Taxonomy (GTDB): domain Bacteria; phylum Pseudomonadota; class Alphaproteobacteria; order Rhizobiales; family Stappiaceae; genus Roseibium. The sequence goes on from JBCCVB010000203.1 coordinate 7,761, forward strand.
TCGGTTTGATACCAACCGTCGCAACCACCTTGGTCGGGTCGTCCTTGGCAAAATCGAGAGATTTGACATCTCCGACCTTAATCCCGTTGAAGAGAACCTGCCCGCCCACCGGCAGCCCTGTAACTGGGCCTGGATAGATGATCTTGAGCGGAACGTTCTGCCGGGATTCAGCTGTTGCTGCCTTCCAATAAACGAACCCGAACGCAGCAGCCAAAACGGCAACCATGAAGGAACCGATCAGAATGTAATTCGCGCGGGTTTCCATTCAGTCCAACCTATGCTCGGCGCAACGCTCGTTTACCCCTGAAATACTCTTTAATCCAGGGATCATCATTTTTCATCATATCGTCCAGTGTCCCGATAGCTTGAACACGTTTATGCCCAAGAACTGCAATGCGATCGCAGATGGAATGCAGACTATCGAGATCATGCGTGACCATATAGACGGTCAATCCGAGTGTTGAGCTCAAATTTTCGATCAGCGAATCGAAGGCAGCAGCCCCAATTGGATCCAAGCCGGAGGTCGGCTCGTCCAGAAACACCAAATCCGGGTCCAGTGCAAGAGCACGCGCCAAACTTGCGCGCTTGACCATGCCCCCCGACAGTTCTGACGGCAATTTGTCCGCCGCGTCTTGAGGCAACCCTACAAGTTCAAGCTTCAGCGTCGCCAGCTCATCCATCAGCTGCGGGGACAACTTCAAATGCTCGCGCATCGGCACCTGGATATTTTGCTTGACCGAAAGCGATGAAAACAAGGCGCCTTGCTGGAAGAGAACGCCCCAACGGCGTTCGATCGCGGTTCGCTCCATGGGTGTCGCCGTCGACAGGTCGTGCCCGAATACAGATATGGTGCCTGCCCGCTTCGGAGTCAGGCCCAATATGGTCCGCATCAAAACCGATTTCCCCATGCCTGAACCGCCGACGAAGCCAAGTACCTCGCCGCGGCGAACATCGAGATCGAGATCCTGCAGGACGATCTTGTTTCCGAACCCGACCGTGACACCTCGAACGGAAAGAACATTCTCCGCTCCTTCCGCGGTCGACACCAGCTCCGTCGGTAGTTCTGCGGCATCCGTCAGCGTCATGAACTCGTTTAAATCCCGATGGCTGCAAAGAAAACGGCAAAGAATCCGTCAACGACAATAACAAGGAAAATCGCTTTTACGACAGACATTGTGGTGTGCCGGCCGAGCGACTCCGAAGAACCACCAACTTTCAAACCTTCCACACATGCAATCAGGCCAACGATCAAGGCCATGAAAGGCGCCTTTACGATGCCTACGGCAAGCGTGCCATTGGTGATTGCCAGTTGAAGCTGAGTGAGAAAGGCGGTCGGCGGAATGTCGAGGTAGATCCAGGTGACAAGGCCTGAGCCAAACAACGCCGACATGTCCGCAATAAAAGTCAGAATTGGCAAGGCAATCATCAGTGCGAGAATACGCGGCAGAACCAGAACTTCGGTAACACTCAGACCGATTACGTGGAGCGCATCCACCTCTTCCTGCATGCGCATGGCCCCCAGTTCGGCAGTGAATGCCGATCCGGACCGGCCGGCCACCATGATTGCCGTCAGAATGACCCCTATCTCGCGAAGGATGAGAATCCCGGCCAGGTCGACCACATAAATATCAACCCCGAACTGTTTGAGATAAAATCCACCCTGCTGGGAAATGATCGCACCGATCAGAAAGCTCATCAGGGCCACGATTGGCACCGCACCGATACAGCTGCGGTCGAACTGGACCGCAATCGAGATACTGCGGAGCCGTGCAGGCTTGAACAGCACCGTCGCAAGAACAAGCCCGAGCGAGCCGAGAATATGCAGCATCGCCAGACCGTCTTTGTAGACGTCCACCATCTGCCGACCGGTCGCTTCAAGAAAGCCGACGATGGAAAAACCGCTGCGGTCAGGCTTCCAGCTCGGCGGGTGGTGCTTTTCGATTTCGTCGAAAAGTGTCTGACGGACCGGCGAGACACCCGAAAGGCCAACCTTACGCCCCTCGAATTCCAACCGACCGCGAGTGCGGTGGATCAGCCAGGC
>JBCCVB010000204.1:0-9750 GCA_039195965.1 Pseudomonadota bacterium
AATGAAAGTAAGCGTTCGGGTGACGGCTGACCCGTAATGTCGATCCTCGGGGAGACGGAGTTTGTGTGGCAAAACTGTATTGCATGAAGCGCCAGCGCCATTCGTCAGACAGCTCGGCATAACCCGCAGTAAATCCGTAACTGCCGATACCCATCATCTTGTTGATTGTCGGCATTTCCTTTCGGCGAACCAGATGGCGAACTTCCGCGGCTCCGTGTTCCAGCGCTTCCGCTGAATTGTCGACTGCAGAAGCGCCAACGCCGATAACGGCAACACGTTTGTCCTTAAGCGCGGCAAAATCGATTTCGTCTGCGCTATGCGCCCAAAGGTGTCGCGGCAAGTCCCTGATGAAGTCAGGAATGTTCGGACCACCAGTGCCGTCGCGCCCTGTTGCGAAGATCAGTTTCCGGGTCAGAACCGTCTCCGTTTCCGCACCCGAGACAGTCAACCTCAACAATTCGCCTTCAGGTTCTACGCTGTCGACAGAAACGCCGTTTTCAATCGGTATTTGAAGGACTTCACGATACCAACACAGGTAGTCCATCCACATGGTGCGCGGGATTTTGTCCAGTTCCTCCCAGGTTTCCGCCCCAAATTGAGCACGGAACCAGGCTTGAAAGGTCAAGGAGCCGTGTCCGTAAGCCGGACCGGTGAGAAACTTGGGAGATCGCAGGGTTTCCATGCGCGCATATCCCAACCAAGGACCTTCATAGCCTTTGGCGGCCCGGTCCAGGACGCGCATGTTGTCAATTCCGCCCGTCTTCAGTGCGAGCCAGGCGACCATGCCGCACATGCCACCACCGATGATGATCACATCCGCAACATCCTTTTGCTGCGGGACCCAGCTCTTGGAAGGGTAGCAAAGCAGATCCAGATCATCTTTGAGCCGCGCCTCAAGCGCTGCCAGACCCTGCGAGTCAATAGAAGACAGAAATTGCGTCATCGTACATGCCGTCCAAGAATTTCTTACAAAAGGCTGTTAGACACTGCACTCCGGGTTGGAGCTGCATTGTTTGCGCGACAGGTGAAGGGCGTGAGGTGAAAGGCAGCAGGAAGAGACGAGCACATCTGAACTCGCGCCCGACCGAACGATTACAAAGTCCGTGCGCGCATTCTTCTGTTCGGACCTGAACGCCCCGAAGATAACCGCATTCACAAATCCAATTGTCATTGCGCCGGTCCCCTTACCGATCGCACAGTAGCTTTGCTATGCTATTTCTGCATACTGATGCGTCAATGATAGCTTACCGTAATGATAGGTTCTCTAGTATGTCAACAATGAATAATGGGCGGCCTGACATTCGCTCAATGGAAGCTTTCGCTGCGGTAGTCCGATACGGGTCCATGACCGCGGCCGCTCAGAAACTGTCGGTGAGCCAGCCTGCAGTTACGAGAATGGTAAGAGATCTGGAAGCACGCGTGGGATTTTCGCTGTTTGAGCGCAACGGGCCAAAGATTTCTCCCACGGCCAAAGGGATCAAGTTTTTCGAAGAATCGCAGCGTGTTATGGCGAACCTGTCGCAATTGACCGAACGGGCGCACGCCATCCGAGACGAGAGAATTGCCGCGATTGATATTGTCGCAACCCCCACGATGTCTGCGGGGCTGGTAGGTCCCGTTCTTTCGCGTGTCGCAGACGTTCTGCCTGATTTTGTTCACGTCGAAACGACAACTTCGGAACGGGTCCTGCATGCACTTCGTCAACGCACAGCAGATCTGGGTTTCTCGGCTTATCCGAGTGAGCATGATCAATTGAAGTGTCTTGCGCGTTTCGAGTCGCTGGTTGTCGCCGTAGTCAAAGAAGGGAGCCGTTACGACAGCAACGAGCCAATTCCACTTTCCGTGTTTGCCACCGAAAGAATGGCGACGATCTGCAATGGCTACGGCATTCGTGACGCGATCAACCGCGCACTCGCGGAGCAGCAGATCAAACCTTCCCGAGAAATTGCCACCAATTCATCGTTGAGTGCGGCAATGGCCGCGCGAGCAGGACTTGGTATTGCCTTATGTGACCCGGTTACGGCTCTCGGAGTACCGGTTGAAGGCGTGTCGATCCGGCCGTTGTCCGCTGATATCAGCTACGCCTGGGGTCTGTTTGCAAATGACGAGAACCCGCTGAAAGATCGTCTCAACTTGCTTGTGGATGCCTGTGTCGCCGAAAGCGAGCTAATTGTTCGAAGAGTGCGCGAACTTGAGCGGTGAGGCAGATTGCGCAGTCTGCAAACGTGCTGCTGAGCGATCTGCGTGAATTTCTTGGCCGACAAAGGCGGTTCTACCAACGCTTCTTTATGGCGCGCACCTGTCAATGCATCCGCAATCATGACCTAGAACGCATGCGCGATGTCTTTCCGGCCAAAAAGCGCCTGATAATAAATTTTGAGAAGTAGCGGCTCGACAGCCGCCGATCAGGGGCGTTTGCGATCGACGTGAGCATTTGTCACATGCGTGGCAATTGCCCTCGTCTCGTTGAAGCGTGTTAAATCAAAACGGTTCCTTTCCTTGGGACCAAATTCACGTTTCCAGAAGCATTTCAACATCGTCGACCAACCTGAGAAACCGGGCTAGTTCATGCCAATTGGTGCGGACACCCGTTTGATCTGTCTCAACACAAGCTACGAGGATAATTTCTATATTCATCTTTGTGAAAGTAATGAGATCGGTCTGACAAGGAACTGGAGTCGCGGCTTTTTCTTGTGTCGCCTGGGTTGCAAATGATGACCGGATGTTGATTGGAGGGAAGTCTTGAAAACCGTTCCCTTGTTCGCAACCTTAGTTGGTTTGTGTCTTCCAGGTATTGCGATTGGCCTGGTTGGCGCTTCCGACCTTACCTATGACACCAAGGCCCGGTTGGGTGAGGCCCTATTCTTTGATGTGAACCTCTCCAGGCATCGAACGCAGTCCTGCGCAACCTGCCACGATCCGGACTACGCTTTTACCGACAAAAGGCCGACGGCAGCCGGTCTGGCAGTGTCGCTGGGCGACGATGGCGTTTCGGTCGGTGATCGCAACACGCCGACAGCCGGATATGCAAGCTTCTCTCCCATCTTTCATCAGATGCAGGACGGCAACTATCGAGGTGGACAGTTTCTCGATGGCCGCGAGCCGGATCTTGCAGGGCAGGCGGGAGGTCCGCCGCTCAATCAGGTCGAGATGGGCATGGAAAGCAAGGAAGCTGTCGTTGCACGTCTTTTGGAAAACGAAGACTACATAATGGCGTTCGATGCCCATTTCGGCGATGGCATTCTTAACGATCCGGAGAAAGGCTACAAAGCGATGCAGGAAAGCATCGCTGCTTTCGAGATGACGCCGTATTTTGCGCCTTTCGATTCAAAATATGATCGCTTCCTGCGCGGTGAAGCTGAATTGACTGACCAGGAGGAGCTTGGAAGGCTGCTGTTCTTCTCCCAGCAGTTCACCAACTGCAATCAGTGCCATCAGCTGAGTACTTCCCAGATATCGCCGGAGGAGACTTTCTCCAATTACGAGTATCACAATATTGGAGTTCCGGTGAATGCCAGAGCTCGTGCCGCCAATGGTGTTGAGAACGGATTTGTTGATCCGGGCCTCGTCAACAATCCAGCCGTCTCGGACCCGTCGCAGCTCGGCAAATTCAAGGTGCCGACACTCAGAAACGTCGCCGTGACTGCGCCTTACATGCATAATGGCGTGTTTGAGGACCTGCGCACCACGGTCAAGTTCTACAACAAGTACAACAGCAAGGCCGCGAGTGCACAGATCAATCCGGAAACGGGTCAGAGCTGGGGAGTGCCAGAGGTTGAGGGCACATTGTCGATGGAAGAACTGAAACATGGACCGGCGCTGGACGCTCGACGAATTGATGCCCTCGTGGCATTTATGAAAACACTGACAGACAAGCGCTACGAACATCTTCTGACTGATTAGCGGGAGGTCTTTGGCGCTGGATTTGCCAGTTTCGTGCCTACCTTGGACGAAATTTTTTGCGACTCAGTAGCCGAATGCGCTTCTGCGCTGACGGAGCTTTTTCTCCGTTTCCAGCGCTCTTGCTCAGACAATTTGAATGGCGCTTAGGTTCGCCAAAAGCCAGAGCTACTCGGGTGCACCGGCCGCCTCGATAGAGGCGCAATTTGTAACGCATTTCTCGACTGTCCGCAGCGTCTGAACCGGTTTCGGCGACCGGTGAGCGTGTGCTCTTGATGCGGTTGCTCCCATTCAATCAACGAACGCAGCTTGACAATTTCGGAAAATCCGACAAGTTTAACTCATAAGACATCAGACGTCTGATGTCTTATGAGTTAAACGAGTTCGGACAACACAATGCGCGCCACTACGAAAGCGGATCTGGTATTGACACACGACGCAGGCGGCCATCAGGCCGGTGCCGCGGTGCCGCCTATCTTCCAGACGTCGACATTTCTGTTTCCGGATTTTGATACGCTCGAGGACTGCTATACCGGCCATGGCGGGACGGACCTTTATTCCAGGACAGGAAACCCGACCGTAAGGGTCCTGGAAGACAAGCTGGCTCAACTGGAGAATGGTGAAGCAGCAATTGCTTTTTCGAGCGGAATGGCGGCCATTTCCAGCTCCATACTGGGCCTGTTGAAATCCGGCGATCGCATTGTCTGCATTCGCAATGCCTACTCGGACGCCTATCGCCTTTTTGAGATTTTGTTGCCGCGGTTCGGGATAACGACCAAATACGTCGATGTTGACGAGCTTGCAGGTTCTGCCGGCGCACTTGCGGGGGCATCGATGCTGTTTCTCGAAAGCCCGACAAGCTTTGTCTTCGAAACGCTGGACCTCCGGCGCATTGCGAAAACGGCGCGCAGCAAAGGTGTGGTCACTCTGATTGACAACAGCTTCGCCTCGCCCATTTTGCAGAACCCGATCGACGCAGGAATCGATCTGGTTGTTCATTCGGCATCAAAGTACCTGTCCGGGCACAGCGATGTTGTCGCCGGTTGCGTGATCGGTGCCAACGACCTGATTGACCAAATCCGCGCGACCAGCGTTCCGCTTTTGGGTGCAAAGCTCTCGGCATTGGAAGCCTCCATGGTCTTGCGAGGGTTGAGAACGCTCTCTGTAAGAGTGAGGGCCCATACCGAGGCGGCCGACTGGATCATCAACCACCTTCGACACGACCCGCGCATCCGCAAGATTCACCGGCCTGGCGTTTCGGCCCCTCTGCCGAACACGCTTTCGGGGGCCGGCGGGTTGTTCACGCTTGAACTGGAAGAAGATGTCGATGTTCGCAAGTTCTGCAATGCGTTGAACATCATTCGACTCGGCGTCAGCTGGGGAGGCTTTGAGAGCCTTGCCCTGCCTGCCGCGATCGCGAACCGGCAGGACGCCGGACCCAACGCCTTGAACGCCTTTGGAGTTTCAAAAAACGCGGTCCGCATCTTTGCCGGACTCGAAGGTGCATCCACGCTTTTGGACGACATTCGAGGAGCCCTCGATGCCGCATGTTTCGGCACCTGGGTGATTGAAGACGCGCTGGATGGATAACTGATTGAAGTGGAGGAAAACATGAAACTAATCAGGACTTTGCTGACAGGTGTCGCAATTGCCTCAGCTGCAATGCCGGCCTTTGCTGAAGGGAAGAAGGCGGAAGTGCTGCACTGGTGGACGTCAGCAGGCGAAGCTGCTGCCATCCAGAAGTTCGCAGATGCGTTCAATGAAGCCGGTGGTGAATGGGTCGACACCGGAGTAGGAGGCAACGATATGGCAAAGTCGATGCTCACCAATCGCCTTATGGGTGGAAATCCACCTCAGGTCGGTCAATTCAATACGTCCCGCGAATTTGAAGAGCTCATCGATGCCGGGCTGCTGAACAACATCGATGAAGAGGTGGAAGCTGGTAATTGGAACGAGCTGTTTCCGCCGATTATCGACAATCTGGTGAAGCGCGATGGGCACTACTATGCCGTACCGGTCAACATCCATGGCTCTAACTGGCTCTGGTACAACATCGAGGTGTTTGAAAAAGCCGGTATCAAACCTCCCAGGGATTGGGACAGTTTCTTTGCTGCCGCTGAAAAGCTTCTCGAGGCCGGTGTCGTTCCCGTTGCTGTCGGTGGACAGGCCTGGCAGGAGCGGCTCACTTTCAACGCCATCTTGCTGACGATTGGTGGCCAGGACCTCTACCTGCGCCTGTTCCAGGATCGCGACACTGAAGCGTTGAACACCGGCAAGATGAAGGAAGTGATTGCGACCTATACCCGTCTGCGTGATCTGGTGCGTGCAACGGATGAAGGGTCACCCGGCAGGTCCTGGAACGATGCGACCAGCATGGTCATCACAGGTAAAGCCGGAATGCAGATCATGGGTGACTGGGCCAAAGGCGAATTCATTGCCGCAGAGAAGGAGATCGGCAAGGACTATGGATGTGTCCCTGCCGTTCTGCCCGGATCAACCTACATGATCTCCGGCGACGTGTTTGTTTTCCCGAAAACAGGCAACGATGCCGATCGGGAAGTTCAATCGCTTATGGCGAACACAATGCTCGATCCAGATGTTCAGGTGGCCTTCAACAACGTCAAGGGGTCGGTTCCCATTCGCCCGGATGTTGATACCAGCAAAATGGACGCATGCGGGCAGCAGGCAATCGAGTTGACGGGCAATGCTAAGGCGCATGTTGGAACAACCACCATGTACATATCGCCGGATCTCGCGGGTGCTCTTCAGGATATCTACACGGAATACTGGAACTCGAAAGGCATGAGCCAGGAAGACGTGTTGGCTCTTATGGCTTCTGCCTTCAAGTCAATCGACTAACCTCCCGGGTGCCGCCCTCCAGCGGCACCTTACCCCCGATTGACGTCGCTGGTTTCGGGCACCGCGGCGCAATCGGGGGAGCGTTTTCCCAAGACCCTTGCCGGAAAACAAACGTCCCTCATTCGGGAAACCAACATGTTTCGACTGAGTTCATCCCAGTTGACCGCAAGGCTTGTGGTCACTCCATTCGTGATCGTTGCCGTCACCATTTTCGTCGTGTGCGTCTTGTGGTCGGTCCAGCTGTCTTTCACCAATTCAAAACTTCTGCCCAATTTCGACTTTGCGGGATTACGGCAATATGAGCGCCTTTTTGCCACGACAAGGTGGATCGTTTCGCTCCAGAACATGGTCATTTTCGGCGTATGTTTCGTCGGCGGTTCGCTTGTTCTGGGCTTTTTGCTGGCAGTTTTCATCGATCAGAAAGTCAGAGCGGAATCGGTCTTCCGGACTATCTTCCTGTGTCCGCACGCGCTTTCGTTTGTCGTGACCGGTCTTGCATGGCAATGGCTTTTGAACCCTTCGCTTGGCATTCAAAGAAGCGTCAGGGATCTTGGTTGGGAGAGTTTCACGTTCGATTGGCTGGTCGATCAGCAAATGGCGATCTACACAATCGTGATTGCTTCCATCTGGCAGGCCTCCGGCCTGGTCATGGCGTTGATGCTGGCAGGGTTGCGATCCGTTGAACCTGAAATCTGGAAGGCGGCCAAGATCGACGGCATCAAATCCTGGCGTGTCTATCTGCACGTCGTGATACCGATCTTGGGTCCGGTCATTTTCACAAGTGTCGTGCTTTTGTCGCTCTCGGTGATCAAGGGCTATGACATCGTCGTTGCCATGACCAATGGCGGCCCCGGAATTGCCACGGAAGTTCCGGCGAAGTTCGTACTCGATCACATTCTTCGACGCGCCAATATCGGATTGGCGATGGCAGGTGCCACCATCATGCTGATCACCGTGATCGCAGCGCTCGCACCATGGCTCTACGCCCAGAACATGCGCAAGCGGGGGGCACGATGAATCAGATCACTTCAAACTTTTCCGTCGATGCGAACTCCAACGCACCGGAAGGCAAACCACCCCGCAAACTCACCGCCAGCAGGATGGGGATCTATCTGTTTCTGGTCATGGCAGCAGCATTCTTTCTGTTGCCGCTTTATGTGGTGGTTGTCACCTCTCTCAAGACAATGCCGGAGATCCGGCTCGGGAACATTCTCGAGTGGCCGGCACTCTGGTCGTTCGAAGCATGGATCGTAGCGTGGGACAGCGCCTGCACGGGATTGACCTGTGAGGGTATCAAGGTCGGTTTCTGGAACTCGGTCAAGATCCTGGTCCCGAGCCTGGTTGTTTCGATACTGGCCGGAGCGATCTGTGGCTACATTCTCAGCTACTGGAAGTTCAAGGGCTCGGAAGTCTTCTTCTTCATCGTCTTGTTCGGTGCCTTCGTCCCCTATCAGGTCATGATCTATCCGATCATCAGGATTTTCTCGGTGACCGGGCTCTACGGCAGCCTTACTGGCATCGTTCTGATCCATACCATTTTCGGCCTGCCGATCATGACGCTCATTTTTCGCAACTACTATGCGTCACTGCCGAAAGAGATTTTCAATGCGGCGCGTGTCGATGGTGGCGGGTTCTTCTCGATCTTCTTCTATGTGCTGCTGCCGATGTCGACCCCGATGCTGATCGTCGCCGTGATCCTGCAGGTAACGGGCATTTGGAATGACTATCTCCTTGGGTTGATATTTGGCGGGCGGGACAACATTCCAATGACCGTCCAACTCAACAACATCGTCAACTCAACCCGGGGTGACGTTGCCTACAACGTCAACATGGCGGCCACGTTGCTGACAGCACTGGTGCCTCTTGCTGTCTATTTCTTCTCTGGACGCTGGTTCGTGCGCGGGATTGCCGCCGGCGCCGTAAAAGGATGAACCAAATGCTCGACAACAATGCACATGTCCGCGCTAGCAACCTGAGTGTCAATTTCGGTTCGGTCGATGTCCTCAATGGTCTGAACCTCGACATACAAAAGGGTGAGTTCCTTGTGCTTCTGGGCTCGTCGGGCTGCGGCAAGTCCACGCTATTGAACACGTTTGCGGGTTTGCAGGACGCAACGAGCGGCCAGATCTGGATCGATGGGCGCAATGTGACCTGGGAGGAACCTAAGGACCGGGGCATAGCCATGGTCTTTCAGTCCTATGCGCTCTATCCGAAAATGACCGTGCGGGGAAACCTGTCCTTCGCACTGAAGATGAACGGGACTCCAAAGAGAAAGGTCAGCAAGCTGGTCGAGGACGCGGCGCGTGTTCTTCAGATTGAACACCTGCTTGATAGGCGTCCCAGCGAGCTTTCCGGCGGTCAGCGCCAAAGGGTGGCCATCGGCCGCGCGCTCGTGCGCCATGTCGATGTATTTCTTTTCGACGAACCTCTTTCCAATCTCGATGCAAAATTGCGCGCTGAGCTTCGGGTCGAACTAAAACGGCTCCATCGCGAACTCGGGGCGACCATGATCTATGTCACGCATGATCAAGTGGAAGCCCTGACCCTGGCAGACCGCATTGCGGCAATGAAAGACGGTGTCATCCAGCAGCTTGCTTGTCCGGACGATATCTACAATCGTCCTGCAAACCGTTTTGTTGCACAATTTATAGGCCTGCCGAGCATGAATTTCTTCAAAGGCAGGGTGATCCAAAAAGACGGTAAGTCCCTGTTCAGTTCGCCTGAGCTGACCTTGTCACTCGATGACTACGAGGCGGCTGCCGCTCTCGTCGAAGGACACGAAGTCGAGCTGGGCATTCGGCCCGAACATGTTCTTCTTCTGAACGACCCAAGCGGAATTGATCGTGGGTTGCTTGGTGTCGTGGATCTGGTGGAAATGCTGGGTTCGGAACAGATCGTTTGGGTTGTTACTGAAAGTTCCAGGTTCTGCATGCGCGTTCCACCTGATGAGAAGCTTCATCACGGCGAGAAGGTTGCAGTGCAATTCCGTAC
>JBCCVB010000205.1:0-9666 GCA_039195965.1 Pseudomonadota bacterium
CATGGCATCGAGCACATCACCAACAACGGCGGTAAACAGATTATTCTTGATCTCAGCGAAGAGTTTTTTGTCGTCCATCTTAAATCCCTCTTAAAAACCTGTCGCAGCACCGCCATCGACCAGAAGAACCTGGCCGGTTACATAACGAGCCGCCTTTGAGGCCAGGAAGGCGCAGGCCCAACCGATGTCTTCCGGGTCCCCAAGTCGGTTCATGGGAATGCGCGACAGAATTTTTTGCTGCCGCGGCACGTCGCCGGCGGTTGCTTGGCGATAAAGATCTGTGTCGATCCATCCAGGAGCTACGCCGTTTACTCTCTGACGCCTTGCGAAGAAAGCTCTGCCGCCAGCCCTCTGATGACGCCTGAAAGGGCAGTCTTGGCAACTGTGTAGCCCAGAACATTGGGTTGTCCGATATACGCCGTCATTGAAGAGGTGAAGATCACCGAGCCTTCGCCACAGCTGATCTGATCCCCAACAAGCCTCCGGGTGAGCTCAAGCGCGCCACGCACATGAACATCAAATACCTGATCGAAATCTTCGATCGAGCTTTCCTGGAAGGGTTTCTTGATGGTGTTGCCGGCATTGTTTATCAGAATGTCGATCGGACCGTGGGTATCCACCATCTTGTCTGCAGCTTGCCTCACACCTTTGACATCGGCGAGGTCAATAACTTCATAAGCAGTTTCCTGGCCTATATCCTGACACGCCTGCGAAAGAATGGGTTCGCGTCGCCCTGCGATTATGATCCGCGCACCGGCAGCCGACAGGCACTTGGCAATGGCAAGGCCAAGACCGCTGCCACCACCGGTCACCAGCGCTGTTTTTCCAGAAAGGCCATAAGCTGTCTTGAGGTCCACACTCATAGCGCGACCACCAACTTGAGGACATCTTTGGTGTTTTGATCCCAATAAGGCAGCGCCTCGGCTGCTTCACTGAAGGAAATTTCGCGTGTCACCAGAAGATCGGCTTTGTCACCAAACGCCTCCAGAGCCGATATCACGGCATCAAAATCCAACCTGCTGGCATTTCGGGATCCGAAAATATCAAGCTCTTTCAAATTGAATTGCTTGGTCTCATAGGTCACAGGCGCTTTCGAATAGCCTACGTAGACAACCCGTCCGCAAAAGGCTGCCAGCTCAACCGCTGCGGTGAATGTTTCCGGCATACCGACTGCCTCGATAACGAGATCCGCACCGGCGCCGTCTGTAAGTTCGCTAACTCTAGCGAGGAGTGCCTCGCCGGTATCTGAGAGAAAATCCGATGCTCCACACGCGCGCGCAACGCGTTCCTTGGCAAGAATCGGGTCAACCGCAATCACCCTTGCTCCCTTGCGCGCCGCATCGATGATGGCTCCCAGGCCGATCATCCCACAACCCAGCACCAGAACGGTGTCCTTCGCCTTTGCAGACCCTCGGCGCACTGCGTGAAACCCTACGGAAAGGGGTTCCACCAGAGCCAAACGGCGAAGCGGCAGGGAGGAATTCGGAATGACTGAGGTTGCCGGCACAACGATTTCTTCACGCAATGCGCCATCCCGCTGGACCCCGAGCGTCTGATTGTAGCGGCACGCATAAGCGCGGTTCGACTGACAGCTCTTGCAGGTTCCACACGACGAATAAGGCCACAGGATTACCGATTGTCCGGTCACAATCTCTCCATTGACCGCTGAACCCTTTTCCATGACGGTGCCTGCCACCTCATGGCCGGGCACCCTTGGAAACTCGACCAACGGATTTTTGCCGCGAAAGGTGTTCAGGTCGCTGCCGCAAAGGCCGACATAGTGAACTTTGACACGAACCTCGTCAGGGCCAAGGTTCTGGACAGGAAGCTCACAAAGCGCTGACAGGCCTACTTTTTCAATTCTGAGTGCTTTCATCGCCTGACGCATCACTGTGATTTTGGATTTGTAATACGAGCGATCATCAGCGATCCGAGAATGATCAGACCGTAAATCGCCTGGATCCAGAAGGAAGGAACCTGAGCCAGGGTGAGAATGTTCTGAACGATGCCGAGTAACAGTACACCGGTCAAAGCCCCGATCATCGAACCGCGCCCCCCGTCAAGAGATATGCCGCCGATAACCGCGGCCGCAAAGACGGTGAAGATCATGCCTTCGCCCTGACTGGCGCTGATGGCACCTACATAGCCGGTGAGGATGATGCCGGCGATAGCCGCCAGGAAACCGGCAAATACGAAGACACCCCACGTAATCCGGTCCACTCTTATGCCCGCCGCTCGTGCGGCATCCGCATTGCCGCCTATGGCATAGATCGCCCGACCGATACGATGATAACGCATGAAGATACCGGCTGCGGCGAAGATCAGCAGTGCCAGCCAGACAGACATCGGCATCCAGAAGAGGGTTTGCGTAGCAAGCCAGAAGAAGGAATCGGGCATATCCCAAAGGGTTTGACCTTCGGTAATCCCCACATGCAAGCCTCGAAGGACAATGAGCATTGCAAGCGTGACGATAAAGGCGTTGAGCCTTAATTTTACGATCATGAACCCATTGAGGAAGCCAATCAATGCTCCGGCAAGCAGCGTTGCAAGCAGCGCAGGCGCGACCGGCCACTCTGTGCCGAAACCGGCAGAAGTCGCTGGTATCACCAGCATCGCGCCGAGAGCCGGAGTAATGCCCACGTTGGATTCCAGGGTCAGGTCGAATTTTCCGGTGATGACGATCAGCGCTTCACCCAGCACCATCAGTGACAAAGCTGCCGATGCGCCGAGAATGGTCGCCAGGTTGGCAAGCGTTAGAAAATTCCCGTCTACCCATGCGCCAACAGCGATTAGCCCGATGATGGGAGGGACAAGTGCGAACTCGCGCAGCGTGCCAAGGATAGTCTGGCCGAAACGCGATTGGGAGGACGTGGTTTGTTCGGCGGTCGCATCAGTCATTTATCGAGACCCTCGATACTGGCGACAAGATCGGACTCCTTCCAGCCCGCCTCAAATGTCGCAACAATTTTTCCGTGATAGAGGACATGCACCCGATCACAGATCCTGAGGTCTTCAACCTCCGAACTGGACAGCAGGATGCCCTTACCGTTTTGGCGAAGCTGCTCGGCCTGGTCGAGCAACGCTGTTTTTGATTTCACGTCGACGCCAGCGGTCGGATCGATCAGCACCAACAAGGCCGGCCCGTTTGACAAAGCTCTGCCGAAAACGACCTTCTGCTGATTTCCACCTGATAACTCGCCGACAATGTGTTCCGGTCCATTGGCGTGAATGTCCAGCTCCGCAATCGCGATGCGGGCTTCCTTTTCCTTCAGGGATGGATTGATGAAGCCGAATGGACCCATACGATCAAAGATCGGCATGGATACGTTTTCCTCGATGGTCTGCCCCAGAACCAGACCCTGCTTGTGCCTGCTCTTGGGCACACATCCGACGTCAAGGCTCAAGCTTGTCGGTACATCGCCGGACTTCATCGGACTGCCGCGAACCATCAGCTCACCCGCGCTAAAAGGTGCAAGTCCGACAACAGCTTCTGCCAATTCGGTGCGACCTGAACTGGAAGCTCCGGTCAAGCCGATAATTTCACCCTCGCGAACGTCAAAGGACACATCCCGAAAGGCGGGGGATGAAAGATGTTTGTAGCTTGCGACCACATCTCCGTCCGAACGCCGTTCGCGTGCCGCCGCATCGGTCAATGCGTGTGAGCCCGTGCTTCCTGTCATAGCGTTGATCAGGGCCTCTTTGGGAAGGTGGGCAACATCCGAGGTGACGATATGCGTTGCGTCCCGGAAAACGGTAACGTCCCGACAGATTTCGTAAACTTCCTGAAGGTGATGCGAAATGAACAGAAAGGTAATGCCTTTCGCCTGCAATTCCTCGATCCGCTGGAACAGCCGATTGATTTCCTTTCCATCCAGCTGCGCGGTGGGTTCATCCAAAATGACGAACCTCGCACCTCGGGAAAGGGATCTGGCAATTTCGACCAGCTGGCGTTCTTCGACCGTCAGTTCTCCAGCAAGCGTTTCAACGCCAACCTCAACGTTCCACTCATCGAGAAGCTCTCGTGCCTCCCTGCGCATTTGGGGCCAATCGATCAAACCGAACCGTTTCGGTTGGCGGTTGATGAAGAGATTCTCGACAACGGTCAGGTCAGGAATGATGGTTGAATGCTGATAAACACAAGCAACATGCTGCTGCCATTCCCTGGGATCTCCAACGGCAGGGGCGGCCTTTCCGTTGAATTCGACTGATCCCGTGTCCGGCGATCGCAAGCCGGTAAGAATTGAGACCAAGGTGCTTTTGCCGGCACCATTTCGACCGACCAGCGCATGTGTCCGTCCATGCGTTACTCGGATACCGGCCTTCTTCAGGGCTACCGTCGATCCAAATCGCTTGCTGATGTTGCTGGCTTCGACAACCGGCGGGAGCGAGCCCGGATCATGTCCGGGCCCGGTCGTCGCCTGGATGTCGTTCCCAGCCGTTGAAGCATGAGACATCATAAAATCCAGACCGCGTTAGTTGATTGCGTTGCCCCAAAGGTCCGGGTCATCAACATTTTCAATGGTGATCAGCGGTGCCGGCAGCTGATCTTCGAGCACGCCAGGTGCAACTTCGACAATCGTGCTGTCGTGATCAGTCGGACCGGCTTTGAATTCGTGGCCGTTCAGCGCCATTTTCGCATAAAGCAGACCATAATAGGCATAAAGATCGGCCGGCTGAGATACCGTCGCATCAATTTTGCCCTCGCGGATTGCCTCATATTCCTGCGGGATGCCGTCGTTGGAGACAATCACTATGTGTCCGTCTTCACCCCGAAGCTTCAGCATGTTTTTGCGCTCCAGGGTCTGTAGTGTCGCGGTCAGGAACGCACCACCCGCATGCATGTAAATGCCCGAGATATCGGGGTTTGAAACCAGCAAAGCATCCAGGCTCGAAGCTGCAATATCCGCCATCCATTCCGCCGGAATTTCCAGCACTTCGACATCCGGGCGCTTTTCAGCCATGCACTCGCGGAAGGCTTCAGCGCGGTCGCGGCCGTTCACGGAGGCGAGCGCACCCATGATCTGCACGACGGGACCGGCTTCAATGTTTTCGGAGATGTACTCACAAGCCTTGGTGCCGTAAGCGCGATTGTCAGCGCGCACCACAATCGAAATCGGACCGGCCTGCGGGGCTACGTCAACGCCAACCACCGGAACACCCGCATTGGCGGCGCGTTTCAATGCCGGGCGGACAGCGCCGCTTTCAATCGGTGTGGTCACGATCGCCTTGGCACCGAGGGTCAGCAGGTTTGCCATATCGGTCATCTGCTTGGCGGAATCGTAGTCTGAGTTGACCGGTTCAAGCATTTCGATGTCGAGCTCTTCGGCATATTTCGGCAGATAGGCCTGGTAGGCCTGCCAGAACGGGGACGTCAAAAGCGGGATGTTAACGCCGATCGGGCCCTTTTCTTCCGCTTTTGCTGACACCGCCCCGAGAGCGACGAGCGCAATTGCACCAAGTGCGGATGTGAACTTCATGAATTCCTCCCATGATTTCAGCAAAATGAGCATCATCTCAGGCAATTTCGCCACTTTTTGAGCGATGTCATAGGATGTTTTTCAGTCAATCATCCCATGTTTGTCAAGAAAAATGTTGAAAATTGTACTTGTTTGGTTTTATTTATCGATAAAGATTGGATGATTTCGGAGTTCTCATGAGTGGGCAAAAGGTTGAGCTGGCAATCAATCTGGTAAAAGAGTTGATTCAGTCCGGTCAGATCCGGGCGGGTGACCGCCTGCCGAACGAAGCGGACCTCGCCGCACAGCTTGGCGTAAGTCGCAACTCGCTGCGAGAAGCTGTTCGGGCAATGCAGACCATGCGGATCCTTGAGGCCAGGCAAGGCGACGGAACCTACGTCTCGGATCTCGATCCGGCAGGCATGATGGAGGTGCTGCGGTTCGCGGTCGACGTATCGGATTCACGGTCGGTGATTTGGTATCTGGAACTTCGGCAGCTTCTGGAAGTGGCGACTGTTCAGGAAACGGCGATCCGCCGAACCCGACCCCAGCTCGAAAAGCTCAAGGACATTCAACGCAGCATTCTAGCAGAGAACGATCCGGAGACCTTAATGGCCCTGGACGGCACCTTTCACGATCTGATCGCGGAAATCGGCGGAAATCCGGTCCACGCCGCCTTGCTAAAAGTGGTTTCAGCACCGACCGTACGCGCGCGTATCTGGAGACAACGTCTAGCTGATCACGATTACCAGAATATCCGATCTGAACATGAACAGATTCTCGACGCGATCGAACATCAGCGTGTCGATGAAGCACGGCATGCCATGTGGGGCCATCTCAACGGGGTCATTTCCTGGGTGCGCAACAACAGCGAAGCGCTGGCCAACCCGGTTACACCGCAATGACTTCATCCGATCCCAGATTGCTGGTTCTTTCAGAGCGGGACAACATTCTTGTTCTCGCGGAGCCGGTTGAAGCCGGAGAGATCCTCAACGTTTGTGGAACTCCTGTTCAGGTGCAAGCATCACTGGGTCTTGGCCACAAGCTGGCACGCTCGGCGATCCCGGAAGGAAAGGACGTCTTGAAGTACGGACTACCGATTGGCTTCGCAGCGAGGGACATTTCCATCGGAGAACACGTCCATGTCCACAACCTGACCAGCCGATACACGGTGGTCGAGGTCATGGAGTAGATCATGCACTCAATGGAAGGATGGCTCCGCCAAGATGGACGCAAGGGTATCCGCAACATCGTCCTTGTGGCTTATCTGGTCGAGTGCGCGCATCACGTCTGCACTAAAATTGCCCGCCCTTTCGACGACGGAGAAGTGCAGGTAATCGGTTTTTCCGGATGCTTTCCTTCGGAATATGGCCATCAGATGATGGAAGCCTTGTGCACTCATCCGAATGTTGGCGCCGTGCAACTGGTGTCGCTTGGCTGCGAAAATTTCAAGAAGCAACAACTTGCTGAAACGATCAGGGCTTCGGGTCGTCTCGTCAATCTACTGACCATCCAATCGGCCGGAGGAACATCGGCTTCAGTTGAAAGCGGACGCGCCTGGGTCGCTAGCACCCTGGAAGAACTGGCCAGGCAGCCAAGAGAACCGATGGAGGTCAATGAGCTTGTTGTCGGCACCATTTGCGGTGGTTCCGACGCGACCTCGGGTCTTACGGGCAACCCCGCCGCCGGGCTGGCGTTCGATCGACTGGTCGAAGAAGGCGCCGTGTGCATCTTTGAAGAGACCGGTGAGCTCATTGGCTGCGAGCAGATCATGGCGGCGCGTGCAGCCAACGGCAAATTGGGTGAGAAAATCATTGCCACTGTCGAGAAAGCAGCGCGCTACTATGCTTCCATGGGATACGGGTCCTTTTCGAACGGCAATGCGCTTGGCGGGCTTTCGACAATTGAAGAAAAGAGCCTCGGAGCCTATGCAAAATCCGGTTCCAGCACTATTTCAGGCCTTCTAAAACCAGCCGAACAGGCACCGACGGGAGGGCTCTTTCTGCTGGATGTGGTCCCCGACGGGCCGCCGAAATTCGGGTTTCCCAACATCAACGACACTGCCGAAATCATCGAGCTGATTTCTTGCGGCGCTCACATCGTCATTTTCGTGACCGGCAGAGGCTCCGTCGTCGGCTCGGCGATATCACCAGTCCTCAAAGTTTGCGCCAATCCGGAAACATTCAACCGAATGCAGGAGGATATGGACGTGAATGCCGGCCGGGTTTTGCTAGATACTACGCAATTGCCCGAGGTCGGTAAGGAGATCTTCGAGAAGATTGTTGGGCTTGCCGGCGGCGAAAAGTCAGCATCGGAAAAACTGGGCCATACCGAATTCGTGCTCACCTACAAGACCGCATCGAAACCCGAGCCCGGCTGCCACACAGTTTAGGAACAACAATGCTGACAAGCGATCACAAACTTTCATTCGGCTGTTCCGGACTTGCCGGCCTTTACAAACCTGTTTCACAGGCTGAAGCCGCAGAGGTTCTGAGCGAGGCCTGGAACGCCGGAATTCGATACTTTGACACAGCTCCCCACTATGGGAATGGACAGTCCGAAAGGCGTGTCGGCGACTTTTTGCGTGAGCGTGACAACTGGGTACTGTCAACCAAGGTCGGCCGCGTGCTTTCGCCTTCAAAATCCTCACAGGCAGAGGTGAATGGCTTTCACGATCCTCTGCCGTTCACCCAGCATTTCGACTACACTTACGATGGTATCATGCGCTCCGTAGAGGCCAGCTTTCACCGGCTTGGCCTGAACAAGATAGACATCCTTTATGTGCACGATATTGGTGATCCGGCAGTTGGAACCGACACTCCCAGCCACCAAAAAGACCTTCTGGACAGTGGTGCGAGAGCGCTTGCAGATCTCAAGGCTGAAGGAAGTGTTTCATCCGTGGGGCTGGGCGTAAACACGATAAAAATCTGCGAAGATTTGATTGGCAGGATGGAAATTGATCTCATCTTGCTTGCTGGTCGCTACACACTGCTCGATCAATCTGCGGAGTCGCGTCTGTTTCCGCTTTGCGATAAGCACCTGATCCGTCTGGTGATAGGTGGGGTGTTTAATTCGGGTATCCTGGCAACCGGTGCAGTGGAGGGCGCGTTCTTCGACTATGCACCAGCCAGTCAAGAAGTGTTGCAGCGCGTTCGCAGGCTTCAGGCTATCTGCGATGGTCACAGCGTACCGCTCGCAACAGCAGCTCTACAATTCCCCTCAAGTAAGCCATGCGTTGCCTCAACATTGATCGGCACCTCTAAAGTTTCTTCTTTGAAAAGAAACATTTCGGCTTGGTCATCAGAAATACCCGAGGCGCTGTGGAGAGATGTAAGGAGTGAGGGGTTGATCCCAAAGTCTCCTTCTGGACCTGATGCAATCGCAGCGCAGGACCGAACAATTACGTAAATTGTTGTAAAGGTTAGCTACTCCACATTCGTTGGACAGTTTGCAGCGTAATTCAGGCTACTCCTGCATCTGCTGACCTCTCGCGGTTTGCAGGCAAACCATTTACAGAAAGCGGATCGTGACCAGGTGCGCAGGGCTGTGAAGGCGCACCCATGGCAATGGCCACGCCGTGGCCTTTCATCGTATGATTTGTTTCAGGTCAAAATCGGCCTGAGCGTTCGAGCACTTCGATCTCGTAACCATCGGGATCCTTGATGAAGAAAAACCGCGCGACCAGGTTTCCGGCAGGCGAAAACTCGACAAGGGCCCGAGGATTGAAACCCGCCTCTTCCAGGCGTGCGTGTTCGGCATCCAAATCGTCAACGGAAACGGCCAGATGCCCGTAACCATCACCCAGGTCATAGGGTTCTGTTCGCCCCTTGTTGACGGTCAGTTCAACCTCGAAACCGCTTTCGCTGTTGCCGAGATAGATTAGAGTGAAACTGTCAAAATCCAGCCTGTCGGCGACCTCGAGGCCAAAGGCGCGGCTATAAAAGTCAATGGAACGGGTTTCATCAAGAACCCGGATCATACTGTGGATTGCTTTGGCCATCTGAAACTCCCGAATTCGCTCTTCATTGCGCGACGCTCAGTGTACAACGCCGAACTTCAATCCGGGTAGTAATGTCATACTACGTTTGTTATTTGCAAAGTTTTCGTTTCTCATATTGTCAAAATTTAAAAATATGTAAAATTATTTAACAGTTGTAAATTGATATTGTAAAAATAAATTCCGATATTTTACATAAAAAATCAAATTACC
>JBCCVB010000206.1:0-9636 GCA_039195965.1 Pseudomonadota bacterium
CGCTTTCGACGTCTTTCTTCGGCATTGCATACAAATACGAGATTGCGCTGAAGAGAATTCTCACTCGTCGAAAAGTCGTTCATATCACTGTCATTCGGGCAGGCTATAGAAGCCTCGTTCCGGACAAAATCCTTCTTTGGCAATTTTCATTTGCTCCACCGGTCCTGCTCTGCGGGGCCGGTTTTTGCTTTTGCCATCTGGTCTTAAGCTGAAATTCGAGCCGTTTCCACCAAAGCTTCGCACGACTTTTTATCCAGTGTCTCTTGACCAGACGATCCGCGGCATATAGCCATTCAAAGCGCTTTGAATTACAAAATACCGCCCTAGAAGCGGAACGGAGACCGGCAATGTTCGAAGAAGCCGAAACGGGCCAGGAGGCCGACATGCCAGCAAACATCATCAAAGACCCGGACTGGTGGCGCGGTGCGGTGATCTACCAGATCTATCCGCGCTCGTTTAACGACACCAACGGTGACGGTATCGGCGATCTGAATGGTGTGACGGAACGAATGGACTACATTGCCTCGCTCGGTGTCGATGCAATCTGGCTGTCGCCATTCTTCACATCTCCGATGGACGATTTCGGCTATGACGTCTCGGATTACGAAGATGTCGATCCGATGTTCGGGACGCTTGCCGACTTTGACCGGATGACCTCGGCTGCGCACGAGCGTGGCTTGAAAGTGATGATCGACCTGGTGATCTCCCACACGTCGGATCAGCATCCCTGGTTCAAGGAGAGCAGGTCCTCCAAGGACAACTCAAAAGCTGACTGGTATGTCTGGGCTGACGCCAAGCCGGACGGCACGCCTCCGACCAACTGGCTCTCCATATTCGGTGGACCGGCCTGGGAATGGGACAGCCGCCGCTGCCAGTATTACATGCACAACTTCCTGACCAGCCAACCGGACCTGAACTTCCACAATGCCGATGTGCAAAACGCCGTTCTTTCCGCGGCCAAATTCTGGCTGGACCGTGGCGTCGACGGTTTCCGCCTGGACACGGTTAATTTCTATTTCCACGATGCCGAACTCAGGGACAATCCGCCGCTCAGCGCCGATGAACTGCCGTCAACGGTGGACCCGACAAATCCATACGGCTTTCAGGATCACATCTACGACAAGACTCGGCCCGAGAACCTGGAATTTCTGGAAAAATTCCGCGCGTTGCTCGACAAGTACCCGGGCGCGACTTCGGTCGGCGAAATCGGGGCGGACGGCCAGGCCGTTGAGCTGACCGCTTCCTATACGGAAGAGAACAAGCGCATTCACATGGCCTATAGCTTCGACCTTCTGACACCCCAGCATTCGGCACCCTATATCCGCCGGATCGTCGAAGAAATGAACCAAGGCATCGGTTCAGGCTGGGCAAGCTGGGCGCTGTCGAACCACGACGTCAGCCGGGTTGCCAGCCGCTGGGGCGAAGGCCTGGATCTTCGGAAGTTTGCGCCGCTTGAAACGGCTCTTTGCGCCTCATTGCGTGGAACGCCCTGTCTCTATCAAGGGGAGGAACTTGGCCTGACGCAAGCCGAGGTTCCTTTCGATAAGCTGCAGGACCCGTACGGCATTCGATTCTGGCCGGAATACAAGGGTCGCGATGGCTGCCGCACACCGATGCCGTGGGCCAAGGACAATGCGCATGCAGACTTCTCAGGAGCCGATCCCTGGCTGCCCATCGCACCGGAGCACCGTGAAAAAGCCGCCTTCGAACAGGACAAGGATCCGAGTTCGATCCTGAATCGCAACCGGGCATTTTATGCATGGCGTCAGCAGCATATCCCCTTGAAGAAGGGTGACATGACATTCCTGGAAAGTCCCGGCGACACCCTTGTCTTCACCCGCAGTCACAAGGGCGAAACGGTGTTGTGCGCCTTTAACCTGGCAAACAATGAAGCGACGGTCACTTTGTCCGGCCTCCAACTGGAAAACCTCAATGCACCGGGATTTTCAGGAACTGTTGATGGATCGACGATCACACTTGGTGGACTTGACGCGGTCTTCGCGCGGGTAAAATCCTGAACTCTGTGCTTCAAAACCTCTCCCGGCGCGGCTAAAAAGACGCGCCGGGGTTGTTCCGGTCCAATTGCAACGAGCCGGAACTTTCATGACAACGCGCCTACCTCTTTCAGTCTTCATCATTGCGAAGGACGAAGCCGACCGGATTTCACGTCCGATCGAGAGCGTGAGCGCTTGGGTTGACGAGGTCATTGTCGTTGACAGCGGTTCGAGCGATGACACGGTCGCAGTTGCAAAAAGACTCGGCGCAAAGGTCATTCACAACGATTGGCCAGGCTACGGACCGCAAAAGCGGTTCGGTGAGGATCAATGCCGCAATGACTGGCTACTCAATCTGGATGCGGATGAAGAGGTCACGCCTGAACTTGCAGCTGAAATTCAGGCGAAATTTGCCGACGGACGTTACATGCAGGCCGATGGCTGGCGCATCATGATCCGTGACATGTATGCCCACGAGAGCGCGCCCGCCGCCTGGGCTTACGGGTATCATCAGATCCGTCTTTACGACCGGCGCAAGGGCCGTTTCTCAGACTCCATCGTGCATGACACCGTACGCCCGCAGGACGATGCAAAGATCGCCAACCTTTCCGGCATCATGGCGCATCGCTCGATCCGCTCGCTTGATTTCCAGGTCGGCAAGTACAACCGCTATTCCGGCATGCAAGTGGAAGAAATGCGCTCTCGCGGCCGGAAACTGCCTCGCGCCCGTCTCCTGACGGAGTTTCCGGTGAGCTTCTTCAAGGCCTATTTTGTGCGCAAGTATCGAAAGTACGGATGGTGGGGCTTTATCCTGTCCATGAACTACGCCCATGCCCGCTTCCTGAGAGTCGCCAAGGCCTACGAGGCGGAACTTCTGGACGGGAAAAACTCGTCCTAGGCTTGCTCTTTCGCCTCGACCAATGCGTCCTCGATAACCGTATGCCGTTCCACACGGATCGGCTGGCGCACGCCCGTTGTATGATTGAAGTGCTCGAGACGACGGATAGTCGTCAGAGTGAGAGTGTGCCCGCGTGACAAGACAAGCTCGTGACTGTTTTCGGTCAGAACATCATCAATCAGATTATCTCCGGGCTGGAGCGAGCGAATATAGCATTCGTAGACCGACCCCTTCTTTTCTTCTGGAATGTCGTCCAGGAGAATGTCCCGTGCCATTGCCAGAAGTTTTGGATCGTATTTACGGCTGTTGATGGAGAGTGCCTCAAACGCTGCTGCATCAGGTCCGCTTTCCGGGCTCGCATACCAGAGGTCTGTCAGAAGTTTCAAAATGCGGGAGATCATCGGGATCTCTTCGCCGACCGGACCATCCTTTGGAAATCCCGAACCATCAAATCCGCGAGCGGAGAAGTAAAGGTGCTCCGATACCTTTTCCAGTTGCGGAATGTTCTGCAAGAGCTCCCTTGTCTGCGCGGGTGCCCGGTCGAGCACATCCCTCTCCTGCTCTGTCAGGCTGCGGGCCGCACGATAGCGAGCCAGAATTTGCTTTGGCAGCAACGCTTCGCCGAGCGGTGACAGCATTACCGCCATCTCCAGCTCCCAGGTCTTTTTCATGTCCAGCTGTCTTGCCAGCCGCAGTGCCTGCTTGCGGACCGTCCCCGTACGCCGGAAGGCTTCCGGATGAAAAAGACCCAACATGTCGATCAGAAGCTTGACCGATCCGGCAAGCGTTCGCTCCAACATGGCGCGATCCCTGGCGAGCTGGCGGTGATGTGCCAGAGCCGTTTCCAGGGCGACGTTCAGGTCCTCTGTATTGCAGGGTTTTTCCAGGAACAGAAAGGCGTGACCTTCGTTCAGGGTCTTCTTGATCGCATCTGCTGACGTTTCTCTTGTCAGCATCACACGTGCTGCTTGCGGCGCAATCATTTCCGCGGAGCGCAAGAACGCGGTGCCTCCACGGCCCGGCAAGTTGAAGCAGGAAAAGATGACAGAAGTGCCAAGGTTCTGCTTCAGATAAAGGAGTGCTTCTTCAGAGTCTGAAAAACAGACGACTTGATAATGTTCGCCGAACAAACGCTGAAAGCCGGTGTGAATGTTCTCATCCGGGTCAACGACAATAATCAGGTCCGTGGTCTTTTCCATTCACGGCATCCTCTTCTTGCGCAGTTCAGTGAGGGTAAATGCCTGATGACTGAACTTTGCAGAGATCCTCTCATGAGACGGATAACAAATACTTGCAGTATTCAGAGCACTTCGCATGGTTTGACAACGATGGCAGATGCGCAAAATCAACGGTGGTCATCCGCGGCACTGCTGATCTATAAGGCGCCATGCTTGATGTCCTGATCCTTGGAGCCGGTCCGGCCGGGTTGTTTGCTGCCGATCGCCTGGCGGCGCGCGGTTACGCTGTCATCGTAGTCGATCAGATGCCCTCGCCTGCCCGCAAGTTTCTTATGGCGGGTCGCGGTGGTCTCAATCTCACCCATAGTGAAGACCTGTCATCGTTTCTGACCCGATATCGGGAAGCTGAAGACTTTCTGGCTCCCATGGTCCGGGAGTTTCCACCAGAAGCCTTGAGAGACTGGTGTCACGACCTCGGTCAGGAAACATTTATCGGCTCAAGCGGCCGGATCTTTCCCAGGGCGATGAAGGCCTCGCCATTGCTCCGTGCCCTGTTGCATCGATTGGAAAAAAACGGTGTTGAACTGCGCACACGCCAAAAGTTCACGGGTTTTTCAAAGGATGGTCTGCCGGTAATCGAAACGGAAGATGGAAAACAATATCCTCTTCCGGCAAGAACGATGATGCTTGCGCTCGGCGGTGCCAGCTGGCCCAAGCTTGGTTCCGATGCCGCTTGGGTACCTGCACTTGAAGGGCACGGCATCAAGGTCAACAGGTTCCAACCTTCAAATTGTGGTTTTCAGGTTGCCTGGAGCCCGTACTTGCGGGAGCGATTTGCCGGAACACCGCTCAAGCGAATTGCCCTGAAGCTGGGAGAACATTCCGCTCAAGGCGAGGCAATGATCACTGAAAAAGGCCTTGAAGGTGGAGCGGTCTATGCCTTGTCTGCAGAGGTCCGCGAAACCATCAATGCTTTAAGAAAAGCAGAGCTGAAGATCGACCTTCGTCCGGCAACAAGTGTTGAAGAACTGATCCGCAAACTCACCCGTCCACGCGGAAAACAGTCCTTTGCAACTTTCCTGAAAAAGACCCTCAAGCTTCATCCCGTGGAACAGGCGCTCTTGCGGGAGGCCGGATCGTTTCCAGAGAAACCTGACGCACTTGCAGAGCTGATCAAAGCTGTTCCGATCACATGTACCGCTCCTTACCCAATCGACAGGGCGATATCGTCAGCGGGGGGAATAGCGCTTGATGAACTGGACAACAGTCTCATGCTCAAAAAACTGCCCGGGGTGTTTGCTGCAGGTGAAATGTTGGACTGGGAGGCTCCAACAGGTGGGTATCTTTTGCAGGCCTGCTTCGCCACGGGGCACCGGGCTGTGAGCGGCATTGACGAATATCTCAAATCAACACACGAAGGCCAGGCGGAATGACCGTACTTTACGTGGATGCGGACGCCTGTCCGGTAAAAAACGAAGCGGTTCGCGTTGGGGAACGCCACAACGTGCCGATCAAATTTGTCTCCAACAGCTGGATGCGTCTGCCGGATGGCGACCTGATAGAGCGTGTCGTTGTACCGGAAGGGCCTGACGAGGCGGACAATTGGATTGCGGAAAGAGCGCAGTCCGGTGACGTGGTCATTACGGCGGACGTTCCCCTTGCCGCCCGATGCGTCAAGGCCGGGGCACTTGTCATCGGCCCGACAGGCAAGCCCTTTCGTGAGGACGGCATCGGTATGCGCCTCGCCATGCGCGATCTGAACACGCATCTACGCGAAATTGGTGAAATCCGGGAAGGTGGGCCAGCCTTTACCAAGAACGACCGCTCGCGCTTTCTCAATCAACTGGAAACAACGATGCGTGCGGCCAAGAGAATGACGAGCGGAAACTGAGGCATTTGTTTTTCGCCGTCAGGCCCCAAGCCTGGCAAAACTCCTCAAGCGCGATGTGAATGCGTTCGAACAAATGCATCGCGGCGTTCAAACGAAAACGCCCTGCAAGGCGCGGGAGGCAGCACCTTGCAGGGAGTAGCCGGAAACCCCTCTGGGGGGTGATTACGCCCCGGCGTTATTGGCAGAAACGGTACTGACCGGAATAGGCCAGGAAGTAGCCCGTGTTCGGGTTGAAAGAGCGATATCTGTTGCTGCAGTACTGATACCAGGCCGGTGTCCACGGTGCCGGGCGGTAGGTAACCACTGGGGCCGGAGCCGGCTGATAGTAGACCGGAGGCGGCGGAGCAACGTAGCGCGGCTGCGACAAGGCCGACCCGAGAATTGCACCGGCGGCAAGGCCACTTACGACACCGACACCAACCTGCCAGCCTTCAGCGGCGCTTGCCGATTGGGTCTGCGTTGTCAAAGCTGCGCCTGCGACGAGAGCCAGCGCGACGGATGTGTTTGCGAACTTCTTGTACATGACAGCGTTCCTTCGGTTTTATGAGGCGCTTGGCTCGCCCCCAGCTCATGAAAGGACATTAGCGCTGCCGTTTCCTGAGCTCTGTGACCAGGGTCACAAGGGGTCGCATTTGCCGTTTATGCCTGTTCCCGGGTCTCAACTGGGCGTTCGAAGAACAAGTCCGTGTGCCCCGGATCTCCCCGAGATTCATCTCGACACGCCACTTCCAAAGAGGAGTTTTCAAAACCCGCTTGGCCAAAAATTGAACGGAAAACGGCCATTGTAAGATTATTCCATGTAAAAAATTCGGAGCGCCCCCGGAATTGCGGAGATTGTTTGGCAATTCGACCTCTGAACGATCTTTCACTTGCCGAGCGGGCCGGTGGAACCTACATTAACCGCCATCGGCACGCGTTGTGCCGTACGGGACATGACGTAGACCCGGTTAGACTGACTTCGGCGGCTGCTCCATTAAGCGCCGCTCTGAATACCCAAGCTTTCCGTTTCTTATTGACTTCTCGTTTATTCGCGCCTGCACCTACTCCGGGCAAGCGCAACCAACTAACGGAAAGGTTTCTCCATGCGCGAGAACGGCACCATCAAATTCTTCAATCACGATCGCGGCTTTGGCTTCATCACGCCGGAAAATGGCGGCAAGGACGTTTTTGTCCATGTCACAGCTTTCGAGCAGGCAGGCATCGGAACGCCGGTTGAAGGCGCAAAGATCTCTTTCGTTGCTGAAGACGACCGTCGTGGCCGTGGCAAGCAGGCCGCGCAGCTCGAGCTGCTCTAATCAAAGACGTATTTCCCGCACCAAAGCTGCTGAGGCTCGGTGCGACTAATGAAATTGAAACGGGGCCAATCGGCCCCGTTTTTTTGTTTCCGGAAAGTTTCCTTCGAACGCACGCTTTACTGACTAGAGCATGCAATCCAGAAGTTCGTTTTCACCAATCACCCCGACAATCGCACCGTCCTTTTGAACCACGACCGGGTCGGAACTGGTCTTTTTCAACTTGGCGACGTCGCGGATCGGCGTGTTGATCTCGCAGGTCAATCCGCTTGCGAGAGAACCTGGAAGGCTTCCGGGTGGAACCATGACGTCACGAGCACGCAGGACATTCAGCGGGTTCATGTGACTGACAAAGTCCGCCACATACTCGTCGGCCGGGTTCTTGACGATTTCCTGCGGCGTGCCGAGCTGGATGACGCGTCCACCTTCCATGATAGCGATGCGCGAACCGATCTTGGCAGCTTCGTCAAGATCATGGCTGACGAAGATGATTGTCCGGTTCAGTTCCTTTTGCAGATCGAGCAATTCGTCCTGCAGCTTGTCGCGGATCAAGGGATCGAGTGCGGAGAACGGTTCGTCCATTAACAGGATCGGAGCGTCCGTTGCAAAGGCGCGCGCCAGACCAACACGCTGCTGCATGCCGCCTGAAAGCTCGTGAACGAATTTTTCACCCCAACCGCTAAGCCCGACCAGTTTCAACTGCTCCTCGACCTTCGAAGCCCTGTCCTTCGGGGACATTCCGGCAAGTTCAAGTCCGAACCCGACATTTTCAGCAACCGTACGCCAGGGCAGCAGGCCGAACTGCTGAAACACCATGGCAATGCGATGGCGCCGCAATTCCCTGAGATCGTTTTCCGAACAGGTTTCCGGATTTACATACTGGTTGCCGTCGTGAACCTGCACTTCGCCCCGGATGACCGGATTCAGACCATTCACTGCCCGCAGCAGCGTCGATTTTCCGGAGCCTGAGAGACCCATCAACACCAGGACCTCACCTTCATGAATGTCGAAGGTGGCGCCTGCGACACCGAGGATCTGTCCGGTTGCCGCCTGAATTTCCTGCCGGGTCTTTCCGGCATCCATCATCGGCAGCGCGGACTGCGGGTCATCACCGAAGACAATATCGACTTCCTTGAAGGAGACGACGGGTTGCTTGTCTGCGTCGCTCATCGCTTTCCTCCTTCTTCAGAGCGGAAGAACCTGTCCAGGACGATGGCGATGAGGACGATGCAGACGCCAACCTCGAAGCCTTGCGCGATATTCACCGTGTTCAAGGCCCGTAGCGTGGGAACACCCAACCCGTCGGCGCCAACGAGGGCTGCAATCACGACCATCGACAGGGACAGCATGATAGTCTGTGTCAGTCCGGCCATGATCTGCGGCAATGCATAGGGAAGTTCGATTTTCCAAAGGAGCTGCGACTTGGTAGCTCCGAAGGCTTTTCCGGCCTCCAACAGAGCGACCGGTGTCGACGACACTCCGAGCTGGGTAAGCCTTATCGGGGCGGGAATTGCAAAGATCACCGTTGCGATCAGACCCGGAACCATACCCAGGCCGAACAGGATCAGAGCCGGGATCAGGTAGACGAATGTCGGGATCGTCTGCATGAGATCGAGAACCGGGCGAAGACCGGCATAGAACCTGGGATGGTGAGCAGCAAGAACGCCAACCGGGATACCAACCGCCATGCAGACCACCGACGCGGCGATCACAAGCGCCAATGTCTCGGTCGTTTCTTCCCAATAACCCTGATTTATGATCAGGAGCAACGCGAAGGCTACAAAGGCCGCGAAGGCAACGGTTCTGTGAACCGCATATCCAATTGCCACGGCGATCGCAACTATGATCAGCGGATGCGGCGTCTGTAGAAGCCAGAGAATACCGTCGATCATCGTTTCGAGGAAAATCGAGATGCCGTCAAATACCCAATAGGCATTTTCGGTCAACCAATCGACAAAGCTACGCGCCCAAGGGCCGATCGGCAGTTTGTGTTCTGTCAGCCAGTCCAACCCGCTGCTCCGGTTTTCTTATTTTGTAAAAAGTTGACGCCGGGCGGGAGCCCCGCACCGGCGTCATGTCTTTCAGCATTAGAGGCCGAGAGCGCCTTTCACGGCAGCGAAGGAGTCGCCGCCATCAAAGGTCTTGACGCCGACCAACCAGTTTTCGAACGTGGCCGGGTGCTCCTTCAACCAGGCAGCAGCTGCCTTGTTCGGATCTTCGCCGTCGATCAGGATCGCCCCCATGATCTCGTTTTCCATGGCGAGTGAGAACTCAAGGTTCTCAAGGAGTTTGCCGACATTCGGGCACTCGGTCGTGTAACCGGCGCGAACGTTGGTGTAGACCGTGGCACCACCGTAGTTCGGGCCAAAGATTTCGTCGCCAC
>JBCCVB010000207.1:0-9547 GCA_039195965.1 Pseudomonadota bacterium
ATTCTTCGCTCATTGACCACACTTATTATCGAAAAGTAACCAAAATCACTTCATTTTGTGATTTTTATTACACCCGATCGGGAGATCATGGTGCAATAATGGCGAAATCGTGACTGCGCTAAGGGGCGCTGAATAAGACAAACGAGAATGATGAAACAGAGTCCTTAAAGGACCAAAAGCGAAAAGCCCCAACGCGGTAAAATTAGTTGTATTAGCCTTGGGAGGCGTACATGCAACGGAATACCAGAGTAGGAACTTTTGCGCTTGGCCTCATCCTCGCCTTGGCGGGCAGCGCTGCAGCATCCCCATTGCCCCAGGAAACGATTACGTTGCCTGAGGACCGGCTTGCAGTAACCGTCGCGTCTGCATCCTTGGACCAGAAGGATCCGCTTGAAAGCGAATTGACGATTTGGGTCGGCGAAATTGAAATTGAAGGACGCAAGACCGTTTGGGTCGAGTTGATCGATTCATACGGCGAAGTCATTTATGATTCCGAAGTAAGCACCAACGAAACTCATTTGCTTCCTGATGGACGTGCAGTTGTTGTGCGTTCCATGGATACGGACACCGTCGTTGCCGGCAAGGACGAATCCAGGCTTGCAAGTGAAGGTGCTTTGATGGTCACCCGCCGGGTGGTCAACGAAGGGACCGAAGCGACCACTGTCGAACTCATCGAGACTGGTGAAGAACCAGTCAAGCGTGGAACGATGCTTCAGGTAGCTGACTTCGGACAATTGGTTTGGGATAAGGTCGTTGCCTTTTTCGACGCTGCACGGACTCGTGTCGAAGTTGCCTGGAATTGGCTCGTCGATACCATTCAGGCGTAATTTCCTGGGGTTCCTCTGATTGTGGTTCGCACCTTGCGGACCACCTTTGGTGTGTCTCGTTAGTATTGCGAGACCACTTCATTGTTTTGCCTGACTGGTTTCTTGGCCATTTCCATACCTTAGAAGCGCTCCAAACAAGGAGCGCTTAGCCAAATTTATTTATAAAATTCATGAACCTGCGTGATCCGCCCTTTGCTGACCGCCGTAATCAATCCAGAACACAAAATGTCCCTACTTATCCTGCCCTCGATTCCACGGGGCCGATAAGCCCAAATTGAAGGATTGAATATGCGGATTGCTGTCATCGGTTCCGGCATTTCTGGCAACAGCGCAGCCTGGGCTCTCTGCAAAAGCCACGATGTGGTTCTGTATGAAAAGAGAGCACGACCCGGTGGGCACAGCGCCACCGCAGACATTGACTATGACGGCACGCCCATGTCCGTCGACACCGGGTTCATTGTCTACAATGAATTGAACTACCCCAATTTCACGGCACTTCTGGACCACCTTGGCGTTGCCAGTGAAGTGAGCGACATGAGTTTCGCACTCTCCGCCGACAACGGTCAGCTCGAATGGTCCGGGCACACATTAAATGCACTGTTTGCGCAGCGCAAAAACATTGTCTCACCGCGTTTCCTGTTCATGCTGCGAGACATCTTTCGGTTCAACAAGCAAGCCGTGAAGGACCTTTCAGCCGGTCTTCTGGCAGGCGAAACGCTAGGCGGTTACCTTAGCCGAGAGGGTTATTCTTCAGGCTTTGTGAATGACTATCTGCTGGCTATGGGGGCTGCCATCTGGTCAACCCCGATCAATGAAATGCGGGATTATCCTGCAGAAAGTTTCGTCGCCTTCTTCGAAAACCATCGATTGCTCAGCTTTGACCGCCCGTTGTGGCGGACGATTTCAGGCGGCAGCAAAAACTACGTAGCGAAATTGCTGGAACCGCTTTCCGGCAAAATTCGCCTGGGCTCTGCGGTTGTCGAGATCCTTCGAAGTGACGGCAAGGTTCAAGTGAAAGACATTACGGGCAACGTCGATGTCTTCGATCAGGTAATTCTCGCCAGCCATACGGATCAGAGTCTGGCGATGCTCGGAGATCCAAGCTCGGAAGAGCGGGAGATCCTTGGATCTATCCGGTACCGACCCAATGAAGTTTATCTGCACCGGGATGAAAACCTCATGCCCAAGCGCAAACGGGTATGGGCATCATGGAACTACATGTCAGACCGAGATGCCGGCGAAACGCGGGATGTAACCGTGAGTTATTGGATGAACCGTTTGCAGAACCTTGATCACAGCAAACCGGTTTTTGTGACTTTGAATCCGTATCAGGCTCCTCGCGGAGAGAAAACCTTCGCCAAATACGTTTATGATCATCCGCAATTTGACGGCCCTTCCCTCGCTGCCAAACGCCGGCTTCATGAAATCCAGGGCGTCAATGGTACCTGGTTCTGTGGAGCATGGGGCGGGCATGGCTTCCATGAGGATGGGCTTGTGTCGGGTCTTCAGGTTGCCAAGGCCCTGGGCGCACACTTGCCCTGGGAAACTTCGCGATCACAACACCAGTTTCTGGAAGCTGCAGAATGAGCAGAGTGTTCAGCAACCGTGTTTGCGATAACGGTCCAGCCCCGGACACTCCTGTGACCATTTACAGTGGCTCGGTTATGCACCACCGCATGAAACCGAAGGAACACCGTTTCAACTACTCGGTGTTCTCAATGCTTCTTGACCTTGACCGATTGGGTGAAGCCGACAAAGTCAGCCGACTGTTTTCAATCAACAAATTCAATCTGTTGTCTTTTCATGAGAAAGACCACGGCAAGCGTTTGGACACCGGGCTTCGTCGTCACGTCGAGGAGCTGCTGCAGCAAAAGGGCCTTCCGGCCCCTGCCCGCATTCTCCTGTTGGCATACCCAAGGGTCCTTGGGTACGGTTTTAATCCGCTCAGTGTCTACTATGCCTTTGATGCCGAAAATGCTCTGTCGGCCATTGTGTACGAAGTGCGCAACACATTCGGCGGTATGCACACCTACACGATTCCACTTGAACCCCACCAACTAAGCGACGCAGGTGTACGTCAGGAACAAAGCAAGTTGTTTTACGTTTCGCCATTCGTGAGCATGAATCAGCATTACTATTTCCGAATGCTGCCTCCAGGACGATCAGTCAGAGTAAGAATCCTGGAGAAAGACCCGGTCGGACCTCTGCTTTCAGCAACATTTTCCGGAGAACGCAAACAAGCAACAACAACGAACATCCTAAAAGAATGCCTTCGTGTACCGCTTCTTACTTTCAAGGTTATTGGAGCAATTCATTGGGAAGCCTTTAAAATCTGGCGGAAGCGTGTACCATTTCATTCCCGGCCCGCAACAGATGCAACGGAAAAGGGCCCGGAAGGGAGAAACCGCCGGATATCGCTGGCGTCAAATCGATGACATTTCAAGAGGTTCTGCGATGAATGAGCCTATTGTTCTGACAAGTGACAATTTCGGCCATGAAATGAAAGGGTTCCCCCGGCTTGCGCGGATGGCGGCGAACCTTGCACTAAAGATCCGGTATGGATCACTGCAGATAACTTTCCCGAACGGACGAACGTTTCTCATACATGGCCGCGAAGACGGCCCCAGGGGCGTCCTGAAAATTCACGACTGGCGATTTTTTCGAATGGTCGTTCAGGCTGGTGACGTCGGTGTAGGCGAAGCGTTCATGGCCGGATACTGGTCATCTCCAGATGTGACCACCTTTCTGGAACTGTTCTGCATCAACCAGGAATCTACCCTCGAAGCCTTGCAAGGGCGCCCGTTCACGCGTCTTCACATGTCGGTTCGTCACTGGCTGAACTCAAACACCAGGCGCGGTTCGAAGCGAAACATTTCGGCCCACTACGATCTGGGCAATGCGTTCTACAGGGAGTGGCTTGATCCGTCGATGACCTACTCTTCGGCGATCTACAGCAGCGAGGCAAGTGATCTCGAACAGGCTCAGGCAGAGAAGTATTCTTCCCTCGTACGCCAGACCGGCATTGAGCAAAACCACACCGTTCTGGAAATCGGATGCGGCTGGGGAGGCTTTGCGGAACATGTTGCCAAAACAGTCGGCGCCCATGTGCGTGCCCTGACCATTTCACAGGAGCAGTTTGACTATGCCCGCGAGCGCATTTTCAAAGCTGGGCTGACCGAGAAAGTGGACGTGGTTTTTCAAGACTATCGGGACGAGAAAGGTGTCTTCGATCGAATAGCTTCGATTGAAATGTTCGAGGCCGTGGGTGAAAAGTACTGGCCCACCTATTTCAAGCAGCTATCGAGATGCCTTAAGCCGGGTGGAAAGGCGGGCCTGCAGATCATCACTATTCAAGACAGAATGTTCGACGACTACCGGCGCGGAACCGACTTCATCCAGCGTTACATTTTTCCCGGCGGAATGCTTCCTCCACCGGGCCGACTGCGTGAGATCGGTAAGTCTCTCGGCTTGAACCTTACTGATCAGAGGATCTTTGGACAGGACTACGCGCGAACTCTGGCCGAGTGGCGTCAGCGGTTCAGACATGCCTGGCCGCAAATCAGTCCCATGGGTTTTGACGAGAGGTTCAAGAGGCTGTGGGAGTTTTACCTGCACTACTGTGAAGCAGGTTTTCGATCCGGCAACATCGACGTGCGCCAGATGGTTTATGAAAAAGAGCCCTGAGATTCTGAAAAGATTCGATATGTGAAACAGACAGGCCGTTAATCGGCCTGTTTTTTGTTCCATCCTGTCACTTTCGCCATCAGGGGGAAGTAGAACCCATATGGAAGCAACCTGAGAAACTTCAGCTTCCAGACAAATGTCCGCGGGAAGGCTATTTCGAACGTTTTTCTTTGCTGCAATCCCTTGCGGATTTCGCACACCGCTTCGTCCACGGTGAGCAGTTGAGGCATCGGAAATGGATTGGAGCTTGTGGCCGGAGTATCAACGAAACCGGGGTTGATTATTTGGAGATGAATTCCGCTTCGATCCAGGTCAAACTTGAGAGATTCCGCAAGATTGATAAGGCCCGCCTTGGTCGCCCCATATGCCGCTGAAGTCGGCAATCCCGTGTATCCCGCGACTGAAGAGACGATCGCAATCTGTCCCTTGCCCGATTTTTTCATTAAAGCGATTGTCGGAAGCAGAACGTTGACCGTTCCCATCAGGTTGACATCGAAACTTTTACGGAACGCATCGATATCCGCGTTCAGTCCGTCTTGCGGCAGATACACGCCTGCATTGGCGACTAGAAGTGCAATCTGGCCGAACTTTTCCTGAAGCATCACAGCGCAATCGGCCATGGTTTCAGTGTCTGATACATCTCCTGGAAATACCTCGATGGCACCGGCCAGATCCCGGGCCTCATGCTTTAATGCGCAAAGCGCGTCAGAGGATCTCGCAGTGACTGCAACAGTCCATCCCGTTTTTGCCAGATCTAGTGCCAAGGCTCGGCCGATCCCGGAGCTGGCTCCTGTCACCCAGGCGCAACCGTCTTCAGGCTGCGCCACACCTACATTCTTATGCAAACCAGTCTCCTTAACCCTTTGCATTGTTTACGCATCAGGGCTGTGAACCGGATTGGTAATTATCTGATAAAAGGTGCAAACCAGCGGCCGACAGGTCCGGTCAATTGCAAGCGTCCGGCCGTAACTGCAAAGCATATGCAGTCTTCGCCGTCGTCAGCAACGGGCTTGTGGTCCACATCTCCGTCGGCATATGCAACATCGCCAACAACAAAGTGGCCATCCTCGTCACTGAACCCGCCCTGAAGGACAAGCGTCAACTCGGTTCCATGGTGGGTATGCGACGGCATAGCACGTCCGGCCCTTACCCACAGCAAGCTGCTCGCGCAGCCGTCGATTTCACCGAACTTGCATTCCTTGACACCTGGAAGAAGTGTCTTCCAGGGCAGCTCTTCCAAAGAAGACCCAACGATGGAACGCAAGGATTCAGGAACTTCTCCCTGATCCGCAATGTCAGTCATCGCGGAGATTTCATTCAGGATGGGAGAATCGGAATTGAAGATTGCTGAAAGCGCAGCGTCGCGATCGGACAATGCAACTGGCTCAATGTCATTGAGGCCTACACCGGCCATTGCCTCCAGAGACGAGACATAGCCTCGGTTCTGGTCGCTCAGTTCCAGATGTGCTCCGACAAGCGCCTGTGCCGGAAAGGACAATGTTCCAGCCGCATATCCGGCCAGTAACTCATCCATGCCAGTCACGTTTTTTTCCATTACAGCTCTCATTTAACTCCGGGCGTTCAAGTTGCTCTTACGCCGATACGTTATACAGCAGCTTGTAGATCAACACTTACACCATAAATATTGCTTTTTGTATCTTCATCTAGGTCTTCTGCAGAACAACTCGGCAGGGACTTTCAATCAACGAACGGGAAAACCGATCCTCCACGCGCCCGGACGCTGGTATTCCAGCGCTGATGCCTTACATTGCAAGCTTGATCCCCTTGTACTGGACTATTAGCGTCCAGGACTCATCAGATTTTATCCGGTCTGCCATGGAAACAGGCCGGATCAGCCAGGAATGATTACATGTCTGTGTCCGCTTCCGTTGTCGACGCAATCGGCAACACGCCCCTGATCCGATTGAAGGCCCTGTCAGAAGAAACAGGCTGTGAGATTCTTGGCAAAGCCGAATTCATGAATCCGGGACAATCCGTCAAGGATCGCCCTGCCCGCCAGATGATTCTAGAGGCTGAGGCAAGAGGCGACCTGCGCCCCGGAGGCGTCATCGTGGAAGGTACCGCCGGAAACACCGGTATCGGCCTTGCGCTTGTTGCCAGCGCACGTGGATACCGCACAGTGATTGTCATTCCCGAAACACAGACACAGGAAAAGAAAGACATGCTGCGCCTATGTGGCGCCGAATTGATCGAGGTTCCCGCGAAACCGTTCAAGGACCCGAATAACTATCAACATGTCGCCCGCCGCCTAGCGGAGGAAATGGCAAAGACGGAACCGAATGGCGTCATCTTTGCCGACCAGTGGAACAATCTCGACAACCGCAAGGCTCATTACCTCACAACAGGACCGGAGATTTTCGAGCAGACCGCTGGCAAAGTGGACGGATTTATCTGTGCAGTTGGTTCCGGTGGTACGCTAGCCGGTGTCTCCACTTTCCTTCAGGAAAAGAAGCCTGGCATCGTGATCGGCTGCGCCGATCCACGCGGCGCGGCAATGCAATCGCTTTTCACAACCGGAGAAGCCAAGGCTTCCGAAGGTGGATCTATATCCGAGGGCATCGGTCTGGGCCGCAGCACTCCAATCGTGCACGATGTAAAGGTGGACCACGCCTGGACGATTTCCGACGAAGAAGCTCTGCCGCTTGTGTTCGACGTCGCTCAGCATGAGGGACTGTTGCTTGGCGGATCAACAGCGATCAACCTTGCCGGTGCCCGACGCCTTGCAAAGGAAATGGGGCCCGGAAAA
Organism: Pseudomonadota bacterium; assembly: GCA_039195965.1. Taxonomy (GTDB): domain Bacteria; phylum Pseudomonadota; class Alphaproteobacteria; order Rhizobiales; family Stappiaceae; genus Roseibium. The sequence goes on from JBCCVB010000207.1 coordinate 7,279, forward strand.
ACCATCGTCACAATCCTGTGCGATCATGGTACGCGCTCGCAGTCCAAGCTCTATAATCCGGAGTTCCTGCGTTCCAAGAACCTCCCGGTTCCGGAATGGCTGGAACGGACTGTAACCATAGAACCTCCCTTCGCCTGATCGGGCTGAACAGACCGTTTCCACATGGAGCCTGGTGATCCAACGTTAGCCAAAGACGACGCCGCAGCCAAAGCGGTGATTCAGGATGCTGTCACAGATGTCGGCATTCTGGACATCATGGCCAACAATCTCGGCCTGGTCGCGGCGTTTGTCGCGGCCATGTACATCACGGCGGGAATTTGCGCGGTCAGAGAAGTGATGAACTCGCGCACATCGCAAGGTTCGGTTGCCTGGCTGCTCTCGCTGTTCTTCCTGCCCTATCTGACAGTACCGCTCTACTTTGTCTTCGGGTGGCGTTCGTTCTCCGACTACGCAAAAATCCAGGCGACCCTGGGCCGGACAGAAAGGGCAAGAAGAGCGGATGAACTCGGACTGACAGATCACGAAGAAACCAGAGAATGGCCGGTTCTGTCGCGGGTTGCTGGCGTTCCGTTTCTTGCCGGCAACAAGGCGGACTTGCTAATCGACGGCGATGCCACCTTCAACGCAATCAAGGAAGCGATCGCGCGCGCGCAGCATGTCATATTTTTCCAGTTCTTCGCCATTGCAGACGACAAGCTAGGAAGGGAATTGGCAGACGCGCTCATTGCCCGCGCGAAAGATGGTGTGCGTGTCTGCCTTCTCTACGACGATGTCGGAAGTCATTCGCTTTCTAACGACTTTCTCGACAGGCTTAAGCGTGCGGGCGTCGAGGTTTGCGGTTTCAACGAGAACCACAAGTTTCTGCGCCTGTTAGGCCCCATGCGACTGAACTATCGCAATCATCGCAAGCTTGTTGTCGCGGATTATCGGGAAGCTTTCGTCGGGGGGCATAATGTGGCCGACCAATATGTCGGACGAGACAAGTGGTTTGGCCGTTGGCGGGACACGCATGTGAGAGTGGAAGGACCTGCGGCCGTCGCCTGCGCTCTTTCCTTTGTCGAAGACTGGCTTTGGGCAAGTGGAGAACGTATCGAGCTACCCCAGGTCAATGAGATACCGATGCCAGGTGATGAGTCCGTTCTTGTGATGCCGACAGGCCCGGCGGACAAGCTGGAAGAATGTGCGATCGCATTCGTTGAGGCAGCCGCCCAGGCCAAGAGACGCTTCTGGATCACAACGCCTTATCTGGTGCCTTCTCTGGACGTCCAAACCGCACTTTGTTCGGCTGCGATGCGTGGTGTCGACGTGCGCATCATGCTACCGGAAAAGCGGGACCACTGGACAGTTTGGCTCGCCAGTCACGCGTATGAAGACACGCTCGTCCAGAGGGGCGTGAAAGTCTACCGATATACGGATGGCTTCCTGCACCAGAAGGTCACCCTTCTGGATGATGACCTTGTTTCTATCGGCACAGTCAATTTCGACAACAGATCCTTTCAGATCAATTTCGAGCTGACTCTCTGGTTTACGCACGAGCGTATGATCCACAACGTAGAGAAGATGCTGGAAACCGATTTTCAGAATGCAAAACTCACCTGGCCGGATGCGTTTCAGTCGCAAAGCTATCTGTTTCGAGTACTTGCTCAGGGCGCAAGGCTGCTTTCTCCGATACTTTAAATTGCATTTTTCTTTGACCAATTCCGCTTGGCGGGGTTTGCTGTTTGAGACGGTGCTGTTTTCGATCGTCAGGCGAAGCACCAAGCCAAAGCGGAGGTTGTTAGACAATGGATACGGAGGTTGTGATTATCGGTGGCGGTCCTTCGGGCCTGGCAGCGGCTTTGACACTGTCCCGCTCCATGTTCAGAACAACTGTCGTGAATACGGTCCGACCTCCAAGAAACGGCTCTTCACCCTTTGTCGCCGCGCTTCCGGCAATGGATCGCAGGGTGCCTGCCGAAATACGCGCCGACATGCGCAAGGATGTTCTCTCCTACCCCTACACCCGCTTTCTTGAAGATGATGTCGTTGAGATCCGACCTCAGAATAGCAACTTCGTCGTTGAGCTTGGCAACGGCGATCAATTGATGGCACAGGTCATTTTGCTGGCAACCGGCCTGCAAGATATCCTCCCGTCACTAGACGGCCTTGATGCGTGTTGGGGAAGAAGCGTAATCAATTGCCCCTTCTGCCACGGCTATGAGTGGAAAGATCGGAGGTGGGGCATTTATGCACATCGTCCAGAAGTCATCGATGCTGCCGAAATCTATCG
>JBCCVB010000208.1:0-9457 GCA_039195965.1 Pseudomonadota bacterium
CAGAAATAGATGAATCTCAAAATTATATATCAAGATTTTACCACAGAAGATGTCGAATCAATCTCAAATACAATAGAATTCAAATTTAATACTAACGGCAACCGATATCTTATTCAGAACCATCCTAGTAATCGATCATCCACCGATCTTGTTTCAAGGCTTTCCGAAACCTGTAACCCTAAGTCGCGTCAGCAGATTTAGTTTTGATTAACCATAAAATTTTACCTTTGCGGCAGATAACAATACTGGCTCTGCAATGACAACGCTCTTCACCCTCATGACATTGAAAAGAGGGATCAGGACCCATCTGGCCTGCCTTATGGCGGGCACGACCCTGATCGGTCTTTCGTGCGGCCTGCAATCTGCCGCCGCACAGTCTCTTGAGGAGGCCATGGCATCAGCCTACGCAACGAGTCCACGCCTGAAAGCGGAAAGATCCCGATACGAGGCGACCAACCAGGGAATTTGGACCGCAAGATCGGAGTTCTTGCCGAAAGTTACGGGAACTTACGTCGGCGAGCACAACGCGTACCGCAATGATCGTAGCAACAGCAGCGACCGCACGTACGCGCACGATCTGGGTCTTTCAGTCTCACAAACACTTTTTCAGGGCTTTGCAGGTGTTAATCGCCTCAATCAGGCTCACGAAGAAGCCCTGTCCGGCCGAAACCAGCTGATCGGCACCGAACAGAATCTTTTGTTCAACACCGCAGATGCCTACCTTCAAGTCGTGCGAGATCGCGCGATCCTGAAACATCTGAAATCCTATACCCATGTCGTTCAAAGAGAAGCCAACGCTGCACGCGCGCGCTTCAAATCCGGGGATGCCACCCGAACGGACATCGAGCAGGCCTTGGCGCGCCTTGCCGAGGCGCAGGGCAACCGGGATCAAGCAGTCGGCGACCTGGAAGCCTCGGAAGCCCTTTATGAGCGATTGACCGGACAAGCGCCCGGCAAACTGGGCTGGCCGGCAATTCCGAAATCAATTGAACCTGCCAATCTGCAGGACGCCATCACGATCGCCTACCAGAACAACCCTTCAATTCGCGCAGCAACCGCAGACGCAAGGGCCGCCAAATTCGCAGCGCGTGCATCGGTCGGCGACATGCTCCCGCGCGTTACTCTGGAAAGCGGCTGGGACAACGGTTACCGGGGAAATCTGACTTATCAGGACGAAGACGATTTTCGGCTTGGCGTAAGAGTTACGGCTCCGTTGTTCACCGGCGGCCGTAACATTGCCGCGGTCAAACGAGCAAAATTCACCGCGGCGCAGGAAGAATATGAGCTCGACGACACCCAGCAGATCATCCGTGAAAACGTCATCCGCGCAATGAAACAACGAACCGCTTCCAGGCTCAGGGCAAAAGCTCAGAGCCGGGCTATCGAAGCCAACCGCCGGGCAGCAAGAGGGCTTCAGGTCGAATTCGACAGCGGACAGCGCTCGCTTCTGGACGTCCTAGATGGTGAACGGGAACTTCTCCTCAGCCAGGTCGACTATGTGCGGGCAAGATACGAGGCACGGATTGCGGACTTCTTCCTGCTGGCAAACATTGGACGCCTCGCCCCTCAGCACTTTTCCATCATCGAGGAACGCCCGGCACCCGTTGCCCGCATCATTCCGGAGTTCAACACCTGGGACCTGCGCCTTGGGCCAACAGAAAACGATGCGATCCAAGTGGAAATTGCCAACGGACCGGACTCTGCTGTTTTTGGAGGGGACCAACCGGTTTCCGAACCGATGAACTGGAGCAATTGGCCGTATAGAACAGGGACCCAGAGCCAAACCGCCTCTGCCGCACCCAAAACCTGAGACCAAGAAAAAAGCCCCGGACAATCGCCGGGGCTTCGTATTGAGGCAACAGCATTCTTAGTGAGATGCTGGCGTCACCATGGCGTAAATGGTGTCATGGACGTTCAAAACACCAATCGGCTTACCATCTCCATTGACGACAGAGGCCTCACCGACACCTGTATCGGCAAAGGTCTTGGCAGCCTCTTCCAGTCTGATGCCGCTGGAGATGGTCATCCCACCTTCCAGCTTTTTGGTCTTGTCCATAACGGTGTCGACCAGGATCACGCGACCTCGGTTCACTTCCTTGACGAAGTCAGCGATGTATTCATCTGCAGGATTTAGGACAATTTCTTGTCCGCTTCCCTGCTGAATAACCGCACCGTCTCTCAAGATCGCGATCTTGTCACCAAGACGGAGTGCTTCGTCCAGGTCGTGGGTAATGAAGACGATCGTCTTGTGCAGTTCCTCCTGCAGATCCAAAAGAACGGTCTGCATATCCATGCGGATCAGAGGATCGAGTGCGGAGAACGCCTCATCCATCAGAAGAATGTCCGCATCGTTGGTCAGCGCTCTTGCAAGGCCGACACGCTGTTGCATACCGCCGGATAGCTGGTTGGGGTAATGATCTTCAAAACCCTCCAATCCAACGCGGGCAATCCAGCGTGCTGCACGCTCTTCCGCCTCTTTTGCCGCTACGCCCTGCACCTCCAAACCATAGACGGTGTTTTTCATCACCGTTCTATGAGGCAGGAGTGCGAACTTCTGGAAGACCATTGCCGTCTTGTGACGCCGGAAATTCCGCAATTCACCCTGAGACATCTTGCAGACGTCCTCGTCACCATAGAGGACTTCACCAGCGGTCGGGTCAATCAGTCGATTGATGTGGCGGATCAGGGTCGACTTGCCGGAACCCGACAAGCCCATGACAACCTCGATCTTGCCGCCCGGCATGGAGATATTGATGTCGTTGAGACCAAGCACATGATTGTACTTCTCGTTCAACTCGGCCTTGGACATGCCGTCCTTGACCAGTTGAACCATGTCCTGGCCGTTCGGGCCGAAAATCTTGTAGAGATTCTTGATCTCAATTCCCGTCGCCTCACCCATGGATCACCTCCGAGTGCTTTTGAAGGCGCTTGCCATAAGCCTGGGTTGCGCGGTCGAAGATGATGGCAATGGCAACGATTGCGAGACCGTTCATCACACCCATCGTCAGGTACTGGTTTGCAATGGCGTTGAGCACCGGCTGGCCAAGCCCCTTCACGCCGATCAGGGCCGCGACGACAACCATGGCAAGAGCCATCATAATGGTCTGGTTCACACCAGCCATTATGGTCGGCAGCGCCAAGGGAAGCTGAACGTTGGTCAGCTTTTGCCAGGAGTTCGAGCCAAATGCATCGGCCGCCTCAAGAACGTCCTGATCAACAAGCCGAATCCCCAGGTTGGTCAGTCGGATCATCGGCGGAATTGCATATATCACCACCGCGATCATGCCCGGCACCTTGCCAAGGCCGAAAATCATGACAACCGGGATCAGATAGACGAAGCTCGGCATGGTCTGCATCAGGTCAAGAATCGGATTGACGAAGCTTTGTACACGATCGGACCTTGCCATAAGGATGCCGAGCGGAATGCCGAGGACAATGGCCATGAGGGTACAGACGGTCACCATCGCGATCGTGCGCATGGTGTCCTCCCACATGCCAAGGTACCCGATCACACACAGAGCAACGAGAGACCCGATCGTGATCTTGGCATTCCGGCTCATCAGGTAAACGATACCAACGAGGACGGCGAGGATGATCGGCCACGGTGAGTTGATCAGCAGATGCTCCAGAAAGATCAAAAAGTCTTTGATCGGATCAAAGGCGCTTTCGATTGCATCGCCATAGGCACGGGTAAATTCCTTGAACCCGCCGTCGATTGTCTGGCGCATTTCGCGCAAGTTGCCCCTGCTCATGGCGGGGAATTCTTGTAGCCACTCCATCGTTTTCGTCCCGTTGGTTTGCCCCTTATTGAAGAGCCCGCGCTTTTGCGCGGGCCCCTAATTCGTTCAAAGGGATCAAAGAGCCCCTTTCACCTTTTCAGCAACTTCCGGGCTGACCCACTTGCCCCAGACATCTTCGAAGTTTTCCAGGAAGTAGTAGGCGCCGTCTTCGTTGGTTGCCTGATTTTCGGTCATCCAGGCAAGGACCTTACCGGCGGTGCGGTTGTCCCAGGTACGGCCCTTGATGTAGTCCATCGTCGGTCCGGCCTTCTTGGCAAAATCATCGGTCACAACGGTAAACACCTCGGACTTCACCCATGAATTCGGCTTCGGATCCGGGCAGTCTTCAACAACCGTGCACTTGTCCCACTCCGTCTTGTCGTGCGGAGTTTCGAAGTCGAGCAGCGTCATGTCGTACTTGCCGAGAATGGCAGTAGGTGCCCAGTAGTAACCAAGCCAGCCATCGCCACGCTCGTTCGCTTTGGCAAGAGATCCGTCGAGACCTGCTGCGGAACCCGGATCAACAAGTTCAAACTTGCCGTTGTCGAAGCCGAACGCACGGTACAGGTTGCCAGTGGTGATGCGGCAGTTCCAGCCGGTGGGGCAGGTAAAGAAAGCGCCCTTACTGTCATCTTCGGCACCCGGGAAGAGTTCCGGACGAGCCAGAGCATCTTTGACCGTGTAGATGTTGTGTTCTTCCGCAAGTGCTGTCGGAACCCAGAAGCCTTCAACACCACCCTCATTCAGGATTTCACCGCCGATGATCAGGGAACCTTCGGCAACCGCCTTGTCGAGCGGTTCACGCACGGCATTGATCCACAGCTCCGGAGCCATATCGGGCTCACCCTTTTCGTTCATGGACGTAAAGGTCGGCATGGTATCGCCGGTCACCAGCTCAACGTTACAGCCGTATCCGTTCTCCAGAATGATCTTGTCGATATGCGCAATCGCGCCGGCTGACGCCCAGTTCATTTCAGCCATGGTGATCGTTCCACACTCTTCAGCCATGGCAGATGATGCCATACCGACAAGCGCGGTCGCGGCGACCGAGACAAACAACTTCTTCATGAGGGTACTCCTGTGCAGCCTGTTTGCTTGAGTTTGAATTGGGCGCAATGCGCAAACACTTCTCTCGAAGTATTCACCTCCCAGCGCGACCAATGAAAAAGTAGAATTGGCAAAGAACGCAGTGCAGCCAAGAAGGTCGTTAGATTAATTAAATTTAATTTAGCCTTCATGTGACGCTTTTACGCTATTCTTGCTCTGGAACCCCTAATTATGAACCTAACGTAAGATACGAAGGTCATTACCGGTATTTCACTCCGGCTTAGGGCATAACCGTCAATACCATTGCATTATGTTCTCGTTAGCACAACAGCAGAGACGTAATTCTTATACCATTCATATCGCAAATTTCTGCAACATGCCTGCATACGACATTTTCGTGCGGTATATCGTCATATCGCCTAATTTTCTTTCTCGAAAAGTGATTCTTTAAAGCGGTTTGGAACCCGCTGAAGCGCACGCAGCTGCCCCGCGGAAAAATGGGGACGCGTCAACTCGCCGGTTTCCGGAGAGCGTCAAAAGCCAGGTCACTTAGTACCGACGTCACGGAAGTGTGCATCTGCAAGAAGACAATCCTGCGTGTCGCTTTCCCTGGAAGCGGGGTGATCTTCAGCCCCAGTTGCTGGTCGTTCAGCTTGCTCCACCTTGGCACAATTGCCTGACCGCTGCCCTGTGTCACCATCAGCGCAATTGTCTCCAGCGCGTCTAGTTCGCACAGAACATGATCCTCTCCGATGACCGACTTGTGAAGATCCCAGATCATTCTCCCGCCCCAGGAGAGCCGGTCGTAAAGGATCCAGGGAAGGGTATCCTCATGGCGACTGCTGGAAACTTCCGGATTGCCTGGCGCAATATGCACGAGGGATTGTTCGCTCAGCACGCGGCTGGCAACTCCCTTGGGCAAAGCGAATGGCGGTATCACGGTAATCGCAGCGTCCAGATTGCCGGAAAGGACATCTTCATAGAGACTAAGGGAGGTTCCCGGCCGGATCGACAGATCAACATCGGGAGCATCCGTGCGAAAGGTTTTGATCAGGTTCGGAACGAAATCAAGGAGCGCCGTTGAAACCGCTCCAAGACGATAGGGACCACGCAAACCACCCGGGTCGATATGCGCGCCCAGCCGTTGCGCATCCCGCACCAGATTTCGCGCCGCCGGCAGAAGATGCAGGCAGCTTTCAGTTGGAACCGCCGCCTGTGCGGACCGCTTCAGCAATGTGCAGTTCAGCTCGCTCTCCAGAACTCTGATGCGCTGGCTGACGGCAGCCGCCGTCAGGCCTTGCAATCGCGCAGCCCCTGCGATGGAACCTGTCTCGACAACCGCGATGAGGCTCTGAAGAAATCGGGTATCCAAAACATTTTCCTATGCTGAGAGACAAAAAAATACACTAAACGTTTCGGTCATGACCTGCTACCTCACGTGAGAAATCCAAGGAGACGTTCATGCAACCCTGCTTTCATCTCGCCTATCACGTGACCGACCTCGACGAGGCCCGCACATTTTACGGGGACCTGCTTGGCTGTGAGGAAGGGCGCAGCACCGATACCTGGGTCGACTTCAATTTCTTCGGCCACCAGGTTTCATTGCATATCGGCGAACCGTTCCAGACGACAAACACCGGAAAGGTCGGTGAGCACATGGTCCCGATGCCACACCTGGGTGTCGTACTGGACATGCAACGCTGGAAAGCGCTTGCAGAAAAGCTCACCGCGGCTAACCTCGATTTCATCCTTGCCCCTACGATCCGTTTTCAGGGTCAACCGGGGGAGCAAAGCACGATGTTCTTTAGAGATCCCTCCGGCAATCCTATCGAGATCAAGGGATTTGCCGATCCCGCAGGAGTATTCGCCGTATGACGACAATCGTTCCCTTCGTATCGGAAGCAAGTACGGATGAGCGTCAAGCCTGGCGGGAAGCACTTCCCGAGGCATTTCGCGACATAGCCAGGGTCGTGCCCTTTGAGGACCTGACGGAGACCGAATGCGCAGCTGCAAAAGTCGCCATTGTCGCCAACCCGGATCCGGCAAAGGTCGCCGCTCTTCCCAACCTTGTCTGGGTGCAAAGTCTTTGGGCGGGCGTTGAACGCCTTGCCGCCGATCTTCCGGACGATGGGCCCTTGATCGTGCGGCTAACCGACCCGCAAATGGCCGAAACCATGTCCGAGGCCGTGCTAGCCTGGACGCTCTATCTTCATCGGGACATGCCCCGCTACACTCTCCAGCAGCGTGCAAAAGTCTGGCAGGAGCACGTGCTCAAGACCCCGATGGAACGCACAATCGGCATCCTTGGCATCGGCAAACTTGGAAGCGCCTCCGCCCAGCGGCTAAAATCCAACGGGTTCAACGTTGTGGGTTGGAGCCGCAACAAAAAGGAACTGGATGGGATTTCCTGCTTTCACGGAACCGATGGTCTGAACGCCGTTCTGGAACAGTCCGACATTGTTGTCGTACTTGTCCCTCTGACCGGAGAAACCCGTGGCCTGCTGGGGCGTGAGGAACTGCGGCGTTGCAAGAAAAACGCCGCGATCATAAATTTCGCACGCGGTCCCATTATCGACGACTCCGCCTTGATTGACGCACTTGACAATGGCCCGCTCTCCCACGCGGTTCTCGATGTTTTCGACGAAGAACCGTTGCCAGCTTCGAGCCCGTTCTGGGCGCATGACAAGGTGACCGTACTGCCGCACATATCGGCACCGACGATCATCAGCACAGCCGTTGCAATCGTCGCGAGGAACATTGGCACTTACCTGGAGACCGGTGAAGTCCCGCAAAGCATTGATCGCAATCGGGGATATTGATTTCCTATCCTGGCAGCGTCGCAATAGTGTCAAGGATATTGCCGTATCAGTCGGCAAGAAGTTCATTTCAACGACAGGTGTTTCATGTCAGACCTTCCCATCCTTGGCGCTGCCCTGACCCTCGACGCTCTGGAAAACCAACGCGGGCTTATGCTCGAAAAGCCAAGGGATCTTGAGCTTCAGGATTTTTGGCCGGGCGAGATTCTCAACGGAGACTGGATGCCGCTGGTCGAGCGGGCAAAACGCCTGCTCGAAGGACATCAGGGCCGCGTTGGAATTCACGGACCGTTTTTCGGCTTCACGGTCGACTCCATGGACGTTGACGTGCGCGAGATCGTGAAGAAGCGGTTGCTGCAGGGTCTTGAGGTTTGCGAAGCACTCGGTGGCACCCACATGGTCGTTCACAGCCCCTATACGACCTGGGACCACAACAATCTCGACAACTATGAAAATGCACGTCAATTGAAAATCGAACTGTGTCACATGACCATGAAAGACGCAGTCAGGCGGGCCGAAGACATCGGCTGCGAACTTGTCATTGAAAACATTGAGGACAAGGATCCCTATGCCCGGATCGAGCTGGCAAAGAGCTTCGGATCAGAAGCCGTCAAGGTTTCGATCGACACCGGGCACGCACATTATGCGCATGGATCAACGGGCGCACCTCCGGTCGACTACTTCATAAAGGCTGCGGCAAACACCCTGCGCCACATTCATCTTCAGGATGCTGATGGTTACGCCGATCGGCACTGGACTCTCGGCGAAGGAACAATCAACTGGCCTTCGGTCTTTGCCGCTCTGGGCAAACTTGAAAGCAACCCACGCCTGATAATCGAGCTCCGCGATCATTCCGGCTTGCCGGCTTCCATTGCCAACATGGCAGCCTTGGGGCTGGCCCAGTAAACCAAGGCCTCAACAACAAAAAAGCCCGGCAAACAGCCGGGCTTTTCTTTTTCCTGTGACTGGCAATCAGCCCATCGCCCAAGGGCCGTGGTAGCCACTGCCATCCTTGTCGGTACGTTCAAAACCGTGTGCGCCGAAGAAGTCGCGCTGCCCCTGCAGCATGTTGGCGGTGGAACGGCCGGTGCGCATGATGTCGAAGTAGGACAACGCCGCGGACAACGCCGGAACGGGCAGTTCATGCAGCGCCGCTTGAGCCACGACCTGCCGCAGCATGGCCTCCGTTTCCTTCAGCTTCCCGGAGAAGAATGGTGCCAGCATCAGATTGCGTTCAGCATCATCTGCAAGGGCATCGGACATGTCGTTCAGCATTGCCGAACGAATGATGCAACCGTTCCGCCAGATTCTTGCGATCTCGGGCAACGGCATCGCCCAGCCATACTGTTTGGCAGCTTCCAGGATCAGTCCGAACCCTTGCGCATAGCAGATGATCTTGCCGGCAACGAGAGCGGCCTCCAACGCGTCGATTGTGACTGCTTCCCGGTCCATTTCATTCGGAGCTGCACCGAAATCTGCTTCACCTTTTTTGCGTTCATCCAGTCGGGCAGACATGTTGCGTACGGCGACCGCGGCTTCGATTGCGCTGGCCGGTGTACCGAGCATCAGCGCCTCGATGGCCGTCCAGCGTCCGGTGCCTTTCTGGCCTGCCTTGTCCAGAATGATATCCAGCATCGGATTGCCGGTCTCCGGGTCCTTTGCCTTGGCCACCTTGCCGGAAATTTCGATCAGGTAGGACTGCAGGATACCGCCATTCCACTTCTCGAACACGTCGCCGATTTCGTCAGCGGACATGCCGAATCCATCCCGCATCACACCGTAAACTTCGGCGATCATCTGCATGTCGGCATATTC
>JBCCVB010000209.1:0-9357 GCA_039195965.1 Pseudomonadota bacterium
GCCGACTGGATCATCGCCAACGATGTCAGTCCCGAAACCGGGATCATGGGTGGTGATGCCAATACGGTTCGCCTGGTGAGCAAATCCGGCGTCGAGGACTGGCCACAGATGGACAAGGCCGATGTCGCGCGTCAGATCATTGCGCGGGCCGCAGATGCGCTCAAGAACGGATCCGGCTCCTGAAGAGAAGCATCAAGTCTTCAAATCTTCTGAACCGCTTCAGGCAGCGAAGCGATAGTAGCTCATGCTGATTGAACCGTATTCATAGCTTCTATGCAGCAGTTCCGGGTTCGCGTTTTCGCCGGCCGCGCCGAAGGTGAAGAACAGCGGCAAAAGGTGTTCATCGGTCGGATGGTTCCGGCGAAAGTCAGGAGCCGTTTCCAGGTCGTGAAAATAGTCGATGGAGCCTGCTTTCAGCCCCTCATCCAGCCATTGGTCGAATTTCTGTACCCACTCAGGAGCCTCAGTGCCCTGCGGATAGATCTCGCGCAGATTGTGGGTGGTGCTGCCGGAACCAACGATCAGGATTCCCTGCTCTTTCAAGGGGGCAAGCGCCCGCCCCAGTGCGTAGATGGATTCCGGTGTGCTGTCCCTTGGCAGTGAGAGGGCGGTTACCGGTATGTTGGCCTGTGGGAAGGCAAGCGAAAGCGGTACCCACGCGCCGTGATCCAACCCCCAGCTGCTGTCGAGTTCCACATCGTAACCTGCCCCCTCAAGCAGCTTGGCTGCTTCATCCACCTGATCCTCATCGGTTCGCGCAGGATATTGGATTTCGTAGAGTGCCGGAGGAAATCCCCGAAAGTCATGGACCGTTCGCAACGGACCGGGGGAGGACAATTTCAGGCCTTCCGTCTCCCAGTGGGCGGAAAGGATCAGAATTCCTGCTGGTACGGCCTGCGTCTGCGCAAAGCGCTTCAGGAAACGGCTTGCCGACGAATCCTCCAGAGCCAGCGTCGGCGCACCATGAGCTAAGAACACGGGTGGAATACTTGCCACCGGCATACGGATATCTCCATTGGGCTGAAACCTTCATATCCCTAAAAGGATAGGGATTGAGCAGCCGAACAGAAGTTCAGTATTTGGAAAAGGCCTGTTCCATAATCGGGAACAATCGATGCCAACGGCAAAAAGAAAATCCGCCCCCGAAACCGGGAGCGGACCCATTCAATTAAACAGGGTGGTTTCAACCGGTCGCTTACCGGTAGCCGACATTGATCAGCTGAACACGGCGGTTGATGCCCGAATCCGGCTTGGACGGATCGCGCAGCTGTTCTTCACCGAGACCGACAGCCTGCAAATATTCCGCCGGAACCTGGAACGTGGTCACAAGCGCTTCGCGGACCGATTTGGCACGTTTGATCGAGAGCTCGAGATTGTATTCACGCGTACCCGTCGCATCCGTGTGACCGACAATGTAGAAGGTCTGCCCCTGAAGATATGGCGTATGCAGGGCATCGGCGATCAATCCGACGGTTTCGTATGACTCCGGCTTGATGCGAGCCGAATTCAGATCAAAAGTGATTTCGACGTTGAACTGGCGCAGGGAAGCCAGCTTGTCCCAGAGAGGCAGGTTGCCGGGAGAATTGGCACCAGGATATTTCTGGATGTTCTCAAAAGCGGCTTTCTGCAATTCGTCGGCACTCACGTCGACTTCCTGCTGCGCGCCCTGGAGCGAGTTGATAATTTCGTTGCGGCTGAGTTTGGTTTGTGCGGATGCACCGGAAACCGAAACAGCAAGGATGGCAGCCGAAATACCGGCCAGAAGTGTCTTGTTCATAGAGATTCTCCGAAACAGGTATTAGCGGTAGCCAGCCAGGTCGATGGCGGTGTTGCATTTCGCGCTGACAGACGGCTGTGCCTTGAGGAGGCAGCGCAGAATGTGACCGGCACCAGCCTTCACGCCCTTGCAATACTGGGCAGCATCCCGATCGCAAATCTTCGGAGCTGCCGCCTGGGCAGCGAGACGTTCCTGAATGAGAGATGCGACCACTGCGCGGTCGGCGTTACATTTTTCAGACACTTTCGCCTGGTTTTCAGCCAGACATTTGCCAATACCATTGTTGGCAAGCGTCGCGGACTTGCAGAATTTGTCGATGTCCTTGCCGCAGCTGACCGACAAAATCTTGATTGCTTCCGCGAAGCCCACTGTTTGCGCAAAAGCCGCCGGGGCGGTTGCTAAAAGAACACCTGTCGTGAATGCAAAAATCAAACGTCTCATATTGTAAATCTCCCAACCGGGGTCTGCGCCCCAGATAAACTTACGATGCGGCAGAGTGTTTCAGGAGATGACAACGACTTCAAGTAGGTAGTTGGTATTTATGGTGCCCCCCGAAACATGCCATCGGCCTTGACAGAAGCCGGAGAATATCGTCACTCGCCGCTGGATCGAACAGCCGGAATTTTACAATGACCGTTACACTGGAACTGAAACGCCTCGACCACGGCAATGACCTGCCTTTGCCAGCCTATCAATCCGCACTTGCCGCCGGTCTTGACCTGCTGGCAGCCGTTGAATCCAGTATCACACTGGCCCCTGGGGAGCGCACGCTCGTTCCGACCGGACTTGCCATGGCGTTGCCCGCCGGATTCGAGGCCCAGGTAAGACCACGCTCCGGCCTTGCCGCCAAGCACGGCGTTACCGTTTTGAATACGCCGGGCACCATCGACGCGGACTATCGCGGTGAGGTCAAGGTTATCCTGATCAATCTCGGCACGGAGCCCTTCGAAATCACCCGCGGTGAGCGCATCGCGCAGATGGTTGTCGCACCTGTGCTTCAGGCTGATATCCGCGAGGTGGAAACTCTGTCGGAAACCGAACGCGGCAGCGGTGGTTTCGGCTCTACCGGTCGCGGTTGAACCTTTTTTTCAAGGATTTGGAATGTCTCCCAGCCTCGTCATTTTCGATTGCGACGGTGTTCTCGTCGACACGGAACGCATGACCAATCAGAACATGGCCGATCTCGTCACGGATCTCGGCTACCCGATCACCGGACCGGAATGCCAGCGGCGCTTCATGGGCCGCACACTGGAAAACGTGAAGGAATTGGTCGAGGAGCTGATTGGCCGGGAACTGCCTGCCGACTGGCCGGACCAGGTTCGTGAACGCGACCTTGAAAGTTTCAAGGCTGGTGTTCCGGCAATCAGCGGTATCGAGACCATCCTTGATGACCTGGACAGTCGAGGCGTGCCTTACTGCGTCGGCTCTTCGGGAAAATACGCCAAGATGCACGCAACGCTCGGCAGTTCGGGTCTGCTGCCGCGGCTGGCAGGCAAGCTGTTTTCCGCCCAGGATTGCGAACGCGGCAAGCCGGCGCCGGATGTCTTCCTGCTGGCGGCCCGCACCATGGGTCACGCGCCGGAGAACTGTGTTGTCGTGGAAGACAGTCTTCCCGGCGTCAGGGCGGCGCGTGCAGCCGGCATGCGCGTCTTCGCCTTTGTCGAGGATACTTCCTGCGACCGGAAAGCCATGACAGACGCGGGCGGTATCCTGTTTGAACGTATGACGGAATTGCCGGATCTTCTCTTTTCCAACAGTTAGGGTTTTTCTGGAAAAAGGTTTTACGGGACGCTCTTCAAACGGACTTTGGACCCCTTAAAACTTTCAGAGGCCCATACTATCTTAGCCCACCAAATGACTTGAATGCGGACCAAAGAAAAGCCGTTTTACAGGAGAATGCCATGACAATGACGACAAGCGGCCGCGGGAAGATCTATTCCTCCATTACCGAGACCATCGGCGATACGCCGATTGTACGGCTGGACCGTCTTGCCAAGGCTCATGGCGTCAAAGGCAACCTGCTTGCCAAGCTGGAATTCTTCAATCCGATCTCCAGCGTCAAGGACCGTATCGGCGTCGCCATGATCGAGGCAATGGAACAGGACGGCCGCATCGAGCCGGGCAAGACCACCTTGATCGAACCGACTTCCGGCAACACAGGCATCGCGCTTGCGTTCGTTGCAGCGGCGAAAGGCTACCGGCTGATTCTGGTCATGCCGGAAACCATGTCGGTCGAACGGCGCAAGATGTTCAAGATCCTCGGGGCCGAACTGGAACTGACCGAAGGCCCGAAGGGCATGAAGGGCGCCATCGCACGTGCCGAAGAGCTTCTTGGTGAAATCGACAACGCGGTGATCCCGCAGCAATTTGAAAACCCGGCCAACCCCGAAATCCACCGCAACACAACGGCGGAGGAGATCTGGAACGACACTGATGGCAACATCGACGTGTTCGTGTCCGGCATCGGTACGGGCGGGACCATCACCGGTGTCTCCCAGGTTCTGAAGCAACGCAAGCCGGATCTTCAAGTCGTCGCCGTCGAGCCGGAAGACAGCCCAGTGCTTTCAGGCGGTGAGCCTGGCCCGCACAAGATCCAGGGCATTGGCGCCGGGTTCGTTCCGGGCGTTCTGGACACATCCGTATTCGACGAAGTCCAGACCATTGCCAACGAAGATGCTTTCGCCATGGCACGCGAAATTGCCAAGACGGAAGGCATTCCGGTCGGCATCTCTTCCGGTGCCGCCCTGACGGCGGCCATTCGCGTCGGACAGCGGGACGACATGGAAGGCAAGAATATCGTCGTGATCATCCCGTCCTTTGCCGAACGCTACCTGACAACGGCACTTTTTGAAGGGCTATAACCGATCACAATCGCGATTGACGGCCAGAAGAAGAGTTTCTCTTTCAAATGCGCCTGCTGTGGAGAAATTCACGAAGGCGGGCCGTCGTTCGCGTATGACGAGCCGGCATATATCCGCGGCCTTACAGACGAAGAGCGCGCCGAGAGGGTTTTCCTGAACAGCGACCTATGTGTCGTGGACAATGAGACATTCTTTATCCGGGCGACGCTCGAGATCCCGATAAACGGCTCCGACGACCGCTTTCTCTGGGGCGTCTGGGTGTCTCAAAGCAAGGAAAGTTTCGACCGTTATGTCGAGACCTATGAGCAGGATCAGACTGGTGACGGTTCATTTGGCTGGCTCTCAGTCACGATGCCCGGCTACAAATCGGAAGGCACGGATGACACGAACCTCCCGACAAATGTCGTATGGGGCAATGAACGACCCCAGCTGAAAATACACGACGATCAGGACCATCCACTTGCCGTCGATCAGCGTGACGGCATTTCCTGGGAGCGCGCGGTGGAACTGGTCGTTCTGCTAAATCATGGCAATTAAGGGCTATTGCCGAAAGGTGTTCAGCAAATCTGTCTTTCCATTCTGGTGGAGGAAGAGAATCCGAACACATGCTTGAACGGGCCGGTCTCTTCGCTCTTGATCGCTTTGAACCCGGCGCGCTCGTAGAGCGCACGCGCTCTGGGATTTGTGTCGATAACATCCAATCGGACTCTCGAGAGGCCCCGCTGTCGGCCTTCTTCGAACACGGCCTCCAACAGGGCCGTGCCGATGCCATTTCCGCGCGCTTTTTCTGAAACGAATATGCCGTCCATAAGCAACTGGTCCGGCGTTGCATCCAGCTCCAGTACATCCAGTATCAAACCGCGCCAGAACCCACCCCAAAGGCCGTAAACGGAACGCATGTCTTCCAGTGTTCCGTCAACAAGTGCACCTTCATCCGTCTTGAAACCGGCCATGCCGAGCAGCTCACCATCCGCGCTCAGGGCGCTCAAGGCAAACTCCTGGTTCAGGAGCAGTTCACAAAGCCTGAGCGCCTTGGGCTCAGGGGCAAGGATTTTTCCCAATTTGCCCCGGAAGGCCTGCCAGAAGAGGCGCGCGGCAGTTGCCCGCTGGTCCTCCGGAAACCCTCTTTCGATATGGAACCTAGTCGGCATGTCAGGTTGTTAACGGATGTAAACCGCGGTGCCTGTCGCGCTGACCATCAGCATCGACCCGTTTTGGCCAACAGTCTCATAGTCGAGATCGACACCGATCACGGCATTGCCTCCAAGCGCCTGCGCACGGGCACACATTTCATCCAGTGCAATCTGACGAGCCTTTGCCAGTTCTTCCTCATAGGCAGCCGAGCGACCACCGACGATGTCCCGAATCCCGGCAAAGAGGTCCTTGAACAGATTGGCACCCAGGATGGCTTCGCCGGTCACCAGCCCCTTGTAGTCTATCTCCTTGCCCTGAACGGAATTCGTGGTCGTCACCAGCATGTGTCGTCTCCTGTTTCAATCTCGTTCGAAGACATGGGTTGCTGGCGATTGCAATGCAAGGCGGGAAATCAGACCAAGCCGGTACCCTTACTGTCGTTTTCCTTTCTATCCCGCCGGTTTGTACTCCGGCCGTTCGCTTTGTGATAAATTGAGTGCATCAACGGATTGCCGGAAGGCTTCCGGTAAATGATGAGGTGCACGATGTCCCTCAAACCACTTCTTCTATCGCTTGCAATCGTTTTCTGGGCTTCGACGGGCAGCGCGCAGGGTTTGCTGATTTCGCGCATGCAGTGTCAGGCAAACTATCAGGGCGTACCGTTTGTCGGGGTCTTCGAAGTACAGTTGTTCCAATACGCCTCGGCTGTGCCACAGGGCGCTGCGGGACTGCGTCAACAACTCAACCTGATGATACGCCGCGGTCAGGCGGCGCAAATTCCCGGAACGCTGGTGCTCATGGGTGAATTTCAGGGTGGCGGCGCCATTGTCCATATCGAAGCGCCCAATATGGTTGGCGGTCAGGGCACCGGCGGCATTGTCGTCAACGGTCAGGCCCATCGTGCCACCCACGCGACATTCTATCTGGTCCAGGGCGGTGTCATCGCCCGGACCGAGGATGGCGTCCAGATACAGTATGTCTGTCAGTAGTCGGGCGGCGTGACGGCCCGTCAAGCAGCCAGCCGCGACGTGTCCTGACCCCGATAACTCATCGCTTCGGCCAGATGAATACGGCTGACTTCTGCCATTCCATCAAGGTCGGCCAGCGTGCGGGCCAGCTTGAGGACACGATGGTATCCGCGCGCGCTGAGTTGAAGTGTCTCGGCAGCATCACGCAGGAAAGCAAGGCCCTTGGCATCCGGCTGAGCCATCGCCTCAACGACCGAGGCGGGCGCCTGCGCATTTGTACGGCAGGCAACGCCGAGATCGAAGAAACGCTTTTCCTGCACCTTTCGCGCTTCAGCCACCCGCTCAGCGACAACTGCAGAAGGCTCCGCTTCCGCCGGGCCGATCAGGTCGGCCGCTGTCACAGCCGGAACGTCGATCCGAAGATCGATGCGATCCAGAAACGGTCCCGAGACCCGCGCCTGATATTCACTTGCGCAACGTTCGCCCCGGCGGCACTGGTGGCCGGGTTCACCGGCGTGCCCGCAGCGGCACGGGTTCATGGCGGCAACAAGCTGAATGCGCGCCGGGTATGTGACCCGGTGGTTGGCTCGTGCAATCACGGCTTCGCCTGATTCAAGAGGCTGGCGCAGGCTGTCCAGAACCTGCGGGTTGAACTCCGGCAACTCATCGAGAAAAAGGACGCCGTGATGAGCAAGCGACACTTCGCCGGGCTTTGCTCTCAAACCGCCACCAACCAAAGCCGCCATGGACGCGGAATGGTGCGGTGCGCGGAACGGACGCCGGTCGGTGAGCTTTCCCTCTGCAAGCTCTCCTGCCAGAGAAGCAATCATCGAAACTTCCAGCAATTCGCGCGGGGTCAACGGCGGAAGGATCGAAGGCAGTCGGCTCGCCAGCATGGATTTTCCGGATCCCGGAGGTCCAGTCATCAGGAGATTATGTCCGCCAGCCGCAGCAATTTCCAATGCCCGTCTGGCACTTTCCTGTCCCTTGACCTCGGCAAGGTCCGGAAGCTGACCGGAATTGCCATGAAGTTTCGCTGCAGGCCGGGAGAGAACCTGTGTTCCCTTGAAATGGTTGGCCAGCTGTATCAGCGAGCGAGGTGCCAGAATATCCATGTCGCTGTCCGCCCAGGCAGCCTCGCCGCCGCTTTCCTGCGGGCAGATCAGACCTTTTCCGAGCGCATTTGCACCCATGGCCGCCGGCAGAACTCCGGTCACCGGCGCCAGCGTTCCATCCAGGCCAAGTTCGCCCAGCACCACGAAGTTTTCCAGAAACTCGCCCGGAATTGCGCCAATTGCCGCCATCACTCCAAGCGCGATCGGCAGATCATAGTGAGACCCTTCCTTGGGCAGATCGGCGGGAGCCAGATTAACGGTGACGCGCTTGGCCGGTAGGGCCAGTCCGGAGGCGGAAAGCGCCGCGCGTACGCGTTCCCGGCTTTCCGCGACCGCCTTGTCAGGAAGACCAACGATGGTGAAGGCCACCATGCCCGGCCCGACATGCACCTGCACATCCACCGGCACGGCATCAATCCCCTGAAACGCGACCGTGGTAACGCGACTGACCATAAAATGTCCTCTACCTTGAGATGTGGCCAAGCGAACCATATCTCGTAAAAGGATGCAAGAACAAAGAAAGAACGGCCGTCACTCAACCGACGCTAATACCTTGAACGACTTGCAGAGGACCAAGGATTTGGAGTTCTCGTACGGACGTGGCGGACACCACTTTTTTCCGCACAGGCAACGCTGTTCAGCAACAGAAAGAGAGCAGCAGATTCAACATCCAGCACCGCCCGAACCAAGCCGGTCTCCAATTCGGGAAAGATCCCTGGACACAAGCACATAAGTCACCTGATTGAGGATGTTGGCGCTAGGAACCACATCATATGCCCATTCTCCTCCCAGCCATTCCTGGCCAAACTCGGAATTGACGATCAGATAGTGGTCCTTTGGGAGGGCGATGGAAGGTTCGTTGCCAAGTTGCCTTCGGGCGGCGTCGAGCCAATTTTCATCTGCTGTGTACGTAACATCATCGATTACGTAACCTTGCGAATTTACAGAAAACAGCTGCCCTTCACCAGCAGCGATCCGACGAATGTATCTTCTTCCTGTTTCGGTGGCGCGGAATGTCACCATGTCTCCGACGCAGTTTTTGATGCCAGTCTGCCGCGCATACACTGTTTTGGTTTCCAGACCGTCAATCGTCCGGTCAAAACTCGTATAAAGCGGATCGGCCAAGTATTGGAATATCGCAGACGCAGCGATGAACATCACCCAAGGAGACGCACCGATGAGCGTTTGCCGGTCTAATTCAGGTAACGAAGTTGGAAACAGGTTCATTTAGTATCTCTTTAGCTTTACTTCTCTTTTTCTTCTGTAAAGAAATTTAAAATAATCAGGATACTGCACCAATAGATACAACAACAAAAAAGCATAGAAGACATAGCTGCTGGAAATAAATTCTATATTCAGGAATATACTTATCGATTTTTCTATAAATCTAGCCGTTTCAAATCCATAAATTCCGATAGTGAATAAAAATACTAAACTCAACACTACACCGACCAAGCTATTTACTAAGTTGGTCAAAACCAATACAGCGTTTAGAATGTAGA
>JBCCVB010000210.1:0-9173 GCA_039195965.1 Pseudomonadota bacterium
CGTATGTAATCCTTATAATATTTCTTTCGATCAATAGTTGTTGAATTGTATTTTCTAACCAATCGATAATTGCGAAACCAAGTTTAACTAACCTGTTACCGAGAGCAGCCCCGATCTCCAGCCAAGATGCGAAACGAAACAGCTACACAACCACGACATGACGAAGTCAAGTTGGCAAACGCCTTCAGACTGGAACGGCCAAGTTCCAGCTCAGCGTGAACCGAACTGTTCGGTCGAGATGTCCCGTTCGAAAAGGCGCTGAGCATTCTTGAAAGCAATTTTCTCGGCTACCTGGCGCGGCAGTCTCGACAGCCAGCGGCGGTTGCTTGTGATGATCCGGGAATAGTTGTCCCACTGATTGTTGATCCAGGTATCGCTGCCAATCATCAAACGGTCCTGAAAATCAAAAGCGATCTCCAGCCATTGCGGGTCAAGATTTCCCCCGTCTCCCAAAATATCGTATTCACGCAATGACGTGTCTGCGAGCAGCGTCGGGTATTCTTCCATCAGGGCATAAACGCGTTCCGCAGGCGTGCTCAGCCCTGCATGCGCCCAGATGATCTTGACCTCCGGATCAAGACTGAACAGCCAACGCACGGGTTCCGGCCCGGAATGAACGTGCAAGTAGATGTCCCGCCCCCTGGCCATTTCGATGATCTTGCGAAACAGTGGAGCGTCCGACGTATCCAATCGATGGATGTGAAATTCACCAATTCCTTCATGTGGATAGGCCTTCAAACGCCCCGCCAGATAGCTCTCCATGCCTTTCATCTTGGTCCAGTTTGAAGAACCTGCAGCCCCGTGATACGGCCGCAACTCGGGAACAATACGGTTGGGTGCATACTCCCATAGCCTGATCGTTCCTTCATCCGGTGTGGACGATACCAGCGCCATTGCGACGCCGTTCTTGTCCATGAGCTCGATGACACTTTGAACAGGATAAAGGTCCCAAGCCGGCTCCTTGTAGTGCATATGGGCGTCGAACAGGGGCAGATCGAAAACCGCATCCCCGATCGGCTTGTCCATCTCATCAGCATGACCTGCACAATCTGAAAACTGTGCCGCAACAAGCAGACACAAGACCGCAATCGCCCCGCTTACTGGTGTAGGTGTCAATTGCCCCTCCCTCTGCCGTTTCGACCATTCGATTGCAGCTATTCCGGGATCTTAAACCCGCACTCCAATGGGATGCCACCTGAAACCGGCTTGTCGAAAGCTGACGAGCAGCCGGGCCACGACGCCCCCATGCCCTCTTTTCCACTGATCATACATGTTACACTTCCCGCCAAACGGGAGGAGGCAAGGAGATGAACGCCGGGGAACTGACCATTCTTGTCGGCACCACCAAAGGTGCCTTTCTGATTTCGGGCAACAAGGACAGATCGGGCTGGGACGTGAATGGTCCGCTTTGCGATGGCTGGCCCATCAATCATGTGATCGGCGATGCCGAAACCGGCAGGGTCTGGGCTGGCGGCGGTGGAGACTGGCACGGAGCAGGTGTCTGGTATTCCGAAAATGCTGGCGAGAGCTGGACCCTTTCGAGGCTGACAAAGGGCTCCATGGATGACTGGGCGGCAAACGATCCGGATTTCGCTGCACTGATCGGCTGGAGCGAGCAGCCCCTGCCCCATGGCGACGCCTTCTCACAAATCTGGTCACTCGGATACTCGAATGGTCAACTCTACGCCGGCGCAAAACCTGCAAGACTTCTGACAAGCACTGATAACGGTGAGAGCTTTTCACATGTGGAAAGCCTGACAAACCACCCATCCGCCGAAGACTGGAACCCTGGGGCGGCGGGCCTGGTGCTGCATACGATCGTTTTCGACCCTGACAACTCTGAAAAAGTCTGGATCGGTATTTCCGCTGCAGGTGTTTTTGCCACAGAAGATGGCGGGAAAACCTGGGAGAGACGCAATAGGCTGTCAAATGCGGCTGCCTGCGAAGGGCACGATCATCCGGCGGCTCCTCGGGACGGCGAAACAGGTCATTGCGTGCACAACATGATGCGTGCTCCTGGCAACGGCGACCTGCTTTATCAGCAGAACCACCACGGTGTTTGGCGCTCTGCTGATGGTGGACGCAGTTGGGATGACATCAATGCCGGCCTCCCTTCCACTTTCGGTTTTCCGATCCGGGTGCACCCGCGTGATCCGGACACTATCTGGACTTTGCCGTTGAATAGCGATGCGGGCGGCCGATACCCACCGGATGCGGCGGCGGCTGTCTGGAAATCAACGGATGGCGGACAAACCTGGCAGGCAAAACGCGAGGGACTACCGCAAAAGGCGTGTTTCTTCACCGTTTTGCGACAAGCCATGGCTGGTGACGGCAGGGACCCGGCCGGTCTCTACTTCGGCACGAATTCCGGATCGGTCTTTGCCAGCCTCGACGAAGGCGAAAGCTGGAACGAGATCGCCAGCCATCTACCGACGGTCTTGTCCGTTGAGGTCATGGACAGGGCATAGAGCAAGACCCGAATGCCGGGACATGGCCGCACGGCAATGTGCGGTCATTCTGTCGAAAACTGGTGACAATCAATTCACTTGCCAATATACAGTCATTATGCAGTCATTTATCGAAAGATCGTATGCATCATGACCGACTGGTGCCCGAACCTCTCTGAAAGCAATGCGCCGCGCTACATCGCCATCGCCGATTGTATCGAAGACGATATAACCTCAGGCAGGCTGAGCGCAGGCGATAGACTTCCGGCACAGCGGCAACTTGCCGGTCAACTGGGCCTGGACTTCACCACCGTGGCGCGTGGATATGCTGAAGCGCGTCGACGAGGCATAATCTCTTCACAGGTCGGTAGCGGGACATTCGTCACCAAACCCGAAGCGTCGAACGAAGCTGCACCGGCAGGCGACCCGCGCCGCGCATGTGTGCCGGACTTCTCCATGAACCTGCCGCCGGAACCAGCCGATCCGGCATTGACCGCAAAGATGCAGGAAGGCGTCGCCAGCCTCAGCTCCGACCTTGTCTCGCTTCTGCGCTACCAGACGTTTGACCTGTCAGAATTGGACCTGCAGGCCGCACGACATTGGCTGGAAGGGGTAAATCTCGCTCCGGAACCAGAAACAATCCTGTTTTCGCCCGGCGCACAGGCAGCATTGGTAAACGCCCTGGCAGCCATCACCTCCCCAGGCGACAAGATCGCGTGCGAGGAAATCACGTATCCCGGTATCCGGTCGATATGCGCTCAGCTAAACCTGGAACTGGTCGGTCTGCCGATGGATAAGGACGGCATCGACCCTGACGGCTTTGCGACTGCGTGCAAGACTGGGGACATCAAGGCGCTTTACGTCAATCCGACTCTGCACAATCCGACAGCACGGACAATTCCCTACCAGCGCCGCAAAGACCTTGCGGCAATTGCGCAGCGTAACGGCATCCCCATTTTGGAAGACGACGCCTATGGTCAGTTGAACAGGAAGGCACCCTTGCCTTTTGCCGCAATCGCTCCCGATGTCACCTGGTATATCGGCTCTCTTTCCAAGTGCCTTGGTGCCGGCCTGAGGCTCGCCTATGTCCTTGCCCCGAACAAGGGGGCGGCCTGGCAGTTCTCACGCGCGGTGCGCACGTCGCAAGTCATGGTCTCCCCGCTTTCCATAGCCCTTGCGACGCACTGGATAGAAACAGGCACTGCCCACGAACTTCTCAACCGCATCAGGACCGAAAGCTCCGACCGTCAGAGACTTGCCGCCCAATACTTGAAAAACCAGGATTACTCAGCTGATCCGGACGGGTTTCATATCTGGCTGCACCTGCCCGAAGGCTGGAACAGATCCACCTTCGTGGCCCAGACAAGAAGCCTGCAAATCGGCGTCGTCGAGAGTGATGCCTTCACCGTATGCGGCAAGGTTCCAGAAGCGGTTCGCCTTAGCCTCGGCGGACCGATTGCGCGCGATCAGTTGGCAAATGCGCTTGACGTGATGGCACACACGTTGAACGCATCTCCGTTGCGTGCTTCGGCCTATTTCTAGATTAGCCGGATCCGGACAGCCAATTTGCCGCAGACAAATTTCTTGATTTGACAGCACGTTTCCATATTTTGACTGCAATCACTTCCTATCATTTCGAAAATGACAGGAACACAAGATACCTGAGAAAGGGCGCCCCATGAGCACGACGCATGATTGGCCCAAGATTCCACCGATGCAAACCGGCATCAGAGGCCGCTGCCCGAGATGTGGGGAAGGCAAGATATTCGACGGCTTCCTGACCCTGAAGAAGGGATGCAGCAATTGCGGCCTCGATTTCAGCTTTGCCGACCCGGCCGATGGCCCGGCATTCTTTGTCATCTGCTTCGGCTGCATTCCGGCCGTCGCTTTTGCCATCTGGCTTGAGGTCGCCTTCACGGCTCCCTACTGGGTTCACCTCGTCACAACCCTGCCCCTGATCCTGCTGACCTGCATTCCGATGCTGCGGCCACTCAAGGGCTGGCTCGTTTCAAGTCAGTACTTTTACAAGGCGGAAGAAGGCAAGCTGGTAACCCCAGACACGGATACCTCAGAAAATCAGAACTGACTCCCGGGAGCCCCAATCCGGCACAGATCTGATCGTCACCTGAGGCGGGCGGTGTTATCGGACGGGCGATACGCCGCCCTTTCTATTGTTGCCGGGGGTCCATCCAGCCGTTGCAAATCTTTCACAGTCCGAGCGGCAACCCTTTGAAAGGCTTGATTTCCTTGAGCGCAAAGTTGGTGGTCATGGTCTTGATGCCCGGCAACCTGCGCAAGATGTTCATTGAAAACTCGGCATAGGAATCAAGGTCGCGGCAGACAACCATCAGCATGAAATCGGCTCCACCCGAAACCGAGTGACACGAGATAACCTCCGGAAGCTCCTGAAACTGCCGTTCAAACCGGGTGGCGTCCTCATCTGAATGATTGTCGATCTGAATGGTGACATAAACCAGAACACCGAGACCGATCTGCCGCCGGTCCAGATTGGCGCTGTACCCCTGAATGACGCCTTCTTCCTCAAGCTGCCGGACGCGACGCCAACAGGGCGACGCCGACATGGAGACAGCGTCGGCCAGCGCGGAGTTGGTTATGCGACCATCCGACTGCAGCTTCCCAAGAATTTTGACATCTTCCCGCGTCAACTCCCTCATTGGCAACCTCTTTCAAAATTTTGCTATTTGCAGGTAGACTTCACCTGAATGTCAGCAAATTTCAAGAGGAATAGGCAGCACCTTTCCAATCAAAGCAGGCAACTTCGGCTCGAATTTACGCTTGAGCAGAAAAGAGACCTGTAAATGAGTTTTCAAGGAACAGGTGACCTCAGGGTCGCCATAGTGGTTGATCCCTCCCTGCCATCCGGCCAATTGGCCAACACTGTCGCCACGATCGGAATTGGCCTGGGCGCCGGGCAACCGGGTTTTGGCAACGTCAAACTTTGCGACCGGCCGGGCACGGCCTTTTTGACAAGCGCTGATCGGCCGGTTCCTGTCTTGCAGGCAGCTGAAGAGAAGATGCAGGACCTGATGTCCAAAGCTCACATATCGAAACCGGCCACAGGCGAACTGATCCTCTTCCCATCATTCGCGCGACTGCTGCATGATTTTAGCGACTACAAGAACGCAATCCCGATGCGTGACCTCACCGAAGAGAAGATTGATGGGATAGGACTTTTCGGACCAGCCAAATGGGTGAAATCGCTAACCGGCAGCCTGAAACTGCTGCGCTAAACCGCCCTCACCCAGACCGCCGTGTCGTGAAAAGCTGCGCCGCCATAAGGTGCGACCGGGTCGGCACCGGTAAGCGTGTTGATACCGCGATCGTCCTCGAAAGCATCGTTGGGCCAGATCCCCTCAGAGATAACCGTCCCGGATGCAACAGTTGCCACATGGCGTGCATGCAGCGTCACCACTCCGCGCCTGTTGCCCATCTTCACCTTTGCACCGTCTTCAATGCCGAAGCGGGCAGCCTCTTCAGGACGCAGCCAGACTTCCGGACGACCTTCCTTCTTTTTTGAACTCTCCGTCTCGACAAAAGAGGAATTGAGAAACGACCTTGCCGGTGCCGTCACCAGCCGGAACGGATGCTGCTCGTCAGCAAGTTCGATGCTGTTCCACTGATCAGGCAGCTCCGGCATCTCGCCCGAGGGGCCAAACACCGTATCGCCATCAGGCTTGTTGGGGGCATATGAACGCCCCCAATCAGGCTTGAAATGGAATTTCCCGTCAGAGTGACCAAAACCGTTCAGATAGTGGGACGTCTCGAAATCTGGCTGCAAGTCACGCCACTTGTTCGCCTCAAGGTCCGCCAACGTTCCGAACCCGGAATTCTTCAGCATCCAGTCGATATGATCGCGCGCGCTCATATCGAATCCCGCATGCGAATTCGATTCAAGACGTTTTGAAATCTCATTGATAACAAACAGATTTTTCTTCGGCCCCTCAGGCGGCTCTACAGCCTTTGGACCCAAGAGAAAATACTGGTGACCGCCACCTTTGTAGATATCGTCATGCTCCAGAAACTGGGTTGCCGGCAGAACAATATCTGCCATTTTTGCGGTATCGGTCATGAACTGTTCGTGGACGACAGTGAACAAGTCCTCCCGGGCAAATCCCTGCCGAACGAGCTCTTGCTCCGGCGCAACCGACATCGGGTTGGTGTTCTGGATCAGCATGGCCTTGACGGGCGGGCCACCGAGAAGGGCTGCTTCATCACCTGTCAGGATCCGTCCGATCAGGCTCTGGTCAAGCGCGCGTCTGGAAACATCCTTCAGTGAAGATGCTTCGATCATCTCCTTGTTGAACTTGAAGAGACCGCCATTGTTGTGGAATGCGCCACCGCCTTCGTATTTGTAACTGCCCGTGATCGCTGCAATGGAACATGCCGCATGCATGCCGACCGCACCGTTACGCGATCGGGTGAAACCGTAACCAAGACGGAAGAAGGTCTTCTTGACCTCTCCGATGAGCTTGGCCACCTCCTCGATCTGCGCAGTTTTCAGACCTGTGATACCGGCTGCCCATTCAGGCGTGCGCGTTTGAAGGTGTGCTTCCAGCTCTCTTGGGCAGTCGGTGTACTTTTCAAGGTAATCCCAATCCGCGTAACCGTCGCGAAAGAGGACGTGCATGATGGCACAGGCGAGCGCCGCGTCCGTGCCGGGCTTAAGCACAAGACCGATATCGGCCTGCTTCATCGTCTCTGTCTGATAAACGTCGACAACTATGATCTTGGCGCCGCGCTTCTTTCTGGCAGCGATCGCATGGGTCATCACGTTGACCTGGGTGGCAACCGGGTTTGTGCCCCAGATGATCACCTGGTCTGACTTGGCCATCTCACGCGGATCTGGGCCGGTCAGGCTTCCGGTGCCGGCAACATATCCGGTCCACACCATGTTGGTGCAGAAACTGTCGAACTGGCGCGAGTAACCCTTGGCGTGCCTTAGACGGTGAATGCTGTCGCGCTGTACCAATCCCATGGTTCCGGCGTAGTAATACGGCCAGATGCTCTCGGCTCCGAACTCCGCTTCCGCATCGAGAAACTTTTCCGCAATCAGGTCAAGCGCGGCATTCCAGGAAATCTCCTCAAACTGTGCCTCCCCTTTCGCACCGACCCGCCGCAACGGTTTCAACAGACGCTCAGGGTGGTAAAGACGTTCGGGATAGCGCGCGACCTTGGCGCAGATGACCCCAGCCGTATAGTCATTGTCCTTCGCGCCGTTCAGGCGTCGAACATCGCCGTGAGGATAAAAATGTACGTCGAGCGCGCATGATGACGGACAATCATGCGGACAGGCTGAGAAGGTACTCTTTGGCGGCTGCTGGTTCATTTCGGTCCATTTTGCAGACTGGCTATTGTCATGCCTTATGAAGACCAAAAAGAGGCGCCGTCAAGCGCCTCTCGATAAACTCTGAGTTCTTATGAGCTTCCTAGCTGCCGCTGCACGGTGATCGGCCTCCCGGACGACCACCGGCCTGAGGCCCCCGCCCCCGACCCGGCCCTCGTCCAGCACCTGGCGGCGGGCGTCCTCCAGGATGAAGACGCGGCGGGTGTCCGCCCTGCGACTGGATGAGCTGGAACATCGCGGTACTGTTGTCGCTCATCACAGTGAAGTCGACGGCAGGTTGCCTGTCTTCGGCATCAAGTTCCGCGCGTTGTCCGCGCCCTTTCAAACGGAGAAAACTGGCATCCGGGGTGCCCATCCAGCAGCGTGGAATAAAGGGAAAGGTGTCGGTCAGCACATAGTGATAGATGCCGTCAGGATATTCAGGCGTGGCTGCAAAGCGCCCGTTGCACTGGTCCAGATCGCCTGCGCCGGCAACATATGCCCAGTCCTGTGTGAATTTCCCGTCATATCGGCCTCCAGGGCCGCTTGGCCGATTGCCGTTTTTGATGCGATAGCTGCTCTTGAGCTTTTTCGTGGCCGACTTTCCGTCGGGATTGGAGTAACCATATTGGCCGTAGATCGGAAATCCGTCGGCAGCGTACCCGATCATTGCCGGCACTGATTTGCCTCCGCTTGCCGCCACAACGCCTGTCGGAATGCCGTGGTAGTGATAGGTACCGTCCGGCTGCACATGGGCGTTGTAGCGGTCCAGACCAAGCCTGCACGCCCCACCCATCGCCTCGTAGTTCCAGCCCGACCGGCGATCGTTCTGCCAGAATTCCGCGGTGGCGGGATCCATCACCACGCCATTGATTGCGATCCCGAAAACAGCACGGTCCGCCTTGGTCGCCCGGTTGTTCTTTCGCGGATTGAGCGGAACCTTCAGATTATAGTTTTTCTTTGAGATGCTGTGAGGATTGTTGCGATTGGGAAACTGGCCGGGAGGCTTAACCGGGTAGCCATTCGCCCGTATGCGCCGGGAGTTTCCGTTCACCGTGATATCAGCTGATGCCTCGGCCTGCGGTACCAGCAATTCCCAGATTTCTTCGCTTAAATGATTGTGTTCAACTGGTTGTTCTCCGCCAAGTGGCGCTGAACTGTCGTGTGCAGCTGCGGGCGAAGCAATCAGCAAGCCTGCAAACGCAACAAAGAAACGCATTCTCCATCTCCCAACAAATCACCCCGACCGCGCCACTATGTCCGATCGATTGCGGGAACGCTGTCACCGTTTGGTATGAAAGTGTAACGGCTTGTAACAAACACGGACTTATCGAAACGAAAAAAGCCGGCCCAACCGGACCGGCTTTCAAGATGCTAATTGC
>JBCCVB010000211.1:0-9095 GCA_039195965.1 Pseudomonadota bacterium
CCATGACGGGCGGCATGATCGAGCCCCCAGAACTGGCGGCGGCTTCCATGCCGCCGCGCAGCGCACCCTTTTCATCAAAATAATCCTGCAGCCTTTCAACGAACCTTCGAACCTTAAGAGGGATGAAGCGGTTGGAAGGGTAAACCGCATGAATCGGATGGGGCGGGTACTCCCAGTCCGGCAAAACCAGTTCCAGCTCTCCTGAGCGAATGTAGGGATCGATCAGCCAGCGGTTTGACAAGGTCACGCCCAAGCCGGCGAGTGCCGCCTGACGCAAGGTTGCGGAGTTGTTCACGATCAGGGTCGGGTTGATCTTCACCGAAAGTTTCTCACCGAGAGTACTGATGAATGGTACCCGGTCACCTGTCGAAATGTTCTTGTAGAGCAGGTAGTCGTGATCCGGCAGATCTGCCGGGTGACGAGGGCGGCCGCGCTCATCCAGGTAATCAGGCGATGCAATAAGGCAGCGTTGTGCCAATCCGAGTTTCCGCACGATCAGTCGGTCATCCTTGATTTCACCCATGCGGATCGCAACGTCGAGACGTTCCTGGATAACGTCAACAAAGACGTCGGACAAAGACACGTCCAGCAAAATGCACGGATGCTCTTTCTTGAACCGGATCAGAAATTCCGACAGGACGGTTTCGGCAAAGCCCAACGGCAGGCCGATGGAAAGCGGCCCCGACATCTGCGCATCTTCGCTTTGCACGGACCGGTCAGCTTCCGTCAGACGGTCCAGGATGTCGTTGGCATATTCAAAATAGCGTTCTCCGGTCTCGGTGAGGCTCAGTTGCCGCGTGGTCCGGTTCAGCAATCGCGTACCAAGGTCTTCCTCAAGCCCCCGAATCTGCTGACTGACGGCAGGCTGCGAAACGCCTAAGTGCTTGGCGGCAGCCGAGAAGCTGCCGAGCTTGACTGATTGAACAAAGCTGGAAAGGGCGCCGAATTTATCCATTTGTCAGCTCGCGTTAGGTATGACGGAATTGAGAACTGTTACATAAGTACTGCTTATGAGTTTTATAAGATTTTCGGGTCTTCAAAATTTTTTTGGATGAAACACTTTTAGAAGCGACCCAGCCAGCTTCCTTGGCGTGGGGTCTTCAAGCACATCTTTTTCGGGTCGAGCCGGGAGGCCATTTATGACCATTTCTGACATTTCACTTTCCAGACGATCTCTCTTTGCAGCTGCCGGGGCAGGGGCCATCGCCGCCGCGGGCGGGGTCTCCTTCATTCCATCTCCAGCGCAGGCGGCGGCTCCAAAGGCCGGCGAACCTTTGGCTGGCGCACTGCGATACAAGGTTGGAGACTTCGAAGTCACGGCATTGCTGGACGGTTACCTTGATGTGACGCCGGAAGTCGTCGTCGGGTATGAGGAAGCTGAAGGCCAGCGGTTGCGCGATGTCGCTTTGATCGAGGGGAACGCCCTTCGTATTCCGGTCAATGCCTACCTGGTGAATACAGGTGAGCGCCTGGTTCTGGTCGATGCCGGTACTTCTGACGCACTCGGCCCGACAATGGGTCGCCTGCCATCAGCACTCGCTGCCGCTGGCGTCACGGCGGACCAGATTGATGCCGTTCTGATCACGCATATGCATCCCGATCACTTGTTCGGTGCAGTGGACGGAGACGGCAAACCTGTGTTCAAGAATGCAGAGCTTATCCTGCCGGAAGTCGACAATGCTTTCTGGTACGACGATGCTGCAATGAACGGAGCACCCGAGCAGTTCAAGCCATTCTTCCTTGGAGCACGTCGTGCCGCTGAAGCCTACAAGGGTAAGCAAACCCTGTTTTCTGGTGACAAGGAAATCTTGCCAGGCGTGAGCGCTATGGCGCTTCCGGGGCATACGCCTGGGCATAGCGGATACGTTTTTGACAGCAACGGTGAAACTCTGGTGATTGCCGGAGACATCATTCACATGACCGTCTATCAGTTCGAACGGCCGGACTGGGGGATCGGTTTTGATATTGATGCGCCGACGGCCGCTGCAACCCGCAAGAAGTTTTTCGATCAGGCTGCGAGCGACAAACTTTTCTTTGCCGGTGCGCATATCCCGTTCCCTGGCATGGGGCGTGTGGTCAAGAACGGCGACGGATATCGATTTGTTGCTGCCGGTTGGCCTTACGCATACTAAGGCCGTTCTACGGTAATCCGGTGGATCACCACCGGATTACCGGATCCCGAAACCTGAAAATGGCAGGAACGTTACCGGGTCGCCTTTTTGAATCGAGGTGACATTTTCAGGTATTTCGATCAAACCGTCTGCTTCACGCAGTCCGGTTATCAACCCGGAACCGTCGCGCGCGAATTTATGGGCCGTCGGTTGTTCGTCATCATTCGTGCCGAGAAAGCCTCGATAAAATTCCCGCCGATCCGGTTTCTTTTTCGGAACGTCAAATGCTGCCGGGATTTGAAAGCGTTGCGGTTCCAAAAACGCGCCGCCTGCCAGCACGCTCAGCACCGGACGAGCGTAGAGAAGGAAACAGACCATGGCGGCAACGGGGTTTCCTGGCAGCCCGAGGAAGACACAGGAGCCGATGTTTCCGAACATCATCGGGCGGCCGGGCTTGATCGCCAGCTGCCACATATGGCACCGCCCCAGGGTGTCAAGCGCCTCCAGAACATGGTCTTCTTCACCTCGGCTGGCCCCTCCGGTGGTCAGAATAACGTCAAACCGATCAGCTGCATTCTTAAGGGTTTCTTCCACGAGAGCCGCGTCGTCTTTCAGAATGCCAAGATCCTCAAATTCCACTGGTGCGGTTGCGCACAATCCACGCAACAAAAAGTGGTTGGAATCATAAACATCGCCGACGGTAATCAGGTCGCCGGGGCGCCGAAGCTCATCACCGGTTGATATCAGTGCGACCTTCAGTTTTCTGAATACCTCGATTTGCGCCTGTCCGGTTGAAGCAATGGCGGCAAGATCTTGCGGGCGAAGGCGATGGCCGGACGATAGTATCGTTGTGCCTTCGGCAACATCTTCGCCTGCCTTTCGGCAGTTTGCTCCAGCCTTGAGACCTTGCGGAACAATGACGAAATCCTGACCGTCCTGCTGATGCGTTTCACAGTCTTCCTGCATTGCAACGGTGTCGGCGCCGGGAGGCATGACCGCGCCGGTGAAGATCCGGGCCGCCGCCCAGGGACCAAGCATGGTATCACTCGAGTGACCTGCCGCAATTCGCTGTTGAAGGCGGAAGAAGCCTCCAGCCTCGTCAAAGTCGCCATGGCGGAAGGCGTAACCGTCAACAGCTGAATTGTCCGCAAGCGGGATGTTCCGAGGAGCGGTAATGTCCTCAGCCAGGATGCGTTCCAAACCGTCTTCAATACGAACCGTTTCCGTCTCCGCAATCGCATTCATGCGGTCTTTGAGTATCTTCAGCGCTTCGTGGTGGCGCAGGCGGTCCTTGTCGTGCAGAAAACAATCGTCCAGTAGCGCTTTCCGGGTCATGAAGCTTTCCTGACAAGACCGAGATATTCCTGAATGAAGTTTGCCATGGAAGAAACATCGTTCAAGTCAAAGACAGGCAGCGTTTCGTCCGGCAATTCGTGATCGGCGGCAACAGCCAGAATGTTTGCGTCCGTCGGTGCCAGTGGTCCCTTGTCGTGCGACGCCGTCCGTCTCGCCTCGATCTTCGGATGTTTCTCACGCTTGTAACCTTCGATCAGGATCAGGTCGCAAGGCGCCAAACGCGCGAGAATCTCATCCAGTGACGGCTCGTCTTCATTCCTGAGTTCATGCATCAGAGCCCAACGTCGGCCCGAGACAAGCGCAACTTCGCTGGCTCCTGCTTCCCGGTGGCGGTAACTGTCCGCACCAGGCCGGTCGATATCGAAATTGTGGTGCGCATGCTTGACGGTCGAAACCTTGAACCCTCTGGCGGTAAATTCGCTCACCAGGCGTGTCACGAGTTGCGTCTTGCCGGAATTCTTCCAACCGGTAATGCCGAATACGGGAGGTGTGGTCATGAAAGGCGTGAGCTCAGAGCGTTGCGGACGGTCGCCAGATCGTCAGGTTTGTTTGCATTGAAGAATGGATCAAGACCCGTCACCGGGTCGGTATCGAATGACACTTCTACGCTGTCGTGCCGGTCAACGAAAGCGAGCACTTTGCCGCTCTGCCCGGTCGTCAGCCAATCGTGAAGATCCGCGTGAAGTGCCACGGGCCAAAGCCCGAAGACCGGGTGAAGCTTGTCCGAGGACGAGGCGAGAGCGATAACCGGTTTGTCAGCGGGAACGGAAGAACACAGACGCTTAACCAGGCTGACCGGAAAGAAAGGTGTGTCCCCGGCGACCGACACGACATGCGTGATATCCGGCTGTTTTTCCCTGGCATAACTCAGTCCTGCAAGGACACCTGCCAATGGGCCTGCGAATTCGCCTACCGGGTCAGAGATAACCGGAAGTCCGAAGCGCGAAAATCTTTTCGGGTCGCCATTTGCATTCAGGATGACGCTGGGTACCTGAGGTGTGAAACGGGAGAGGATCATCTCCAGCATTGTCTTGCCCCCGAGATCCATCAGGCTCTTGTCGCCACCTCCCATGCGTCTGGACTGGCCTCCTGCCAAAACACAGCCGAGCACTTTGTCCACGGTCAATACCTCGCGCTCCGACTTCATTCCGCTGCTAAGCTCCCTTTTCGTTTCGATTTCTCCGGCTCGTCTTCCGCATGAC
Source organism: Pseudomonadota bacterium (assembly GCA_039195965.1). Taxonomy (GTDB): domain Bacteria; phylum Pseudomonadota; class Alphaproteobacteria; order Rhizobiales; family Stappiaceae; genus Roseibium. The sequence goes on from JBCCVB010000211.1 coordinate 4,670, forward strand.
CGGGGTTCATGTCAAATTCAATCCGATCGGCACCAGACAGAGCGATGAAGCGCTTGCCTTTTGCGCGGCCGATCAGGGTCAATCCAGCCTTACGCGCCAGCTCAACGCCCCAGGCGGTGAAGCCGGATCGGGAAACCAGAATTGGAATTCCCATCATCACTGTCTTGATCACCATTTCGGAGGTGAGCCGGCCCGTCGAGTAGAAGATCTTGTCGTGCGCGGGGATATCGTTCAGGACCATCCAGCCTGCGATTTTGTCGACGGCATTGTGGCGTCCGACATCTTCCATATAAACCAAGGGCTTGTCTTCCTGACAGAGGACGCAGCCATGGATTGCTCCGGCTTCCAGATAAAGAGAAGGGGTGGTGTTGATGGCTTTCGTCAGGGCATAGAGCCACGAGGTCTTGAGGCCCGCACTATCCGGAAGTGCGACGTTTTCGAAACCGTCCATGATATCGCCAAAGACGGTGCCTTGCGCGCAGCCTGACGTGCGAACCTTTTTCTTCAGCTTCTCTTCGAAGTTGGTTTCCCGTTCTGTGCGCACGATAACGACTTCGAGATCATCGTCGTAGTCGATATCGGTGATAACGTCGTCATCCGCCAGCATGTTCTGGTTCTTCAGATACCCGACAGCGAGCAGGTCCGGGTGATCGCCAATGGTCATCATCGTGACCACTTCCTGGGAATTGAGGAACAGCGTCAGGGGCTTTTCGGTCACGACCTTGGTTTCGACCGGCTTGCCGTTCTGGTCGATGCCGCTGACCGACGTTGAGAGTTTCGGATCCAGAGGATCAGGTTTAAGCACGTATGGGCCTGTCAAAGCCGCGCGACTCCACATGTAATTGTTTTACAAACACTATGGGACGCTTTTGCTCAAGAGCAAGGCATTAGTTCTCAGAACGCACTTTTGTGAGCAACATAAAAGCGCCACCAGCCAGCAATCCCCAGAACGCTCCAGATACCCCGAAAAATCCGATGCCGGATGCGGTCACGACAAATGTAATGATGGCGCTGTCCCGCGTATCCGCCGACCGGGTAGCCTCGCCGATGGAAAAGGCAAAGGCTGTAAGAAGGGCAAGGCCTGCAACGGCTTCAATCAGGATGGACGGAGTGGCGGCAACCAGTGCCATGACAAGACCGGCAAAGAGGCCGAACAGGATATAGGCAACGCCGCTGGCCGCCGCCGCCCAGTATCTTTGGCCAGGATCCTTGTGCGCGTCCTCACCGGCGCACATTGCGGCGGTAATCGCTGCGAGGTTGACAGCGTGGCCGCCAAAGGGAGCTGAAAGAAGACTGAAGATGCCTGACAGAGTGAACAGAGAGCTGCTATGCGGCTTGTAACCATATGCTCTCAAGACGGCGACACCGGGAATATTCTGTGAAGCCATCGTCACGATGAACAGCGGTAACGCGATACTGACCAAAGCTTCAAGCGAGAATTCTGGAGCGATCAGGATCGGTCTGCTGATCAGATCCACCTCGGCAAGGTCGATCGGACCGCTGTCGTAAAACGCAATCGCAAAAGTCACGATCATCGCTAGCGGCACGGCATAGAGCCTGAAGAAACGGAATGCCACTGCCCAAACGATGATGATGGTGAGCGCACTGACGGGATACTCCGCAACCGCACGAACGGGGGCCAGACACAGGCCGAAAAGAACACCTGCTAGCATGGCATTTGCCAGCGGGCCGGGGATTGCAGCAACAAGCCGTCCGAAAGGACGTATCAGGCCGGCAAGCACTATCAAAAACGCGCAAACGATAAAGGCGCCGACCGCAACGGCAAACCCGCCTTCGACGGGACCGGCTGAAGCCAGGAGCGCGGCTCCCGGTGTCGACCACGCGATGCTGACAGGAATTTTTGTGTAGAGCGAAGCCACGACAGCGCACACACCCATCGAAATGGAGAGCGCCATGAGCCCGCTGGTTGCCTCGCTGGTCGTTGCACCTGCTGCCGACAGTCCCTGGATGACAATAGCGAAGGAGCTCGCGAAACCAACGATGGCTGCAAGCAAACCAGCAGAAATAGATTGGATGGAAGGGTACCCGCCGGACATGTGTGCTCCCTGATGATCAAGGGGAGCACACTACAGGCGTCATCGGCAAAATGGCTATGACTTCAAAGTCACAGCAGTTCGCTAAGCATTACCGGGCAAGCGAACTTGGTGTGCAGGCTTTGATCTGAATGAGATCAGATCATCAGCATGTCGTTCGTCAGGCGACCTGCCTGAAGTTCCTTGGCAAAATGTCCGAAAGCCTTGTACGCCTCTTCGCGGGTTACTTCGCCGGGATGATCCAGCAGTGGTCGCAAGACGTCATGTTTGGCTGCAGCGATGCCGTCTGTCAGGTCCCGGAAGAACATGAGAGAGTTTGGAAACAGACGGAAGTCCACCGGCTCGTGAATGATTCCTTCAATGTCATGAAGACGCGGATCGTTCATCACACAATAGACAGTGTCCAGAACCTGACCGGTCTGACCTTCAAGAATCTGAACGATGTGTTGGTCCACAAGCAGAAGGGCACCGGTCACACCCGCCTTCCTGTTTATGCGTCGAATACGAAGTAACGTCTTGTCGATCTCGTCGGGCAGGGACAGGTGCATCTTGTCCCATCTGATCTTGCTCCGATAGCAGGCGCGATAAAGTTCCATAGCGAGTCTCATCCTTTTGCCGATGAAACCAGCCTGCGCTTCAATTCCTCACATTTGCTTAAAATTTGAAACGAAGTGGAAGAATAGAATTCAAAGTTACCAGAAGGTTGCCAAGTTCTCCGAAAACGTGTGCTTTTCGATGATCGAATTAGATCAAGAAAACTGTGCAAAACAACGTGGGTTTATCTTTGTGTGGATAAGAAGGTTATCGTTCTTCTGCAAGCTTGAATTCCAGACCTGATTTAACTGCTGGCCATTCATGCGGGAGAATCGAATAAACGGCGGTGTCGCGCAATGCACCGTCCGCTGTGCGTTGGTGAGAGCGCAGAACTCCGTCCAGCTTGGCACCAAGACGCTCGATCGCGGCGCGGCTTTGGCGGTTCATGAAGTGAGTGCGGAATTCGACTGCAATGCAATCCAGTTCTTCAAAAGCGTGGGTGAGCAGGAGGAGCTTGCATTCGCTGTTGAGGCGCGTTCTCTGCACGGCTTTCCTGTACCAGGTCGACCCGATTTCGACACGCTTGTGAACAGGATCGATGTTCATGTAGGTGGTCATCCCGACCGCCTTGCCATCCGGACTCAGGACGGCAAAGGGAAGCATGGAGCCGATCTCCTGCAGTTTCAGGCGACGTTCAATCTCCTTGCTAACGGCGTCAGGATGCGGAACAGAGGTATACCAGACTTTCCAAAGGTCGCCCTCCGCAGCTGCTTCTGACAGATCGTCTGCATGAGATTGAGAAAGCGGAACAAGCGAGGCATGTGTGCCGGCGAGGGAAACGGGAAGGGGCCAGGACATCTATAAACTCCGGGAAAACGAACAGGGGTCTGATCAAAATGGGCGTTCTTCGCCGCTCCATTTGAAAAACTTACCGGTGTCGGAAATTGACAGCTCACGCCCGATCTTCAGAACTCCCTTGGCGACGTCAGTCGGGCAGTTGTCCGCGTCGCCGCCGCCCATGTCCGTTCTCACCCAGCCCGGATCTATCAGAGCGACGGGAATGCCATCTGTTTCCAGCTCGGTCGCCAGTCCCTGCATCACTTTGTTGACCGCCGCTTTGGAGGCACGGTAGGCCAACCGGTCAGACTTTCGATATCCCATCCAGGACATCTGGCTTGAGATGGTCAGAATTTTTCCAATACCCGATTTTTTCAGATGCGGCAGGAAGGCCTGCGAAACCGCAAGCGGGGCCATCGTGTTGGTCGCCAATGTTTCATGGAAACCGTCGAAGTCCATCTCGAGAGGAGACTGATTGTCCGGACCAATGATTCCGGCATTGTTGATCAACAGATCCACCCCGGAGGTCAGGCCCTCTGCTACTGTCTTTACAGCGTCGTGATCGGTAACGTCGAAGACCAGCGGAGTGAAGTCTGCGCCAAGTTTGCTCGCGGTTTCCGCAGCGGATTGCTCAGAACGGACCGATCCGTAGACTGTCCACCCTTGCGAAATTGCTTCACGCGCAAGTTCATATCCGATCCCGCGATTGGAGGCGGTGATAAGGCAGATAGGCATTTTTTCATCCTGAGGCAGTGCATTCCGGCAAGGCGGAAAGAGTGGAACGGTCTTCCAAGTTATTCAGCGGATCCGTCAGTGCAACAGAAACATTGTCACCATCTTGCGTGGGGACAATTCATAAGATCCACGACCAGACCCTATTTGTATTTCGCATGAATAAGGGCGTAAGTGCCATCGGCCTTCACAGCAGCAAGACCTTTGTTGAAATCGGCAAGAAGTTGTTTAGCGCCAGGATGCGCTATCGAAAGGCAGAGGTAGAGCGG
>JBCCVB010000212.1:0-9040 GCA_039195965.1 Pseudomonadota bacterium
CGGGATGGTTATTGATGAGTGTTAAGAGTTTATTGCTTGTGAGCGCGACAAGTTCGTCATTTCGGCGTATAGTTATTTAATACAGGTCGCGGCGTGGGGTCGAACAATTCGACAAAGTGCAGCGCCCGCAGCCGCTGCCCGTTCCGACCGACGTTGGAGGGAGAACTATGGCTCATTTTCATGTATTTGCCGACGTTCACGACACCGCCGAGCACATCAAGATCCGGCACGTGGACATTCAAGACATTATTGAAGCGCTCAGGATGGGTGTTGATGACTTTATGGAGAAGCCATCGCACTACGTCTTCTTGTGCGTGATCTATCCGATTGTCGGCTTTATTTTGTTCAGATGGGCATTCGGCCAGAATTACCTGCAATTGATTTATCCGTTGGTCACCGGATTTGCATTGATTGGGCCGTTTGCTGCGCTGGGATTTTACGAGATCAGTCGAAGGCGTGAACTCAAGATGGACACATCCTGGAAACACGCCCTTACGGTTTGGAAAACGCCCGCCTTGCCTGCGATAGCTGTCGTTGGCGGATTGCTGATCGTGCTCTTCCTCGCCTGGCTGTTCGTAGCGCAAATGCTGTATGTGGGGATTTACAGCGCGACACCTCCTGAAGCACTTGGACCTTTCCTTTTGGATGTTCTGACCTCGCAAAACGGTTGGGCGCTGATCATTGTTGGCAATGCCGTCGGCTTTCTGTTCGCTCTTGCCGCACTTGTGACGTCGGTTATTTCCCTGCCACTGCTGCTTGATCAGGATGTCGGCGCCTATGTGGCCATAAAGACATCCGTCATGGCCTGCCTGATGAACCCCGTACCGATGCTGGCCTGGGGCGCGATCGTGGCCGGAGGCCTGGTCCTGGGATCCTTGCCTCTGCTGCTTGGCCTCGCCGTTGTGCTTCCAATCCTCGCGCATGCAACCTGGCACGTGTATCGAAAGGTTATCGATACGTCCGGACATTGAACCTTGTCTTTGAACAGATCGGGACCTCTCAAACGCCTGCGGTCATCGTGATCGCAGGCGTTTTCGCTTTGTTGAGCTTGTGTCATGGAATTAGGGGTGGGAGAAAGCAAACTGGATTAACTGTCTCATGAACATGAGGTTAAAATTATGTAACTAAAAGTAAGATGACTTAAATTTGGAAGAAAAATAACCAAATTATCTTCAAGGATACACAAACTTGGAGATGTTAAATGTTGAAAAGATATGCAGAAAATCGCAGGAATGCTATCAACTCCCGGATAGAACCTCTTGTCCGGCAGGAACGTAGTTTGAGCCGGCAGCAGGAGGATACGTTGCAGAGGCTTGATCGGGCTTACAAGTTTTGGGGCCGGTTTACGTAACAAGCGCAACAAAATCGGGTGTGTTGGGGGCGGTCAGAAATGATCGCCCTTTGTCTGTGTATTGAATGGTGCGAGTGCTCATTTGCCGAAGAAACTTCAAAATGGGCCGGGACACAGAGGCATGACTTCATTCGCCTGTTGCAAAGAAGATGGTTCGCGTCAGCAGTGTGTAGTCTGACTCCATTGCCATGATCCAAACGAAGACGAGCAGGGCCGCCGGTGGAAGTATGATTGCGTAGGAGAAAGCCAGGCGTTCCCAGGCCATATGCATGAAATACGCGATGATAAGGCCTGCCTTCAACAGCATGAAAAACAGGATCAGGGTCCACCTGAGATAGCCTTCCAGCCCGGCATAATCGACCAGATAGGACGCCAGGCTCAGTACGAAGAGCCACCCCCAGACAACCAGGTAAACTCTGATCGGGTGCTGCTGACCTTCGGCATGCGTATTCGTGCCCGTTTCATCGCTTTGAGCTTGTTCTGTTGATACATGCGTCTGAGCTTCTGACTGCGTCATTGGTTCGTCCTACCAAAGATAGAAGAATGCAAAGATGAACACCCACACCAGGTCGACGAAGTGCCAGTAAAGGCCCATGATCTCGACGCATTCGTAGCGCCCCTTGCGGCTGGTGAAGAACCCGGGCTTGCCGGTGTCATAGTCGCCTCGCAAAACCTTTCGTACGACGATCAGGAGAAAGATCACGCCGAAGGTGACATGGGTTCCGTGAAAACCGGTGATCATGAAGAAGGATGCGCCGAATTGTGACGCGCCCCAAGGGTTCGACCAGGGTCGAACATCTTGTGAAATCAAAGTTGCCCACTCAAATGCCTGCATTCCGACGAAAAGCGCTCCGAGCGCGGCTGTCGCAAGCATGAGCAGTGCCGTTTTCTTGCGGTCCCGCCGATAGGCGAAATTCACCGCCATTGCCATGGTTCCGCTACTTGAAATCAGCACGAATGTCATGATCGCGATCAAGAGAAGCGGCATTTCCACTCCGCCAATGTGAAGAGCAAAAACCTCGCTGGGGTTGGGCCATGGGACGACTGTCGACATTCGGGCCGTCATATAGGCCACCAGAAAGCTGCCGAACACGAAGGTGTCGCTCAGGAGGAAGACCCACATCATGGCCTTGCCCCAGGAGACGTTCTTGAAAGCTGTCTGGTCGGACGCCCAGTCAGTCGTGATGCCGCTCAGGCCTGCCGGCCGTTCCGACTCTGCATTCGTGTGCGGCATATCAGTCATTGAAACGTTCCCTCAGCTGAAAAGTTGGCTGCATGTCACGACGATCTCTTCCGCCCAGCCCGCGATCACGACCAGAATTGCCAGCCAGATGACCAGCAGGAAGTGCCAATAGATCGTGCAGAGTTCCAGTCTGGGAATTAGCGGACGCAAGTCAGTTCCGTGAAAAGCGCTGGAGACTGCGAACGCCAAGGCGACCAGCCCGCCCAGGATGTGCAACCCGTGCAGGCCCGTCAGCAGGTAGAAAAACGTGACGGCCGGATTGGAGGCGACGCCGAGACCGACTGAGACAAGCTGCAGCCAAACCGCCAGCTGTCCGAAGACAAAGGCCAACCCTGCCAGGGACGCAATCACGAGACCGCTTCTGGCTGGTTTCAAGGCTCCGTTTCGCGCGTCAGCCAGAGCGCAATGCAAAGCAGCGCTGCAGGCAATCAACATTCCGGTATTCACCCATAGCAGGCGAGGCAAGGGGAAATCGCGCCAGTCGGGTAGGCCCATTCGCTCGAAGTAGGCGCTGGCAAGAAGTGCGAACAGTGCGCCGATCACTGCCAGAAAAACGCCGAGCCCGACTTTCGCCGTCCTGTTGACTGGAGCTGCACCCTCGGTGGCGCTTGCTGGAACACCGCGTTCCAGCCAGGGCTTGGACAAGAGGTGGTGGCGAGCCAGCCACCAGCCGGCAATGCACATGATCAGAAAAATGAAGCTCAGGATGACACTCATGCCGGCGACCTCTCAGGTTCCTCCGGCCACGGATCGTTTTGCGCGATGAAGTCTTCCTTGGCTCCGGGGACACTGTAATCGTAGGCCCAGCGGTAGACCACCGGCAGAGACTTGCCCCAATTGCCGTGCTCCGGCGGGGTGGCGGGTGTCTGCCATTCAAGAGATGCGGCGCGCCAGGGATTGCCGCCCGCTTCCTTGCCGTGACGCAGGCTCCAGAGCAGGTTGAAGAGGAAGACCATCTGGGCAGCGCCGACGATCAGGGCTGCAATCGAAATGAATGCATTCAGATCAGCGATCGAAGGCGGTACGAAGAGCAGGTCTCCCAGTTCGTTGTACCTGCGCGGAACACCCACCAGTCCGACGTAATGCATCGGGAAAAAGATCGCATACGACCCGACAAAGGTGACCCAGAAATGGATCCGGCCCATCGTTTCGTCCAGCATCCTACCCGTGATCTTCGGATACCAGTGATAGATTGCACCGAAAATCACCATGATCGGGGCGACACCCATCACCATGTGGAAATGCGCAACCACAAACATGGTGTCCGACAGCGGGACGTCGACGACCACGTTACCGAGGAAGAGCCCGCTCAGCCCGCCATTGAGGAAGGTGACGATGAAGGCCAGTGCAAACAGCATGGGCAAGGTGAAGTGGATGTCGCCGCGCCAAAGGGTCAGCACCCAATTATAGACCTTGATGGCCGTGGGGATGGCAATGATCAAAGTGGTGGTCGCAAAGAAGAAGCCGAACCAGGGGTTCATGCCACTGACATACATGTGGTGTGCCCACACGATGAAGCTGAGGCCGCCGATAATCACGATGGCCCAGACCATCATTCTGTAGCCGAAGATATTCTTGCGTGCATGAACGCTGATCAGGTCCGAGACGATGCCAAAAGCCGGAAGGGCGACGATGTAAACCTCCGGATGGCCGAAGAACCAGAACAGGTGCTGGAACAGGATCGGACTGCCGCCGCCATAGTCCAGTCGCTCTCCCAACTCAACAAGTGCTGGCATGAAGAAACTGCTGCCGACCAGACGGTCGAACAACATCATGACACCGGCAACAAAAAGGGCAGGGAAGGCCAGCAGCGCCATGACGGTTGCGGTAAAAATGCCCCAGATCGTCAATGGCATGCGCATCAGTGTCATGCCACGAGTACGGCACTGCAGAACCGTGACCGCATAATTGAGGCCGCCCATCGTAAAGCCGATGATGAACAGAACGAGCGAGGAAAGCATGAGCAAAATGCCTGCCTCCTGGCCACCGGGCGTGCCCGATAAGATCGCTTGCGGTGGATAAAGGGTCCATCCGGCCCCGGTCGGGCCGCCGGGAGCAAAGAAACTGGCGACCAGCACCAGGACCGCAACCAGGTAGATCCAGAAGCTCAGCATGTTGACATATGGGAATGCCATGTCTCGCGCGCCGATCATCAGCGGGATCAGGTAGTTCCCGAAGCCACCCAGGAAGAGCGCGGTGAGCAGGTAGATCACCATGATCATGCCGTGCATGGTAATGAACTGATAATAGGCCTCGACAGTAATGAAGGAGAACGTGTCGGGAAACCCGAGTTGAAGGCGCATGAGCCAGGACAGGACCAAGGCCACAAGGCCGATCAGTATCGCGGTTCCGGAATACTGAATGGCGATGATCTTGGCATCCTGCGAGAAGACGTATTTCGTCCACCAGCTCTTGGGATGGTAAAGCTCAACGTCAGGGACCTCCGCGGGTGGAACGGTTCCAGCCGCCTTGGGCGTGAACTCGACCATTGCGCTCTCCTTGTTTCATGAAGCGCCGGCCGGCAGATCCCGCCGGAACTTCCAGTTTGTTTTTCCTTTTTGTCTGCTTCGTTTCCTATGTTCTCAGAGCCCGGACCTGGAGGCGGTCTTGACACTGGCGTCTCCGGTCAATTCCGCAAAAGTAAGCTGTTCCTCCAGCCAGGCCTGGTAATCTTCTGTTGTGTCGACCAGCACGAGACCGCGCATGAAGGCGTGGCCGACGCCGCAAAGCTCGGCACACAGGATCTCGAACTCCCCGGTTCTTGTCGGCGTGATCCAGAAATAGGTCACGGTCCCAGGAATAAGGTCCATTTTCGCCCTGAATTCAGGGACATAAAAATCATGAAGGACATCGATCGATCGCAGCAGGATCTTGACCGGCTTGCCAATCTCGAGATGCAGATCGTCAGCCTCGATTATGACGTCATCCGCGCTGTTGGGGTCATCCGGGTTCAGACCAAGAGGATTTTCGAATGTTATCAGATGGGTGTCCGAAGTGCCGAGGACACCGTCTTCTCCCGGTAAGCGGAAGTTCCATTGCCACTGAAGGCCGACGACTTCAATCTCGCCGGCGTCATCCGGGACATTGATGAACTGGGACCAGACATAAAGTCCCGGCGCCAGCAGAGCTGCCACGCCAACAGTCGTTGCAGCGGTCAGCCAGATCTCAAGCTTTTTGTTTTCCGGCTCGTAAGCCGCCTTCGAGCCTTCCCTGTGCCGGAAGCGGAAGAGGCAATAAGCCATGAACAGCGTCACTGCCGCAAAGACCGCACCGGTGATCCAGAAGGTGATGACGAGTGTGTCGTCAATGTAGCCCCAGTTCGATGCAATCGGCGTCATCCACCACGGGCTCAGCAGGTGAAAAGCCACCGAACCCAGCACAAGGATTACAAGTACAACTGCGAAATACATGCTCAATCTCCCCTAGGGGAATGGTTGAGTGTAGCTCATTTAGCATCACTTGCTCAAGCTGGTCTCAAGTTGTGGGTAGGTTGATTCTTTTGTTTTTGGTGCAATCTTGTCTTGGAAGATGTTTGTGGATACTTGAGATTTCCTGATGTTTCGTGTGTCGTAACCTTATTGAAACTTCAGTCTTTTGGCGTTGATTTGCCGGCCTTGCCAAACAGTGAAATCAAGCCGTCCGACAAGGCTCCCTGCCACACAAGATAATCGTGTGCACCTGCATATTCTCGAAGCTCCACGTCGTAACCCTTGGCCATCAACACGGTTTTCAAGTGTCGGTTTGTGTTCAGGATGTCCAATCCATCGGCGCGACCCGCCTCGAACAACCCAGCTGACAGAAAAAACCGTACGTCTACCGCGTCGAGCGCAGCGACGCGGCTGGCAGTGTATTCCCGTTCTTCGCCCGATGAGCTGTCAGGAGACCACCAATAGGAACCGGACATCGAGATGACGTTGCCAAACACACCTGGAAACTTCAAAGCGAGCCTGGTTGCAGCAAGGCCGCCGAAACTGGAACCGGCTATAACCGTCCGGTCTGCTGATATGGAGCTCCCGAGTTTCTTTTGGACAAGTGGCATGATGTCTCTGGCGACCATATGGGCAAAGCCATCGTCTCCAGGCAACTCTCGGCTGCGCGTGTCCATGTCCGGATTGGAGATGAGAACGGCAGCCGTCTGCGGAACAATTCCTGCCGCATGCATGTTGTCCAGTATCGTCGGTACGGACACAACTGACTGATAGGCCGCGCCGTCGAAAAGCACCAGCAGAATGGTGTCAGGGTCGTGCGGGTCAAAGCCCGGCGGCGTGTAAAGGCTGATATCGCGAGTGTTTTTCAGCGAGTTGCTGGAAAAGGGTAAATTCTCAATGTTTCCTGAACGGGCGTGCTGAACCCCAACGAATGGCTGCTCCGGAGCTCGGGGAAGTGCAACAACAGATTTCTGATTGTAGCGATCCAAAGCGGATTGTGGCCAAGGTGATCTGTTCAAGGGATCGGCCTGTGCGGTTGCAAGGATCGCTATCCGGCGTTCCCAGTACGTGCCTGGAATTTCCGGGACATCAGGGGCAAGCCGGTAGGAGAGGCGTGTCGAAGCAGGAAGCCTGTAGCTGCGGAACCAGATGTCGGTGTCTTCCAGGCGGAACATCGGATCGTGGTCTGCTGATGGAGACCCCAGAATGCGCACACCGGACTGCGCGCCGCGATAGAAGAACGTGACAATCGAAGTGTCATCGTCACCTGGTTCCACAAGTGGCGTGCCCTTCCTTGTAAGCTCGGACCAGAACTCGTCGACCTTGTGGTTGGTGAGCCCGCTTGCAGCAAGTTTGCGCAACGCGGGGCTCATGAACTTCTCGCTTGTCTCAGGTTCTCCTTGCTCCGTAACCGATTGAACAACCTTGTTGAATTCAACACGAAAGTTGCTCTCGCTCTCCCCTGATTGTTCGGGAAAATGCACTTTCAGATAGGCCGTTTCCGGTGGAGCAATGAAGTGAAACTCGTCAATGTACCCGTCCGCGGCCACCAACCGCCTTATGTGGGCGCCGGTTTCGGAAACGAGATCCAGGTGAAGCGGGTTTCCAGCAACGGAAAACGTGCCGGCAACATAGCTTCCGGGCTTGAATTCCAGACGCAGCTGTTGAGCTGCGCCTTCCGGAGCAAGCAAGTCCTGCCAAAGTCTGTTTCCGTTTTCGGGATTTCGATCGATGCTTTGAGATGCGGCTGCATTCTGGGGCGAGGCAGACCCTGCGTCTGCCTGAACCCCGTTTGCCGGTGCCCCTAGCACTGAAAGCATCATGACCATACTCAGGAAACGGTTCGAGCGTGACAGGCTCATTGCATTACCACGTGTATTTGAGCTTGGCGGTCACTGTGCGGCCTGGGCCGTACCAGCAGGCATATCGGGAGGCGCAACTGGCTGTGTATCGTTTGTCCAATAGATTGCTGGCGTTGACCTGCAATTTGACCCCCTCGAGCGTGTTGGAAACGGCACCGAAATCGTAACTCGCCATCGCATCTAGCAGAGTTGCGGAGGGAACAGTGATTTCGTTTGTCCGATCTGTACTACGTCCGATGTATCTGACACCCAGACCGAGGCCAAAGCCGTTCAGTGTTCCTTCGGTAAACTCATACCGGCCCCAAAGATTTGCCAGATGTTCCGGCAGGCGGTCTACCGTCAATCCAACTTTGCTCGCGTCCTCGTCATTTGTGATTTCCGCGTTCACGTATGTGTATGACCCGACGAGGGAGAAGTTGTCGGAGATCTGTGCATGACCTTCAACTTCGAAGCCCTGACTGCGAATTTCGCCGGTCTGGTAGACTTCCCGGGTAATCGGGTCAGTCGATGATTTGTTTTGCTGCATGATGTGGAAGGCTGCGGCGTAGACCTGGAACCTGCCATCATCCGTTGCGTATTTGATGCCAGCTTCCCATTGCTGTGCGGTCACCGGATCCAGAGCGTTGTTGTTGTGATCCGCCTCGAGCGAAGGTTCGAATGAGGTCGAGTAGCTCGCATACGGCGATATTCCGCTGTCGAAATTGTAGATCGCCCCGATCCGACCCGAAAATGCACCGTCATAGTAGGAGGATCCGTCTCCGGAATACTGGTCGACTTCGGTACCAGCCCAGTCATAGCGGCCACCCAGGCTCACGGTCAGGTTCTCAAGTTCGATCTGGTCCTGCATGTACAAGCCCAGCTGCCAGGCGGTCGTGACCTCATCACTCGCCCACATATCAAGGGAGATATCGGGCAGGTTGCCATAACTTGGGTTTAGCCAGTTGATGTCGAGCCCGGTCGTGTCACCAAATCCCCATTGATAATTGCGTTTTGAGTGCTTGAAATCGAGGCCGGTCAGAAGCGTGTGATTGAGCGACCCGGTCTGAAAGTTGCTTTGCAGCTGGTTGTCGATCACAAACTGGTTCAGGTCGGTCGATCCGCCGCTCGGCCGACGGCTGATGTCGCCCGTTGCATCATTCAGTGCACCCCAAGTGAG
>JBCCVB010000213.1:0-8906 GCA_039195965.1 Pseudomonadota bacterium
CTTCAGTGACCAGTTCGTCCATCCATTCTGGGTCAAGGGTTAGATTGAGTTCTTGATTTAGATGGTGGGCGCTAGCTTCACGCATGACCTCCTTCAGCCTTTCAACGTTTTCATCGCTTGATCGGACAATGAAGCTGTCGTGCACAGGGAGCACCAGTTGGCCTTCCTCCATCATTGTGAGCATCACCGTTTCAGCAATGTCAGAATCGATCCTCTGTATTCGGGTACCGATACCAGAATTGAAGTGCCGACTAATTGCAGAATGTTTGGCCCTCAGCGCATCCTTCAAACCTCGAAAGGACATGCCTTCCGGCAGTTCCTCACGTCGTGGTGCTCGCATATGTTCGTCAGCAGCGTTGATGATTTGCAGGAGGATCTTCTTGAGCAAGTCTCGGTACTCGCTAGGTATGCCGTCGACCACGTAGGCATCTTCAGGGGCAGGTATGCCCTCCAGCGCATATAGGATGGCCGGTTGCATACTGGAGAAATCAATCTCTGAGACCGGATGCCAGTTGATCGTGATGAACTTGCGGTACTTGCTCTTTATCTGTTGCCACCAGCCACCGTAGAACCTGCCACCATGGTCAAATGATGCATAGTTAAAAACTCGGTAGAGTGTCCTCTGCGTGGCTAAGTTGAGGTGAGAACGGGAATTTATGCGCTGACCGGGAAGACCATCTTCATTAGTTTCTTGGTTCGTCAATGCCTGAGGCAGTTCTGCATCTGGGATACATAGGTCTATCCAATGGTCCTCAAGGTAATCATTGATCCTGGCAAGATCGGTTGTCATTCGGTTCAAGTCAGGGTGCTCGGGTGTCTCAATTAGGTCCTTGTTCTCATTCTTCATTCTGATGATAGGAAGAGGAGCTCTCCTGAAGAGTGACAGGGACTGAATTGAGTTTATGTCATTGATAGAATTAGTGTTCCTAGTAATACCCGGAGAAACAGCTTCCCCGATTTCTCCCTCCTCGGTTTCAGAGGGATCAAGGGCCACTAGTAGACTTGTTTGCGCGCGACATCGGGTGACCAATCCTCCGGGAGAACCTTCCCCGGATCGATTGAAATTCCCTCCGCGAACCTCGATAAACCCATTGTCCCTCAGAAAATCAAAACATCTCCGAAGGGCACGAGCACCAATACGAAAAGGGTTGTAAGGGGAGGATCGATAGAACCCATTGCTCCTATCAACCCGACAATAGGCACTGGCATCCATCAAATGAAGCTGCAGAAGGTTTGCAATGAGAAAACTTAAGGCGTTCTTCTGGTTTCGAAGATTTGTCCGATTCCTCGTTATCCCTTCTGCATCAATGACCTGATCAACCATCGGATCAACGACAAAATCAAAGACATTGGAAAGCTGAAGGGACAGATCCGCCCACTTGCCGTTGTGGAGGTCATCGACTGTTTCACTCCCGGCGTCGGCATCAGCAATGGTCATCGAAATAACTCAAACCAGAAATTGTCAGCATTCTTCATACGGTAGCCCGCAAAATAGGAATTACAAAGTTATCGCCCTGACCTGCACATCTTAAATTGTCCTGGCCGCCCCAAGCGTCCACCTATTCAGCAGCTTCCAGCTTCCTTGCCAACCTTGTCGTGTCAGCATGGGCATACCGCATCAGCATTTTCAGGTCTCGGTGCCCTGAGATCGAAGCCACCTCTGGTACGGTCAAGCCCATTTCGAAAAATCTACTGATGGCCTCGTGCCTCAGGTCATGGAAGTGCAGATCCACGATATATGTCTTTGCCAGCATTCTTTCCCATACCATCCGCAAGGCAACCGCTGTCAGAGGAAAAACCCGTTGTGATCTCAGGCCTTCGCCCCCGGCCAGTTCCTTCATCGCCTGCAAAAGTGCAAAAGCTCCCGGTGTCAGTGGAATCGTGCGTGAATAGCCGTTCTTTGAGTCTAGGATAGTCACTGAGCGCCTTTTGAGGTCCACATGACCCCAGCATAGCCCAAGGATCTCGCCCCTTCTCATGCCTGTCTCAATTGCGATTTGACGACCTTTTGGATCAAGGGATTTTGTCGTGTTTTGGCTGCCTGAAGGAGTTTTTCCTGTTCGCCGTTCTTGAGCCTGCGTTCTCGTCTGTTATCCCGGGCCTTTAGTCTCAGCTTTTCGACGGGGTTCTCTTTGATAGGAATTCCCTATTCAATTCTGGCTATCTCGAATGCATGACTGATTGGAGCGAGTTGTCGCTTCAAGCTGGTAGGAGAGATGGTCTCTAGTCGTTCATCACGATAGGCAGCAACATCTGCGCTAGTCAGTTGGTCAAGACGTTTGGAACAGATCGAGTGTCTGAGGAAGGCTCTCAGGAAGAACGGTTCAACTGACTGCTTTTTTTGCGGAACAATTTCTTCCAGATAGCGTGAGACGATGTCTGCCAATTTGAACTTCTTGAGGTCAGATTTCTTTGGTTCCAGTTCGTCCCTATCGACTCGAACCTCCGTCTGCCTAGCCCATTCCCTTGCGTCTAACCGCGTGTGGAATGTTTTTGAGGCAACAAGCAGACCGTTCCTCCTAACTTGAACCTGATACTTACCGTTGCGCTTTCTAATCGATGCCATGATGGATCTCGCTGTGACTGTTGTGTGACAGCAGCTTTGTCCAATCGGAATTCTATGTTGTCAGAAGAGTAAAATAGACAATTAAATCAACTGTCTAAACTGGTGCCGCTGATAGGACTCGAACCTACGACCCCATCATTACGAATGACGTGCTCTACCATCTGAGCTACAGCGGCTTGTGCCTGGAAAACCCAAGCGGCGCTTAGCAGCGCCTGCCTCGAGCGCGTGCCCGAGTGGGCCGCTAATTACCGGAGCTTGACGCTCGATGCAAGTCCCAAGAACATCCTTCTTGGAGGAAGATCACATCTTCCTTCAAGAAGGAGAAGAGTTTGCCTCGCCAGACCGGAAAGTCCACCGAAACCAATTTCGGCAAGATCAGTTGAAGAATCTTGGCCTGGTTGATTTTGAAGACTTGTCTTCTTCCTCTTCCTCTGTGCCGGGATCATCTGGCATGCGCGAAAGCGGAAACTCAATCGGACGGTTCATATCGTCCTTGTCTCCAGCCTGTTCAGCGGCTTCTGCCTTGACACCCTTCTCGGCGTCTTTACCAGGCTCGGCTTCTTTCTCACTGGAACTATCAGCACCATTTCCTGTGGCCGCAACCGGTTTATCGTCAGGCTTGGCTTTTTCGTCTGTATCCTTGGACGCGGTATCTGCCTGTGCCGCCTTGTCCGGCGTCTGAGCCTGAACTCCGGCTTTCGAGCCCTTCGAATCGTCCGGCAGGTCTTTCAACGCGGGAGCGAACTTGACGTCATCCGTCGTTCCTTCGTAGCCCTGTTTGGCATCGGCTGCAGATGGAGCGGTTTCCTTAGGTTGCGCTAACTCAGCTTCCGGCTTCTTTTCCTCGGCAGGTGCCGTTTCAGCTTTTTTTGCGACCGGCTCGGCGGTCAGGTCAACGGTATTTGCGTCTTCCTGGGGCTCATCCTTCTCCACAACGGTCTGTTGAACCGGCGCGGCGGCAGGCAAGGCCGGAGCCTCGAAAAGGCTGTCTTCCAATAACTCGCCTTCCTCTTCGCTCATGCCAATTGGTGCGGTCCACTGGAACGCATCCAGCTTTCCTGTGACAGGAGAAACGGCCTGCCATTCCGCTGACACGATACCGTCGGCGATCCAGGCTTTGTCCTGCGGTGCCTTGATCGCGCGCGCCAACCAATCACGCATACGGCCCTTGTCACCATGCTCGGCTTCTTCAAGTTCCGCCATCAACAGGTAAGCGTTACGGGTCGGCTCGGACTGCAACAGCTTTTTCAGCTGTGCGCGAGCTTCATCGAACTCACGCGCTTCCATGGCAGCGCGGGCAACCGCAAAGGCACCTTCAGGTGTATTGGCCCGCTGCGCCGAGAGAGACTTTACGCGTTTCAGCCGATCAACGGCGGAATCCCCTGTACGAACATGGGCATATGTTTCCGCAAGTTCTGGGTGTGGTGACAGCCGCCAGGTGGCCTCCAGCACTTTGGACGCCTTGCGGATATCGCCTCTGCGCGTCGCCAACCGGGACGTAACCACGGCAGCAGGAACAAGATCCAAGGCAAGTCCGTGGGCTTCCTTGGCCAGAGAGTAGGCGCGCTCAGGCTCACCGTCTTCCAGTTTCATGGCCAGCGCGGTCAGGATAACGGCCCGCTGGCGGCGGTAAGTCTTTTTGTCCAGAAGCTTGGCAGCGTAGTTGCGCTCAAGCGTCTTGAGGGCCTCATCCCAATGATGGGCAACCGCTTGATAGCCGAGAACAGCCTTGCCGGCCCATTCCAGCCCAGGCGCGGTCTTTGCCGCCTCTTCCGCGTAATGTCGGGCAGCCACCGGTTCCTTGTGACGCTCGGCTTCAACAAAGAGACCGTGCAAACCAAGAGCCTTTGTTTCCGGATCTTCCAGCATCGCTTCAAAGCGCTGACGGGCTTCGTCATCCTTGCCGGCAAGCTGCGCTGTCTGCGCAAGCAGCAATTTCGCGGCAGGTTCCTCGGCAAGCAGACGATCAGCGTCTAGGCCGTAGCGTCGTGCAAGCTTTGCATTGCCGGTTCCCAGCGCAATCAAGCCATGCGAAAGCGCTGTGTAACCCTTGTCCTTGCGCCGACGCCGGAAAAACCGGGTGGCGATTTGCGGTGATTTCAGGATCACCCGGATCAGCCACACGACTGCCAGAAAGGCAACCAGCGCAACACCGGCCACGAGCGCGACAACAATCGGCGGCTGCTCCCAGACATAACCGTTCCAGGTGATCGAAATCGTGCCGGGCAGGTCAGACATCCAGGCAAAGCCCAATGCCAGCGCAAACAGCAAAACGAAATAGAAAAGGACGCGGATCATAAAGCTCGCTCCCGAGGCATGCCGGCAGTCACCGGCTGAAAATCATTACTAGCGGTCAGCCGGTTCACCGGTCGCCGATTAACTGTCTTGTGCGGCCAGCGCATTCAGCACTTCCTGCGAAGCCTTGTCCGTTAGCGCATCAACGGCGACACGGGCCCTGGCGCGTTCCGCCCAGTCCGCGCCCGCGGTCTGCGCCGCTTCAGGCAACTTGCCATAGGCAACCAGCGCTTCCTTCAAGTCGCCATTTGAGACAGCATTTTCCATTTGTCGCAATGCTGCTTCCGGACCAGAACCATCTGCATCCCCCGGTCCGCGGACCGAAACGATCGACTTTGCACTCGCCAGAAGGCTGTCGAGTACATCGCCGGAATGATCGGGCTCGGAGAACGTCTGGAACATGCTGCGGGCAACAGACGGAAATTGTGCAATCAGAACCGATACCGGTTCCACGCCGGATTCGGCATTGGCTTCCAGAGCCTTCAGGTCGATATCGGACGGCAGTCCCGCCTTGACTGCTGCAAGTTCCGTTTCATAAGGACGCCCTGAATCGACAGCCGATTTCAACGCAGATACGGACAAAGCCCGCGCAGCCGTTTCTCGCGCTGTCGCATCCCCCATCGTGGATTCGACCTGTGACAACCGCTTGGAAATCGCCGTCAGTTCGGCCCGGATGTCTTCAAGAGCAGCGGAATTCGCATCTCCGACCGCCTTGATATCGGCAGACAGGCTGGAAAGCGTTTCCGTTGCCCTGGCCTGGCTGTCGGCGAGCGTTTTGAGAGAAACATCCGACGTTGACACCGCTGTTTGCGCGGCTTTGGCCGTTGCTTCAGTGTTTTGCAAACGGTTCTGAACTTCCGCGAGGGAGGTCTTCAAGTCGCTTAGTTGCGTCTCAAGACCTGTTACCGAGCCGGAAAGTTTCCCAGCCTCGGATGTACTGGCCGTTGCTTCGGTCTCAAGCTTTGCAAGGCGTGTTTCCAACGGACCGAGATCCACCTGCTCTGCGGCAGACTGACCTTTCGCTGCATCTTCCAGCGCCGTCAGACGATTTTCCAGAGGTTTCAGGTTGATCGGCGTTCCCTCGCCGGTTCCGCCAACACTGTTCTCAATCTCGCTTCGCAGGTTTTCAAAGTCGCTCTTCAGGGCATCGAATGCCGGTGCCAGGTCGGTTGCGGCAGAAGATGAAGCTGACTCGATCTTGCCCTCAAGAGAAGACACCTTTGTTTCAAGCGCGGACAAGCCACTACCGACATTCTGACTGCTGACAGCGGAACTCACTTCGCCGAGTTTGCTTTCAAGATCGGCAATCTTGCGCTCCGCCGAACTCAGTGCACTTGTCATCTGCTGGTTCGCTTCAGCAGGCAGCTTCACGATACCGGCCTGATAAAGACCGTAGCCGCCGCCAAGCACGACTGCACCGCCGATGACAGCTGCCATCAGAACGCCGAACGCACCGACACCATGCTTTTCTTCAGCTGCGGGCGGATTGGAAAACGTGGTCGAACCCGACGGCTTGGCGCCACCCGCTGTCGCTGAAGAGGACGTGGATGTCTTCGCAGATCCGGTTGAACTAGATCCGGAGCCTGTCGAAGCCGACGGTTTGCCGGAGGCTGACGAACCGGTGGACCTGGAAGCTGTCGAGGAAGACGCACCCGCAGTTGTGCTGGTCGCTGATGTTTTGCTTCCGGAAGTTGATGAGGACGAAAACGAAGAAGGAGAAGAAGGCTTGCTCGTACCGGAAGACGCCTGTGGCTTGGACGCCTCCGATTTGCCGTCTGTCGAAGCAGAGCCGCCAGACTTTGGAACACTTGCCCTGGAAGCCGACGATGTTCCGCTTCCCGCCTTTGCATCAACCTTCTCGGCTTTCAGATCAATCGTGACGGGCCGCTTGGATGTTCCTGAAGAGGAGGATGCACTCTTGCTGTCCGGTTTGTCCGACGACCCGGGCCCTTTTCCTCCCGAAGAGGAATTCCCGCCAGAAGATTTCTTGTCCGTCGCCATCTGATCTCCTCCTGAACCCTAACCGGTTCCAACACCTTCACTATACACACCTGATTGCGGAGCGGTACCACTGCAACAGGGACAATTGCGCGCTGCAAAACAACGACTCCCCCGGTTCTGGTTAACACTCTGCTAACACCAGATCCAAGAGCGACTTTTCGCAGGGCGCATCTGCAACATGCACCCTCATATAATCAGATAGGGGCTCCGCCGCTTGTCGCGAGATGCAGTAAATCGTCAAACTGGAAAAAATGTGATCAAGCTCATACGACTTTAATAGCTGGAAAAATGTCGCAGCCGTTCGCCTGGAAAAAACGAGTACGCCATCATAAGCCGACGAACGCAGGGCATCGAGCACGTCAGGTGATAGCGCCCTGGAATGATCCATACGGTAAACAACCGGCGCGCTGCACGGAACGCCGTTTTCGCTCAGAACCGATTCAAGGCTCCCTGCTCGCTCCCGCGCTACGGGGTAAAGCACGCTTCCCCCATCCAGACTGTGACGCCGATCCAAAACCAGCTGCGCCAGTGCGGTAACATCCCCGGAAGCTGAATGAACCCTGGAAAACCCGGCGTTCCTGCAGGCCGCTGCAGTCTTGTCGCCAACGGTAAAAACCGGAAGCTTCCGAAAATCGGGAAACTGGCTATGAGCTGCGAGAACATCGACCGCCCTGCGACTCGTGAGCGCCAGCGCAGTGACATTCGACAGGTCAAATCGTTCCGGAGGGGTCGGCCGGAACAGCAATACCGGAGTTTCGTCTGCGACATGACCCGCCGCCCGCAGCTTGTCCGCGGTGCTTTTGCAGTCGGGCTGCGGTCGTGTCACCAGAAACCGCATGGACTATTGCCCGGTCAGGAAGCCGGGGCCCATTTTCGCTTTCAGCGTATAGCCGACAGATTTCCCGATCTGGACCGCATCGTCCACGGGACCACTTTGTTCAGCCTCGTGAGCTTCCGACCCGTCCGGCTTCAAGACAATCCCCTTGAAATGAAGTGTCTCGCCCTCAAGTGTCGCCAGACCGCCGATTGGCGTTCGGCACGAGCCGTCCAGAACAGCCAGAAATGCTCGCTCCGCATCAAGACGGATTTGGGTTTCCCCGTCGTGGATGGCTGCAAGCATTTTCAGCGTTGCGTCGTCATTCTCCCGGCTTTCAATGCATATTGCTCCCTGTCCGACAGCAGGCAGAAACTCCTCGATGCTGAGAAGGCTGGTAATTTCCTTTTCGAGTCCAAGCCGATTCAAACCGGCTGCAGCCAGAAGCGTCGCATCCACCTCTCCTTCCGCGAGCTTGCGCAAGCGGGTCTGCAGATTGCCGCGATACATCACCACCTCGATATCGGGCCGCAGCTTCTTGATCATCGCCTGACGACGCAAGGAGCTTGACCCGACGACTGCCCCGTGAGGCAGATCGGTCAGGGTGCCGGCTTTGGGTGACAGAAAGGCATCGCGTACGTCTTCGCGCGGCAAAAACGCCGTCAAGGCCAGCCCATCGGGCAAAACTGTCGGCATGTCCTTAGAAGAATGAACCGCCAGATCGATCCGGCCGTCCAGGAGCGCTTCCTCGATCTCTTTGGTAAAAAGCCCCTTGCCGCCGACTTCGGACAAGGGTCGATCCTGGATCCTGTCGCCGGATGTCTTGATCACTTCGATTTCGAAGTCACTCTCGGAAAGGCCATGAGCGGCCATCAAACGATCGCGGGTTTCATGGGCCTGAGCCAGCGCAAGTGCGCTTCCCCGGGTTCCGATACGCAAAGGATTTGATTGCAAGGCTTACCGTCCAGATGTTACGCCCGGCTAACAAAGCATCGGGCACGCTGATTGTCTCTTGTTATTATGTCCTATCACAGGCCACAGCTGTAAGATCAATGACCTCAGTCAATTCAAAAGACAATGCGACCAATCTGACGGTGCTTGGAATTGAAACCAGCTGTGACGAAACGGCAGCTGCCGTGGTTCAGGGCCCGTTTCAGAAAAAGATTCTCTCCAACACAATTCGCTCGCAGATTGATGAGCATACGGAATTCGGGGGTGTCGTTCCGGAAA
>JBCCVB010000214.1:0-8865 GCA_039195965.1 Pseudomonadota bacterium
CCAACGGGCGGGCCATGACGACTGAACGGGAAGACGGCTTCATTCGGGTTGTTTGGCGGGAAGCCGATCACGCCGTTCTCGGGCTGCAGGCTGTGGGAACAGGTGTATCCGAATTGTCTGCGGCGTTTTCTCTGGCCATTGAAATGGGTGCCTGTCTGGAAGACATTGCGGGAACCATTCATGCTCACCCGACCCAATCCGAGGGACTGCAGGAAGCCTGTCTGCGCGCTTTGGGACACGCTCTGCATATCTAGGGGCTCGATCGGATGATGAGCGAAAACCTTGGGACCTGCCGCAAACTTTTCATGAGCCGATTTGGAGGTAGGAGGTCATCGTTGATTTTCCGGTGTTCTGGAGACGTGCGATGGCCATTTCCTTCAAAGTTGTTCACTTCCCAAAAGACGTGTTCTTATTCGCGGTCTTCTTTTACGTCAGCTATGGCGTGTCTTATCGCGACCTTGAGGAAATCCTCGCTGAACGCGGCATGACAGTTGATCATGCGACGCTCAACCACTGGGTCGCCGAGTATGCCAGGCAGGTGGCCGCCGAGGCCCGTCGCCGCAAACGCCCAGTGGATCGGTCCTGGCGAATGCATGAAACCTGCCCTTTCGTAAAGGGAAAATGGGTCTGTCTCTACCGGGCGGTCGACAAGTTTGGAAAGACGTTGGACTTCATGCTGTCTAGACGCCGGCACAAGGCAGCAGCCACAAAATTCTTCGCTCGCGCTCTTGAAACAAACGGTATGCCGTGAAAAATCATGATCGACAAGAGTGGCGCCAACACCGTCGACATCAACGAAATTAATCGAATATTGAAGCGCTTCGGCGGCCCAGTCCCAATCGAGATGGTGCGGATCAAATATCTCAATAATATTGTCGAGCAGGATCACCGTTTCATCAAACGCCGGACCCGTTCCATGCTTGGGTTCAACTCCTTCGAGGCAGCCGCATCAACGCTGGCTGGCATTGAGGTCACAGGTATGATCCGCAAGGGTCAGTTCACGGATGAAGTCTGTCCATTCAAGCAGTTTACGAACTTTGCCGCTTGATCGGTGACCGCAATGGCCACTTGGAGTTGGTGGGAAGTTTTTGCGACAGACCCCTTGGAAGGTGTCACTCTTTAAAAAATTCGTTTCGACGCGACGCAAGCCGCAAAAGAAACGACAAAGATTGACGCCCTGGGAGCGCGAATAGCTCACAATCATCGGCGTAATCGAGTTTGTTGCGGACCGAGAAATGAGCCATTCGTCGGGAGTATCAGCGGAGAACACTCGACCGCCGCTGCGGACCCAAGAACTCATTGCATGAATCTGAAGGGAATTATTTTTTTGCCAATTCTGACTTCAAAAGCAATTACATCAAGGCTCCACTAAACTCCTAGTCCGCTGCCGATCAAAGAACTTGTCACAATGCTATGCGCGGCATGGAATAAGTTACGGCGACGCTCGTTTCCCTCATGACCGCAACGTTGCGGTTGCGACAAGTGATGAGAGAAACGGACATGGAAACGATTGCACTTCCCCGCCTTTTGGCCGCCAAACGCTCTTATGCCGTGCGGCGCGTGAACCTCGAAGAATGTGTGCATCTGATGCAAGGAACCTATGCGCCAACAACCGGTGATCTGGTTCTTGCAAGGATTACCGCGATCGGCTCGCATAGCCGGATTGAATTGCCGAGTGGCCGCAAGGCAACGCTTCATGCGGGCGACGAAGTCCTGCTGGCTTACGGCAACAGATATGCCCCTGATCAATACGAAGCCTACGTGCCGGAGACGCTGGAACCTTGTCATATGGTTGCCGCCGGGGGTATTGCCGCCAAGGCTGTCTCCTGGCACGACAAGCTTTCCGGACCCACGGCAATCGAACCTGTTGGTGTGCTTTGCGGCGCAGATGGAAGCGCCATCAACCTGAAGCAGTACGCGCTGCCAACTCTGGCAGGTGCTCTTCCTTCTGCAGTATTCGGTGTCTTCGGGACTTCGATGAACGCCGGCAAGACCGCTACGGCTGCATCCCTGGTCAGAGGTTTTGCGAAAAGCGGTTACCGGGTGGGAGCGCTCAAGATCACCGGAACTGCCGCAGGCGGTGACCCGTGGCTCATGCATGATTCAGGCGCCGCCAAGGTCCTGGATTTCACGGATGCCGGTCTCGCGACAACGTTCGGCACTTCTATCGACACGATAGTCTCCACGACCCGAAACCTGCTCAGAACGTTAAACCGCATGGACTGTGATCTTGCTGTTGTCGAGATCGCTGACGGCCTGTTTCAGGATGAAACCCGCCAGGTCGCGGCAAGTCCGCTGGTGCAGTCCCTGTTCGACGGCGTTGTCTTTGCGGCAGGCGACGCACTTGGAGCCGTTGACGGGATCAAACGGCTCGAAAGTCTGGGCTATGACGTTCTTGGACTGTCGGGAGCAGTCATGCGTTCTCCCCTGGCCGCACGCGAAGCGACGGCACATCTGGATGTTTCTGCCTATTCCTTAAGTGACCTGGAAGCCGCTGCCACGATCTCCGAGTTTATGGAGAACACTGTCTCAACCAGGTTGTCGGCGGCAGGTTGATATGAGCATGCAAAATGCAAAGCCGGGCCTTCCACCCTTGTGGAGCGCCCGGCGCGTTTTCATTTGTGTTGGTCTGGTCTTCAATGGGATCATACAGTCGCTGGGAGCCATCGCTCTGTCCCTGAGTTCCGCAGCCCTGCTGAAGGGTGATCCTGCGATCTACGGAATGCCCGTTCTTGCTGCGCTTCTCGTATCCGCATTTACGGCACTAGCGCTTTACGTTGCCCAATCCCGATACGCTGAGCGTTTCGCGCTTTCCTTTGTGCATGATGTCAGGCTGGCCTACGCTCGCCATGCTCTTTTGCTGCCAATTGACGGAAAGTCGCCAGGCGTAGGCCTGTCCTTGACACGGTTGGTTAATGATCTGGGGGCAATCAAGCTTTGGCTCTCAAAGGGCATGCTGGCACTTGTCACTCTTGTGCCGACTATGGGAACAATTGCTGTCTGGAGCTTATGGCAGGAACCGGATTTTGTATTGCCTCTTCTCGGCACCCTTTGCCTCTGGGCCGGAGGGATCGCTCTTGTAGCTAATCCGTTGCGATCGAGTATCAGGCGGTCTCGGCGGCAAAGAGGAAGCATCGCATTACTGCTTGGCCGGGTGTTGCCCGAACGTCTGCCTTTGCTGTTGCACGGTAAGCTTCAACCTGTTTTGAACAGGCTCGCCCTAAAAAGTTCCGAAGTCTGCAGCAGCCTCACAACCCGAGCAACCCTCTCCGGAACCCTGAGGGCGTTGAGCAGGGCTGCCTTTCCTGTTGCTGTTGTTCTTTACGCGCTTGTCACGAATGGCGAAGATTTCAAGATTGCGCTCTTTTTGCTGGTATTCGCTTTTGTCGTAACGCAACTGGAGGCAGGAGCGGCCGGGGTCGAGTATTTTGAGGCCAGCCGAGTGGCACGGGAAAAGTTGACGTCGGTCTTCAAGTTGCCAGTCATGTCACCAATGGTGCCGCGAAAACCACTCGATGTTTCCTGGGAAGAACCGATTGCGATCGACAACCTTCCGCTGCCGTCCGGCGAACATCTGAGTGCGTTGATACTCCCGAAGGCGTGCTGCAATCTCGTTGAAGAGAAGCCGCAGGACCTTCGCAGTATTTCGCTAAGCCTTTGCGGCATGACGCATGACGACTTGCTGGATCGCCTGTCACTTGGTGGAACGACCTTTACGGAATTGGGCAGGAAAACGCTCTGGCGACACGTTGCGCTGGTGTCTCCTGCCAATGGAATACCGCATCACCAGATGCGCCGTCCGGCAGTCAACCTGGGGTCGAAATCCGGCTCAAGCGATAAGCTGCTTGGCGAACTGGAACGGATATTCGGCAAGCAACCGGACTGGATGCCTGCCACGGCCGTCAACCGGTCGGAGACCGATAGGCTACGGCTAAGGATTATACGCGCATTTCTTCGCAGGCCCCGGCTGCTCGTGATCCATGATGATTTTCTCGCCCGGGATCCGAAACTTATGCATGGTGTTCAAAAGTTGGCCCAACGCGAGAAAATAACCCTGGTTTTCCTGTCGGAGAAGCCGGTTCTTTAATCCTGCAGCCCGAGCAAGACCTCAGCAGAGATCATCTGCAGAGAGGAGACCAGCTCCGAAGACTGCATCTCGTCCTGCTTCTCCCAGATCTTCAGCTTTCGATTTGAGGAGCATATATATCTCGTCGGGTGTCAGTTCGGGTTGCCGTGCGGCCACCAAGGAAACGGCGGCCGTCGCGAAAGGAACCGCGAATGATGTTCCCGTTTTCCATTTTGCTCCCTTGACCGAGGCCGCCGTCCAGACATTCACACCCGGCGCTGCAAGGTCGATATGGGCGCCGCGATTGGCGCGTCTGTAGATTCTCTTGTTCCGGTCAATGGCCGTGACCGCCAGAACCTCAGGATAGGCAGCAGGAAAGGCAGGTTCTGCGCTTGGCCCCCTGTTGCCCGCGGCCGCGACAACTGCGATGCCGCGTGTTTTGACAAGATCCCTGACGGCAGTCGCGACGACTACGTTGGGCGGCCCTGCCAAGCTCAGATTGACAACACTTACATCTTTCTCAACCAGCCGGTAGAGCCCATCCACCAGGGTGAATGCGTCTGTCCGTTCGTCACGGCCTTCTAGATGAAAGGCATCAACGGCGATGAGTTCAGCATTCGGAAGGAGACCGCGTACCCGAGTGCCCGGTTGGCCGACAAGAATTGAAGCAATAGCGGTTCCGTGGCTTTTCTTCGAAGCAGGCAGAGCCTCGTCCTGAAGGCTGATGACCTCCAGTCTGGCATTCTTGAAAACGCTATGGCGCTGGTTGATGCCGGTATCGATCATTCCAATCGGAGCGGGTTCGGCACAGGCGTTCGTATGTCCGGAAGATGTCGACGGCCAGTTGACCATCCGGAATGCAGCGCAATTTTCCTTCTGGCAATCGAGATCGCCAGATCCTGGTCTGTAGTAATGATTGAAATCGGTGTTTTCACCTGACGGAAGTGCGCGGACAGCGTCGCGTGCTTCGGGCAAGGACAGGGTGTCGGGCACCGCGAGCCGGTAATATCGCCGCTGGCTGCCGGGTACCGTTCGCTCCTCCAGTACGCGGAACCCGTCTCCCAGGAGTTGCTGCAGGTCCTGCGTAGTGAGATTGAGAACCACGATTTCTCCGGACGCGAATTGCAATTGCGGAACCGGGGCCGGTGCGACCGGTCTGTTTGTTGCACGCTTTTCCGATCTCCGAGGTCCGAAGAGACGGCGCAACGGGTTCAGGAACGGTGCCGCCTCAGTCGATCCGCTGGATGACCGGTTGGACGAAGACGACCTTGAAGACTGGTTGATTCCGTTGTCACTATCGTCGTCGTCGTCATCATCGCCATCGTCGCTGTCGTCATCATCGTCACTGTCGTCCGCGAAAGCGCTGGAAGGTCCTGAATCCGACAGCGGATAGTGCATTCCCCGATCTCCAAGCGAGAGCAAGAACAGAAATGCTAAAAGCGTTGCGACAAACCGTGTCATCATGTTGCCCTTTCAAGTCACGGCGTTTTTTTTCGGGAATAGATCCCGGCCGCCATCCGTAGTCCTTGCAATTACGTTTGAGCGGCCGTGTTATTCCCCAGGCTGCCTCTTTTTCGGAAGGCTGTTGAATGTCGGACTGTTTTAGCAAGGCTCTCACAGAAAAACTGCCGAGTTTAAGGCGATTTGCGCTGTCGTTGTGCAGAAATGGAGATATCGCAGATGATCTGGTGCAGATCACCATTGAAAGAGCTCTCAGGGCCCGCTCCAGCTTTGACCCGAACTCGAGAATAGAAGCCTGGTTGTTTCGCATTCTGAAGAATGCCTGGATCGATATGGTGCGCAGGAACCGCGTGCGCGGCACAGAACTCGATGTCGATGACAGTCCCCAGATTGCCGGAGAAACGCAGCACGCAGGAGACGCTCGGTTGATGTTTGTCTCGGTCATGAAGGCCGTCGACACATTACCCCTGGAACAGCGGGAAGTCCTTCTTCTGGTGTGTGTTGAGGAACTCAGCTATGCGGAAGCGGCCGACGTGCTGGATGTGCCGAAGGGAACCATCATGAGCCGTCTGTCCCGGGCGCGTAGTGCTCTGGCAGACCGGGTTGGAATAAAATGAGCAGACGAACGTTTTCCGTTTGAGACGAGGCAAATGATGGACCGGACCGAGATGACAGACGAACTGATCATGGCCTATGCGGATGGCGAACTGGGCGAAAGTGAAGCACGCCAGGTCGAACTGGCGGCTGCGGCTGACCCCGAAGTGCAGCGAAAGCTGAACAGGTTCACAGAAACAGCACAGCGGCTGAGAGCAGAAGCAAATGACCTGCCTCCGGTCTCGGACGATCTTGCGCAGCGTGTTGCCCGCATGCTCGATGCAGACGGGCAGCAGAACGAGGCTGGAGCTGAGGAAAACGTTGTAGCCTTCAAGCCGAAGACCTGGGTCAGATACTGGCCGTCGGCAATGGCCGCCAGCATCACACTTGCTGTCGGATTGGCAGCAGGCGTCGCACTCGCGCCTTCCGGCAACGGCCCTGCGGATGCGCCTATCGGTGTTGCAGCTCTTGCTGATCCAGAAATATCGAATGTGCTTTCCACGCTGGAATCCGGAGGCAGCACTGTGCTGACTTCGGGGGCGACCTTGAACGTGATTGCATCGTTCATGGATGCGAACAGTGTTCTTTGCCGGGAGTTCGACTATGAAGCCCTTGACGGCCAGTCGGTGGTCTCGGTCGCGTGTCAGGAAGGTGATGACTGGCGGCCGAAGATTGCCATCGCTTCTTCAGCCGAAACTCCCGGAACATATGCGCCGGCGTCTTCCCTTGATGCGCTTGAGGCTTGGCTGTCATCGTCCGGTTTGAGCCACCCGCTATCAAAAGAGGATGAACGGAAAGCTTTGGATACTCTGGCGCCTGAAATGTAATTAGAAACAACCTGAGCGGGCTTCGTTCGGGTGGCAGTGCAAAAGCTAAAAACCACTAACATCCTGTGGCCCAGAGAATTCTGAAGAAAACTCCATAACAGGAGCACTCTACTGATGCGGTGTCGGAAGGCAAACCTGCCATCGAAATCCCCGCGCCTGGCCGACGCACCACCAATAGACCCAGTTTTCCGATGGAGCAGTCTCAAATGCTCGAATGTGCAAAATAGTTGATGCGGCATTGCCGCGTTATTCAACTCCACCTGCCGCCTTCGAAGACGTCCATGATCAACTTGGCAATGCCATCCAAACTGGCCCCATTGCTATTCTCGCCCTTTATTCTCGAGCGATAAAAGATGTCGGCACAGTTCTGGTGATACGGCTTTCGTCGCTGGATTTCGCAACACGCAGCTGAATGATTTCCATGATTGCATCAACCGTATCCACCACGCTTTGTTTGATGGTCGGAAGATTGTAGGACGGCCAGGAAGCCTGAGGTACATCGTCGAAGCCGATGATCCTTATGTCCTTGGGAACGGAAAGTCCGTGTACAAATCGGGCCGTGTCCATGGCCCCCATCGCCATTGCGTCGTTTGCGCAAAACAAACAGTCGGGCAATGGCCCTCGCGATGACAGTTTGTCAAACGCCTCCTGCCCGCTTTCGTAACTGAAATCGCCTTCTTCCTTGTCAATCAGCTTCATATCGCTTCGAGCCAAAGCTTCGAGAAGACCGACACTTCTTGAATGGAAAGCTGATGAGGAGCGCCGTGCCGTGACGAGCCAGACGGTTTTGTGATTACGGTTATGGAGGTAGCTGGTCATCTGTTGAATGCCCGTCGCGTCATCGACATTCACGACGTCGACCCTCTCATCCTGCGAGAAATTGCTGTTGAGCATAATGGGAGGACTGTGAATGCAAAACGGGATTATGTCAGATGCATTGACCGCATCCGCGCTGACGATTGCCGTGTTCAGCGGCATCTGAATGATTTGCGCCAGGGTCTCGGCTCCCCGGTAATTCTCGTCAACGCAGATCGTGTAGGGAACCAGCCCCATTTTCTGAAGTGCGTTGTTGAGGTGATGGATCAGGTAGGGCCGGCGGAAATCAGGCTTGCTGATCGTGATCAGGGCAACAATGTTACTGCTGCCGCTGGCGAGGCTGGAAGCGATCGCGTTGGGGCGATAGCCAAGCTCCCTCGCCGCCTTCAGCACCTTTTCCGCTGTGCGGGCCGATACGCTTGCATCTTTGGTAAAGGTCCTGGAAACGGCTGAGCGTGAAACACCCGCACGTTCGGCGACCTGATCTGCTGTGACACGTTGCATTGGTTCAATATGCTCATTTTTGCATGCGCGTGCAATATGCGTCTTTTATTAGGGTCAATTCATTGCCGGCGCAATTGTCGCAAATGACTTTCGATTCGACAAGCGCGCAGGAAACTGTATAAAATTAGAGATAGCGCGGATTCGATTCCATATTTTCGCCTTTTGGGAGGGCGCTGCGCCTTTTTCTTATTGAACTGGGTACAGGGATGAAGTTGGACAAGTTTTTGCAATTTTGCACGCGCTTGCAAAAAATGGGAGAAACACATGTGGAGCCTAAATTTCCTTCTGTCGACCACAGCGGCAATGGTGTTCGGAACGCTGTCTGCAACCGCCGGCACGGTCACCATCTATTCCGCTCATGGGGATGACGTGTTCGGGCCGATTGTCGAGGTTTTCGAAGCCGCTCATCCGGATATCGATGTCGAGGTCATCGTCGGAGAGACGGGACCGCTCTATCAGCGCGTCAAAGCTGAGGCGGCTAATCCCGCGGCCGACATACAATGGGGCGGTGCGATCCAGTCCTACGAGACCTTTTCCGACCTATATGAAGCTTACGAGTCACCGGAAGCCGGGGCATTGATTGTTTCAGATCCGAAC
>JBCCVB010000215.1:0-8466 GCA_039195965.1 Pseudomonadota bacterium
CTCGGAATACGGCGTCGACTAGGGGCAACAGCAACCAGGGGAACCATGACCGTAAAAGGGGTGCGCCGACGAACAAGGAAGAAGCGCAGGCTGGTCGAAATCATTGATCACGCGCGCCGACTGGACGCAATTTATCCGGAACTGGAAGAAAATGACGAGCAGTTTGTGCGGCTGATCATGTTGATCTGGGTTGTTGGTGAAAATGGCAAGATCAGCATGCAGAACCGCCGTCATCTAGCGGTGATGTTAAAGCCGGATCTGAACTTGCGCGCAGATGACCTGAGATTTGTCTCGCACCGGCTCAATTCGTGCCGGATCTCAGACGGTCAGGTCAAATGGTTGTGTGAATTCCTGACCAGCAGTTTTGCAATGCATTTGAGAACCAGCCTGGTCAAACAGTTGAATGCCATTGCCGCGGATGCCGGGGCGGCTACAGTGGCAAGACAAAAGAAGGTGCTCCGATACCTGAGCCGGCCTGGATGAGGCTACAGGAGGTCCTTTTTGGCATGACATGCGGCGTCAGCTGTTCCAGCAGTGATTGGCGGCAGCGATGGTCTGGAAATTGATCGCCACAACCTGTGAGGCCATTGTCAGGCTATCGGCATCATTCTCATAATCCTTGCGCAACCGGCTGCGCACGGCGTCATCGGGTTGAGTGAACTTGACAGCCATCCG
Source organism: Pseudomonadota bacterium (assembly GCA_039195965.1). Lineage (GTDB taxonomy): Bacteria > Pseudomonadota > Alphaproteobacteria > Rhizobiales > Stappiaceae > Roseibium. Next base: position 676 of record JBCCVB010000215.1, read on the forward strand.
GCTCAGTTTGATGGCAAGTTGAAACCCCTCCTCCGGGGTCGCGGTAATCAGTCCGGGCAGCCAGTTCATGTCAGACATCTCACGATTGTTGATGGGAATTTGATACATTCATTTTATTTGTATATTTTAGGCACCCGGAAAACCTGCTATTTGCAACATTCAGTTTGAATGTTTATTGGAGCGACCATGCGACTGAACCAAGCAAGCGATTTTGCCCTGCGGGTGCTGATGCTGCTGGCCAATGAGAAACAGCCGATCACGGTCGAGGAGATCGCCGGGCGGCTGCGGCTGGTAAAGTCTCACGTGATGAAGATCGTCGCCAAGCTGGTGAAGGCCGGAATACTTGTGTCCCATCGCGGCAGGACCGGCGGCATCAGCCTCGGAAAGCCGCCATCACAGATCATGGTGGGAGATGTGGTGCGCCAAGTAGAGGCTGATCTGGCAATTGTCGAATGCATGCTCGACAGGGAATGCGGCTGTGTGTTTTCCCCGCATTGCAAGCTGAAAGGCGTCATGGCTGATGCCAGGTCAGCGTTTCTGGACGTACTCGACACACGGTCGCTGCAATCCATTGTGGCGCCGTATTGACCTCTGACCGAATAACTCTTTGTTGTAATTCAGGCACATGTTTACTTGGCCGCCTGCTGGGCGCCCTGAAATCCATATGGGGCAAAATCAGACGAAAACGTCTTCCTTATAGACTGATATGAGACTAGCTGACCGGGCAAGAGGAGGGATTGGCATTGCCAAGGGCGTGCAGACACTTTGGCGCGAAACAGACCGCTTACAGACACCTGTTTCCTATGCCTTTGAGATCATGCGACTTGCAGGGCTGTCAAAGTACTCGCTATCCGACAGCACACCGCCGTCAGGCAGGTCTATTTCAATGTGAGCTCTTGTAAATGGTCGCTGCCCGTACCGAATGGTCGGGTATTCAAGTTCCTCGGCCCTGCGACGATCATAACGTGACCCTTCTTCAACAAAACGCATCACGAAGGCCGCTCTGCGGTCGAGCTCACCCTCCTCAAGCTTAACGCTGCGGTGAACGACGTATTTATTGAAAACCAGCACATCACCGGGATCGAATTCGTCCTCCTCACAGTGCGTCTCCAGGATTTGACGCATTGCCGGCGAATTGAGGATACCGGACCGCATCATCAAATACTTGTTCAGTGAGGTTTCCTCGCCCCTGCGATGTTGCTCCTCAAGCGTTGAAATGATGGCGGACTCGATCTGGTCGTATACGAACCGCCCCGACAACACCCGGTCTGGCACATACGCCATTCCGCCACGCTGACCATCAGTCCTGATAGGATGCAGGGGCGCCCAGATTGTACAGCCAAACTCCTCTGCCCGCTGGTAGCCAAAGCTCTGAACACCGACATGCCAGGGGAATCCCTTGCTCACACCGCTTTTCAGCTCAAAGCAGAGCTCAAATGTCATGAACAGGTTTCTGCCCGTCAAGGCGGACATGACCCGCTGGAAAGTTTCCGTCTGGATCAACTCATAGATGTCGGCCTTGTCGCTCTCAAAGTCGTACTTCAACCTGTTGAACTGCGACGTGAAGCTATCGAGGGACTTGCTCATCTCAGCGTCTGTTCGGCGCAGCAGCATGTCTACCGTATCGGCACTGAGAAACTTTGGCAGCTTGACGTAACCATCCGTTTGGAATTTCTTTATCTGCGCTTCTGACAGCTCAAAGCCGCTATCCAGATTTCTCATCAAAAGTTACCTCTGCAGCCAAATTCTCGGACTATTTCCGGACGCGTCAAACATGGCAGCGATCTGACATTACTTCCAACCATACTGGGGAGTTTTTGTTTCGCCGCACTGTTGACCTCACTTGTTTAAGCTTGGCGACCGCTCCCTGGAATTGCAAGCGGATTCAGGCGTCACGAGGGCTGCCTGTTGTCGTACGCGGATGCCCCCAGTCGACGGCCAGGCTTCAACCGAACGGTGGAACATCGCGTTTCATGTCGGGTTCATTATGGGAAAACGTCAGTGAAACCGATCCGCGCACATCACCAAAAGCGTCCGCAGGAAGATCGCCTTCGATATGCGGTTGCAGACCCTTGTCCCGCAGGATGTCCTGAAAAATCTGCAGCGAACTTGACGGCATCTCGAAATTTATGGTTGCCGCAATGTTTGAAAAGAACGACTGATCGACAACCCACCCGCGGGCTTCTGTTACGCCGTCGCACACGTGTGTGATGGCCAGGTTTCGGTCCATGGGCGTGAACAGGCTGAAACGGGCGAACTTCATTTGGCGTGACTATCCCATCGATTCAATTTTGACTGCAGGCGGCGCTGGGTTGAGAGTGCACGGGTAGGTTGTTTAGCCGCCGCTTAGGCGTGGTCCTTGATCGGTATCAACTATAACGGATTGAATATCGCCTAAATTTCAACTAGGCGCGCATGTCCCTCACATATATGAGGTCATCCGGCTCGGCGAAACTGTGTCCTGACATAATTAACGATAAGAATTTCTAATCACGATAATCAGCAAATACGATTTCAACTAATGATCAGAGTTTGCTACTTATGACTGGTAACAAAGACAAGGGAGGATTTACCGTCCGAAGCCCGGATCAGCAGGCGGCCGGGCGCGCAATGTGACCGCAGACCAGGCAGCCGGACTGCCATCGAACCGGCGCTGTGTCGCTGCCGGTTAGCCAATCGGGATTGCGCGGACATCCGACAGGACGATTGTCTCTCTCAACCTTTGCCAAACGTCGGGACGCAAAATCCGGGATGGCTTTGCGAAACATCCGCGGGCAGCGTCGAGCGAACAGAAACAACACACCACGAATGGAGACCGAAATGAACGATATGAGCACCAGCAAGTGCCCTGTAATGAGCGGGTCGAACATCCAGAAGGCAACCGGCAGCACGGCCAACCAGCACTGGTGGCCGAACCAGCTCAACCTGAAGATGCTGCAGCAGAACTCGGAAAAGATCGATCCGATGGGCAAAAGCTTCAACTATGCCGATGAGTTCAAGAGCCTCGACCTAGCCGCCGTCAAGAAAGACCTTACCGCTTTGATGACCGATTCCCAGGAATGGTGGCCGGCCGACTATGGCCACTATGGACCGTTCTTCATCCGCATGGCCTGGCACAGTGCCGGCACTTACCGGATTTATGACGGCCGTGGCGGTGCCTCTTCCGGCACGCAGCGTTTTGCGCCCCTCAACAGCTGGCCCGACAACGGCAATCTGGACAAGGCCCGCGCCCTGCTGTGGCCGATCAAACAGAAGTACGGCAGGAAACTGTCATGGGCGGACCTTATGGTTCTGACCGGCAACGTTGCGCTTGAGTCGATGGGTTTCAAGACCTTCGGATTTGCCGGCGGGCGTGAAGATGTATGGGAGCCGGAAGAAGACATCTACTGGGGCCCCGAAACAACCTGGCTGGGCGACGAGCGCTACAGTGGTGACCGGGAGCTTGCCAATCCGCTCGGCGCGGTCCAGATGGGCCTGATCTACGTCAATCCGGAAGGCCCCAACGGCAATCCCGACCCGGTTGCATCAGGCCGCGACATTCGCGAGACCTTCGCTCGCATGGCGATGAACGACGAGGAGACCGTCGCCCTGACCGCCGGTGGGCACACATTCGGCAAGGCGCATGGCGCCGGAGACCCGGAAAAGTATGTCGGCCGCGAACCTGAAGGCGCCGGCATCGAGGAACAGGGCCTCGGCTGGAAGAACACCATGGGTAGCGGCAAAGGCGGCGACACCATCACCAGCGGTATCGAGGGTGCCTGGACCCCAACCCCGATCACCTGGGACATGAGTTATTTCGACACGCTGTTCGGCTATGAATGGGAACTGACCAAGAGCCCTGCCGGCGCCAACCAGTGGACGCCAAGCGATCAGGCTGCCTCGAGCACTGTGCCGGATGCCCACGATGACAGCAGGACACATGCCCCGATGATGACAACAGCGGACATGGCCATGCGGATGGATCCCGAATACGAGAAAATCTCCCGGCGCTTCCACCAGAACCCGGACGAATTTGCTGATGCCTTCGCGCGGGCCTGGTACAAGCTGACCCACCGTGACATGGGTCCCGTCTCGCGTTATCTCGGCGCGGAAGTTCCGGAAGAGGAACTGCTGTGGCAGGATCCGGTTCCCGCCGTTGATCACGACCTGATCGGGGCTGAGGATATCGCCGACCTCAAGGCCAAAGTGCTTGACTCAGGTCTTTCGGTTTCCGAACTGGTGTCGACCGCCTGGGCCTCGGCGGCCACCTTCCGCGGCAGCGACAAGCGCGGCGGCGCCAATGGTGCGCGCATCCGCCTGGCTCCTCAGAAGGACTGGGAGGTCAACAACCCGGCCCAGCTGGCAAAGGTCCTCAAAACACTGGAAGGCATTCAGAGCGGCTTCAATGCCGGCAGCAAGAAAGTGTCGCTGGCCGACCTGATCGTGCTTGGTGGCTGCGCGGCTGTCGAAAAGGCCGCAAAGGACACCGGCCACGATGTCGAAGTGCCGTTTTCTCCAGGACGGACCGACGCCAGCCAGGATCAGACGGACGTGGATTCATTTGCGGTGCTTGAACCTGCCGCGGACGGTTTCCGCAACTACCTGAAGGCCGGACAATACCGCTCGGCGGAAGAGCTCCTGGTCGACCGTGCCCAGCTGATGACACTGACGGCGCCTGAAATGACGGTTCTTGTCGGTGGCATGCGTGCCCTGAACACCAACGCAGATGGATCCGGCCATGGTGTCTTCACCGACCGGCCCGGGACGCTGAGCAATGACTACTTTGTCAACCTGCTCAGCAGAAACACCGTCTGGGAGGCAACTTCGGACGATGCTCAGGTGTTCAACGGCAAGGACAGTGCCTCGGGCAAGGAAAAGTGGACCGGCACCCGTGTCGACCTGATCTTCGGTTCAAACTCGCAACTTCGCGCGCTGGCGGAAGTCTATGGTTGCGATGACGCGCAGGAGACATTTGTAAATGACTTCGTCGCCGCCTGGAACAAGGTCATGAACCTGGACCGCTTCGACCTCGCCTGATGGCAAAACACCAACAAGCAAAGGCGGCGTTTCAGATCACGCTGAAACGCCGCCTTCCTTTTTCGCCCGTCAGGCTGGCAACCTAGCTGAACATGTCGGCTGAAATTGCAGAGTACCAGGACTCGGACTCTTCATAGGTCGCCTTGCGCAGAGCCTCGTCCTCGCCGGTCTTGGAAATGAACTTGTCGGCAACCTCGATCTTCTCCTCTCCGGCTTTGTAGTTGGCGCCAACCTTAACACCGTCATTGGCGTCGATCAGGCTCCAGCAGGTGTTGGCAAAGCGCGGCTCGAAAACCTTCGATCCGGTCAGCGCGCCGCGGATCGCCATGGCCGCCACCTTGGCCTGGCTGTTGGCGGAGAAGCCAGACTTCGGCATGGCGGACGCAACCGATGCATCACCCAGCACATGGATATTCTCGTCCGCCCTCGATTGCATGGTTGCCGGCACAATCGGACACCAGTCGCCATCTGTTATGCCGGCACGATCGCAGATTGCGCCTGCCTTCTGGGCTGGCACCACCGACGCGGCATCGGCCTTGAACGTATCAATATCGGTTTCGATTTCCATCGTGTCCATATTGATGTTCTTGACGCCACCGGAGACCGAGGCCGGAATCCATTCAATCATGTCCGGGTAGTGTTTCTGCCAGCCTTCCTCGAACAGGCCCTGTTTGGAGAACTTCTCCTTCGGATCGAGCACGATGATCTTGGCCGTCGGGTTCTTCTTGGACAGAATGTGCGCAATCATCGAGATACGCTCATACGGCCCTGGCGGGCAGCGGAACGGATTGGGTGGCGGGACCATGACAAACGTGCCGCCTTCGCGCATGTTTTCCACCTGCGATTTCAGCAATGCCACCTGCGTGCCCGACTTCCAGGCATGCGGCATGGTATCCTGCGCCTCTATGGAGTAACCGGGAACCGAGCCATATTTCATGTCGATGCCGGGAGAAATGACCAACCGGTCATAGGCGACTTTGACACCGGAGCCCAGTTCAACCGTCTTGGCAGCGCCATCAACCGAAACCGCCCAGTCATGAATGACGTTTACACCATGACCTGCGGCCAGTGCGTCATAGGTGTGGCCAATGGAGTCATAGTCGCGGAAACCACCGAGATACAGGTTGGAAAAGAAACAGGTGTAATACTTCCTTGTCGGCTCGATCAGCGTAACGTCAACCGCACCCTTGGAGTCCTTGGCAATGTAGCGTGCCGCAGTCGCGCCGCCTGCACCGCCTCCAATAACCACCACACGCGGTTTCTTGCCCTGAGCATAGGCCGGCAGTTTCAGACCGGCTGACATAGCCCCCACCCCCAGCAAACCGGTCGTGAACTTTCGTCTGTCTACAATAGCCATGTTGGTTTCATCCTCCCAGATTTCCTGATTGTTGATCTATCCGACGCTCCTAGTCAGGGGCTTTGAGCGCCGAGAAATAGGCCGCCAGTGCCGCTATGTCCTCATCGGACAACCGCATGGCGACGGTTTGCATTGTCGGATTGTCCAATTGTTTGGACCGGTACAGTTTCATCATCGAGATGAAGCCATCTGCGTTCATGCCGGCAATTGGTGGTATTGTCCCGGCGGCGGATGACTGGTGACAGGTCACACATTCTGAGGACAGGTATTGCCCGTATTCCGGATCACCTTCGGCCACTGCCGTGCCGATCATGAAGGCAAGGCACAGGGCCACAATTGCAGCGCGCATCGATTTCCACCCAACATATTCATTTTTTTATATATGAGATTGTGGGAAAATTGCAGCCGCGTCAAGTCTCACTGTGCGCTGAACGGCGTCAGGGGTCGATATGCGATGACACATCGCCCACGTCAGCCGGCATCATTGACAAGCGCCGCGGCCATGGTTCGATTCTTCACACCCAACGCTCGCAGTATGGCGGATACATGCAGCTTGACGGTGCCCTCACCTATTTTCAGGCGCTGCGCTATTTCCCTGTTCGAAGAGCCATGCTGAAGCAACTGCAAGACTTCACGCTGTCGGCTGGTCAGTGCGTTGGCTTTGAAACCAGAATGTGTGCTGTGAGTGTCATCGCTCCCACCACCTGGGACGCTGTGGTGAGCAGGTTCGTCCTTTCCCGCTGCGACCAGGTCACGGGCAGTGCCAAAAGCCGTCGAGAATGCCTCAAAGGCCACAATCACGTCTGTTACCGCCTGCCTGTCATGTCGTGGCCAACGGGAGCCTTCATTCAACGATTTCAGACCGTCTATGGCCCGGCTGAGCCGGTTGAACGGCGCCGCAATATCGCGCGCGGCTATTGCTGCAAACCGATTGTCGGAAACTTCATCACGGCGAGCCTGCGACAAGGCGCGTATCGAGCTGAAAATTTCGAACTTGGAAACATTGAGCTACGAACAAAATGTTAGCTGATTGGCTAGTTTGGTCACGCTTGGAGGAGCAAGATCACCTGGTAATCGGTCCATTTATTATGGATCCATGACGCAATCGATGCCTTTGTAATTTCTTTCAATTTGTCTTCAGTGATGATGGCGTCTGCTCAGCCTCATTGATCAGGTCATATCTGGCATATAACACCAGCCAGCCTTGATATTCGGTCTGTCTGTCCATCTAGTCTGCCTGTTGGCTAATGTGGATAATTTCTCGGCGTAAGCACAAAACTGACCTCACAAATGACCATTTTCCGTGGTCTTTAGTCCGCTGACATCGACAAATCCTGATAAATGCAATGCTCTTTTCTCACTGTCTAATCTTATTGACCTTCTCACTATGATCCTGAACAGATCTTAAAAAAGGCATC
>JBCCVB010000216.1:0-8283 GCA_039195965.1 Pseudomonadota bacterium
AAAATTACAAAAAATAACAATATTACGACACTTGCAATATAAATAGGTCAGTATTATTGACTTAATTATTGTCTATCCAATTGCAAATGAGCCCATCATGTCCACCTGGGAAAGCCTCTACGCCAAACGAGCAACGCGCATGCGTGCGTCGGAAATCCGAGAACTCCTGAAACTGCTTGATCAGCCGGACGTGATTTCCTTTGCAGGCGGAATACCGGATCCGGCGCTCTTTCCGGCGGAGGCCTTTCAGCAGGCCTATACAGACATTCTGGGTGGCCCTGATGCGGCGAGAGCGCTGCAATATGGTGTGAGCGAGGGCAGTGCGAGACTGCGGCAATGGATTGTCGACCACATGCGCAAGATGGGCGTTCATTGTCGTCAGGAAAACATCCTGATTACGTCTGGCTCCCAGCAAGGTCTCGATTATCTGGGTAAGCTGTTCCTGTCGGAAAATGATACGGCATTGGTCCAGTGGCCGACTTACCTCGGCGCAGTCCAGGCCTTCAACGCTTACGAGCTTCAGTATGACCGGCTGGACCCGGGAACCAACCGAACGGCTGAATATTACAAGGCGAAGGCAAATGATGCCGGCGGTACGGTCAAGTTCGCCTACCTTTCGCCCGACTTTGCCAACCCGACCGGATTGACGCTCGATGAGGAGGAACGCCGCCGGGTGCTGTCGCTGGCCGCCGAGCTCGGTTGTGCCGTGATCGAGGACGCTCCTTATGAGAGCCTGCGTTATGACGGTGATCCCATACCGCCGATCCTGGCGCTTGATTGCGAGCGGGCTGGCGGGATTGACAACAGCCGAACGCTCTATTGCGGCAGCTTTTCCAAGTCCCTGTCTCCCGGTTTGCGGCTGGGGTGGATCTGCGCGGCATCGGAAGTCATTTCACGTTTGGTGCTTATCAAGCAGGCGAGCGATCTGAATACGCCGGTCTTGAACCAGGAAGCCATGGCGCGCGTCGCGGAAACCGAGTTTGAAACCCACACGACGCGGACGAATGGCGTCTACAGAGGACGCCGCGATGCAATGCTGTCGGCCCTGGAAAAGTACATGCCGGACGAAACTCAATGGACGAAGCCGGATGGCGGCATGTTCATTTGGGTCACGCTGCCAGGGCACGTTGATGCGGGCCAATTGCTGGAGCTCTCGATAGAAACGGTGAAGGTCGCCTTCGTGCCCGGCAAGGCGTTTCATCCCGACGGCAGTGGAAGCAACACCATGCGCCTCAGTTTTTCCTGTGCGGACTATGAAAAAATAGAAGAAGGTATTTCAAGGCTTGGAAGGTTGATTACAGAAACTGTCACGTCCAAGTTGTAAGCAAAGGACAAAGTGTCGTCGGTTGGTCTGAGTGCTGAAAAAGGGGTGAGGGCGAATGGCGCTGACGGATCAGTTTAATAACTATTGCGAGCGGCTTGGGCCCGAATTCTGGTCCGAGCCGTTGAACGCAGTCACCAACGCTGCCTTTCTGCTTGCAGCGCTTGCTGCATTCGCAATCTGGCGAAGGAAAACGCCGGACGACTTTCCCGCTCTTCTTTTGATCGCAATAGTTTTTGCAACCGGCGTCGGTTCCTTTCTCTTTCACACATTCGCAACCCGCTGGGCTCTGCTGGCCGATGTTATCCCGATTGCGCTTTTCATTCACATCTATCTCTTTTTCGCGCTCAAGCGATTTCTTGAACTGCCATGGTGGGGCGCTCTCGGCATCGTTATCGCCTTTATCGCGGCAACGCCGTTCATCGCCGAGGCGGTCGAGCCGATTGCGGCATCCTCCGCTGGATACGTGCCGGCCCTGCTTGCGATTTTTGTCGTCGGAGCGCTCTATTCCCGGAAAAACCAAAAACTTGGCGCACAGGTTCTGCTGACGGGGCTGGTTTTTACCGCGTCGGTCACCTTCCGCACATTGGACGATCCGCTATGCGGCCAGATCGAGATCGGAACGCATTTCCTGTGGCATATCCTGAACAGCATCGTGCTCTTTGCACTATTACGGGTTCTCATTTTGCAGCGCGCCGGATAAACCACAGAGACAAATCACGAAATTGCAAGAGATCAACTATGGTATTCGCCAGAGCTTTTGCAGCAACAACAAGTGACCTAACGGAACAGGCAGGAAGACAGAGATAAAAATGAGCGACAGCAACAAGACTGAAAGCGATCTGACCGAAGCCGCCCTGTTCTATCACGAGCATCCCAAGCCCGGAAAACTTGAGATCCAGGCAACCAAGCCTCTCGGCAACCAGCGCGACCTGGCGCTAGCCTACTCTCCCGGTGTCGCAGCTCCCTGTCTTGAGATTGCCGAGGAACCGGCCAAGGCAGCGAAGTACACCTCACGAGGCAACCTGGTCGCAGTGATCTCCAACGGCACAGCAGTGCTCGGGCTCGGTAATATCGGCCCGCTCGCCTCCAAGCCCGTCATGGAAGGGAAGGCAGTTCTCTTCAAGAAGTTCGCCGGTATCGATGTGTTCGACATCGAGGTGGACGAAACCAATGTCGAAAAATTTGTCGACGCTGTTTCCGTTCTGGAGCCGACCTTTGGAGGCATCAATCTGGAAGACATCAAGGCTCCTGAGTGCTTCATGATCGAAAGCAGGCTCAGGGAGAAAATGAATATCCCAGTCTTCCATGACGATCAGCATGGCACAGCAATCATCGTCGGAGCGGCGGTCCGCAATGGTTTGCAGCTTGCCGGCAAAAAGATTGAGGACGCCAAGATTGTCGCCTCCGGAGCAGGTGCTGCCGCGTTGGCCTGCCTGAACATGCTGGTTTCCCTTGGCGCCAGGCACGAAAACATCTGGGTTACCGATATCGAGGGTGTTGTCTATGAGGGCCGTGAAGCGCTCATGGATGAATGGAAGGCGGTGTTTGCGCAGAAGACCGACAAACGCACCCTGGACGAAGTCATCGACGATGCGGACGTGTTTCTGGGATTGTCCGCCGCAGGCGTTCTGAAGCCGACAATGGTAGAGAAGATGGGCAAGGGGCCATTGATCCTTGCCCTTGCCAACCCGAACCCGGAAATCATGCCTGATGAGGCAAAGGCAGTTCGCGACGATGTGGTCATGTGCACTGGTCGGTCGGACTATCCGAACCAGGTGAACAATGTTCTTTGTTTCCCGTTTATCTTCCGCGGCGCCCTGGATGTGGGTGCGACGACGATCAACGAGGAAATGAAGCGGGCAGCCGTTGAGGCCATTGCCGGCCTGGCCCAGGAAGAACCCTCCGATGTCGCCGCTCGTGCTTATGGCGGCAAGACGGAAACATTCGGGCCCAATTATCTGATCCCGTCTCCTTTCGATCAGCGTCTGATCCTGCGCGTTGCGCCTGCAGTTGCCAAGGCGGCAATGGACTCCGGCGTTGCAACACGCCCGATCATTGACTTTGATGCCTATTATGATCGGTTGAACCGCTTCGTGTTCCGCTCCGGCCTGATCATGAAGCCGATCATTCAGAACGCTTCAAAGGATCCCAAGCGCATCATCTATGCGGAGGGCGAAGACGAGCGGGTGCTGCGGGCAGCACAGGTTTTGCTGGAAGACAATATCGCCAAGCCGGTGCTTGTGGGGCGTCCCGATGTTCTGAAAGCTCGCTGCGAACGCTTCGGTCTGAAGATCCGCCCGGATGTCGACTTTGAGTACGTAAACCCGCAGGACGACCCTCGCTACCGCGACTATGTGGATGAATATTTTGAATGCGTTGGCCGCAAAGGCATGCCACCCAATGCCGCCAGAACCGTGGTGCGTACCAACAGCACCGTGATTTCGGCACTCGCTGTTCGGCGGGGAGATGCGGACGCGGTCATTTGCGGTCTGGAAGGCCGCTTCATTCGGCATCACCGCGATATCAAGCAGGTCATCGGTGTTTGCGATACGGCGCACGACCTTTCCGCGTTGTCTCTCCTGATCAACAGTCAGGGCGCCTTGTTCCTGTCGGATACCTTTGTCACGGAAGATCCGACTGCGGAGGAAATCTCCGAAATGGCCATTCTCGCGGCCAACGAAATCCGGCGGTTCGGTATCGAACCGAAGATCGCACTCTTGTCCATGTCGAACTTCGGCTCCAGGGATACCGCGTCTTCACGCAAGATGCGTGAAGCTCTGGATATCATCTGGGAGCGCTATCCCGATCTGGAAGCCGACGGCGAAATGCACGGCGATTCAGCACTGAGCACCGTTCTGCGGGACGGGGTGATGCCGAACAGCAAGCTCAAGGGTGAAGCGAACCTGTTGCTGTTCCCCAACCTGGATTCGGCGAACATTGCCCACAATCTATTGAAGGTGGCCACGAGGGCTTTGCACGTCGGACCGATTTTGCTGGGAACAGCAAAACCGGCACATATCCTGACGCCGTCCGTAACTTCTCGCGGTGTGGTCAATATGTCTGCACTGGCAAGCGTTCAGGCTCAGACGAGGTCAGCGGAATAGCTGCTTCAATTTGCGCCTTCATTTTGACAGCGCGGGCCGGTACACCGGTTCGCGCTCTTTCCCCTGTTCAGCAACTGGATGGCAATAGTGAAATCGCCTGCAGAATGTGTCTGTAAACAAGATATCCGGACCGCAATCGACGCGCTGGATGAAGAACTTCTGGAAATCTTTGTTCGCCGGCAAGGTTATGTCCGGCGCATGGCTCAACTGAAACAGCACCCCGACGAAGCGTTTGACGGTGAACGGATCGAAACCATGGTTGCCTCGATCAAGGACCGTGCCGAGGCGCTGGGTCTGGAAGGCGAGCAGGTTGAGGAAGTCTGGCGCACCCTGATTGCCTGGAACGTCGCATACGAGAAACGCACGATCGCCGAGCGTCTCGCCGACAAGGCTGCCGACGAGACTCAAGTCGCGGATTGACAAAATTTAACGTGAAGGCTGCTGTCAGCAGCGGTTTGCTATCCTACGTAAGGGGGAATGCCGAAAGGCAACCCATTGGATGGAGCCGTTGATGATGACCAGGAAATTCGCTGTTTCGACGATTGCAGCAGTCGCGTTCGTTGGGGTGGCCAGCGCCGGGCAAGCCGTCGCCCAATCTTCTATTCAACTTGAAACGGTCTCCGATGGCCTTTCCTATCCCTGGGCTGTCGCGTTTCTGCCTCAGGGTGGCTACCTGGTCACCGAGCGTGACGGTCTGCTCAAGTTCGTTTCCGAGAATGGTGAGCAGAGCCTTGTTCCAGGTGTTCCGGAAGTGTTTGCGCAAGGGCAGGGCGGTTTGCTCGATATTGTGCTCAGTCCCGACTTCGCAAATGACGCAACGGTTTTCATGACTTTCTCCCAAGGTTCGCCGGAGGGAGCGGGAACTTCGCTGTTCCGCGCCAAACTTGCTGCGGATGAAGGCGGATATCGCCTTGAGGACGGCAAGACGATCTTTGCCGCCAACAACAAGGGGTACGGTGGTCGCCATTTCGGATCCAGGTTGGCGTTCGCACCGGACGGTTCGCTCTTCATGACACTGGGGGATCGCGGGGACGGTCCAAGGGCGCAGGACACTGGCGAACATACCGGATCGGTGCTTCGTCTGACACCGGAGGGACAGCCGGTCGCCGATAATCCATTTGTCGGTGAAGATGCCTACAAGCCAGAAATCTGGTCGATCGGCCACCGCAACCCGCAAAGCGCGGCAATCCATCCGCGGACGGGCATACTTTGGACCGTGGAACATGGCGCGCAGGGCGGCGATGAGATCAATATCCCCGAAGCCGGAAAGAATTATGGCTGGCCGGTGATCTCCTACGGACGTCACTATTCGGGTGGCAAGATCGGCGAGGGGACATCCAAGCCCGGCATGGAGCAACCCATCCACTATTGGGATCCGTCAATTGCACCGTCCGGCATGGCATTCGTCACCAGTGAAAATTATCCGGATTGGCAGGGCGATCTCCTCGTCGGAGCGTTGCGTGGTCAACATCTGGCAAAGCTTGAGCTTGATGGCGAAAACATTGTGGCAGAGGAACAGCTGCTCACGGACCTTGGAGAGCGTATTCGTGACGTTCGTCAGGGCCCGGATGGCTTCATCTATGTCTTGACCGATAGCGATGATGGCAGCCTGATCCGTCTGGTGCCGTAAGATGCCTCAAATTGTGATGGTCTCCTGAAGGTGAATTCCAGAGGCTAAGCTTGACATTCCGGGCCGCTCCGACGATATAGCGCTCTGCAACCGCTGCCGCGTGAGCAGACTGAGCGCCCCGGAAGTACGACTATGGAGACTTTCAGAGTGGCCGCTCTGCGATTGCAAAGTTTTCGAACCTAATGAGAGGTTCAACCAGTTCCCATGTCACGCGAGGGTCTGGCGGCGAAGAGCCTGACGATTAAGCGAAACGGCTGCCGCAATCCAAAATCAAACTGCATTGGAACTCCGGTGCGGTCTTCCAAGCGTTTTGCTGCGCTTGAACCAAGGAATTTAACTTGACCGACTTTCAAAGCCTGGGACTTTCCGACAGCCTTCTGCATGCTGTCGCCGAGAACGGTTACGATGCCCCGACCCCGATCCAGTTGAAAGCAATCCCTCTCGTGCTGGATGGCCGGGACCTGATGGGCCTTGCTCAAACGGGAACGGGCAAAACTGCCGCTTTTGGCCTTCCGTTGATCGACAGGCTTCTCGATGAAGACAAAAGGGCTCAGCCGAAGGGAACGCGGGCGCTGATCCTGGCTCCAACGCGCGAGCTGGTAAACCAGATCGCCAAGAACCTGATTTCGTTCCTGAAGAAGACGCCGCTTCGAGTGACATCTGTTGTTGGTGGCGTATCCATCAACGGCCAGATCAAGCGCTTGTCCAAAGGCACCGACATCCTTGTGGCGACCCCGGGTCGACTGCTGGACCTGGTGGACCGCGAGGCTGTGGATCTGGGAACGGCGACCTATCTGGTTCTGGACGAAGCTGACCAGATGCTGGATCTCGGCTTCATTCACGCACTGCGCCGGATTGCCGGTCTGGTGCGTCAGGAACGCCAGACCCTGCTCTTTTCGGCGACCATGCCGAAGCAGATCAACGAGCTTGCGCAATCCTATCTCAAGGACCCTGAGCGGGTGGAGGTCGCACCGGCGGGCAGGACGGCAGACAAGGTTACCCAATACGTCCATTTCATGGACCGCAAGGCCAAGGGTGACTTCCTGCTGGAGCAGCTTCAGTCGAAACCGGATGGCATGTCACTTGTCTTCTGCCGCACCAAGCATGGTGCGGAACGCTTGATGCGCAAGCTTGCCCAAAATGGCGTCGCTGCGGGTTCGATCCATGGCAACAAGAGCCAGGGTCAGCGGGATCGCGCGATCCGCGAACTGCGTGAGGGGAAAATCAACGTGCTGGTGGCAACGGACGTTGCAGCGCGTGGGATCGATATTCCCGGTGTCAGCCATGTCTACAATTTTGAGCTTCCGGAAGTTGCGGAAGCCTATGTCCACCGGATCGGCAGGACCGCACGGGCAGGCGCTGAAGGTGAGGCTGTGGCTCTCTGCGCGCCGGAAGAAATCGGCCTGTTCCGTCAGATCGAAAAACTGATCGGTATTGAGATTACGGTGGCCAGCGGTGACGTTCCGCCGATGTCGGCGGCGACCGGACGCAGCAAACGCGGCGGAAATAATCGCAATGGCAAGCCGGCCGGCAAGAAACCGTTTCGTAAAGGGTCTGCCTCCGGGGACAACGACAACAGGGCCAATTCAAGGTCGCAGCGTCGCCGTCGGCAAAACAACCGCAAGAGTGCAGCCTGACTCTGAAATCCTATTTCATTCAGGACAAAAAAATGCACCGGGAAGTGGCCTTCCCGGTGCCAAACCCTGTGGCCGATGGGTACCAGAGCGGCAAAAACCGATCTGACGGTGTTTTAAAGAGCCATCCAACCATTCCGTAACCGCCGCTGTCCGGTTATGGTCTTGCTGACTCCTTGCCCACAAGGCATCCAGCCCCATTACTGTGGCTCGATCTGCTACTCTTTGCGAGGACTTGCATAGGAAATGCATCTATTAGCAAGGAACGGCATATATTTGCCGTAAATCTTTCAAGTCGCCCCCGACAAAAGTAAACGTAGATTAACCTTCCGAAAGGCGCAATCACAACTGTGTCGTAATTAGGGCGTATGTGGATAAGTAAATAATAAAATAAAAACAATTACTTAAGTTAATTGCCGTGATTTTTTCCTGGAAGGCCAGCAAGTAAAGGTTGAATCGTAAAAGCAATCATTTCAAGAAGTGCTTATCTTTCAAAGAATTGTGGAATTTATATTATTTTTCTATTGTTGTATAAATAAATTTTATGGGCCTGCTTCGATGAAGGCCCAAACTAAATCCTTGAAAAGTTTC
>JBCCVB010000217.1:0-8123 GCA_039195965.1 Pseudomonadota bacterium
ACCGCAGACATGTTCGATGTCGTGATTGCCGGTGGCGGTTATGTTGGCCTGTCCCTGGCAGTTGCCCTGAAGCAGGGCGACGCGGGACTGAAATGTGCTGTTGTCGATCCAAAACCCATGGATCAGCTTCATAAGGATCCGAGAGCGTCGGCAATTGCAGCCGCCGCATCGCGCATGCTGACACAGCTCGGCATTTGGCAGCAGATCGAAAACGAATCTCAACCGATCAACGAAATGATCGTCACGGACAGCAAGCTAAGAGATGCGGTCCGACCGGTTTTCCTGACATTCGACGGCGAAGCGACCGCGGGCGAACCCTTCGCGCACATGATGCCGAACGGCGTGATGATGCCGGCCCTTTACGAAGCAGCGAAATCGCTCGGTGTCACCTTCTTTGCGCCGGGCACGGCAGAGACGTTCCGTACACTTCCCGATCATATCGAACTGGATCTCGAAGACGGTTCTCAGCTGAAGGGGCGGTTGCTGGTTGCCGCAGATGGTGTCCAGTCCAAACTGCGGGACCTGGCCGGTATCCGTACGGTGAACTGGGACTATGGCCAGTCGGGTATCGTGACGACGGTAAAGCACGAGCGGCCGCATCATGGTCGTGCGGAAGAACATTTTCTGCCGGCCGGGCCTTTTGCGATCCTGCCGCTTCCGGGCAACCGCTCTTCGCTGGTGTGGACCGAAAAAACCACTGACGCCGATCGGCTGGTGCGCTCGGATGAGTTTACCTTTGAACTCGAACTGGAGCGGCGGTTCGGTCACCATCTGGGAACGCTGGAGCTGGATGGGCCGCGTAAGGCGTTTCCCCTGGGGCTGAAACTTGCCCGGGATTTCGTCAAACCGCGTTTCGCCCTGATCGGCGACGCGGCGCATGGCATTCACCCGATTGCCGGCCAGGGTCTCAATCTTGGTTTCAAGGATGTGGCGGCCTTGGCGGAAGTTCTGGTTGATGCACGCCGCCTCGGTCAGGATGTCGGTGGCTTCGACGTTCTGGAACGTTATCAGCGTTGGCGCAGGTTCGACACGTTCCAGATGGGGGTTGTCACCGATGTGCTCAACAGGTTGTTCTCCAATGACAGCGATGTCTTGCGCGCCGTTCGAGATTTCGGGCTGGGAGTGGTAGACCGCATGCCGGGCCTGAAAACTCACTTCATCAAGGAAGCGGCAGGATTTGCAGGTCCGGTGCCGAAATTGCTTTCAGGGGAACCAATCTGATAGGAAAGTCCGGGATGAGGATTCAATTGTGAATCCGACACCGTGAAAAAGCCATTTCACAATTGGATTTGCCTTGAATGATTGATCATCCAGCGAATTTCCCGGAGCATCGTTCGATCTTGATTACGGGATGTTCGTCCGGCATCGGTGCGTCCGCTGCTCATGTTCTGCGTGGGCGGAACTGGCGGGTTTTTCCAACGGCGAGGAAGCAGGAAGATGTCGACACGCTGGCCAGTCAGGGGTTCGAAGCCTATCGTCTGGACTATGAGGACCCCGACAGCATCAAGGAAATCGCCGAAACCGTTCTTCAATTGACGGACGGCAAACTTGATGCCGTCTTCAACAACGGCGCCTATGCGGTTCCGGGTGCTCTGGAAGATATGCCGACAGACGCGTTGCGTGCCTTGTTCGAGGCGAATTTCATAGGTTGGCATGACCTGACACGACGTCTGATCCCTTCCATGCTGAAGAACGGGTCGGGAAGAGTCGTTCAGTGTTCCTCCGTGCTTGGCTTTGTCGCATTGAAATACCGGGGTGCCTACACTGCTTCCAAATTCGCGCTCGAGGCCTATTCGGATACGCTGCGCCAGGAACTGAAAGGAACCGGAATTCAGGTTTCGCTGATTGAACCGGGGCCGATTGGAACCAGGTTCACCGAAAATGCGCTTGCCAACTTCGATCGCTGGATCGGCGAGGAAGGCTTGAAGGCGTCGAGGCATCGGCAGACATACGAGAAAAGACGTGTCCGCATGGAGGCCGGCGAGCCGGGACCGTTCAAGTTGCCGCCTGAAGCTGTTGTCAAAAGGTTGATACATGCTGTAGAGGCCAAGCGGTCCAAAGCGCGGTACCATGTCACGATACCGACCACGATCATGGCAGTGGCAAACAGGGTTCTGCCGGACAGCCTCCTGGACAGGTTCTGCATCTGGGCGGCAGACGGAGAGGAATAAGCTGCGGGCAAGGCAGCGTCATCGATCCTGAAGAGGGTCGGTGTAAGAGGGAAGCAAAATGGCTGAAATCATCAACATCCTTATCCCCGTAGGCATGGCTGCGGTTCTGGTGGTCCTGTTGCTCGGAATTTGGAATATGTTCCGCAATGGCTCGGCCAACAAGTCGCAGACGCTGATGCGCTGGCGTGTCGGATTGCAGTTTCTGGTTATTGTCTTGGTGATGGGTGGGCTCTACTTTTTCGGAACCGGAACTTAAGCTGGGGAAACGGGCGAAATGGTTGTTCTGAACAAGATTTACACAAAGACGGGTGACGACGGGACTACAGCACTTGGGTCCGGTGAAAGGCGTCCGAAGAGCGACCTCAGAATTGAGGCGTATGGCACGGTGGACGAAACCAATGCCGTGGTCGGGCTCGTCAGGCTTCACACAGGTGAAGGACACACGGAAATCGACGGGATCCTTAGCCGTATCCAGAATGATCTGTTTGATCTTGGAGCAGACCTTGCCACCCCCGAAACCGACAAGGACCTGGGGTATGAGCCGCTTCGCATCACCGATGGTCAGGTGGAAGCGATTGAAAAGGCCATTGACGACCTGAATGCAGATCTTTCCCCCCTCAGGTCATTTGTGCTGCCGGGCGGAAGCAAGGCATCAGCGTATTTGCACCTTGCCCGAACGGTATCCCGGCGCGCCGAACGCCTGATGGTGGAACTGGCGTCACGCGAAAAGATCAACCCTGCCGCTGTGCGCTACATGAACCGTTTGTCAGATTTCTTTTTCGTGGCTTCCCGCTCGCTGAACGCCAATGGCGATCAGGACGTCTTGTGGGTCCCCGGCCAGAACCGCTGATCTTCTTCCTTCAGTCCGGACGCATCAGACAGGGCGCTTCATGTTCATTCCGCTTCATGATCACAACCGCCTGGAGCATGTCCCCTTTCCGGTCGTCAACTTGTCGATTATCGCCCTCAACGTGCTGATCTTCTTTCTGTTTCAGGGCGCTGGGAGTTTCGAGGCCGTCGGTGCCTCTTCCCTGTCGTTCGGGCTGATACCTGTCGTTCTCTTCGATATCAGGGATCTTGCGCCTCACCTTCAGGTGCTGCCTGACTGGATGTCGTTGATCACCTATGCCTTCCTGCATGGCGGTTTCATGCATCTCATCGGCAATATGCTGTTCCTTTGGGTCTTCGGAGACAACGTCGAAGACGCCATGGGGCATGTGCGCTACCTGATTTTCTACCTGTTGTGTGCTGGTGCCGGCGGATTGGCCTACGCGGTGCTGGATGTAAATTCCGAAGTGCCGCTCATCGGAGCATCGGGTGCGGTATCGGGCGTTGTTGCCGCCTATCTTATGCTGCATCCGCGGGTCAAAGTGTGGGTTCTGGCGTTCGGCCGAATTCCGCTGCGCCTGAGTGCTCAATGGTTGCTTGGAGCCTGGGTCATTTATCAGATCGCGAATGCGTTACTTTCCGAGGACAGTCAGGTTGCCTGGATCGCGCATGTCGGTGGGCTGGTCGCCGGGGCGGTCTTGGTCATATTTTTCCGCAGGCGCGGTGTTCCTCTGTTCGACCGGAACCTGACCTGACGACTATCGGATCAGGTTGCTTTCCAAACGGCCTCTTCGGTTCGGCAGGCAACACCGTTTCGGCTGACTGTCTCGCCGGACGCCAGTTCGATCTTTTCGCGGAAAGACCGGCAGTAGATCCCCTCTGCTGTTTTCCAGGTCTTCAGCGGAGTGACCGAACCGCGTGCGCCGCTGGCCGGGTTTTTCCAACGGACAGAATTCCCGGAAAGTGACTTTTCCAGCGCCTTTTGAAGGTTTTTCTCAGCCATGGATTTGTCAGACGGTCTCAAACTGGCTTCCACAGTCGAGAATATGGCTCCTGAAGAGCCCTGAAACGGGAAGATGGAGCATGCAGAAAGTAAAACCGCACACAAACAAACAAACGTGGCTTGCTCGGCAAGCCGGCCCCCAGAAATAGCCAAATCCAATCCCACCTTTTGGATCTATTGCCAACCGTTCTGAATGGCCTCCCGTTCTTCCCTTTTCGACAGGGCGCCCCCGGAAGGCTCACTATCACCGCTGAACCCAGGTTCACCGAGAATGCGATTGATAAGAGTTCCGGATGCGGGCTTTTCTGGGGCAGCTGCGCCCGAATTATTGCCGGGTCCTGAATTGCTGGGGATATCTGCTTCAGGCTTGTTATTTGTACTTACGTTTGTCTCTGAGCTTGACTTCGAAGGGCTTGAGCTCTTTTCGGATTTGCTTCTGCTTTCACTGCGCTTCTCGGCCTTTTGACTTTGCCGTTCGCTGCGTCGTTCCGCCCGTTCGGCGCGCCTCTCGCTCCGACGTTCGTTGCGTTCCGCGCGGCGCTCAGCTCTTCGTTCCGCCCGTTCACTTCGTCGCTCGCTCCGATCGGATGCCGATTGTGCGGCGGCGGCGATAGTGTCTTTCATGTCAAACAAGGGGCTAACGAAGACGAGAGAGAACACCATCGCCGCAACCGCAACACCCGTCAGACCACGGAACATCGCAGAGAGGCGGTCGTGCAATGAGATCTGACGTGTGTGTTTCATCAAGTTAAAGCTTCTGACGAGGTTGCTGTCTTGGCAGAATTGCGAGGCAATTGTCCGATTACGTACGCACAACACCTAGGTATTCTTTCTTCTTCCCGACCTTAGTCCAAAAAAAGCCGGGATAAAAAGGTCTCCTCGGGTGTTGTTGAAGTAAGAGCGGCGTGCGGAGAACTCTTTGCCTGAAGACACACTGAAGACGGAGATGATCCGTTTGCTGCCGAAACTGAGAAGTTTCGCATTGAGACTGTGCCGGAATCCGGATCAGGCAGACGATCTGGTACAGACAACATGCGAACGGGCGATCCGGTCTCTGGACCAGTTTGATCCTGCGACCCGCCTCGACAGCTGGATGTTTCGCATCCTGCAGAACCTTTATTTCAATTCCGTGCGCGATACGGCAAATCGCGCCAGGTTATTCGATTTGGCAATGTTGGATTTTGAAGACAGCTATGACGGTGCGAAGGCTGCAGCCAGCAGTCTGGAGCTGCAGAAGGTTCAGGCGTTTATCGAGCAGCTGGAAGAAGACAACCGTCAGGTGTTGCTGAAGATTGCCATCGAAGGCCAGAGCTACAAGGACGTTGCAGAAGAACTGGGAGTTCCGATTGGTACCGTGACCAGCAGACTGGCAAGGGCACGATTGAAGTTACGGGAATTTCTGGAGAAAAAGGACGCCGCACAGGGGACCAAACTTCGCAGCATGCCAGGAGGTGTGTCATGACATTCGACGAAAAGCGCGAGCAGGTCCTGCTTGTCCAGGATATAGGCAAGATTCTCGACGGCGAAGGCTCCGGCGAAGAGCGTGCCATGCTTCTGGCGAAGATCCGAGGCGATGAGAGCGGTGAAGCGTGCCTCAGACAGCTGGCCGAAGACAATGCGCTGTTGCAGGACGCCGTTCCGGCCGAGCTTCCTCGTGCAAGTCTTGATCGTTTTCAGTCCGTAATCGATCGCGAGTTTGAAAAGAGAGGCACACCGGCCAAACCGCATGGGCGACCGTTCTGGAGCAACGCCATCGTTCAGATGGCCGCGGCACTGGTTCTTGTCGCCGGAACGTTTGTCTTCACCAGTTTCTGGATGCAGTCCCGAATGGACGACGCTGTTGCCTCACTTGCCGCCCATATGGAAACCGAGCGGATATTGCTGACGCAAAGCGTGCAGGAGGCGCTTGAAACCAGGGTCAGCGGCGAGACCGTCTTCATAGGCCAGGAAGGTGACTGGACGGAGGTCCTGACGCCGATCAAAACCTACAAGAGCAAGAGCGGTCACTGGTGCCGTCAGTATCTGCGTCAATCGACGTTTGCTGGTCGCGATCTTTCGATCAGGGGAACGGCCTGTCGCGAAGAGGACGGAACCTGGACAACGGTCTTTGCAGAGCCCGTTTCGGATAAATTCCCGCCCCAGTCTTCCGGCATCTGACAATTCCGCGAAATTTGGCGATGTCGGACGGTAAATGGCCGTTTGCTGCATCGCCGAACTATCATTTTTGCGACGCATGTTTTTCCAAGCCCGGCAAATTGCATCTTTAGTCCATTCAGCGCAATTGACAGCTGCCGAACAGGTCAGTACCGTCCCGCGCCATGCGCCACGATTGGCTTGTTTCCATTGCATTTGATTTCATGTCATTTCGGATGGGAAAAGCCTGATAATGCGGTGCGGTGAAAAGCCGGCCGAGCAAGAGGTTGAGACCAAATGAAAATCCTCGTACCCGTGAAGCGGGTCATCGATTACAACGTGAAGGTTCGGGTCAAGCCGGACGGTTCAGGTGTCGATCTTGCCAACGTCAAGATGTCCATGAACCCGTTTGATGAAATCTCCGTCGAAGAAGCTCTTCGCCTCAAGGAGGCCGGAAAGGCGACCGAGGTTGTTGTTGTGTCCGTTGGACCGCAGCAGGCAACGGAAACCCTGCGTACCGGACTTGCCATGGGCGCAGACCGCGGCATTCTTGTAAAGACCGACGAAACCACCGAGCCGCTGGCCGTCGCAAAGATCCTCAAGGCGATCGTCGAAGCTGAAGAGCCGGGTCTCGTGATCCTCGGCAAGCAGGCGATTGATGACGACTGCAACCAGACTGGTCAGATGCTTGCCGCACTGCTGGGCTGGAGCCAGGGCACATTTGCTTCCAAGGTCGATCTCGGCGAAGGCACAGTCGATGTCACCCGTGAAGTCGACGGCGGTCTGCAGACCGTCAAGCTGAAGCTCCCGGCAATCCTGACCACGGACCTGCGCCTCAACGAGCCGCGCTACGCGTCCCTGCCGAACATCATGAAGGCGAAGAAGAAGCCGATCGACGAAAAGACCCCGGAAGATTTCGGTGTCGACGTCGCGCCGCGCCTGACGGTTGTCACCACCACTGAGCCGCCTGCACGTCAGGCCGGTATCAAGGTGAGCTCCATCGGCGAGCTTGTCGACAAACTCAAGAACGAGGCCGGCGTCCTTTAGGACCCGTCGCAGGAGGAAAACAAATGACAACACTTCTTGTGGCCGAACATGCCGGTGGCGCTCTGAGCGACGCGACGGCAAAAGCAATGACCGCCGCCGCCGCACTGGGTTCCGACGTTCATGTTCTGGTAGCCGGTAAAGGCGTTCAGGGCGCTGCTGAAGCAGCTGCAAAGCTGTCCGGCGCCGCCAAGGTGCTGGTTGCCGAAAGCGATGCTCTCGAGCATCAGCTTGCCGAACCGCTTGCGGACCTAATCGTCGGCATGGCCGGTGACTATGACGCAATCGTTGCTCCGGCAACCGCAAACGGCAAGAACACCCTGCCGCGTGTCGCGGCTCTTCTTGACGTCATGCAGATTTCCGACATCACGGCAGTTGTCGATGCGGAAACCTTCGAGCGTCCGATCTATGCCGGTAACGCGATCCAGACGGTCAAGTCAGGCGATCCCAAAAAAGTGATCACCGTGCGGACTTCCACTTTCGCGGCAGCGGAAGAAGGCGGTTCAGCAGCGATTGAAACCGTCGCGGGTACGGACGGCTCGGGTCTTTCCGAGTTTGTCGGTGAGGAACTTTCCAAGTCCGACCGTCCTGAGCTGACTTCTGCAAAGATCATCATTTCCGGTGGCCGTGCACTTGGATCTGAAGAGAAGTTCCAGGAAGTCATCATGCCGGTTGCCGATGCGCTCGGTGCCGCGGTTGGTGCATCGCGTGCAGCGGTTGATGCAGGTTATGCGCCAAACGACTGGCAGGTCGGCCAGACCGGTAAAGTCGTTGCTCCGGACCTTTACATTGCCTGCGGTATTTCGGGTGCGATCCAGCACCTTGCGGGCATGAAGGACTCCAAGGTGATCGTTGCGATCAACAAGGACGAAGAAGCCCCGATCTTCCAGGTCGCGGATTACGGCCTGGTCGCTGACTTGTTTGACGTTTTGCCCGAATTGAAG
>JBCCVB010000218.1:0-7751 GCA_039195965.1 Pseudomonadota bacterium
GGAATGCGCTTCCTGCGCATCTGTGGACTTGCAATTGCAGTGCTGATCCTGGTGTCCACTGGCGCTGTTTATTCCGTTGCTTCCCTCGATGTGTTTCTTCCTCTGCGAAAGACACTTGCCGACCGCATTTTGACCTCGGTGTTTGGTCGACAGGTTGATGTGCACGGAGACGTGGTGCTGGCACTGGGCAGGCATCTGGGTGTTCAGATTGAAGATGCCTTTGTGGAGCGAACCTCAGCCGGGAATGCCGGCAAGGCACGCGTCTTTGAAAAGATCAGGTTCCAAGCCGATTACAACCTGCTCTTGGGAGAGGTCGGCAGTATTTCCAACTTCCAGATGAGCGGCGCTGAAATCGTGTATCGGCCCGACAATCCGGACGGGAACATGTCACGATCGTCCGTGTTCGAACTGCCGTCCACGATCGTCAACAGCCCTGTTCTGGACAATCTGGAACTCTCCGACGTCACTCTTCGGTTCGTTGATGAAACGGATGGTTGGAACGAAACGCTTGAAATCAACGCGTTTCAGCTCGTGTCGGCCGAAGACGCGATGGTAACGGAAATCACATTCGATGCGAGCGTCAACGGGACG
Source organism: Pseudomonadota bacterium (assembly GCA_039195965.1). Classification (GTDB taxonomy): domain Bacteria; phylum Pseudomonadota; class Alphaproteobacteria; order Rhizobiales; family Stappiaceae; genus Roseibium. Next base: position 592 of record JBCCVB010000218.1, read on the forward strand.
CCACTTTATGCCACGGGAAAAATGCCGAATTCGGAGGTAGCCCGAAGTAAAGGGGGAGGTCCGTTTGATCTGTCTTTCGAATTTCCGGGCCTCAATAGCCGCTATTCCGGAACCATTGACACGACGGAAGCGGTTGCTGTTGTCGAGGGAACCTATTCTGCCACATCTGGTTCCATCACGGAGCTTCTTGCTTCGCTCGGACTGGCAAGCGAGCAGGAGGGCAAGGCGACCCTTGACTGGGATTTCGAAGGTCCGGTCGATCAACTGGATATTCGGAACCTGAAGGTTGCCATAGACGATGCGGACGGCGATCAGCTTCTTGTCACTGGCAAAGTAGAGGACACAACGAAACAAGCCGTCTTTGATCTGCACTTCCAGGCGACACTTGCGCCAGTAGAGCGGACTTCAGACAATCCGTTCGCCGTCAATGTGAAGGAGGTGTCGGGTGACATCCACGGGCCGGTCGACGCGCTGGAAGTGCAAAGCGCGCAGATTGTGACGGATGCCGTTCTCCTCGACTTTGATGAGATCGGCCCGATTTCGGTCGGTCGGGTCGTCAAGCACTCCGACAACAGGGTTGGTCTGAAGGACATGATCGTGCAGGACGGTCCGGATGAGGCACCCTACCTGCAGATGACAGGGCAGATTGACGACCTGATGGCGTTGGCCGGGGTCAACCTTTCCGGAACTTACCGTTTTCCGGCAGCACTCCTGCTCAATCGGGAAGCCAATTCCATTCCGGAACTTGGTTTCATCGAAGGGACCGTGAGCTTGAACGAGCTGTCCGGTTCATTCGGTCTGGATGCCTTGAAAGGTTCAGCTGCAGATACCGATCTGTTTGATCTCAAGTTTGATTTGGCCATTCCTGAGTTAAGGGTCGTTGATGAACTGCAGTTCTCGACAGACCTGCACCTGCCTGATCCAACCGCCTTTTTGAAGGCGCTGGGCGTGGAAACGGATGACAAGCTACCTGCTCTGAGCTTTTCCGGCTCCAGCGGCTTTTCCGAGGCGGGAGCCAGGCTGGACGGCAATCTGACCACCGGGACCACACAAATTGAAGCTGCCATCAAACTGGCACCCGAAGAGGGCTCAAGTGTCTGGTTGCTCGGCGGCTCCATTTCTTCTGCGCAAATGGATTTGAGCGACCTTAGAGGTCTGGTGGAGTTTGCCAAGCTTGGGGTGAGCGAACAGGATGACGACATTGAACTTACCGAGGAATTCAAGTCAGCCCTGCGAGTGGAAGTCGGACTGCACGTCAAGAAGTTCGTATCCGGCAAAAAAGCGGCCGGAAACCTGTCCGGGACAATCAGCTATGACGATGACAAACTCAAGCTGTCGAAGTTGAAATTCGACTATATCGGCGGAACAATCAAAGGTGATTTCTCGATCGACTATGCATCCGCTGCCAACCGGGCAACAGCGCATGGACGGATGGAGAAGTTTCGCCTCAAAAGCCTGATGAACGAACTGGGACTTCAGGCTCCGGTTTCCAGTACTGTCTATGCGAGTTTTGACGTCAGCGGCAATGCTGACTCCGAGGCCAGTTTCCTGAAGTCGATGTCGGGCAGTGTGACGGCGTCTCTCTGGGGTGGAACCCTGCCCAACAGGTTGCTCGATCTGACCGGCATGAATGCCTTCACCTGGCTTGTGACCGGCAATCAGGAACAAGGCACCAAGCTGGTCTGTGCCGTCTTGCCGCTGCATTTCAAGAACGGTGCGGCAAGCACGCGATCACTGATCGTTGAAACGAACAACGTTCAGGTCGTCGGGGCAGGCAGCATCAACTTCAAGAGTGGTGCGCTGAACCTTTCATTCATGCCACGCGCCAAACGCAAGCAACTCGTCGAGATCGTTTCTCCGTTCGAGCTGAAGGGCACGATCAAAAAGCCGAACCTGATCGTGAAAGACGCCGGGCCTGGAAGGGCAGTCGGCGAAGTGGTCTCGCTGCCACTGAACCTCATCGGACACATTTTCAGAGGTTCCGGTGCGGTGGACGAAAAGGCCCGTCCATGCGTGCTGCCCAAGAACACCAAACCGAAGTGACCTGACATGGCCGACAGGGGCATTCAGGTGTAGCAGATGCCGCCCCGATACGGTTCGCGGTCAGCGATGGAATGGGCCATGGTCGCAAGAGTGGTCAGGTCCGCGATGGGCAGACCGAGAGCGGACTGAAGAAGGTGTGCGTAAGGGGGAAGGTCGGTACATTCCAGAACGATTGAAGTCACGTCCGAATGTTTTGCCAGAAGCGCTCGACCTACCGCAACGAGTTCTGAACCAAGTCTCTCGGCATCGATGTCGACCCGCTGCCCCTGCAGGATGACTTCTGAAAACTCCGGTTGTTTCTCCATACCTGCGACAGCAACCGGAGTGGCCGCGGCTCCGACGGCCGCGAAATGTGCTTCCGTCAATGCTTCCTTTCGCGCGGTGATTACTCCGACCTTTCCGCGCAGTCCGGACAGCTGGTGCATGAGCGGTATCTGGATCAGGCTGGATGCGAAGACCGGGATTGAAACCTCATCGCTCAGTTCACGCTGAAACAAAGCCATGAAACCGCAACTGCCGGTGATCGCGCAGCATCCTTCCTGTTCCAGATTTCGAGCTGCTTTCAGAAATGGTTCGAAGAATTCGAGGCTTGGACGTTCCAGAAGCTCGGCAATCGTGGTGCCTTTCACGACCTCCTTGCGGACGGGAAAGGGCAGGCTCTCCTCGTTGCGGATATGTCCGGGAGGTTTTGCGAAGTGGGTATCAAGACAAAGCAAGCCGATGGGACGCTTCGTTGAGGCCATGTTCTGGCGCTCCTTTCTTCAGGCCATACCGCTGGAAAAGCGGCCGGTGCGATAAGGTGAGCAATCGAGATTTGGTTTCCGTCCGGTCAGAAAGTCCGCCAGCAACTCGCCGGTTTTCGGCGCCATCATCAGACCGTAGTGAGAGTGACCGAAGCCTGCATAGAGTCCTTCATGTCCGGAAAATTCGCCGATCATCGGCAAGCTGTCGGGGAAGGAAGGCCTTCTTCCCATCCAGAAGCTGGCGTCTTTTGCATTCATGTCCGGAAAGGCGGATTTTGCCTGTGCAAGAATTCGGTCCTTCTTGCGCGGGTCCTCCGGAGCATCGACAGCACCGAATTCGGCATATCCGGCAACGCGCAATCCGTCGGCCATGCTGCTGGCAACAAATTTTGCATCAACGTCCATGATCGAGTGATTGAGGGTGATGCCGGGATCAGGAAGTTCGATGTGATAGCCACGTTCCGCGGCAAGCGGCACGCTGATCCCGAGTGGCTTCAGGAGTTCGGCAGACCACGCCCCCATGGTGATGACGACATTGCTGGCCCTGTAACTGGCCGTCTCGCAATGGATCTGCCATACGCCGTTTTCACGCTTCAAGGACGTGATGCGGTCATGAACAATCTCGACGCCCAGGCTGGCAGCCTTTTGAGCAAGCACTTCTGCGACCCGGCCAGGGGCGAGGGCCCGCGCCTGACCATGGATGAGAACGGCAGCCTTGAACTCGTTGGATAGCGCAGGCTCAAGCTGTCTGAGTTCCTGTTCGCCGACGAGTTCCAGATGGGCACCCTTTTCCCGTCGGATGCGATAGTCGATGGCGTTCAGCACATCGTCGCCGACATTTCGGAAGGCGTGGACATAAAGACTGTCTTGAATAAGGTCTTCCGCGCCGGTGCCGCTCAGGTGTCGCCGATAGAGCTCGATCGAGGGTGCACAAAGCGGTTCCATGGCATCGGAAATCTCCTGCACTTTGCCGTCAGCCCCATTTCGCAGGAAGGACAGACCCCAGGGGACCATTTTCGGCCAATAACTGTGCCGCACACTCAAGGGGCGATACTTGCCAAGCAGGAGGCCGGGTATCTTTTTCCAGGTGCCGGGCAAAGCCTGGGGGATGAACGACCACGGTGAGATGACACCCGCATTGCCGAATGTTGTTTCCTGGCCGGGTTCCGTCCGGTCGATCAGGCGAACCTGGGCGCCCCGTTCGGCGAGGGAGAGGGCGGTGCAGATGCCGACGGCACCTGCACCCAAGATTGTAATCCTGTTTTCCATGATGTCAGGCCGAAAGTGCTTGTTCGCGGCGGGTGAAGATCTGGCTGAGCAGGGCCGGTGCCGCGATGATCAGGGCAGCGATGTCCGCTTGCACCGATGGAGCGATCAGCACCAGTCCGGCAATAGCCATGAGAACGCGGTAGTACCAGGCAAGGGGCGATAGCCAGTACCCGACCACCGCCGCAGACAGGGCAATGACGCCTGCAATGCAGCTGATCGCGGTATAGCTGAATTCAAGCAGATCGAACCCGGTCGACGATACGAACAGGAGCACCGGTGCATAAACGAACGCCATCGGCGCCAGCACCTTGCCCAGTCCGAGTGTGAATGCGGAAATTCCGGTGCGGAAGGGATTGGAATTGGCAATGGCCGCTGCCGCATAGGCCGATGTACAGACGGGAGGTGTGATCTCGGCGACCACTCCGTAGTACAGAACGAACATGTGGCTGGCGATTGGCGGAATGCCGAGCTGGGCGAGGGCGGGTTGGGCCACCGAGACCAGCATGATGTAGAGCGCTGTTGTCGGGACGCCGGCTCCCATCAGAATGCATGCGATGGCAATAAAGACCAGGCTGATGAAGAGGGTCAGGTCTTCAACCGAGAACAGTTCCCAACTGCCAAGCGAAAACAGTCCGTGAAGGTCCGCCCCAAGGGCACTGGCGCCCTGGGTCACCATGAAGCCGATGCGGAAGCCGATGCCGGTCGTGTTGATGACGCCGACGACAATGCCGACGGCCGCTGCGGCTGCACCAACGGCGAGCGCGTACTTCACGCCGGTTTCGAAAGTGTCACCCATTTCCTGAAGGCTGACGCGCGGTTGCGGATTGAAGGTCGCCACCAAACTGCCCGCGATCAGGATGAGGGACATCGTGAGATCGAACCCGCCGCCCATGTATTTCCAGATTACGAAAGCGATGAAGAGAGCCGCATAGATCAGCGTGATCGGCTCCCTGCCTCTCGACATTCCGGTGATAATGGCAAGGGAGATGCCGCAGAAAGCGGACATGAAGGGTGTGTAGCCTGAAAAGAGCACCACCAGCAGGCCGACGAGAGGCACGACATTCGCCCACCCCTCACGCCAGACGGTTTTCAGGTGAGGAAGTTTGTCCTTGCTCAGTCCCTTGAGGTCGAGTTTGCGCGCCATCAGGTGCACAACGGTGAAGACACCGACGTAATGTAGAAGCGCGGGGAAAATCGCCGCGATGACAATCGTGGTGTAGGACACTTCGAGGAACTCGGCCATGATGAACGCGGCTGCGCCCATGATCGGCGGGGTAATCTGTCCGCCTGCGGAAGCTGCCGCTTCAACACCGCCTGCGAAATGACCTGGATAGCCAAGCCGTTTCATGTTGGGGATCGTCAGGGCACCGGTCGAAACGGTGTTCGCGACCGAGGAACCGGAAATCGTGCCGAAGAAGGCAGAAGACACCACAGAAACTTTCGCCGGGCCGCCAGTATATTGTCCGGCCAGAATGGTCGCGTTGTCGATGAACAGTTTTCCGAGGCCTGTGCGCTGGGCAATGACCCCGAACAGCACGAAATGGAAGACGATGGTGGAAACCACCCAGAGCGTGACGCCGAAGATGCCTTCCTGAGGAAAGTACATGGATGAGACGAAGGTGCGGAATTTCACGCCCGGATGCTGAAGAATGCCCGGGAACATCGGCCCGAACAGCGCATAGGCCATGAAGACGCAGATGATCATCGGCAGGACCCAGCCAAGTGTCCGGCGGGCAATGTCGAGAACAAGCACGATCAGGATGCAGCCGAAGACCATGTCATAGGTGTTCGGATTGCCCATCCGGAAAGTCTGTTCTTCAATGCCGAGGAATGGAATTCCGTGCCAGGCCAGGCCGAGGTAGAGCGAGGCGGCAACGCCCAGAATCATGAGCAGGACGTCGAGATACGGAACACCACCAAGGCGCAACGCACCTGTTTTCAGATCGAAGGAAGTTTTTGTCTTGAAGCTTGGAAACAGCGCGTAGATCAGGATGAACAAGCCTGAAAGATGCCAGCCCATATGCCAGTAGTCGGGTGGCAGGCCGAAGCCGGCGGTAATGTAGTGATACATGGCAAACGCCAGGGCCACGTATCTGAGAAACTTTCCAACGCGCGGCGTTACCTGCCGCGTGGCTGCGCCTTCGTCATATTTCTTTTCGATTTCCGCCAGTTCTTCCGCGGTCAGTTCACGCGCAGCAGCAGCCGTATCACCGGACATTTTACCTCCCTCCCAGAGATATTATGCGTTGAAAAAAGCACGGGGCGGGTATGGGAGCCGCCCCGCAGTAGAGGGAAAGGCTGTTAGTTCAAAAGCCCGGCTTCCTTGTAGAAACGCTCGGCACCGGGATGCAGTGGAACACCGAGATTGGTGACGCCGTCCAAAGCGGTTTCGGCTGTGATCTGCTTGCCCTTGGCATGGCCGTTGTCGAGCAGCTTGCGGGTGTTGTCGTTCCAAAGTGCCTTTGTGATCCCGTAGACAAGATCATCGCTTAGCTCGGAGGAGACGATCAGCAACGCCGAGACCGCAGGTGTACGGACTTCATAATCAACGCCGTCATAAACCCCGGCCGGAATGGTGGACGGAATATAGGCGGGGATGACTTCGTTGATCTTCGCCAGGTCTTCATCGGAGAAGCTGTGCAGTTCCATGCCTTTGGTCGATGCAAGCTGAACCATCGCGGAGACGGGCCAGCCGGCAGCGTAGAAGTAAGCGTCGATCTGACCGTCCGCGAGACGCTCTGCCGACTGACTGTTGTTCAGTTCAGCCTCATCCATGTTGTCACGGGTTACACCCCATTCGTTGAGCATCTGCAGGACGGCGACCTGTGTGCCTGAACCGGCCTGCGCAATGCCGACGCGCTTGTCGGCAAGATCGCCAAGATCGTTTATGGAGGTTCCTTTTGGCATCACAAGATGCAGGTCTTCCGGATAGAGATTGGCGACGATGCGAAGGTTCGGGTGCGGCTTGCCTTCAAATTTTCCTTCGCCAAGATACATGGACCGGGTCACGTCGGCGGCTGCCAGTCCGGCTTCGAGTTCGCCGTTCTGAACCGCGGAATTGTTGAATACGGAAGCAGTCGTTGATTGTGCAATGGCGATCAGGCC
>JBCCVB010000219.1:0-7728 GCA_039195965.1 Pseudomonadota bacterium
GGCCGTTCCAAAACGGATACGGGGCGGCGTGAAGATCAGGAAGTACCATTTCGCAATCATGGATCTGAAGGCGGCGCTGCGGCCGGTGATGGTTTCCGCTTTGTGCCGTTCTTTTCTCAAAAATCGAAGAGTGCGGTGCACCAGGCGAGACGTGACCGGTTCTGGGAAGAGCAAGGTCTCCTTTGGATCGGCTTCGCATTTGCTGCTGGTATTGGATGCTACCTGTTGCTTCCTGGCGAACCCTATTGGTTGTCACTCGGGACGGTTTTCGTTGTGGCGTGTGGGCTGGCTATTCGATTTGGAGTTTCCCAAAGCGGTGGCAAAATCGTTCTGCTCGCTTTGGCTTTGCTGGGTGGTCTCACGATCGGCGCGGTGAGAACTGCATTTGTCGATACGCCGAAACTTGGCGAAGAAATGAATGTGGATCTCACGGGCTACGCGCTCGAACGGAGAACCAATGCATCAGGTGTACGTCTTCTGCTTCAGGTCGCGAGTGTGGATGGGCGCTCTCAGGAGGTGCTCGGTTTTCCGAGATATGTTCGTCTGCGTGTTCCAGCTGAGCCACATGTCAAAGTAGGAGACAAGATCGAGGTAAGAGCCAGACTGTTTCCTCCGGCGGGGCCGGTTGCGCCGGGAGACTATGATTTTTCCTTTCGAGCTTTCTTTTTACAAATAGGCGCAACCGGATTCAGCTTTGGTTCGCCAGTGTTGATCGAGAACGATAGGACACCTGTCAGTTTGAAGCTGCGTTCAGCGCTGCAGGGGTTGCGAGATTCCATAGGTGCCAGAATACGGCAAGCTCTTGGAGATGCGCCGGAAACAAGTCTTGCAGTTGCACTTCTGGTTGGTGATCGAAGCGGTATCGCCGAAAAACAGGAAGAGGACCTGAGAGCGGCGGGACTGGCTCATATCCTGGCAATTTCCGGTTTGCATATGGCGCTGTTTGCTGGTGGGGCCTATGGGCTTGCGCTGTTGGTTTTTGCCAGCATTCCCGCTTTGCCGCTTCGCTGGCCAACCCACAAATGGGCCGCAGCGGCAGCGTTGATTGCAGCGTTTGTCTACCTGCTTCTTTCTGGTGCCTCTGTCGCAACGCAACGGTCTTTTCTCATGATTGGACTTGTCTTTCTTGGTGTTCTCGTCGGCAGAAGAGGGCTGACCCTTCGGAGTGTTGCTCTGGCTGGTCTCTTCTTGTTGTTGCTGGCTCCCGAACGTTTGTTTTTTCCCGGGTTTCAGATGTCCTTTGCCGCTGTTATCTGCCTGATTGCGGTTTACGAGATTTGGCGCAACCGTGACCGGACGTTCAATCGGGCAGGGCAGATCGAAGCCGGTGTGATGCGACGTACCTTACAGCTCGTGCTCCGATGGGGCGCCGGCCTCCTTGTAACTGCTTTTGTTGCCGGATTGGCGACCGGGATTATCGGTGCCTATCATTTTGGCCGGGTAGCGCCCTTCGGACTCGTGGGCAACCTACTGGGAATGCCGATCTTTTCTCTATTGATTATGCCGTTTGGTGTGTTGGCACTGGTGCTGATGCCGCTTGGTCTGGCGTCGCTACCATTGATGGTCATGTCATTGGGAATTTCCTGGTTGCTTGAAGTCGCTGCTTTTACAGCTCAGTTGGACGCTGATGCCGGTGTAATCGGAAAATTGAGCGCACCAGCGGCATTTTTCCTCTGTGCATCCTTGTTTGCCGTTTTGCTCTTGCCGGGGCGCTGGCGGCTTTGGGCAATTGTTCCGATGGCGGCAGGAGTAATGTTCCTCGCCTTGCAAAGACCTCCGGATATCCAGATTGCCTCTTCCGGTACCCGAGTAGCTGCAAGGGACGAAGAAGGCGTGCTTCGGTGGGCTGGAGGCCGGCAGTCCTTTGCGACCGACATCTGGTTTGCAGGTGAAGGGGTTCCAGGTCACGCAATTGGGTCGCGCAAGATGAAATCGCCTCAATTCAGGTGCGACTCGAACGGATGCGTTGTCTTGGCTTATCCCGCCGGTTCCTTCGATGACTTGATCTCGGAAGCAAGAGTGCCGTTAAAGGTTGCGCTTCCCAAGACTGCAGAAGCATTTCGTCTGGATTGTATGTATTCCGATATTATCGTGTCCGACCTAATCGCTCCAAAGATATGCGCGACCGTCGCTTCAATAGCCGGATCAGTCCGTCAGGAACGCGGAGCCATATCCATATGGCTGTCGAAGGAGAAGTCAGATCAGGAAGCACGGTCGGGGCAACCGGAAATCGGCTACCAGTCTCAAGTAAAAATATCAAAACTAATGTTTGCGATTTCCGCCAATCCACGACCATGGCACTTACCAGGCACCTTCACTCGTGAAAATCTCAGGCGAGCAAAAACGCACAATTAGCAATCACAATATCGCAACCAGGCACACTAACCTAGCATTGCGGCCAACCTGCCACGCGCCGCGCATGGCAGGTTAGGTCTTTGATCAGTATTGTCGGAAAAGGGCGACCAGACGACCTTGTACACGCACACGTCCAGGACCAAATATCCTGGTTTCGTATGCGGGGTTGGCTGCCTCGAGAGCAATGGAGGCACCTTTCTTTCGCAAACGCTTCAAGGTTGCTTCTTCGTCGTCTACGAGCGCGACGACTATGTCACCGCTATCGGCACTGTCGGTCCGGCGGATCAGCACGGTGTCACCGTCCAGAATGCCAGCTTCTATCATGGAGTCGCCTCTCACTTCGAGGGCGTAGTGCTCGCCTTTGCCAATAAGCTCCTGCGGAACGGTGATGGAGTGACTGTGTGTCTGGATGGCCTCGATCGGAACACCGGCCGCTATCCGCCCCATGACCGGGATTTCTGTTCCTGCTGTTTCTGCCACCGGAGCTGGAGGAGGTGTCTCCTGCTTGCCTAGCGATCCCTCAATCACTTCGGGCGAGAAACTTCCACGCGGACGCGGCGAACCAAGGCCCGGAGCGATCGAGTCGGGCAGGCGAACAACTTCCATCGCGCGAGCTCGGTTCGGCAGACGTCGGATGAAACCGCGTTCCTCAAGAGCCGTGATAAGACGATGAATGCCGGACTTGGAACGAAGATCCAAGGCATCCTTCATTTCGTCAAATGACGGTGGAACACCTGTTTCCTTCAGTCTTTCATGAATGAACATGAGCAGTTCATACTGCTTGCGAGTGAGCATATCGGTTTCCCCTGACCGCCAGAATCAAGTGGTACAAATCAAGAACACACTACCTGTTCCTATTGTGTTCTGCAAGGGTAAATGTTCTCTTACTGTTCCCCAGGCAATGGAAGGCGACGGTGTTTTTGTCCCGCTGCCTTCTCAAGGTTCAACGCTCAGTCCCGGTGGATTTGGTCACCATCAGCAGTTCGCAAGTAACCAGTGTGGGTGCGCCGGCCGGTTTGACGGTGCCTTCGAAGATCTGACCTGTCAGATCAACGCATCGTACCGGGAGGGTCAGGTTGTGATCTTGCCCGCGGCCTGCACCGGGCCTCACAAGAATCTCCGAAATCAGTCCCGGCATCGTCTTGCCGTCGGTAAAGGCCGCCCCAGCAAAGCTCCCAAGCCCATGAATGTCATAGGCTTGGTCACCAAATCGATCGGCAAGATCCACTATGCTTTGGTGGAAATCCTCAAATGGCGCGAGAGTGGTGATAACCGCGTTGGGTCTTTGATCTGTTGAATTGGGTTGATCCCGCTTCACACGGAACAGAGTGAATTCGGTTTCAGGGTCAGGCTCGGCAATGAAACGTGCTCCGCTCAGTCCGAACCCTTTCAGCTGGGCTAATCCGTTCACGGTGAGCGTTTCGGGAAGTAGATGCCCAAGCCTGGGAGTTCCTTCCTCCTGCCAATAGGCATGAACATGGGCGAACCAGTTGCCATCTCGCCATCCCAATATGGCAACGGCTTCTTCAAGAACCGCTCCACTTGAAGAATGGATGTCGCTGTACCAGGCAGCGTGGCGATCGTCGATTGCACGGTCCGGCATGACGAAGCTGAAGGAACGCAGGCTCAAGCCGCCGAGGTCAAGAACGGCTGAACTATAACCTTCCTGATCAGCCCACCTGCCCAGCGCTTCAAGCAGAGGCTGACCGTCCGACAGTTCGAGGTCGGTGGATGCTGCATGGCATGAGGCATGTGGCCTGCGATCTTCAGCAACCGGGCCAGGATGCTTGATGTCCGATAGTTTTTTCGGTGCCGGTCGTCTCACAGGAGGTCTTTTTCTTCCAGGTATTCCCGAACAAGCTTCTTCGTGATCTTGCCATAAGCGCTGGTCGGCATTTGTTCGATGAAAAGATAGCGGGCGGGCATTTTGTATTTGGCGATCTTATCTGCAAGAAAGTCTGAAATGTGAGAGTCTTCCGGTGCCGTTCCAGCCTCTGCAACACAAACAGCGAGGCCGACTTCACCCCACTGACGATCCGGAATTCCGATTATCGCGACTTCAGAGATGTCAGGATGCGCTAACATCACCTCTTCGATCTCCTTTGGATATACGTTCGAGCCACCGGAAATATACATATCCGAGGCTCTGCCCGTCAGGTAGAGATAGCGCTGTTTATCCATGTGGCCGATATCACCGGTGCGAAACCAACCATTACGGAAAGACTTTGCATTGGCGCCTTCGTCTTCAAGATATCCTGCACAGACCGCTGGCCCTATAACGCAGACTTCTCCTGTTTCGTGCGGCCCAAGGATATTCCCGGCATCGTCCTGGATACTGACCTCGATTCCCGTCCGTTCGGTGCCACATGTCCCGATGCGGGTTTCGGTGTCTTCAAGTGAGTGGTCCTGAGGACGAAGCACCGTGATGTTGCCGGTAACTTCCCCCAGTCCGTAATATTGTACCAAGACCCGTCCAAGCTTCTCCAGCGCACGCTTCTGGTCTTCCCGGTACATTGGTGCGCCAGCATAAATCACATGCCGCAGACTGGAATGATCGAAGCGATCGACAGTGGGATCCTCGACAAGCCGTTTGACGATTGTCGGTACGGTGAACAAATTGCTGATCTTGTGCCTTTCGATCAGCGCGAAGGCTGTTGCAGGATCAAATCCGCCCTGAGGCATCAAGACATGCGCCGAGCCGCTGGAAAGCTGCGCGATCAACTGCAGGCCGGCTCCATGGGAGAGCGGGGCTATGACAAGGGAGGCGTCTTGCTCCGTGGTGCCTGGAAGAAGATCTGCCATATAGTTCACGGTTACGAAGCCGATCTGACCATGTGTGAGCACGACGGCCTTAGGTCGTCCTGTGGAACCTGAAGTGAAGAAAAGCCAACATGGATCGTTGTAATTTACCGGTGTGTTGGAAAACTCCGAATCCCGGAACTTGGAGATCAGGTGTTCATAGGATGTTCCGTAGGAGCTCTCACCAATTGTGACGATGCCCGCCAGACTCGACGATGTCTCTCGAACCGCATTTGCTTGCTGCTCAAACTCAGTATCGCACAGGAACACTTTTGCCTTGGCTTTTTGAGCCGCATAGGCCGTTTCGCCTGGCGCCTGACGGAAATTACATGGGACCCAGATAGCGCCCAACCGGAATGCGGCAAGCATGATTTCGGTCATCTGATTGGAGTTCTGGGCCTGAACGAGCAGCGAGTCGCCTTTGGAAACCCCAAACTCCGATTGAAGAGCTGTAGATAGCGCACTGACCCGCGCATCAAGATCTGCCCAGCTCCAGGTATTGTCCTCCCAGATGATCGCCGGTCTCGAAGGCCAACGTGTCGCGTTTTTCGTCAAGAAATGCGCCAGATTGGCGACACGGTTTGAGCAGCGCTCCATCATTCGCCCAAGTCCTCCCTGAATTTTTGGTTGATGGGACGTTAGGACGGACCCGGCTGATTTGACAAGCAGGGTGTTGACCACGTTCACTCCGGAATGGCTGCAGTCGTGTGCAAAGACGCCCGACTGTTCGAGGTTTCTTGGGTGGGAATATTTTTGATGACGGAAAATACAATTACCGATTGGGATGATGCTTACGCCAATGCCGCCTATATTCCAGGCGCCGGAGAATACACATCGCGCTGGGAGGAGGGTGCCAGGGCCTTCAGAAATGCGTGGGAAGCGAAAGAGCTTGACGTTGCCTATGGGAGTGGCGAGCGGGAAAAGCTGGACATTTTTTACCCCGAAGGGGAGGCAAAAGGGCTGGTTGTATTCGTTCATGGCGGGTACTGGCTTCGCTTCGACAAGTCCTACTGGTCTCACTTTGCGCAAGGAGCCCTTGCCGATGGTTGGGCCGTATGTTTGCCAAGTTATGACCTTGCGCCCAACGTTCGGATTGCAGACATTACGCAGCAAATTGGTGCTGCCATCCATCTGGCGGCGAGCCGCGTCCAGGGGCCCCTGAGATTGAGCGGCCATTCGGCAGGAGGTCATCTGGTAACGCGAATGGTGAGTGATGACAGCCCGCTTGATGCAACAACATTGCAGCGGGTTGAAAAGGTTGTTTCCATCAGCGGTCTGCACGACCTGCGTCCGCTCCGCAAAACCCAGATGAACGATGCGTTCAAGATGAGCGAGGAGGACGCTGCGTCGGAAAGTGCAGCGTTGAAGGGCTTTGCCGGGAATTGCCCGGTTGTTGCCTGGGTTGGCGGGCAGGAGCGTCCCGAATTCCTGCGGCAATCCAGGTTGTTATCGGAAGCTTGGCAGAGCGCGTCTTTTCATGAGGACGCTGGATTGCACCATTTCGACGTTATTGACGGCCTCAAGGACCCAAACAGCGCCCTGTGTTCCGCCTTGCTGAAAAACTGAACACTGTGAACTCGGTCGTGTGGCGCCCGACTTAAATAGCAGCCGCGAACTGTCTGGATGGACTCGAAGAGCTCTAGATCATGAGTGAGAGAGCGCGTGAGCAGCACTCCCTCGCCAAGGCTAACAGGTTCGCTCGGCGCTTATGCCGCTGGGCACCACGCTGCTGATCGGTTCAATATAATTTTTGCTTGAAGAAGCTGCGGCAAAACGTGGTGTCGCTTTAACAGTCAGATCAGTTCGCGCTGGGCAAGATTGCGCATCAGATGACTGATTCCAAAAGTCCATTCCCGGCATTCGGTCGATAGCTTCACGGTGTTTCGCAAACAGCCGAAACCTTCAGCAGATATCGTGACGACGTCGCCGATTTTGTGGGTGAACCCTTCACCGGGTACTTCGCGATCCTGAGTTGGTGCAAAAAGTGTCCCCAGAAACAGGACGAGACCATCAGGGTACTGGTGATGCCGCCCGATTGTTTGGCGGACGAGATCTTCTGGATCGCGGCTTATCTCTTTCATTGACGAATGGCCTTTCAGGATAAATCCATCGGGCCCTTCAACCTCAAGGTCCAACTCTGCCGCACGGACGTCATCGAGCGAGAACGTTGTGTCAAAGAGACGTATCATCGGTCCGATTGCGCAAGAGGCATTGTTGTCCTTTGCCTTTGAAAGCAGAAGCGCCGATCTGCCTTCGACGTCACGCAGATTGACGTCGTTGCCAAGGGTCGCACCCACGATCTTGCCCAACGACGAAACAGCAAGAACAACTTCCGGCTCCGGATTGTTCCAGTTTGAAATTGGATGCAGGCCAACCTCTGCCCCGGGACCGACGGAAGACAGAACCTGTGCCTTGGAAAACACCTCCGCGTCTGGACCTATCCCAACTTCAAGATACTGACTCCACAAGCCTTCAGCGATGAGAGCATCCTTCACCTTCGCTGCTTCGTCCGAACCCGCCTTAACGTTGCGAAGGCTTTTTCCAATAGCTGCTCCGACCCGGCTTCTGATCTCA
>JBCCVB010000220.1:0-7374 GCA_039195965.1 Pseudomonadota bacterium
ATGAAATGCATGTGCCGCGGACGCCAGCCGGCGTCCCAGATTTTTCGCCCCTCGTCGCGCATCCGAGGGTAAACGATTTTCCCATAGATCACGGCGCGGACAGCATGGGTAAACCACCAGCCGTAACGCCAGACCCCGAGGGCGCCGATCACGAATGTGATCTGGGCAACCTCCGGATCCCAGATGCTGTTGGGGAGCGTCAGGACGGCAATCAGACAACAACCGAAATAGAGCGCGATCTTGAACAGAACAGCCGGCGTCCATTTTCGCCAGCCGGTTGGCCAGTCGGTAGGCTCATCCAGATTGGCGACTTTATCAAGCTTCAGTTTCGTCATGATGTCTTCCTGGCCAAAGGGCTGCCAAGCGGGCAATCAGGTCGTCGGTGATCCTGCGGTCGAATATCACCACAGCCGGCAGCCCGGCCCTGACCCCGCTGCGCGCTTCCGGACCGGACAGTGTCAGTGACACCGTGGCCGTACGTTCTCCGTTTGCCTTCCAGGTGTATTGCGACGACTTCAGGTCCAGATGTCCCGACTTGCGGTTGATCGCCACGACCCGTGCTTCGACATGTCTGCCGAGAGCCGGAACAAAGACCTTGGCCCTGTCATTGATACCGATCTGCAGAATCTCGTCCTGGTCGAGATAGGCGGTGACCGTGGGAGCCACATCCTGTTCCAGGGCCAGGACGGCCTGATCTTTTGAAACCGCCAGCCCCGGCGCAACTGGCAGGGACACAATCTGACCGTCGAACGGTGCCCGTATTACCCTTGCGGCCCGCAACTGGTTGAGGTTCTGGAGCTTTGTCCGAGCTGACCTCAGGCGACCGTGTGCCTCATCGAGATCGAGGGCCAGCATGTCCAGGTCGACGACGAATTCCTTGTGGTTGTAGTGACGTTTGCCGGAAGCGGCATTCATAACCGTCGCCTGCTCCACCGCTAGTTCCATCTCCCGAACCTCGGCGGCGGCGCGCAATTGCCGTGATTTGGCATCGTCCAGCTTCTGCCGGCTCACAAAGCCCTTTTTGTGCAGCGTGGCGACGCGCGCGTAATGGCCATCGGCCGATTCCAGGGCGACGCGGCGCGCCGCGAGACGGGCACTGGCCACGTCGAGATCGGTTTTGTTGATGGTCTGGTAGAGTTTGAGCCTCTCGGCCTCTATGCGATAGCGTTCCTTGGCCCGGACATAGCCGGCCTGAGCATCTGTCACCGCCTGTTCAGCAGCCATGATCTGGGCTGCAAGACGCGGGTCTTCAATGCTGGCCAGCACAGCGCCTCGCGAAACGATGTCGCCAAGGCTGTAGCGAACAGATTGAACAACACCATCGACAGGCATGCGCAGAGTCTGAACCGGCACGGAAACCACTGCCGACTGGACCTCCAGGCGCATTACCGACGAGTAGGTCAGTAGACCGCCATAACCAAAAACGATCACTCCCAGCAACATATAGAGACAGGACATGACAATGGTCCTGACCGGCCAGCGCGACACCGGCGCACCTTGTTTGGGATTGGGATCCGGTTGTGTCGAAATCGGCGTGACCGGAATGTCGATCCGGCAGATGGCATCTTCCACGGTTCCCATCTGACCGCGGATCAGATCTTCAATGAAGTGAGACATCAGATCACGCGAACGCTCGGGCACTTCGGTGAACTCGAAGGCAACGGTCCTTTCAGCCGCCACCGTGCGCACCACCTTGGCCTTGAGATCGAAGCCAATGTCGAACCCCTGAAACGGCAACAATAGATTGAGTTTCCATTCGGAGCCGACCTCGGGCAGCGTACCTGCCACGCCGTCCAGCCTGAGGCCGCCAAGGCTCCAGTCGGTAGCGCGATACTGCTGCGCCCTCTGATCCAATTTCACCATCAGTGGAGCCGTCACGCGATGGTAACGTCGCTGGCAGGGGCGTTCACGAACTACTTTCATTTCTCAGGTCTCCATGTCGCCGGGACAGGAGCAAACGGCATGCCAGCAGATTCCCCAGTTTTCTCACCGGGTTTGGGAAACCGGACCAGCCAATTTTCGAAAATCGAAAGAAATCCGTTTCGATTTTCGAAATCAGCACTAAAGCTGGCACACCGCAATCTGAGGCCAAATCGACAAAAACCCTGCGAATCTGGCTTTTTCGACCGGTTTATCAACATCAGACCGGACACGACAGCCAAATGGCAAGGCACTTGCGACCCCAGAGACAAGCGCGGCTGTCCAAGGCCGCCAGGTTCAAAGGAGATGAAAATGACCTCGAACAAGATTACCCCGATCATCCTGGCAGGCGGCGCCGGCACCCGCCTGTGGCCGGTGTCGCGCGAAGAGACCCCTAAGCAGTTCTGCCGGCTGTTTGGCGGCGCCAGCCTGTTCCAGACAACCCTGGCCCGGGTATCCGACGACAGCGTCTTCAGTGCGCCAATCATTGTCACCGGCGTCCGGTACGCAAACATTGCCGAGCAACAACTCGCTGAGTGCGGTGTGCGGCCAGCGGCGATCATATGCGAACCGGTCGGGCGTGATACGGCACCAGCGATCGCTGCGGCCCTGCTGGCTTCACCCCCACCTGCAGATGCACAGAACTACCTCGTACTGCCCTCCGACCAAGTGGTTGAAGATGAAGCCGCGCTGATGGCGGCTGTTGGCACCGGAGCTGATCTCCTACATCACAGCGCGTCCCACCTGGTCACATTCGGAATCAAGCCAAGCGGTCCGGAAACCGGGTTTGGCTATATACAGGCCGAGGCAGAGGCGCTGCGACCAGGCGCTTACCCGGTCAGGCGCTTTGTGGAAAAACCTGATGAAATCCGCGCGGCGGAACTGCTCAGCGAAGTGTCAACATGCTGGAACGCAGGCATCTTTCTGTTCAACGGCCGGAAAATGCTGTCCGAGATGGAGCAGTATTCGCCAGAAATCCTGCGCGCGGTCGAGTACAGTCTCATGAACACGCAGCAAACCGACGGGAAACTGTTTCCTGCCATGGAAGCCTTCGCTGCGGCACCAAAGCTGTCGATCGACTATGCCGTCATGGAGCACACCCAAAATGCCGTCGTTATCCCGGTGGATCCGGGCTGGAGCGACCTTGGCTCCTGGGGTGCCATGTGGGAGCACGGCGTGCAGAATGCGGACAACAACGTGCTGCACGGTGACGTGCTGGCTGTAAACAGCTCCGACAGCCTGATCCGGAGCAGCGGCCCGATGGTCGCAGTAGCAGGTGTCAGCAACATTGTTGTCGTTGCCGACAAGGACGCCGTGCTGGTGGCGCACCGCGATGACGCCCAGGCCGTCAAAACGCTGGTGGAAACCATGAAGCAGGACGAGCGCAGCGAACAGAAACGCCATACCGGTGAGGATCGTCCCTGGGGCAGGTTCGAATCCCTGGACCGTGGCCTGAGCCACCAGGTCAAGCGGATTTGGGTTGATCCCGGCGGGCAGTTGTCCTTGCAGTACCACCATCACCGGGCCGAACACTGGATCGTTATCGCCGGCATGGCACGAGTAACCATTGGCGACAAGGTAACGACCCTTGGTCCGTGTGAGCAGGCTTTCATTCCGCAAGGCGAGGTGCACCGGCTTGAAAACCCCGGCAATGAGCCCGTCGAATTGATCGAAGTCCAGTATGGCGACTATTTCGGTGAAGACGACATTGTGCGCCTTGAAGACGTGTATGGCCGGGAAGAGGCACCCGGAACCGAAAAAGCGGCCTAGGAGAGTGTCATGAACCATATTTACCTGTTCGACGTCGACGGCACCCTGACCGAACCACGCCAGCCTATCGATCCGGCTTTTGCGCGTTTCTTCGAGCGCTTCTGCCGAACCCATCCCGTCTACCTGGTGTCCGGCAGCGATCTGCCGAAGCTCAAGGAGCAGTTGCCGACATCGGTCATCGCCAGTGCGCAAGGCGTGTTCTCATGCTCTGCGGCAGAACTCTGGGTGGATGGCAAGACCATCTATCAACTGGATCACCAGTTCCCCAAAGACCTGATCGAAGCACTGGAAAGTTTCGTTGAAATGAGCCAGTACCCACGCCGGTTCGGCAACCACATCGAATACCGGACGGGCATGCTGAATGTCAGCGTGATCGGCCGCAACGCGCAAAAGAGCGATCGCCAGTCGTATTTTGCCTGGGACCGGCAGGAGGAAGAACGATCGGCATTCATCAAGCGTTTCGTCGAGACGTTCTCCGACTACGAGGCGTCCGCAGGCGGTGAAATCAGCATCGACATTGTGCCGAAAGGCTGGAACAAATCGCGCGCACTGGCAGTCCTGAAGCAGGACAAGCCAAATGGCGTCATCACGTTCTTTGGCGACCGAATGCAGCCTGGCGGCAACGATTACCCGCTGGCCAGGGCGCTGCAGGAGGATTCGCCGCTGCATCGGGTCATGCCGGTTGAGAGCTTCAACGAGACCTGGGCGCTGCTCAACACCATCACTTCACCCCGCATCGGGGCTCTCCGACAGGCTTCCTGAGCAACCGGGAACAGCACAGCCTGACATACTTCGGCGGACCTGATGTCCGCCGATTTTTTTGCGTCAGGCGTCGTCGCGCGTCCACTCTTCGCGCTTTCGGTACAAGGTTGACGGGCTCATCTTCAGGACTTTCGAGGCCTTCGGTACGCTGCCGCCGCAATAGTCGAACGTCGCCATGACCACGTCCCGTTCCAGTTCCGCAAACGGACGGCCCAGCATGACGCGCACCATTTTGTTCCGTTCCAGACTGTCAGCAGTGGATGCCTCGGAAGCCAGACTCGCGGCCCCGGCAGCGAGCTCAACAGGCTGCGCGTCCGTGCTAGCTTTTAGGGGTTGCGATGACCGGGCCGGGCCGCCCAGCCGGATCATGTCGTGATCCAGAACCTGGCCATCGTTGAGCACGACCGCATTGCGGATCACGTTCTGCAGCTCACGCACATTGCCGGGCCAATCGTGGGCCAGCAACTTGTCTTCCGCGTCTACGGAAAACTCCTTGAACTGCTTGCCCTCTTCCTGGGCGAAGGTCTCCAGAAAGACCTGCGCGATTTCCAGGACATCCGCGTCGCGTTCCCGCAGTGGCGGCAGATGGATCGGCAAAACATGCAGGCGATAGTACAGATCTACGCGAAACCGCCCCTGCTCGACCTCTTGATGCGGATCCTTGTTAGTGGCGCATATCACACGTACATCAACAGGTTTCAGGGCATCGCTGCCGACCCGCTGCACGGTGCCGGTCTGCAAAAACCGCAACAGCTTGGTCTGCAGGTCAATATCCATTTCGCAGATTTCGTCCAGGAACAGTGTGCCGCCATTGGCCGCGAACGCGGCGCCTTCGCGGTCCCCTGTCGCTCCCGTGAAAGCGCCCTTTACGTGCCCGAATATCTCAGACTCAATCAGGTCCCGCGGAATGGCGGCACAGTTCAACGGAACAAACGGCTTGCCGGCCCTCGGCCCGGACTTGTGAATCGCTTCCGCGCAGACTTCCTTGCCGGTCCCGCTTTCGCCGGTGATAAAGGCGGTTGCCTTGGAGCGCGCCACGTTCTCGATCATCCTGAACACGCCGAGCATGACCGGTGACTTGCCGATGAAACCGTGAAAGCTGCCGTCGGCGAAGTCGTTGCGGATCTCCGCAATGGCCTCATGCAACTGTTCCCGCTCGCAGGCATTGCGAACCGTCGTGACAATGCGCTCCTCGGCAACCGGTTTGACGATGAAGTCATAAGCACCCGCCCGCATCGCATCGACGGCGGTCTTGATGGATCCGCTGCCCGTCACCACCACCACCGTAATCGGGATTTTCTGCTCCGCGATATGATTGAGAATGTCGATGCCGTTTGCATCCGGCAGATTCAGATCGAGGACCATCGCCTGAAACTTGCCTTCGTCAAGAGCGGTCAGGGCAGCTTTGCCGGTATCCACATGCTGGCATTCGAAGCCGGACTTCTCGAGCCAGTCCTTGTACACCACAGCAAGGGAGAACGCGTCTTCGACCAGCAGGACCTTTTGTTTCGTCTTCGGCATTGGCGCCTCGCATCTCAATTAGTGTTTCAGTCTGCCCGTGCAGCCATCTTGTTGAGGGCATTCAAGGTTAGCTCGCAAAGCTTTCCCAGCTCTTGCGCCAGCTCCAGGGCCCTTTCCGGCTTGTCGCCACGCGCGTAAGTGTTGACCCGGGCAGCGAGCGCCTGCAATGCACTTGCACCGAACGTACCTGCTACGCCTTTTATGGAATGGCTGGATTTCTCCAGGCTGCGGATGTCCTTGTCGCGAGACGCTGCCGCCACCTGCGAAATCCAGTTTTCCAGTTCGGCGCCGAAGGCAGATAGCGCGTTCTTGCGGGTGTCGGGGGACATGCCGCCAACCACCGAGTTGAAGACGCTCATATCGAAACTGGCTTCATCTTCAGTGTCACTGCCGCGATCGGTTGAGCCGTTCTTGCGGGATTCAGATTGGCGGGAGATGGCGCGGGCAAGCTCAAGGCGGGACACCGGCTTGGCGACGAATTCGTCCATTCCAGCCCTCAGGGCCGTCTGCCGATCTTCATCGAGAGCATAGGCTGTCAACGCGATGATGGGAATTTTTGAAACTTCACCGTCAAGGGCGCGGATCTGCTTGGTCGCCTCGAGCCCATCCATTTCCGGCATCGAGATGTCCATGAGGACCACGTCATAAGGCCGCTCCTGCACTGAATCCAGCACCTCGATGCCGTTGCCGGCAATGTCGACAAAGCACCCCAGGCGCTCCAGCATGTTGCCGATCACAAGCTGGTTGGTGGTGTTGTCTTCCGCCAGCAAAACTCGCAATTGATCGACACTGGGAATGTGCTCGTCGCTTTCAAGCTCATCAAACGGAACCGCGTCAGAAGCATCGGCAATGGTCATCGGCAGGTCGAACCAGAAGGTGCTTCCCCTTCCCGGTCTGCTCGTAAAGTCAATCTCACCGCCCATGTTGAGAACCAGCGACTTGGATATCGCCAGTCCCAGTCCGGTGCCGCCGAACTTCCGGGAATAGGACGCATCCAGCATGGAGAATTCCGCAAACAGCTCATCATGATGCTGTTTCGGAATTCCGATACCGGTGTCCTTGACGGAAAACCTCAGCGTTGACACGCCGGCCTTCCGGGCGCGCTGACTGACGGAAATCTCAACCTTCCCACCCTCGGAGAACTTGATCGCATTCCAGGTCAGGTTGAGCAGTATCTGGCGGATCCGCCCTGCGTCCCCGGTCACTGCCTCTGGGACGGTCTTGCCGATCTTGATGCTGAGATCGACGGTGTTTTCGCGAGCCCGGTGCGAAACCAGGCTCTCGACACCGTTGATCAGCGAATCCACCAGGAACACCTCTTCATCAAGGTCAAGCCGTCCAGCTTCCAGTTTCGAGAAGTCCAGTATGTCATTGATGATGGTCAGCAGTGCCTTGCCGGAC
>JBCCVB010000221.1:0-7127 GCA_039195965.1 Pseudomonadota bacterium
AAACGTGATTTTCCTGCTATTTTCAGTATATTTAATTAGACTGAAACTTGGTATTTGGCCATATTTCTTTGTAATAGCGTCGGCTGGAGTGCTGTACTCTTTTCAACTCTTGCAACTAGCTCCAATTACGACGTTTCTACTTTCTTATGCGCTACTATTTAGTCGAAAGCAGCCGCTCTTGAGCGGTCTGGCCTTATCTGTACTGACGATCAAACCACAATACGGTCTTCTTGTGCCG
The DNA here is from genome assembly GCA_039195965.1 of Pseudomonadota bacterium. Lineage (GTDB taxonomy): Bacteria > Pseudomonadota > Alphaproteobacteria > Rhizobiales > Stappiaceae > Roseibium. The sequence goes on from JBCCVB010000221.1 coordinate 239, forward strand.
GTCTTTCTGATCGCAAGCAAGGATTGGCGTGCCTTTTGGGTGGCAGCTTTCGCAAGCTCGGCTTTGATGCTGATCTCAATCGCTCTTTATGGCGCGCCTGTATGGCAGGCGTTTATATCGTCAATGACCGGTGGCGTGCACTCGATACAATTTGAAGTAGCGCACAACATAATGATCACGGTCGGTCAGTCATTAGGTAAGCTTGGTGTCGTGACCGAGTGGAGGGCTGCTGCGCAATTGATGATTATTCCGATATGTGCCGTGTTCGTATGGTATTCAGCGAAGAATTGGTGTCGAGAAGGTGCAGTTGCGTTGTCGCTACTTGCTATGGCACTCGCAGCGCCATCCTTTATATTTTATGATTGGCTGATATATGCGATGGCGGTTTTGCTAATGATTAAAGTCGTGCCGAAATGGACGCTATCGCTCCAGGTATTTGCAGCGTTGCTTTGGATCGCACCAGTTATGCACGACGTGATTTATCAATATGATAAAACCGTCGCATTTTACTTTTCCAGTTTCATGCCGGTTTTGGCTGTGTCTGTCATGGTGCTGGCAGTCCGGTCCTTCCGGCGACAAGGGATTGAAACCGACAAGCCGTCATATGGCGCACAGGTGTTTTCCTGAAATCGTCAATCAGCGAACCCTTTTCAAAACCTGCGAGCGATATTACTGATCGCCCGAATTACGGGCTATACTGAAAGGCCCAAACAGGGTGCGAAGGGGCAAAAATTCACTGCTGCCTCTCCAGGGTTGCATAACTAGAGATCAACAAAACTCTTCATATGAAGATACGCCGTTTCAGTATCTTGTTGATGGTCTGTGCCGTAGGGACACGCGCGCCGGGCAAGGCAACCTGACCAGCACTTTGTGTGATTTTCCATCCTTAAGTGGTCACGGCACTTAGGGACGTCGTATCCGATCGACGAGGTAATCGCATCTACCGGACAAATGCTGATGCAGGGTTTGTCGTGGCAGGTTTCGCAAGGGCCTGATGAATGCGTCCCGGTACCATCGAAAGTACGACCAGACGAGAGAAACACTGCACGGAAACCCGCCCAGGGGCCGTAGTTGGTGTGCGCCAATACGCCGAGTGGGCTTTGCGAAAACCCGCCACATTTCAAGGCCCATCGCTGAAAAGGATGGTAGGGTGGACCGTCAAAGGGAAACAGGACCTCATAACCGAGATCGGTTGCCAAATTGCGCAACACTCGTCTTGTGTACCGGTCAAGAGGATCCGGTTCGTCGTCGGAGTATTCGGGGCTTCTGCACAGGAAAGGCCAAAGAGAAGGCCCTGTGCTGCCAATCAGGTAGAGCGAATTGACTGACTGGCCGTTCGCGAGGGCCGGTACCTGATCGGAAGGTCCCGGCTCAAAGCCACCCAGACACAAAAAACCGGCGGCCGCGAGACTTTCCGTCAGTTTCGCTGCCACCGGGTCGTTCATCTTGCCAGCTCTCAGCCGATTCGGTCGCGCTTGGCGAGCGTGCGCAGGCGCAGGGCGTTCAGTTTGATGAAGCCTGCTGCATCCTTTTGGTCATAGGCACCCTGGTCGTCTTCGAAAGTGACCAGCTCTTCCGAATAGAGCGAATAGGGCGAGGACCGGCCAACGAGGATGACATTACCCTTGTAAAGCTTCAGCTTGACCGAGCCGGTGACATGCTCCTGGCTTTTGTCGATTAGGGCCTGAAGCATTTCACGCTCCGGCGAGAACCAGAAGCCGTTGTAGATAAGCTCGGAGTAACGCGGCATCAGCTCGTCCTTAAGGTGCGAAGCACCGCGGTCGAGGGTGATGGATTCCATTGCCCGGTGTGCGGTCAGAAGAATGGTGCCGCCCGGCGTTTCGTAAATGCCGCGGCTTTTCATGCCGACAAAACGGTTCTCAACCATGTCGAGGCGGCCAATGCCGTTGTCGCGGCCATAGTCGTTCAGCTTGGCGAACAGGGTTGCCGGGGACATTTTTTCGCCATTCAGCGAAACGGCATCACCTTTTTCGAAGCCGATTTCGATTTCGGTGACAACGTCCGGAGCCTCTGTCGGATCAACTGTGCGCTGAAAAACGTAGTTGGGTGCTTCTTCAGCCGGGTCTTCCAGAACCTTACCTTCAGACGAGGAATGCAGCATGTTGGCATCGACGGAGAACGGGGCTTCGCCACGCTTGTCCTTCGGTACCGGAATTTGGTGCTTTTCGGCAAAGTCAAGCAGATCCGTCCGGGACTTGAAGGTCCAGTCACGCCAAGGTGCGATCACCTTGATGTCCGGGTTCAGTGCGTAGGCGGACAGCTCAAAGCGGACCTGGTCGTTGCCTTTGCCGGTTGCACCATGCGCAATCGCGTTGGCGCCGGTTTCCTCGGCAATCTCGATAAGCCGTTTGGAAATCAGCGGACGGGCAATAGAGGTGCCGAGCAGATAAACCCCTTCATAGACCGCATTGGCGCGGAACATCGGGAAAACGAAATCACGGATGAATTCTTCGCGCAGGTCATCAATGTAGATTTCCTTGATGCCCATCATCTCGGCCTTCTTGCGTGCCGGCTCCAGCTCTTCGCCTTGTCCGAGATCCGCAGTGAAGGTCACCACTTCGCAGCCGAGTTCGGTCTGCAGCCATTTCAAAATGATGGAAGTATCGAGGCCGCCGGAATAGGCCAGCACGACTTTTTTGATGTCACCATGCGCCATTGAAGGAAGGTCCAGTTCGTTGATCTGGGCGGATTGACCGCACTGTTAAAAATTTGCGGCAATTTAGCCGGTTCTATGGGCTGTGCAAGCCCCTTCAAACGGCCAAATGGTCGCCGGAGCCGCTGGCAGCATAAAGCTGGTGGTGGTGAGATCGTGAACACTTGAAACTTGCAATTGACTTCGCCACGGTCGAGTGTGTTAACGGAATGTAAATTTGCGGTTTGGCGTTTCGGCCGGACAGGGAGGTGGAATGGGCCTTATCGACTTCAAACTCGATGTCTATGACTACCTGACGTTTCTCATTCTTCTACTAGTCGTGATCGCTTTCTTCTATGCGATGATCACTTTGGGCGGCTTACCCGGCAAGTTGGCAGAAAGACGCAATCATCCGCATGCGGAGTCGGTAAAGCTCGGTGGGTGGATAGGTCTTTTCACCATTTTCCCATGGATACATGCGCTGATCTGGGCCTACCATGACTCCCTGACAATCGATGTAAGGAAACTGCCAAAGGACATGCGCAAAAAGCTCGACGGAGAGAGCGCCGTCGACGGCGATGGCACGCATGAAGCCGCAATTGCTTCCGGTGCGAAACAGGAAAAGTCGCCAGAAGAAGACGGACAGGAGAAACGTGACGAGGGCGCTTCCTGATGACAATCGCGCTGCTTATCCTGTTCTTTTATGCGATTGCGATGTGGCTGGTATTCTACAAGTATCAGCTTTTGAAGTTCAATATCGCCTGGGGAGTTGTAACCTTCTGGGTAGGCTTCCACGTCCTGTTTTTGCTGATCGTTTTCCTGAGATTCTACACGCCCTATACGATTGATGGTCACGTGATCCGCCAGACCATCCAGATTGCGCCGCGCCTGCCGCATCCAACGCTGCTTGAAGAGGTGTTTGTGGCCCAGAACCAGAAAGTGAAAAAAGGAGATCAGCTTTACCAGTTCGATCAGACCCTCTATGCCGCGCAGCTGCAGGAAGCGCAGGCGAACCTGGCAATCGCGCAGCAGAACGCGCTGATCCTTCAGGAAGATATCGTCCTGGCGCAGGATGCGGTTGATGAAGCTCGCGCCAACGAACAATTCGCCAACGAACAGGTCAATCGGTATTCGAACCTGGTGCCACGAGGTGGCGCGAAGCAGGAAACCCTGGACAAATGGAACGCGCAGCTCGCAGCCGCTGAGGCCCAGGTGGCAGAAGGGGAAGCAAACCTGAAAAAGGCCCAGCTGGCCGCAGACGCAAAGCTGGATGGCGTAAACGCCCAGGTCGCCGCGGCGCAGGCTCAAGTGGACCAGGCGCAATATTATCTCGACCAGACGACGATCCATGCGCCGGAAGACGGAATGATCATCAGTCAGCAGGCGCGGCCCGGGCTGGTGGTCGGGGGCTTTCGCGTTGGTGCCATCGCCGCTTTCGTTGCTGACGCCAATCCCTATTTTCTGGCGACATTCTACCAGGAGCACCTGAAATTCGTCGAGCCGGGTCAGCCGGTCGAAGTTGCGCTTGATTTCTATCCTGGCCAGATCTTCACCGGAAAGGTCAAGTCGATCTGGGAAGGTACCGGGCAAGGGCAGATCAAGCCGAGCGGGCGGGTGCCCGATTTCCTCTTCATGAGCCCGCAGGGCCGGTTTGCTGTTGAGATCGTTCTTGATGACGATCCGGCACTCAAACGCTATCCAGGCGGTGCTCACGGAGCCGCCGCGATCTATACTGGCGGCGGCGGCAACTGGGTTGCGGTCCTTCGCCGTATCAACATGCGGCTCTATGCCTGGATCAATTTCATTGTTCCGTTTGATGTTTAAGGTGGGTGGAACGGATATGGGTTGGGTGCAGCAGACAGGTCAATGGCTGGTTCTGGGTGGCGCGCTGATGCTTGGTGGATGCATGGTCGGGCCGGATTTCGAAAGGCCCGAAGCACCATTGCTCGACAGCTGGAGCTCCGGCGCAAACCTGCCGGTCGATCGCCAAACCGGTTTTACCAGCCGCAGCGCGAACTCTGTGCCCTGGTGGCATGTTTTCAAGGACCCGGCACTGAACAGCCTTATTGCAGAGGCCTACCGGCAGAATGTCGAATTGCAGGCGGCAGGTGTGCGTGTTTATCAGGCCCGCGCCCAACTCGGGATTGCCAGGGGTGAACTGTTCCCTCAGGTGCAGGAAATCAAGGGCGGTTCCAAGAGTATTCGGTTCAGTTCGCAAGACCCCTTCATTCGTGATCTGGAGCGGGCAGGTCTCGTCAACGATCACATCACGCGCGTGTCGACCGGGTTTGATGCGGCCTGGGAGATTGACGTCTGGGGCAAGATCCGCAGGGACGTTCAATCGGCTGATGCCAACCTGAAAGCCAATATCGCTTCATATGACGATGTATTGGTTACCCTGACCGGAGACATTGCCGCGACTTACATCACTGCCCGGGAACTTCAGCAGCTGATTGCAGCTGCGCGCAAAAATGCTGCGCTTCAGAAAAAGTCTCTCGATCTCACACGGTTGCGACTGGAAAACGGTGCCGCGACCAAGCTGGATGTCGATGAGGCAACCGTTCTTTACAACAATACTCTGGCCAGCATTCCCGGCTATGAAGCGGATCTGGCACAGGCGTATAATGCCTTGAGTCTGCTTGTGAGTGAGACGCCGGGGAAAATGAAATCACGCCTCGGCAAAAAATCCCGCTTCCCTAGAGTGCCTGCTGAAGTTGCTGTGGGCGTGCCGGCGGACATGCTGCGCCGGCGGCCTGACATCCGTTATGCGGAATATGTTGCTGCAGCACAGTCGGCCCAGATCGGCGTGGCCAAGGCGGACCTCTTTCCTGCTTTCACCATTTCAGGAGCGATTGGTGTCAGCGCCGATGACTTTTCCAATCTTTTCAAGAACGGCACAACGACCGGATTCATTAATCCGGCATTCTCATGGAACTTTTTGAACTACGGCCGGATCCAGAACAATGTCAGGGTTCAGGACGCGAAGTTTCAGGAGACATTGCTCAATTATGAAAACACGGTGCTGTCTGCCTATGCTGAAGTAGAAAATGCGCTCACAGCATTCCTGCGTGCCAAGCAAGAGACGGTCTATCTACGTCGTAGTCTGAAGGCAGCGCGCAGTTCAGTCGGGGAAGTGCAGGCACAATATGAAGACGGAACAGCGTCCTACAACCGCGTGGTCGATGCCCAGAAGAGCTTGCTTCGGGCAGAAGAAAGGCTCATTGCGGCCGAGGCCAGTGTTTTGACCAACCTCATCGCTGTCTACAAGGGGCTAGGCGGCGGCTGGGTACCGGAAAATGTCAAAGGCTTGATTTCAGAGGAAACCCGACAACAAATGGCAGAACGGACCCGTTGGGGCAGGTTGCTTGAAAGGCCCGCCGACAATGCTGGCTGATCATCCCACCAGCTTTGCATGGATTTTCAGCTCCAGATCGGAGGGGCCCGCATTTTCCGAAACAAACTGTGGCGTTGGTATTGTTCCGATTTCGATGTTCAAGGCAAAATCCCGCCAGGCGTTCACGGTATCGGCGAAGTCGAGAGGAGAGCGGCAGGCGGCTTGCTGGTCTTCACTGCGATCTGAATACCGGTGATAGGAAATGTAACTGTCGAGAGGAATGCAGATATCAGCATTGCCACTATCGGTCTCAAAGTCTGCATCAGAAGTATCGGACTGAGGATCTATGAGGCGAGCCAAGAGGTAGTGTGAGCTTGATGTCACGTTATTGCTTTTCTCCGAGACCTGCTCCAGCAGAGTGAAGCGAGATAAACTTCTCCAACCGAAGTTGGAAACCAGCTGTCCGTCGACGAGCTTGAGACCTTTCCGGTCGAGTTCAATCCAGGTGTGAAGTTGCGGTTTGCCCCAAGTTATGAAGAGCATCGCCGCTAATGCGAAGGATACAATGCAAGCGGCTGCCACTGAAACGAAATGGTTTGGCAGGACTGCCACAAGCAACAAGCCAAGAGCGAGGCCAGCCAATGCAGAAACTCCCGCGTTTACCACGCGAACTTTGATTGCATCCGGTTTCAGAACGAGGCATTCATCGGTCACGTGTTGCTTGTCCCAGCATTGCGGTATGTGAGATTGCGGGAAGGCAATGCGAGCACTTCACTAAGTCTCCACTTTTCCGTACTTCGCCAGGAACAGGTCGACGCTTTCTTCGATGATGTTTCGTATTTCTTCGCGTTCGGGAACACGTGCTGCATAGATGTTCGGGAAAAAAGCGCGCGATTTGATCA
>JBCCVB010000222.1:0-7064 GCA_039195965.1 Pseudomonadota bacterium
TTCTGTCGATACTCGGTATCACGCTGGTGTTCGTAACCGACACCCACTACCTGATCATCGCTGCGCTATACGACAGCTTCTCGATCTTTCCGCCGGGCTTCGCGCCGCCAGTGGGAGACTTTTCTCAGAATGCGACGGAGACCGTCGCGCATGTGTTTTCAATCGCGGTGCGCATGAGTGCACCATTCCTGGTAGTCGGTCTGGTTTTCTATTTCGGTCTTGGGCTTTTGAACAAGCTGATGCCGCAGATGCAGATCTTCTTCATCGCCATGCCGGTGAACATTGCGATTGGGCTGTTTTTGCTCATGGCGCTGATCGTGACCCTGATGATGTTCTATCTGGAGCATTTCCAGGAATCGCTCGGCAAGTTCATCGTGGGGTAGCGCTGCAGAATGGCTGACGATACCGACGACTCGGAAAAGACAGAGGACCCCACGCAAAAGCGCTTGAAGGAAGCGCATGACAAGGGGGACGTTCCCAAATCGCAGGAAGTCAGCACCTGGTTCACACTGGCCGGCGCGACCTTGATGATCGCCATCTTCGCCCCGGGGACGGCGGCCTCGCTGGGTGATCTGATGAAGGGATACATCGAGCACGCTCATCAGATCCCAGTCGACGGCTATGCTCTGAAAGCTCTCTGGCGGGATACGGGGCAGTCCGTTGCACTGATCGTCGGGCTGCCGCTGATCGCGCTTGTGATCATGGCAGTCGCAGGAAATCTGGTGCAACATCAGCCGTTGTTAACGGCAGAAACCATCAAACCGAAACTGTCCAAGGTTTCACCTGCTTCCGGCTTCAAGCGTCTGTTTTCTTCCGAAAGTCTGGTGAACTTCGCAAAGGGTATGGCGAAGATACTGATCGTCGGGGCGATCATGGTGGCGGTGATGTGGCCGCACCGGGACGAGGCCGATATCATGATCTTTGCGGAGGTCGGTGTCATTCTGCCTGAGGCGCGGGTGCTGATCCTGCAGCTTCTGGCGGCCATTCTGGCGGTGATGACCGTGGTCGCAGGGGCAGACTTTGCCTACCAGCGCCACAAATGGTTCAACAAGCAGAAGATGTCGCTGCGCGAAGTGAAGGAAGAATACAAGCAGACGGAAGGTGATCCCCAGGTCAAGGGCAAGATCCGGCAGCTGCGCATGGAACGCTCGCGCAAGCGCATGATGTCCGCTGTGCCGCAGGCCACCGTGGTTGTCACCAACCCGACCCACTACGCGGTTGCTCTGAAGTACGAGCAAGGCATGGGGGCGCCGCTTTGTCTTGCCAAGGGTACGGATGCGGTGGCACTGAAAATCCGTGAGATCGCCAAGGAAAACGAAGTGCCCGTGGTTGAAAACCCGCCTCTCGCCCGTGCGCTGTTCGCAACGGTCGAGATAGACCAGGAGGTGCCGGAAGAGCATTACAAAGCTGTCGCTGAAGTTATCGGCTTCGTCTTCCGCATGCGCAAACGGGCCGCCTGGCGTGCGAAATAAGTCGTTGGAAGGTTCTTGTTCGTCCGAACCTTGGGTAAAGGGGTGAATTTCAACAGGACATGGCCTCATATCAGTTGAAATTAGGTAATAAGCACAGAATGCTTGAGTACGGCCTTGGGTAAATCGAATCGGGCCGGGGAGACAGGACGGATGAGTGACATGGACGGAGCGCCGAGCGGGCCTATGATCAGCCGGCCGGAGCGGTCCGGGAATATTGGCCTGCTTATAGGTCTGGCGCTACTGCTCGTCGGTGCGGCTGCTGCCTTTGCGGTTATGGACCGCGAAGTCGCGCAGCCGTTCATCCTTGCGCTGCTCGGAATTCTGGCTGTCATTGGTGTGTTCTGCCTGTTTGCCGGCGCGATCGGCTTTCTGCGCCTTTCGGCGCGTCCAGGCGAGGCCAATCCGCTTGCGTCCGCTTTTGTCGATACACTGGAAGACGGTGCGCTTATAACGGACAAGGAAGGGCGGCTCGTCTATGCCAACAAGGCCTATGCCGACCTTACAGGTGCGGAAAGCGCCGCCGACATTCGTGTTGTTGAGCGTGTCTTTTCCTCAGACCCAGATGCTGCGGATGCCATTTTCCGTCTTTCCCAGGCCATGCGCGACGGCCGTCGCGCCCAGGAAGAGATCCGCATGCCGGTTCCTCTGGGGCGGGCAGAAGGGACAGCTCGCTGGTACAGGGTATCCGTTCGTCCACTGCAGGTTTCAAAGGAACGCGGCGGTGGCAAGCCGATGGCAGTCTGGCAGCTGGCCGACATCACGCGCGACCGGGCCGAGCAAGAGAACTCGTTTCAGGAGTTGCAGCGCGTCATCAACTTCCTTGATCACGCACCTGCCGGTTTCTTTTCCTGCGATGCGGAAGGGCGTATCGTTTATCTGAATGCCACACTGGCTGACTGGCTTGGATATGATCTTGCCCAATTCGATGCGGGTGATCTGGATCTCTCCGGGATCGTTCGCGGCGACGGGACGGAGCTGATCCGTTCGGTGAAGGGGCAGGCCGGGGAGGTCAAGAGCGAGGCGTTCGATCTTGATTTCGTCACCCGCAATGGCCGCGGCCTTCCGGTTAGACTGCTGCACCGTGTACCGTTCGGTGAAAACGGGCAGCCTGGCGACAGCCGTACACTGGTGTTGAACCGCTCGCGCGGAGAAGAGGCATCCGAAGCGCTGCGGGCCGCAGAAGTGCGTTTCGCCAGATTCTTCAACAACACTCCGATTTCCATCGCGTCTCTGGACAAGGAAGGCCGGGTCCTGCGCACCAATGCGCCATTCCTGAAGCTTTTCGGTGCAATCGATAGTGATGATGAGTCCCCGAAGCTGGAGGCCTATGTGGCCGACAGTGGACGTGAAGTACTGTCAAAGGCTCTTTCTGCTGCCGCAAAGGGGATCGGTGAAATTGCACCGATCGATATTCCGCTAGTAGAGGGCAATGACCCGCGCTCGGCGACCTTTTATGTATCTGCGGTGCAGGACGGTGAAGGCGATGGTGAAACGGCCATCGTCTATGCATTGGAGACGACCCAGCAACGCGCACTTGAGGCTCAGTTTGCCCAAAGTCAGAAGATGCAGGCAATCGGACAGCTTGCCGGCGGGGTCGCTCACGACTTCAACAACGTTCTGACTGCAATCATCGGCTTCTCCGATCTGCTGCTTGCCAGCCATCGCCCGACCGACCCGTCCTTCCAGGACATCATGAACATCAAGCAGAACGCCAACCGTGCCGCAGGTCTCGTGCGGCAGCTTCTGGCGTTCTCGCGGCGACAGACCCTGAGGCCGCAACAGCTGGAACTGAACGATGTGCTGGCTGACCTTTCGATCCTGCTGGACCGCCTGCTCGGCGAGAAGGTGGAATTGAAGGTGATCCACGGGCGGGACCTGTGGCCGGTGATGGCCGACCTCAACCAGCTTGAACAAGTGATCGTCAATCTTGCGGTGAACGCAGGTGATGCGATGGCTGATGGCGGTCGGCTGACGATCCGTACCAAGAATGTTCAGGAAGCAGAATCCACTCAGTTCGAAAACACCAGGGGAATGCCTCCGGGTGAATACACGCTGGTAGAAGTGGAAGATACGGGCCACGGCATGCCGCCGGACGTGATGGAGAAAATCTTCGATCCGTTCTTCTCCACCAAGGAAGTCGGCAAGGGGACCGGGCTCGGTCTGTCGACGGTTTACGGCATCGTCAAGCAGACCGGTGGCTTCATCTTCTGCACGTCGGAAGTGGATGCGGGTACGACGTTCAGACTGTTCCTGCCGCGGCATATTCCGGCATTTGTCGAAGAGGTTAAGCCGGAGGCCAAAGAAGCTGAGCCGGAAAAGGTCGCCGATCTCACCGGTTCCGCATCGATCCTGCTTGTCGAGGACGAGGAAGCCGTTCGGGCCTTCGGTGCGCGGGCGCTCGCATCACGTGGGTATACGGTCTACGAAGCCGGTTCCGGCAACGAGGCACTGGAAGTGATGGAGGAAACCGATGGTGAGGTCGACCTCGTGGTTTCCGATGTGGTGATGCCTGAAATGGATGGCCCGACACTGCTGGTCGAACTGCGCAAAACCCGTCCAGATCTTAAAATCATATTTGTCTCCGGGTATGCAGAAGATGCATTCGAGGAGAACCTTCCTGAGGGTGAGCAGTTCTACTTCCTGCCGAAACCGTTCACGCTGAAACAGCTTGCGACGACGGTGAAGGAAGTTCTGGGCAGCTAAGACAAAAGGCCTTCACTCTTTCAGGTGATGTGGCGATCGTCGTTTTGATGAATACGAGACTGCTGAAGAGGTCTTGAGCGCCTCTTCATGCAACTCGATGGTGGTGATTTTTCATTTTATCTATAAAACATGGTGATCATGAAGGATGACACTGTTGCAGGGCGGATCAGCGAGGCGCTTGCTGAACGCATAATTTCAGGTGCACTCGAGCCTGGAACCAAGTTGCGCCAGGACCATATCGCCGAAGAATTCGGCGCCAGTCATGTGCCCGTACGCGAAGCCTTCAGGCGGTTGGAGGCGCAGGGGCTGGCGGTCAGCGAGCCGAGGCGCGGAGTACGAGTTGCCGGCTTCAGTATTGAAGAAGTCCGCGAAGTTGCTGAGATGCGGGCGGCGCTTGAGGTGCTTGCTCTACGGAATGCTGCCCCCAACCTGACAAAAGCGATTCTGGATCAAGCGGAAGAGGCTTCCAAGGCGGGCGATCATGCAGGCGATGTCCAGACCTGGGAAAAGGCCAACAGAGCTTTTCACCGTACAATACTTGCGCCGTGCAGGATGCCGCGTCTCCTGAAGTCCATAGACGACCTTCAGGCTGTAAGTGCTCGGTTTCTGTTCTCCGGGTGGCGGGCAGAATGGGAGGCTCCGTCCGACCGTGATCATCAGGCTATTCTTTTGGCGCTGCGAAAGGGTGACGTTGATGGCGCTGTGATCTTGCTGGGACGGCATGTAAAGCTGGGAGGCAAGTCGCCGGCAGGATCTGCTCGAATAGCTAAATCTCATTTTTATAGATAATTTGAAGATATAGCTTGTTTTGAATCACTGATTATGGATTCTTCTATCTCTAGATGGTAGAAATTATCTATAAAAGGTGAAATCATGATCTCGGCATCAAGGAGCCTGGTCGATAATGTCGGGCAGGCTGCCAAATCTGTTCCTGTTGTTGTTGCGGGTGCAGCGCTAATGACGCTCGCGGCAAAGGTTCAAATTCCATTCTGGCCCGTTCCCATGACGTTGCACACGCTGGCTGTCATGGGATTTGCCGCTCGTCTCGGACCGCGGGTCGCAACCTCTATCTTCCTGACCTATCTGGCGCTCGGAGCCGCCGGATTTCCCGTCTTTTCCGGATCTCCTGAGCGGGGGATCGGTCTTGCCTATATGGCTGGCCCGACTGGCGGGTATTTGTTTGGTTTTCTGATCGCTTCCTGGCTTGTTGGAACCTTGGCAGCTGGCAGAGGCTTCTTCGGGACATTTGCGTCCATGCTGGTAGGACTTGGGGTGACCTACGCAATGGGGGTGATCTGGCTGGCGCAATTCGTTCCGTTCGAAAAGCTGTTGGCCTATGGATTTACCCCATTCATTCTCGGCGATCTCGTCAAGATCGGCATAGCGGCGACCACCTGTACACTGATCGCCAACTTGCGCAAATCCCACAGGGGAGAAGAGCAATGACGGCTAACGATGGTGCAATCCGTCACGATTGGGACCTGTCGGAAATCGTTGCCCTTCACGAGTTGCCGTTGCTTGAGCTCGTCGGGCGGGCCAATACGGTTCACAGGCAACACCATGACCCGAACCAACTCCAAAAGGCGAGCTTGCTGTCGATCAAGACAGGAGGTTGTCCTGAGAACTGCGCCTATTGCCCTCAATCGGCCCATCATCGGGACGTCGACCTGACACGGGAAAGGTTGATGGATCCAGACAAGGTTCTGGCGCTGGCGAGCAATGCCAAATCGGCCGGTGCGGAGCGGTTCTGCATGGGGGCGGCTTGGCGCGAAGTGCGCGACGGCAAGGAATTCGATGCCGTTTTGAAAATGGTCGCGGGCGTACGCTCTCTCGGCATGGAGGCCTGTGTCACGCTCGGCATGCTCAAACCTCACCAGGCTGAGCGTCTCGCAGAGGCCGGGCTTACAGCCTACAACCACAATCTCGACACCAGTCCTGAATTCTACGACAAGATCATTTCAACCAGAACCTATCAGGACCGGCTTGAAACGATCGATACTGTTCGTGAAGCGGGGATCGAAGTCTGCTGCGGCGGCATCATTGGCATGGGCGAGACTGTGGAGGACCGCGCATCGATGCTGCAGGTTCTGGCAAAGTTCGAGCCGCATCCGGAGAGCGTTCCGATAAATGCGCTCGTCCCGGTCGCGGGAACCCCTTTGGCCAACCGCCGGGTCATTGATCCGCTGGAGCTGGTGCGCATGGTTGCGGCTGCCAGACTGGTTATGCCCGCATCCACCGTGCGACTTTCCGCCGGCCGTGCCGACCTGAACCGTGAGGCGCAGATCCTGTGTCTGGTTGCCGGAGCAAACTCGATTTTCTACGGCGACACTTTGCTGACAACCCCCAATGCCGACCTTGGGCAGGATGGGGAACTGCTTGCAGCAATCGATCGACCGGACCGCCGGGAAACGGTTTCAACAGCGGCCTGATCCTGAACGAGAACAGGCAAAAGGCGGGCATTGTTTGCCTTTTGCTGCCCGGAAGGCTGTCAAAGCCAGTCAAAGTACCGATTTGGCTTGATTGACTAAATGTCCAGTTTGCCTGCACGGTTATTCCTTACGTGCAGCGCACCCCACTGCAATTACCTGGAAACTGATCGCAAAGGTGTGTTCAATCGAGCACCAGATGCAGGCCTTGTTGATGATTGTCGCCTGTCTCTTTTTCAAAGGAAACATCATGCATTTGCCCGAGTTCATAAGAAAATTTCCTGCTCTCGACATCCCGTTTCCCGAAGATGTCGTGAAATGCCATGCCATTCGTTCCGACGCCGGGCTCGTCGTCTTCTTCGATTTCCAAAAAGACATGGTTCTGCCGCCACATTCTCACCTGGCCCAATGGGGCACCGTCCTGGATGGTGAAATCGAATTCACGATTGGCGGCGAAACCAAA
>JBCCVB010000223.1:0-7032 GCA_039195965.1 Pseudomonadota bacterium
CCATCAGTCCGGCAAATCCGAGTATTTCACCCTTGCGGACAGAGAAACCGACATCACGGATCTCACGCCCGCGATTGAGATCGGACACTTCCAGCGAAATTTCCGCATCGGCGAGGTCGGGAACTTCCAGCGGCTCTTCCTTGACCTCACGCCCCACCATCATGGCGATGATCTTGGAAATAGGAGTGTCCGCCGCGCCGACGGTTGCGACGTATTCACCGTCGCGCATGACCGTGACGCGGTCGGAAATACGCTTCAGTTCGTCCATCTTGTGGCTGATATAAACGATACCGACGCCTTCGGACTTCAACCGGTTGATGATCACGAACAGTTCGGCGATCTCCGCATCGTTAAGTGCGGCGGTCGGTTCATCCATGATCAGGACGCGCGAGTCATATGACAGCGCCTTGGCAATCTCGACCATCTGTTGCTTCGCGATTGTCAGACTGCCGACATTGGCCTTCGGATCCAGATTGAGGTTCATGGAAGCGAAGATTTCCGCAGCCTTGGCGTTCAGTGCCGCTTCATCCAGCCTGCCGAAACGCTTGCGCGGTTCGCGACCGATGAAGATGTTCTGAGCGGCGGTCAGATCGTTCATCAGGCTGAGTTCCTGGTGAATGATACCGATGCCGAGGTCCTGCGCCGCTCGAGGACTGTCGATCGTGACGCTCCTGCCGTTGACCTGAAGGTCGCCGCCGTCACGCTGATAGATTCCGGCAAGAATCTTCATCAAGGTGGATTTACCGGCACCATTCTCGCCCATCAGGGCGTGAACCTCACCGCTTTCCAGTTCGAACTGCACATTCTTGAGTGCGTGAACCCCCGGAAAACGCTTTTCGATGCCGGTCATTTTTACAAGTGTTGCCACAACCTCCCCCTTTGCAGCCGTCAGATGGTGACGCCGCCGTCCACCAGCAGAGCCTGCCCGGTGACGAAACGGCTTTCATCAGACAAAAGGTAGATGACCAGCGGTGTGATATCGCCGACTTCCGCCAGTCGGCCCATGGGCTGACGGGCGATGAAATCCTTCTCCGCCTGGACGGGATCATCGGCCGCGGCAATCCGGCCGCGCAGTGATGGTGTGTCGACGGTACCCGGGCACAATGCGTTGCAACGAATGCCCTTTTTGACGAAATCCGATGCAATGCCCTTGGTGAGCCCGATGACCGCGGCCTTTGTGGCGCCATAAGCGGTTCGCAGAGGGAACCCTTTTATCGAGCTTGCCATGGAAGCCATGTTCAAGATGGAACTGCTTCCCGACACTTCCGCCCGGTGCAACATCCCAGGAAGGCACGCGCGGGACAGCCGCATCATTGCAGTCACATTCAGGTCGAAGCTGAAAGCCCAGTCCTCATCGGTGATGTCCAGAAGCGTGCCGTGGTGAACAAAACCGGCGACATTGAACAGTCCGTCAAGATCCGGCAGATCCGCTGCCAGGGATACAATCGCTTTGGGGTCGGTAACATCAAGGGCGCGGCATTCGATGCCTTCAAGGCCCTCCATCAGGGAAACGTCCCTGTCGGTTGCAATTACCCGGGCGCCTTCGGCAGCGCATGCAAGTGCACTTGCGCGCCCCATGCCCTGGCCCGCCGCAGTAATAAGAATGGTTTTTCCCTGCAAGCGCATTACATCACTGCTCCTATCTGCCATGGCACGAATTCCGCACCGCCAAAGCCGAGTTCCTCACTCTTGGTCTGTTCGCCGGACGCAACACGGATCATCAGCTCAAGCAGTTCCTCGCCCTTTGCTTCGATGCTGACGCCATCGGTAACGATGTCGCCGCAATTGAGGTCCATGTCGTCGGACATCCGGCCGTACATTTCCGAGTTCGTCGCCAGCTTGATGCAAGGGGTCGGCTTGTAGCCGGAGACCGAACCCCGTCCGGTGGTGAAAATGATCAGGTTCGCTCCCGATGCCACCTGCCCTGTCACGGAGCAGGGATCGAAGCCGGGACTGTCCATGAAGACAAAGCCCTTCTTGTCGATGAGTTCGCCGAACTGATAGACGTCCGTCAGTGGTGCGGTACCACCCTTGGCCACTGCTCCCAGCGATTTTTCCAGGATTGTCGTCAAACCGCCCCGCTTGTTGCCGGGACTTGGGTTGTTGTCCATCTCACCGCCATTGCGCGCGGTGTAGTCTTCCCACCAGTGAATGCGTTCAATCAGTTTTTCGCCGACTTCAGCCGTTTGGGCTCTGCGGGTCAGCAGGTGTTCGGCACCGTAAACTTCAGATGTCTCGGAAAGGATCGTAGTGCCGCCGTGGCGCACCAGAAGGTCCGAGGCATATCCTAAGGCCGGATTCGCGGTAATGCCGGAGTATCCGTCCGAACCGCCACATTGCATGCCGACGGTAATCTCGCTAATCGGCGCGGGCTTTCGCGTCGCTTCGTTTGCGATTTCCAGAATTCCGCGAAGCTCCTCGAGCCCCTTTTCAATCGTCTTGCGAGTCCCACCCACATGCTGGATGGTCATGTAGCGCAAGGCGCCATCGGCGCGGATCGGCCGGCCACCGACGAGATCGGAGACCTGCATCACCTCACAGCCCAGTCCAATCAGAAGAATGCCGCCGAAATTCGGATGCTGTGCATAGCCCGACAAGGTTCTGAAAAGGGCGGCATAACCCTCGTTCTCACCGGACATGCCACAACCCGTGCCGTGCACGATCGGCACAATGCCATCGACGTTCGGAAACGCGTCGAGCAAACCACTCTTCTCGGCAGCCTCCGCAATGAAACGGGCCACCGAACCTGAACAATTCACCGACGTGAGGATACCGACATAATTGCGGGTACCGACCTTGCCGTCCGCCCGGTGAAAGCCACGGAAGGTTCTCTGGTCGGGCGCCGCTTCCAGCGCCGCATTCTGAGTTGCGAATTCATAGTCCCGAAGGTTGTGCTCATCCATTCCCAGGTTGTGAGTATGAACATGCTCACCCGGATTTATCTGCGTTTTTGCCTGGCCGATGATCTGACCGTAACGCAGGACATCCTGACCCGCTGCAATTGCCGAACACGCAATCTTGTGCCCCTGGTTCACCGGAGCGGACAAAGGCTCCGGGACACCGTCCAGCTGGGAGCCGGCCGGCAGGGCACGCAAAGCGATGACGACATTATCTTTGGGCTGCAGCTTCAGAACATCCCCTCCGTTCATTGTGTGCGCCCCTCTCCTGTCGCCACGGATTTTTGCCTCTGACCCCGAGAACTAGCTTGACTTGCTCACTATGTCAACTAACATGTTAGTCAACAAATTCAAATAAAGGCAGCTTCGCTTTGCCTGCGAGCGTCCGCCAGCAAGCCAGCGTTTTGAGCTCTCTGTTCAAAGGAATTGAACGCCCATGCGGCGTCCATCCTGTCGACGCGCATATCGATCGGTGTTCCGCACTTGCGATATCTCCGGTGAGCACCGGGTCCGACCTCTGGCGACCATAACAACCCGTTCACCGGTGGCCGGCATCGCAATGCAATACCAATCCACCCGTTTCGCATGTCACCTGGCTGTGTCACGGCGAAAAATCAGGCGATACAGGTTCACGCACCAGATCACAGCGTGCCGGCACTTCGAGTTTTAGGACTATTTGGAAGCAAAACATGACCAAGATTACTGGAATCCGCACATACGATTTACGGTTCCCGACCTCCCAGAATCTCGACGGATCGGATGCGATGAACCCCGACCCGGACTACTCTGCGGCCTATGTCGTGCTCGAAACAGATGGGCCGCACGAAGGTCATGGTTTGACCTTCACGATCGGCCGCGGAAACGAAATCTGCGTCGCCGCTATCGAGACACTCGGATCGTTGGTCAAGGGACTGGATCTGGAGTGGATTGCCGAGGACATGGGGCGTTTCTGGCGGCATGTTACGGGTGACAGCCAACTGCGCTGGATTGGCCCCGACAAGGGCGCCATCCACATGGCTGCCGGGGCGATTGTAAACGCGGCATGGGATCTTTGGGCCAAAACTGCGGGCAAGCCGGTGTGGCAACTCGTGAGCGAAATGACACCCGAGGAAATCGTGAAACTGATCGATTTCCGATACCTGACCGACGCGATCACACCTGAAGAAGCTCTCGGTATCCTGCGCAAATCGGAGGTTGGCAAGGCGGAACGCATCGAGAAGCTGCGCGCCGAGGGTTATCCTTGCTACACCACTTCGGCTGGTTGGCTGGGCTATCCGGATGACAAGCTGCGCCGTCTGTGCCGCTCGGCACGCGAGGCGGGCTTTACCCACACCAAGTTCAAGGTAGGCCGTGACCTGCAGGACGATATCCGCCGCCTGACGATCGCGCGCGAAGAGCTTGGCGATGACATGAACATCATGATCGATGCCAATCAGGTCTGGGAGGTCGATCAAGCGATCGACTGGGTTGGAAAGCTGTCATTCGCCCGTCCCTATTTCATCGAGGAACCAACCAGCCCCGATGACGTATTGGGGCACCAGAAAATTCGCAAGGGCATCGCCCCGGTGAAGGTTGCCACAGGCGAAATGTGTCAAAACCGGATCATGTTCAAACAGTTCATCACCTCGGGAGCGATCGATGTGGTGCAAATTGACAGTTGCCGCATGGGCGGGCTGAACGAAGTGCTCGCGGTGATGCTGCTGGCCTGCAAATACAAACTTCCCGTCTGGCCTCACGCCGGAGGCGTTGGTCTGTGCGAATACGTCCAGCACATGTCAATGATCGATTACGTTGCAATCAGCGGCGAAAAGGACGATCGGCGTATTGAATTTGTCGACCATCTGCACGAACACTTCATCGACCCCTGCGTCGTTGAAAACGGAGCCTACCTTGCTCCGACACGTCCCGGGTTCTCTATCGAGATCAAAGAGGCAAGCCTGAAACAATACGAATTTGCAGGCTGAAAGCCTTCCTTCGAAACCACGGGGCCGGTTTGACTTCACCGGCCCGGACGGGCATCACAGCTGACGGGCGCTGTCGGCACATTGTGGGCAATGTGGCGTTTGGTTCGCCCCTCCCGCCCCGGTTCTATCTCGCGGAAATTCGGATTACCGAGGCTTCACAACAGACTTGTTCATTGCCCAGAGCAGGTCTTATAAAGAGCGCTCTGCGGCTCGCCTCGTTGCAGTCTTTCCGGTGCCCGAAACACCGGAGCGATCCAAACCACCTTGACTTGCAGACTGTATAAACTAACATGTTAGTCAACATGAGGCTAACATGACGAATACCGATATCGATGTAACCAATCTCCGCGAGATCGGAGCATTCGAAGGATCGCTTGCCCAACGGGTCTACCTGGCCTTGCAAGAAGCCATCCTGTCATTGCAATTTCTTCCTGGGGCTGTCGTTCGCAAGGGCCTGATCTGTGAAAAACTCGGAGTGTCTCGCTCGCCTGTTTCTGAAGCCATCGCTCGGCTTTCGAATGAAGGGCTTGTGGATGTGGTTCCACAATCGGCAACGCGTGTTGCCTATTTTTCCATGGACGACATTCGTGAAGGCACCTTTCTTCGGCAGGCGCTGGAACTGGCAAGCATAGCCAAGGTTGCCCGTGACCGGACCGACGAACAGATGGCCCAACTCAGCAGAAATGTCCGCCTTCAGGCCCTTCTGGTCGAAGACGGGGACTTTGCCGGGTTCTATCAGGCCGATGAAGAATTTCATGCCATGCTGATGCACTTCACCGGCTATCCGCGACTGAAGACAGTGGCTCGCATGGTGTCGCTTCAGGTCACCCGGGCACGAATGCTTCTTTTGCCGACGCCGGGAAGGTCGAACGAAACTCTCGAAGAACATCAGGCCATTGTTGACGCGGTTCGGGAACAGAACCCGGAAGCTGCCCAGGAAGCCATGCGCCATCACCTCGGTCAGCTGATGCCACGCATTGAGGCCCTTGCCGAAAAACGTCCCGATCTATTCCAATCACGCTGAAGACAGGAACCAGAATGAAGGTCACCGACACCACCCTCTTGAATGCGCGCACGACCCGTCCGGTTCCTCTCACCCGTATGGGCTTTGGCGGCGCTCCCCTGGGCAATCTGTATCGCAAGGTTTCCGATGAAGATGCGCAGGCAGCCCTCCAAGCGGCCTATGATGCTGGCATCCGGTATTTCGATACCGCCCCTCAATATGGTCTTGGGCGCTCCGAGGAACGGTTCGGTGTCGCTCTGAAGCGGTTCGGCCGGGAGAACGGCCAGCTGTCGACCAAGATCGGCCGCCTTCTTATGGACTGCGAACCTCACGAAGTCACACCTGAAGCGTTTGTCGATGTGCCCCAGAAACGGATCGTTTTCGACTACACCTACGACGGCGTGATGCGCAGCTACGAGGCAAGCAAAGAGCGTCTCGACGTGTCGAATGCGGACATTCTGCTGGTGCACGACGTCTGCGCTTTCTCCCAAGGCTCCCAGGAAGCCAGCGACGCCAAGGTGAAGGAACTCTTTGACGGTGGCGGGTATCGGGCATTGTGCGAACTGCGCGATGCCGGAGACGTTGCTGCAATCGGTGCAGGTGTAAACGAGTGGCAAGTTTGCGAAAAACTGCTTGGTCTCGGCGACTTTGACGGCTTTCTTTTGGCAGGACGCTATACCTTGCTGGAACAGGAGGCACTGGAGAGCTTTCTTCCGCTGTGCGAAAAGCGGGACGTCGGCATCATTCTCGGCGGACCCTACAACTCCGGCATTCTGGCAACCGGCGCCGTTCCGGGAGCCAAATACAATTACGACGATGCTCCACCTGAAATCATGGAACGGGTGCGCAAGATCGAAGCCGTTTGCGCGGCGCACGACACAAAGTTGATTGCGGCAGCTCTGCAATTCGTGCTCGGGCACCCAAGCGTCAAAACCGTGATCCCGGGCGGCGTCAACGCGCATGAAGTCAATTCCAATGTCGAGCTCCTTGAAACGCCGATCCCGGACGGATTGTGGTCGGATCTACGCAGCGAAGGTCTGATACGGCCGGACGCTCCGCTGCCGTCGGAGGCCCGTGATGCTGCGTAACATCGACCCGATCCTTTCACCCGATCTGCTCTATGCGCTGCGCGCGATGGGACATGGCGACGAGATTGTCCTGGCCGACG
>JBCCVB010000224.1:0-6961 GCA_039195965.1 Pseudomonadota bacterium
AAGAAAGCACCGCCCACTGGGCGGTGCCTTGTCATCCGGATGTACCGCGAATTCTTTAAAGGCGGTAAAGAATCTGGTCGGTCCAGAAACGCTCAAGACGGCGCAGAGACTTGTTGAGTGCAACAAAGTCCTCAGGACCGATTTCACCGACCTGTTCAACGGAAAGGATGTGACGCTCGTAAAGATCGTTGACGATCTTTGCCACTTCCTGACCCTTATCCGTCAGGCTTACACGAACGGACCGACGGTCCATGCGGGAGCGCTGATGGTGAATGTAGCCGGTTTCAACCAGTTTCTTCAGATTGTAGGAAACGTTCGAACCGAGGTAGTAGCCACGGGTCCGCAATTCGCCTGCGGTCAGTTCGGAATCTCCGATGTTGAACAGCAGCAAAGCCTGCACGCTGTTGACATCGGAGCGTCCCATCCGATCAAACTCATCCTTAATAACGTCAAGAAGACGACGGTGTAGCCGCTCTACGAGCGTAAGTGCTTCGAGGTAGAGTGGCTTGATGTCCACTTCTTCCCCTTCACTAGGTGCCACAGCGTCGACTGCCCTACTTGCGGTGATCATTTGATTGCGCCTCTTATAGTACCTGTCGTTCGACGGATATTTTTCCCGCCTTAAACGCAATCTACCCGAGTGTTTCTAAAAACCACTTAAGAGATACGCTGAATCATCCGTAAACTTTTTGAGGCTGTTTTGTTGACGCTGTTTAGTATTTGTTCATCATGAGCCGCGCAGAAACTTGATAATTCCTGAGAAATCCTTGGTTTCACCACCGGAATTACAGAAAAGCGAGTAAAGTGCAGCTGCTTCTGCACCGAGCGGCGTTGCTGCACCTGAAGAATTTGCAGCTTCCTGCGCCAGTTTCAGATCCTTTAGCATCATCGCGGCAGCAAATCCGGGCTCATAGTCACGGTTGGCCGGTGATGACGGCAGCGGTCCGGGGACCGGGCAATAGGATGTCAGCGACCAGCATTGTCCAGATGCCGTCGAAGAAATATCATACAACTTCTGCGCGTCCAGGCCCAGTTTCTCCGCGAGTACAAATGCCTCGGAAACACCGATCATGGAAATGCCGAGAAGCATGTTGTTGCAGATCTTGGCAGCCTGACCTGTTCCCGCTCCACCCGCATGAACGATCGTTTTGCCCATGATATCGAGGAAAGGCTTGGCCGCGGCAAAGGCTTCGTCCGGACCACCAACCATAAAAGTGAGCGTACCACTCGCAGCTCCTGCAACACCACCCGAGACAGGCGCGTCGACCATCTGCATGCCCTTTTCAGCCGAAGCCGCGCTGACGACACGAGCACTGTCGACATCGATGGTGGAGGAATCGATCAGGAGCGTTCCCGGTTTCGCGTATTCAAGAATACCGCCCTCACCCTGATAGATCTGCCGGACATGCTTTCCGGCAGGCAACATCGTAACGATGACATCAGCCGCAGTTGCCAGTTCAGCGACGCTTGAGGCTTTTTCGCCGCCTGCTTCAGTATGCGCGGATACGGCGGCATCGGACAAATCGAATCCCAAGACCTTTTGGCCGGCCTTGACCAGATTGATGGCCATCGGCCCGCCCATATTGCCAAGTCCGATGAACCCAACAGTGCTCGTCATAATTACCTCCCGAATGGAAATTAGTGTTGATCCTGAATCTGTTGAACGTGCCAGTTGAAGCACTGCCGAAAAGGCTTCAGAAACTGATTCAAACCGGCCTTAAGTTGCTTTGGCCCGGTTCTCCTTCTCCATCAGATATGCAAGCACGGCATAAATCGCGATGGTGAGAAGGTAGAATGAGATTTCGTAGGGCCTGCGGCCATAGAGGTCCGAAAACGCAGTGTGCATGACGATCTGGCAGAAGCATCGGAAGAGCCACATCACGGTACCCCAGGAAACCGTCAGCCAAAGACCCGTTGCAGCAACCAGATCCAATACGGCAAAAAAGACGATGGCTCCCTGCAGCGAGATCGGCATGTCCCAGAACCATAGTCCACGCCATTCGACGATGCCGATGATGCGTGCCCAATAGATGACACCGCCACCAATCAGAATGATCGCAATCCCGCGCAAGTACCAGGTCAGCACGGTGCTCCATGGAGGTCGTGCATCGATGAGGTCTTGAAAGCTGGTGATCATGGTTGGTCCGGTTTCGCGTTCAGTTCGAAGGAGACCTATAGAGGCAGATCTCCATCAGCAGGCTCTTCGAAATACGACGCCAGATCCGCGCTGTCTACTTGACCAAACTGAGAAGGGGACCATTTCGGTGCATGATCCTTGTCGACCAACACCGCCCGAATGCCTTCGAAGAAGTCCTGCCCCTGAAGAATTCGGGACACGATCCGGTATTCCAGCTTCATGCATTCATTGAATGTCAGCTCACCGCCGCGCTTCATCTGCTCAAAGGCAATGAGAACACTGGTGGGTGACTTTTGACGAATTGTCTGTGCCGTCTTTTGCGCAAACTCGTTCTGCGATGCCTCGAGGCGTTCAAGAATTTCCAGTACCGACCCAGCCGCGAACGCGTGATCGATCACAGCTTCGTTCTTCGTCAGAGGACCTTCATCCGGCTCAACCAGATATGACGACAGGACCGCATCGATGTCGTCAGCCGTTTCGAGAGCCCGCTCAAGGTCAGTCAGATCTTTAGAAGCGACGGCATGCGTCAGGACACCGGTGGCAAGTGCGTCCCCCTGCTTCAGCCTTCCGGCGCTCAGCGCACAATAAACACCACTGTGCCGTGGCATGCGCGGAAGGAAGAAAGTGCCGCCGACATCCGGAAAAAAGCCAATTCCTGTCTCGGGCATGGAAAAAAGCGTCTTTTCAGTTCCGACCCGGTGGCTGCCGTGCACCGACACGCCGACACCACCTCCCATGACGATACCGTCAACAAGAGCAACATACGGCTTGGAATATGCCTTGATTTGAGCGTTCAGCGTATATTCTTCGCCGAAGAACGTGCTCAGCCCGGCCAGACGCCCTTCCATTCTGGCATCGTAGATACTGCGGATGTCGCCGCCAGCACAAAACGCCTTATCGCCCGCTCCGGTGATGACGACATGCGAGACGGCAGGGTCCTGCTCCCAGGCCGACAACTGATTTTCAAGCTCCTTTACCATCGCGTGGCTCAGGGCGTTCAACGCCTTGGGCCGGTTCAGGGTTACAAATCCGGCCTTGCCGCGTACTTCAAAAAGGATTTCGTCGCTCACTAGAGGCGCCTCGCAAAAGAAGAGTCGTTTCAAAGGGTAGTTGGACGGGCTTCATTCAGTCCTTCAACAACTGGCGGGCAATGATCAGCCGCATGATCTCATTGGTGCCTTCAAGGATCTGATGCACACGCACGTCACGGAAGAAACGCTCTATCGGATAATCGCGCAAGTATCCGTATCCACCGTGAAGCTGCAATGCTTCGTTGACGACCTTGAACCCGGTGTCAGTTGCGAGCCTTTTGGCCATGGCCGCCAGCCTGGTTGCTTCCGGCGACTTCGCATCAACGGCACCGGCAGCCTTGTGGAGGAGCAGACGGGCAGCTTCAAGATCGGTCGCCATATCGGCAATGCGAAACTGCAGGGCCTGGAACTCGGCGATCGGTTTGCCGAACTGCTTGCGTTCCTGCACATAGGAAAGTGAGTGCTCAAGACAGGCTTGTGCCGCACCGATTGAGCAGGCACCGATATTGAGGCGGCCGCCGTCCAAAGCGGACATGGCGATTTTGAACCCCTGCCCTTCTTCACCAACAAGGTTGGATTTGGGGACACGGCAATCCTGAAAGTTCACCTGCGCCGTTGGCTGGCTCTTCCAGCCAAGCTTGACTTCGTTGGCTCCGAAGCTGAGGCCGGGCGTTCCCTTTTCGACCAACAGGCAGGAAACACCTGACGGCCCATCACCACCGGTTCGAACCATGACCGCATAAAGGTCACTGACACCACCGCCTGAAATGAACGCCTTGGAGCCATTCAGAATGTAATGATCGCCATCGTCCTTCGCTGTCGTGCGCAAGCTTGCGGCATCGGACCCCGAGCCAGGTTCGGTCAGGCAATAACTGGTCAAAAGCTCCATGGTGCAAAGCTTGCTGAGATACTTCTGACGCAGTTCTTCGGACGCAAAATTGTCGATGATCCAGGCGACCATGTTGTGAATGGAGATGTAAGCCGCCGTGGAGGTGCAGCCCTTTGACAGTTCTTCAAAAATCAGAGTGGCATCCAGCCGCGTCAGAGCTGAGCCGCCCGCATCCTCTTTGACATAGATGCCACCAAAACCGAGCTCGGCGGCCTTTCGAAGGGTCGGGATCGGGAAAATGCTCTGTTCGTCCCATTCCTTGGCGTTCGGAGCCAGCTCGTCGCGCGAAAAACTTGCTGCCATGTCCTTGAAGGCGCGCTGATCCTCATTCAGTGAAAAGTCCACAATCGTCCTCCCGTTTGCGCCGACTCGTCGTTTGGTTTTGCGCAAGTCTGCTTTCAGCCACTGCGGCAGCACTAAAACATATTTGACGCAAACGTCAAACAAACTCTTTTTTGTTTTTAATTTCAGTTATTTTACAGAATGTTGGAATGCGTCAATCTGCGTGATAGATTGGCGCCTCACTTCTGTGCGAATGCAAATCTCACATCTTTACTATCGAACAGGCTCGCTCCATGCCGTCCCATTCAAAGCTTCCGCAAATCACTTCAGACCATATGGACACATTGCTGGCCGGCACACGGATGCGCCGCAATCGTCAGACGGATTGGTCACGCCGCCTGGTTCGCGAAAACGCACTCACCACGAATGACCTGATCTGGCCGATTTTTCTGGTAGACGGCAATTCCGTTCGCGAACCGGTTCCGTCCATGCCGGAGGTATTCCGCCTGTCCGTTGACGAAGCCGTGCGGGAAGCAACACGAGCGGCCGAACTTGGCATTCCGGCGCTTGCACTCTTCCCCTACACGGACCCGGACCTGCGAGATGAGACGGGAACCGAGGCTCTGAATGCAGAGAACCTGACCTGTCGTGCACTGCGAGCGATCAAGGCGGAAGGCCTGAATGTCGGCCTGATGACCGACGTTGCGCTCGATCCTTATACCAGTCATGGCCATGACGGCTTGATGGACGGAGATACCATCCTGAACGACGAAACAGTCGATCAGCTGTGTCGTCAGGCTCTCGTTCAGGCCGAGGCCGGATCGGATGTGATTGCTCCTTCGGACATGATGGACGGACGCATCGGCGCAATCCGACAGTCACTCGACAGTCAGGGTTTCCGTGGAACCCAGATCATGGCGTATTCCGCAAAATACGCCTCCGCGTTCTATGGCCCGTTCCGTGATGCGGTCGGCTCTTCCGGCACGCTTAAGGGCGACAAGCGCACTTATCAGATGGACCCTGCCAATACGGACGAAGCACTGCGTGAAGCAGAGCTCGATATTACCGAGGGCGCTGACATGATCATGGTAAAGCCCGGAATGCCTTATCTCGACATCGTTCGTCGCCTTAAGGATGAGTTCCAGGTGCCAACCTACGCCTATCAGGTGTCCGGTGAATACGCGATGATCAAGGCTGCCAGTGCCAACGGATGGCTGGATGGCGACAAGGCGATGCTGGAAAGCCTGCTCGCATTCAAACGCGCCGGAGCGGATGGGATCCTGACCTATTTTGCGCCGAAGGTTGCCGAAATGCTGACCAAGGGCAACTAATCGCGCTCTTTCGGACCGAGCGGAAAAGCCACGTTATCAATAAGCAGCCACCGCGCTTGGGATCAAAGACGCGGTAGCTGCCTCCCCTTGTGTGCTTCTCATGTTTCTCGACACTTCGAGATAACCAGCAGTGGCGCTGTTGCTTTGCTTTTCTGAATTGTAAACGGACAGGCGAAAGGCTTGATCCCGCAACCGGGATTTGCGAAATGGCCGCATCGTCACCACATGAGGGGCATCAAATTTTCAGGAGCCGGACCATGTCAGCAGAAACCACCTCGGACTACGCGCGCGAGGACGTTTTTGATCCTGTGCGCAACCCCAAACTGTTCGAAGGTGTTCGCAGCAGACGAATTTTCGCGTTCCTTATAGATGTGATTGTCATCGCATTGCTGACCTTTGGTGCCGGTGTCCTGGTATTTTTCCTCGGCATATTCACGCTTGGCCTCGGCTTTCTGCTTTACGCAATCCTGCCGACTGCCGTTGCCCTTCTGTATGTCGCCTTCACTCTGGGAGGACCGCAGGCTTCGACGCTCGGCATGCGGGCGATGGGACTGGAAATGCGGCTTTGGTACGGCGCCAAGCCCTATCCTCTGCTTGCAGCGGTACACGCAATTCTGTTCTGGTTTTCCGTTTCCTTGCTGACACCGCTGATCCTGCTTGTGTCGCTGTTCTCGGACCGCAAGCGCCTTCTGCACGACATTGTCCTTGGCGTGGTCGTCATCAACTCGGCCTATCACCGGAAATATGTTCAAGGGCACTAATCTCCCTTTCCCGGTCTGTATTTTATTGAACACTTAAAAACGCCGCCTGGGACCGAAGCCAGACGGCGTTTCAGATGAGCTTTGCGACAGATTCAGTTCAGAACACCGATTGCACCGTTCAACAGGGCAGCAAAGCCTACCCAGGCGGCATAAGTGCAGAACAACACTGCGGAAAGACGATCAGTATTCCACCTGTCCCCTATGAATGCGGCGATGGTCAGGAACAGCAGCACAATGATCGCAAACGCCGGCCAGATCAGGTGCAGTGTGAAGAAAACCGGTGACCACAACCAGTTCAACAGCATTTGCGCAGCCCAGAAAACCATGGCCCGAGACCTTGGGGCGATCGCGTAGGTGCGCCACCCTGCGACGGCGATAAATAAGTAAAGCACTGTCCAGACCGGCGGAAAGATCCAGTTTGGAGGATTGAACACCGGTTTTTGTAAATCCCGATACCACTCACCCGGCGGCGATTGTGTGCCGATAACCAGCCCGACGCCCATCACAACGGCCAGAAACAGGACGAGAAC
>JBCCVB010000225.1:0-6818 GCA_039195965.1 Pseudomonadota bacterium
AGGGGTGAGGCATGTGGTGATGGGGGAGGGTGGGGTTCCTAGGTGAGAGGGGTGAGGCATGTGGCGATGGGGGGAGGGTGGGGTTGATAGGGGAGAGGGGTGAGGCATGTGGTGATGGGGGAGGGTGGGGTTCCTAGGTGAGAGGGGTGAGGCATGTGGCGATGGGGGGAGGGTGGGGTTGATAGGGGATAGGGGCTTTTCGATAAAGGGTACTTTCTGCCAGCAATCGGGACACAGGCTGTCCGGACTACCGACAGGAGAAGTGCAATTTATGCACCTCAACGGCAGCAGAAAGTCCAGCATCAAACCTGCGACCGCCCGCGGAATAGCCGTTATGCTTTTTGCGGTGCCCTGCAAACCAGCCCTCAATATTTCTGTGCAGGAGGAAGTTAGCGCAAATTCAAAGCCTGGCACCACCCCATACAGAATGGACAATGGCACTCACCCATACCGACGCTCTTTGACCTTCAGCGACAGATACCATATGTGAACGTCGAGTTTTCGAGTAGATCCGAGTGCAATGTGTCCGCCCAACCCGACCTGTTCGACCGATCCTTGTTCGTCATCCGCCGTCAACGCGCTTTGAAAGCAGCAAAACAAGGCGCCGATTTTCTATTGAAGACCGTCGCCTGCGATCTGGAAGAACGCTTGCTGCTCGTCAATCGAACGTTCGAGACAGCAGTCGACCTTGGAGGACACACCGGTCTGGTATCGGAAGCTATTGAGAGTTCAGGCAAGGCTCAGCAGGTCATCCGGGCAGACCTTCTTGTTGCAGATCCCAATCTGCCAACACCTGATCTTGTTTGCGACGATGCTTCGCCGCCTTTCCGGGATCAGTCTGTTGACCTCATCATTTCGGCACTGACACTCCAGTTCGTCAATGACTTACCAGGAGCCCTGATCCAGTATCGCCGGGCCCTGGCGCCCGATGGATTGTTGCTGGCGACCCTGCCGGGGGCGGGCACGCTTACGGAGCTGCGCGACAGCCTCACAAGGGCTGAACTGGAAATAAAGGGTGGTGCAGCTGCCCGGGTGCTGCCATTTGCCGACACACGCGATCTTGGCAGCCTGTTGCAGCGCGCCGGATTTGCACTTCCGGTCACCGACCTGGATATGTTCACTGTGCGATACGACACCATGTTCGCTCTCCTGGGTGACTTGCGCGCCATGGGAGCAACGTCCATTCTTCAGGACCGAAGCCGCACGCCACTTTCGCGCCGGGTCCTGTTTCGTGCCGCTGAGCTTTATGCCAAAAATCATTCCGACCCCGACGGAAGGATCAGAGCAACATTCGCACTTGTCACGTTATCGGGATGGGCGCCGCACGAAAGTCAGCAAAAACCACTTCGCCCAGGCTCAGCAAAAACAAGTCTGGCAGAAGCACTTGGCGTCAAGGAACGGAAACTCTGATTTATTTGGCTAAATCGGAAAAAACAAAAATAGCAGGAATATCGAGTACTTAACTAGGTAGAAGCTAGAATTGCATTAAGGACGCTTGCGATACGCCCAAAAATGTCGTCCCGCATTTTCTCACCTATCGCTCCAAACGCGGTGATCAAAACAGTACCGAGAATCCCTACGATTAGGGTGTATTCTATGGTTGTTGCGCCTCGCTCGTCTTTGAGAAGCAAACCTAGTGCGTTTTGGATCGATTTGTAGCCTTCCGACATGGGCGTCAATTCTAACACTCCTCGATCAGCAGTATTACAAATTCCGAAACTCAAACCGCCTCCATGAGGTGTGGAATGAGCGGTTCATCAGCCGCTGGCATCGGGTAATCTCTTAATCTGACGGCCCGGACCCACTTCAATGCCTGGTTTTCCTGACCTTTTGGCATTCCGTTCCACCTGCGGCAGATGAAAAGTGGCATGAGCAAATGAAAATCTTCATAAGTGTGACTGGCAAATGTTAAAGGAGCCAGACACGCTTCGTTAACCTCGATTCCGAGTTCTTCGTGCAGTTCGCGGATCAGCGTTTCTTCGGGTCGCTCGCCAATTTCAACCTTGCCGCCCGGAAACTCCCATAGTCCGGCCATCGATTTTCCTTCCGGACGTTGTGCCAAAAGGATACGGCCGTCGGCATCGACGAGCGCGCATGCCGCGACGAGAACAATCTTGGTCATGTATGTGTCCAATTCTAAGACGCCAGCTGACAATTCATTAAGCAAACCTGATCGAAATCTGTCAGGAGTTCATTCGCGCTAGCTGCGGTAGTCGCCGTTGATGGCTACATATTCCTTGGTCAGATCACACGTCCAAACCGTTGCAGAGCCATCTCCAAGACCCAGATCAACACGAAGAACGATATCTTCCTGTTGCATCACGGCAGATGCGGCTTCTTCGCTGTAATCGGGATCCCGTTCACCTTCGACCGCGACACGGATATCTCCAAACCAGATGGCGAGCCGGTCTCTGTCCGCAGGTTCGCCTGCCTTACCAACAGCCATGACCACCCGTCCCCAGTTGGCGTCCTCGCCGGCCACTGCCGTCTTTACGAGTGGCGAATTGGCAATCGACAACGCGATTTTCTTGGCGGAAGCGTCGCTCTCAGCAGCCTCAACTCGCACTTCAACGAACTTACGAGCCCCTTCGCCATCACGGACGATCTGATGCGCCAGGTCCAGCATGACATCTCCCAGCGCCGCCCGTAGAACGGAGATGCGCGGATCGTCGAGAGACGTCAACGGCGCAACACCTTTTTCGGCAGCCGCGCCGGTCGCGAACAACAGGACCGTGTCCGAAGTTGATGTGTCGCTATCGACAGTCACCGCATTGAAGCTTCCACCTGTTTCGGCGCTCAACAGGTCCTGAAGGATTTCAGGTGCGATCGCAGCATCGGTGAAAACAAAAGAAAGCATGGTTGCCATATCGGGTGCGATCATCCCCGCTCCCTTGGCAATACCATTGATGGTCACCATCTCGCCATCGAGCTCCACCGAACTCGTCGCCACCTTCGGGTAAGTGTCGGTTGTCATGATGGCTTTGGCCGCTTCGAGCCAGTCTGCACCGTTCTGGGTAGTTTTCAGCTCTTCAATGACACGGGAAAAATTCTCTGCAGGAAGCGGTTCACCAATCACACCGGTCGACGCGAGATAGATTTCGTCCTTCGCGCATCCGAGCGCGTTGGCAACGATATCGGCGGAAAGTTCAACTGCCGCCTTGCCCTTCTTTCCGGTAAAGGCATTCGCATTACCCGAATTCACCATAAGAGCCCGGGCCTTGCCTTCAGGAAGCTTTTCCTTGCACCAATCGACTGGAGCGGACGAACATTTCGATTTGGTGAAGACGCCTGCGACGGTAGTTCCTTCGGAGACGGTGACCAAAAGAACGTCGGTTCGCCCTTCATACTTGATGCCGGCCTCGGCGGTGGCAAACTGAACGCCTTCGATTTCCGGCATTTCGGGATATGATTTTGGCGCGAGAGGAGAAACGGTCGTCGACATCGGTGCTGGTCCGGTATGAAAGTTTTTCGCGTCCGCCTGTGGCAGACTGGCTGATCATTTTGTGACCTAGCCCTAAGGACACAGAGGAGGCAAGCCTTTTCACGCGCCCTCCCACGTCCTGTCTGCTCCAAAAACAAACCCGGTCGCAATATGCGACCGGGCCTTTGATTGTCATGTGGTCAGCTGATTATTCAGCCTTCTCGCCTTCCTCAGGAGCATTCGCAAGCGCTTCGTCGAGGATCTCGACCGCAACGGCATCTTTTAGTTCAGCCATTTTGGCCTCATAGCGATCACGGATCAGCTGCTGCCGCAAGTTGCCCGCAACAGCTTCAAGGGCTGGCTTTTCCTGACGCCGCTTGTCTTCAAGTTTGATGACGTGCCAACCGAACTGCGTTTCAACCGGTTCCTTGGTGTAGGAACCTGGCTCAAGCGCAAAAACCGCCTCTTCAAACGGCTTCACCATCTGGCCCTTGCCGAAGTAGCCGAGATTGCCACCGTTCGGACCGGACGGGCCTGTTGACTTTTCTCGTGCCAGTTCAGCGAAATCCGCACCCCCTTCAAGTTCCTTGATCAAGGCTTCGGCCTCAGCCTGTTCCTTCACCAGAATGTGACGGGCACTGATCTCTTCCGCACCTTCGAAATCCGCAAATTCCTTGTCGTATGCTGCCTGAAGATCCTCCTCGGAGATCGCGCCATTGATCTTCTGCGCAAGATAGGCGTTTCTCAGTGCCTGAAGTTCCAGGAATTCCAACTGCTTTTTGAAATCCGGGTCCTGGTCAATACCTTCATCACGAGCAGCCTGCGCCAACAACTCCATGTCAACGACAACATCAAGCAGAATCTGGCGCCATTGATCGGGTGGGAAACGCTGCAACTCCTGTCCCAGGTCATTGGCAGCAAAAGCAATATCGGCTTCCGTGATCTCCGCATTGCCGACCTTGGCAACCACATCTTCGGGTTCGGCAGCCGTAAGCGAAGTAGATCCGAGCGTCACGGCCAGGAGAGAAACGGCGAGCGCCTGAGCCGGCCTGCGCATCGAAATTCGGAACATGAGAAGTCCTTTACGTATAGGAACAGTAAATTATTTGCCCCCATTTACGAGGGCGGGGCTACTTTGCCTATTCCAGCGACGTTGACAAGCATTCAGCCCCCTCTTATCTGTCGGGCGTCCCTGCTTGTGGGCTGGGATGACATCTTTTCGGCCGCATTACCGGCCAGCGCGTTGCGCTTGGCGGCAACGTGGACAGCAATTGAGACGATTTCATGGGCGGGCGCCAGATTGCCAGTTGGCGCTGCCTGGTAGGGAAGGACCGCCACATGGCTGGCCTTGGCGCATTAGCACGTAAGATATTCGGGTCGGCGAACGACCGGAAGGTAAAGGCATTTCGGGCAAAGGTTGATGAAATCAACGCCCTGGAAGCAGAAACGCAAGCCCTGTCGGATGAGGCATTGCGTGGCCGGACGGAAGAATTCCGCGAGAAACTGAAGAACGGCGCCAGCGTCGATGACATCCTCGCTCCGGCTTTTGCGACAGTTCGCGAAGCAGCCCGACGCGCCCTCGGGCAACGTCACTATGACGTCCAGCTGATTGGTGGCATGGTTCTCCATTCCGGCCAGATCGCGGAAATGCGCACGGGTGAAGGTAAAACTCTGGTCGCGACCGCACCGGTTTACCTGAACGCTCTTGCCGGCAACGGCGTGCATGTCGTCACCGTGAACGACTACCTTGCACAACGCGATAGCGAGTGGATGGGTCAGGTCTACAAGTTTCTGGGTCTGACCGTCGGGTGCATTACGCATGGCCTTTCCGATGAAGAACGTCGTGAAGCCTATGCGGCTGATGTGACCTACGGCACCAACAACGAGTTTGGCTTCGACTACTTACGCGACAACATGAAGCATGATCGCGAGTCGATGGTACAGCGCAGCCATTCCTTCGCCATCGTGGATGAGGTCGATTCGATCCTGATCGATGAGGCCAGAACGCCTCTGATCATTTCGGGTCCATTGGAAGATCGCTCCGAGTTCTACAACACCGTTGACGCCTTCATTCCGCAGCTGACTGAAGAAGATTACGAGCTCGACGAGAAAGCCCGCTCGGCCACATTCACCGAAGCCGGCAACGAGCGGCTTGAAGGGCTCTTGAGCGAAGCAGAGCTCCTGAAAGGCGACTCGCTCTACGACGTGGAGAACGTTTCCATCGTTCACCACCTCCAGCAGGCCTTGAAAGCACACAAACTCTTCCAGCGTGACAAGGACTACATCGTCCGTAACGGCGAAGTCGTCATCATCGACGAATTCACCGGGCGTATGATGCCGGGCCGGCGCTTCTCCGAAGGGCTGCACCAGGCTCTGGAAGCACGCGAAAAGGTTCGTATCCAGCCGGAAAACCAGACGCTCGCGTCGATCACGTTCCAGAACTACTTCCGCATGTATGGCAAGCTCGCCGGTATGACCGGTACGGCTTCCACGGAAGCCGATGAATTTGCAGACATCTACAAGCTCGAAGTCGTGGAAATTCCGACCAACCTGCCTGTCAGCCGTATTGACGACGATGACGAGGTCTATCGGACTGTTCAGGAGAAATTCAACGCGATCGTCAAGTTGATCGACGACTGCAAGGAGCGCGGCCAGCCGATTCTTGTGGGCACCACGTCCATCGAGAAGTCCGAACTCCTGGCCGAACTTCTGAAGAAACAGCACGGCTACAAGCAAATCGATCTCAGCGATCCTGCAGCTTTCGCCGCCGCACAGAAAAAGGACGACGGCAAGTCCAAGGTATTTGCTGTTCTGAACGCCCGTTACCACGAACAGGAAGCCTTCATCGTTGCCCAGGCTGGCCTGCCTGGTGCCGTCACTATTGCGACCAACATGGCAGGCCGTGGCACGGACATTCAGCTCGGTGGCAACGCCGACATGCAGATTGCAATGGAACTTGGCGACCTTCCCGAAGGCGAAGACCGTTCGTCACGCGAAGCTCAAATCCGCTCCGAAGTCGACGCGCTGAAGGAAAAGGCGCTTGCTGCAGGCGGACTTTATGTGATTGGCACCGAACGCCACGAAAGCCGGCGCATCGACAACCAGCTGCGCGGCCGTTCGGGCCGTCAGGGCGACCCGGGCCACTCCAAATTCTTCCTGTCGCTCCAGGATGACCTTATGCGCATCTTTGGTTCCGAGCGCATGGATTCCATGCTTCAGAAGCTCGGCCTCGAAGAGGGCGAAGCCATCATCCATCCTTGGATCAACAAGGCATTGGAAAAGGCGCAGCAAAAGGTCGAATCGCGCAACTTCGACATTCGTAAGAACCTGCTCAAGTTCGACAATGTCATGAACGACCAGCGGAAGGTCGTCTTCGAACAGCGCATCGAGCTCATGG
>JBCCVB010000226.1:0-6661 GCA_039195965.1 Pseudomonadota bacterium
GAGAACTCAAGGTTCTCAAGGAGTTTGCCGACATACGGGCACACGGTCGTGTAACCGGCGCGAACGTTGGTGTATACCGTGGCACCACCGAAGTTCGGGCCAAAGATTTCGTCGCCACCTTAAAGATAAGCCATCTTGAAGCTCGCATTCATCGGATGCGGTTCCCAGCCAAGGAACACGATATCGTTTTCCCGCTTGTTGGCGCGAGCAACCTGAGCCAGCATGCCCTGCTCGGAAGATTCCACAACTTCGAAACCTTCCAGATCAAAAAGGTTCTGATCGATCATGCCGATGATAAGGCGGTTGCCGTCATTGCCCGGCTCGATGCCGTAGATCTTGCCGTCGAGATCGTCCCGGAACTTGGCAATGTCCTGGAAAGACTTCAGGCCCTTGTCATAGGTGTATTGCGGCACTGCAAGGGTGTATTTGGCACCTTCAAGGTTCGCACGGACAGTTTCAACAGAGCCGTCTTCCCGATAAGCCTTGATGTCACCTTCCATGGTCGGCATCCAGTTGCCGAGGAAGACATCGATATCCTTGTTCTTCAGCGAAGCATAGGTCACCGGAACAGACAGGATCTTGACTTCCGGTTTGTAACCCAGCGCTTCCAGAACCACGGAAGTCGCAGCAGTTGTCGCCGTAATGTCCGTCCAGCCAACGTCAGAAAAACGAACGGTCTGACAGCTTTCCGCCTCGCTTGCCAATGCAGTACCGGACAACATCAGGCCAAGCGCCAGACCTCCAGCGATTTTCGCTGCAATATTCATGATTGTACCTCCTATGGAAAGTCTATCTTATTGTTTGATGCAGGGAGCGATTGAGTTCAGCTCAAGCAATACCGCTCTCTGTTCCCTCCGCCAACAGCCTGCCTAACACCGATCCAAACATCCACGGTAAAAATTTGCAAGTTTTCATTGATTGATTGATCAATTAAAAATAATACGGAAGCAGTTCAGGAGATCGCCATGCCCAAAGTCGGAATGGAAGCGGAAAGGCGGCGCAGCCTCATTCACGCGACAGTTGATGCAATTCATGAACGCGGATACAGCGACATTACAATGGCGCAGATCGCGAAACGCGCAGGTGTGTCAGGCGGACTGGTGCATCACTATTTCGGCTCGAAAGATCAATTGCTTGCAGCAACCATGCGCCATCTCCTGACGGAGCTGGGACGGGCGATCACTGAGGGTTTGGCGAAGGCGGAAACTCCACGCGAACGCATCTCTGCGATCATTGCAGGCAACTTCTCGGTCGACCAGTTTCAGCCCGCCGTCATTGCGGCATGGCTTGCGTTTTACGTGCAGTCTCGAACCACGAACAGCAATGGCCGCCTGCTGAAAATTTATGCAGCAAGACTTGCATCGAACCTGACATTCAACCTTCGC
Organism: Pseudomonadota bacterium; assembly: GCA_039195965.1. GTDB lineage: Bacteria > Pseudomonadota > Alphaproteobacteria > Rhizobiales > Stappiaceae > Roseibium. Next base: position 1,386 of record JBCCVB010000226.1, read on the forward strand.
GCGTTCATGCCGAGAGAGGACGCCCTCCGAATCGCGGAAGGCACGGCCTCCATGATTGACGGCGTCTGGATCCGGCAAGCCCTGAGCGACACGCATACGGACCGGCAGGCGGCCATTGCGATGGTCGAGGACTATGTCGAAACCCAAATTGCCGCCCACACAGCAAAAATGAACAACAAATAATCCGCCTGGAGTGCATTCATGACCGACCAGTTCGACTTCATTATCGTGGGCGCAGGATCCGCTGGTTGCGCACTCGCCTACAGGCTTTCCGAGGACCCGAAGAACCGTGTTCTGGTTCTGGAGTTTGGTGGCACGGATGTCGGACCGTTGATCCAGATGCCCGCAGCCCTTTCCTACCCGATGAACATGCCCCTTTACGACTGGGGTTTCGAGAGTGAGCCCGAGCCCTATCTCGGTGGCCGGCGGCTGGCTACGCCGCGCGGCAAGGTGATCGGCGGATCGTCTTCCATCAACGGCATGGTTTACGTGCGCGGTCACGCCTGCGACTTCGACACATGGGAAGAAATGGGAGCCAGCGGCTGGGGATACCGGCATGTCCTTCCCTATTACAAGCGTCAGGAACACAGCCATGGCGGACAGAACGGCTGGCGCGGCACAGATGGCCCATTGCATGTTCAGCGCGGCACCAAATGGAACCCGCTCTTCAATGCCTTCAAGCATGCCGGCGAACAAGCCGGCTACGGCATAACCGCCGACTACAACGGTGAGCGCCAGGAAGGCTTTGGCGACATGGAGATGACGGTCCATAGAGGCCGTCGCTGGTCAGCTGCCAACGCCTACCTGAAACCGGCTCTGAAGCGCGGCAACATCGAACTGATCAAGGGGGCCCTCGTCCGCAAGGTGCTGATCGAGAACAGCCGTGCGGTCGGCGTTGAATTCGAGACCGGTGGTGAGATCCGGGAAGCCAGGGCAGCGCGGGAAGTCATCCTTTCCGCCTCTTCAATCAACTCACCGAAGATCCTGATGCAGTCCGGCATCGGCGCGGCGGATCACCTGAACGAGTTCGGCATCGAAGTCATTGCCGATCGTCCCGGTGTCGGCGCCAATCTGCAGGACCACCTGGAGCTTTACCTGCAGCAGGCCTGCACCCAGCCGATCACCTTGTTCAAGCACTGGAACCTGGTTTCCAAGGCTGCCATTGGCGCCCAATGGCTGTTCTTCAAGCAGGGTCTCGGGGCATCTAACCAGTTTGAGAGCTGCGCCTTCATCCGTTCGAAAGCCGGTATCAAATACCCGGATATCCAGTATCACTTCCTGCCGTTCGCAGTGCGCTATGACGGCAAGGCGGCGGCTGAAGGGCACGGTTTCCAGGCGCACGTCGGACCGATGCGCTCCAAGTCCCGCGGCCATGTCAAACTGACCTCAAACGACCCGCACGCAAAGCCGTCGATCCTCTTCAACTACATGTCGCATGAAGAAGATTGGGAGGACTTCCGAACCTGTATCCGTTTGACCAGAGAGATCTTCGGACAGGAAGCGTTCACGCCCTATCGCGGCAAGGAAATTCAGCCAGGAAGTCACGTACAAAGCGATGAAGACCTTAACGGCTTCATTCGCGAACATGTCGAGAGCGCCTATCACCCTTGCGGCACCTGCCGGATGGGAGCAAAGGACGATCCGATGGCAGTGGTTGACCCCGAATGCCGGGTGATCGGTGTAGATGGTCTACGTGTCGCCGACAGCTCGATCTTTCCGCAGATCACCAATGGTAATTTGAATGCACCGTCGATTATGGTGGGAGAGAAAGCCTCCGACCATATCCTCGGAAGAGACCCGCTGCCTGCCTCCAATCAGGAACCATGGATTAATCCTGACTGGGAAAGCAGCCAGCGTTAAAAGAACACCGGACAAACCGGCCCAAGAGACTCGCAGGAGCCCTTCATATGCGCGCCCAACCGACAGCTTCGCACTTCATCGGCGGATCTTATCAGGAAAGCCAGAGCGGTACGCCGTTCGATTCACTCTACCCGGCCACGGGTGAAGTCATTGCCCAGATTCACGCCGCAGACGATGCGATCATCGAAGCCGCAGTCCAGGCCGCCAAGGAAGGCCAGAAAGTCTGGGCAGCCACCGCACCGGTCGAGCGCGGACGCGTACTTCGCAGGGCGGCCGAGATCCTGCGCGAGAAGAACCATGAGCTTTCCGTTTTGGAAACCCTGGACACAGGCAAGCCCCTGCAGGAAACCCTGATTGCCGACGCGGCTTCGGGTGCCGATTGTCTTGAATATTTCGGCGGACTGGCAGCCACGCTTACCGGTGAACACATCGAATTGGGTGGTTCCTTTGCCTATACCAAGCGCGAACCGCTGGGTATCTGCTTCGGTATCGGCGCCTGGAACTATCCGATCCAGATCGCCTGCTGGAAAGCCGCCCCTGCTCTCGTCTGCGGAAATGCCATGATCTTCAAGCCCTCCGAGGTCACTCCCCTGAGCGCTTTGAAACTCGCGGAGGCCTTGAAGGAAGCCGGACTTCCGGACGGCGTTTTCAACGTCATCCAGGGATTTGGCGATGTCGGCGCGAAGATGGTCGCCCACCCGGACATTGCCAAGATTTCCCTGACCGGTTCGGTTCCGACCGGCGCCAAGGTTGCAGCGCTTGCCGGTGAGCACCTGAAGAAAACAACACTTGAACTCGGTGGCAAATCTCCGCTGATCGTCTTTGATGACGCCGATATCGAAAATGCGGTTTCAGCAGCGATCAATGCCAACTTCTATTCCACGGGCCAGATCTGCTCGAACGGAACCCGGGTGTTCGTTCACAAGAAGATCAAGGAACAGTTCGTCGCGCGGCTGGCGGAACGCACCGCAAATGCCGTGCTCGGCGACCCGCTCGACGAAGCTACGAACATTGGTCCGCTGGTCTCCAAGCAACAGCTGGAGAAGGTGCTTCACTACATGCAGGTGGGCCAAGACGAAGGTGCACGCCTGGTCTGCGGTGGCGGCTCGGCCACAGTCGATAGTTTCCCGGATGGATTCTTCGTTCAGCCAACGGTTTTCGCTGATGTCACGGACGACATGCGGATTGCGCGTGAGGAAATTTTCGGCCCGGTACTGAGTGTTCTGGACTTCGATGATGAAGCCGACGTGGTTGCCCGTGCAAATGACACGGAGTTCGGCCTTGCTGCCGGTGTCTTCACAAAGGACATTCAGCGAGCCCACCGCGTGATCGATCAGCTGCAGGCAGGTACCTGCTGGATCAACACCTACAACCTGACCCCGATCGAGATGCCTTTCGGCGGCTACAAGAAATCCGGCATCGGACGTGAAAACGGGCATGCCGCGATCGAATATTACAGCCAGATCAAGAGCGTCTACGTGGAAATGGGCGGCGTCGAAGCCGCATTCTGATTTCTTCCGCATTTGTGTATGGCAGGTGCCGGCCTTTTGGCCGGGCCTGCCTTTTTCTTTTTTCATAACCGTCCGGTGGATTGAACTTCGCTGTCATTCGACCAGATTAGGGTTAGGGCCACTTTTCACTTGGAGACCGCATGAACCGTCACGTGCTTGATCCTGCACCGCGCAGCTATGTCAAAAATATCTATCTGCTCGACCGCTCCAATCGGGGGCCGGCATGTGCACCGGCAGATCAGAGCTTGGAAGACGTGCACGACTGGCTGCTGCATGAAGCGACGCGCATCGACAATGTCATGCTGATGTTTGAGGAGTTCATGTGGCGCTGCAAGGCCGCGGACCTTGGCATCGACCGTTGCACGCTGCATGTCGGGACGCTGCACCCGCGGGTTATCGGGTTTTCCTGGGTCTGGAACAGCCAGGACCAGTTGTGCGACGAGATCGCGGCTGATGCCAACGCTCTCACTCAGGACTCATTCACCCGCAATCCCCTTTACAAGGTGATGAAGGAAGGTGAGACAATAAAAGCAAACCTCGAAAGTGAGGAAGGCAGGAATTCTGCACCGCTGATGTCAGAGCTCGCCGAGCAGGGGTACACGACCTATGCCGCGATGCCACTGAGCGCGTCCGGTGAGATGCGCAATGCCATGACCTTTGCGACTAGGCGTCCGGGCGGCTTTCCGACCGTCGACAAGGATCGGATCCGCTCGTTGATTGATCTGCTTGCCTTGCATGTCGAACGGCATATCGTCCAAAGAATCGCGCGAACCGTCGCCGATACCTATCTCGGTCCGATCGCCGGTCAGCGCGTTCTGGATGGGGAAATCAGACGTGGAGACGGCGAAGCCATCAAGGCGGTCGTGTTCATGTCGGACATGCGCGGATTTACCCAGCTTGCAGACCGCTTGAGCGGTCCGGAAGTCACTGCCATCCTGAACGCCTATTTCGATCGCGTTTCCTCAGCCGTACTGGAACATGGCGGCGATATCCTGAAATTCATGGGAGATGGCGTTCTGGCCGTCTTTGATCAGCAGGCTCTTGGAGATACTGCCGCCGCCAATGCCGCCGTCAATGCGTCCAAGGCTGCTCTCGCGGCGATCGATGAGCTGAATGAGGCACCGCCAGAAGATTTGCCGGACCCTGCATTCTGGCAACCGCTCAAGATTGGAATAGGCCTGCATCGCGGCGAGGTATTTTTCGGGAATGTCGGCGGTGAGGAACGTCTGGACTTTACAGTTATCGGCCGGGCCGTGAACGAGACAAGCCGCGTAGAATCACTTTGCAAGCCTCTTGGGCGCGAACTGCTTTTGACGGCACCGGTGCGGGAAGCCCTTTCAGGTGACCTTCAGACAAATCTCAATTCGATGGGTGATCACGCTTTGCGCGGTGTCGGCAAGCCTGTTGCCATATTCGCAGCCTGAGTGCTGCCATTTATCAAGGTCTTCAAAGGGCGGGTTGATCACCTGCCCTTTTTGCGTTCATTATCAAATTCAAATTTGCGCCTAGGCAAACTTATTTCGTTAGAATCAGTTTGCCCTGTTTCGTGATCGACAGACGATAGGTCTCGTCGTTATGGAGAATCTGAATCTGACGCAGGCCGGAAAACAGCTCTCTCGAATCGAATTCGGTTTTCTGTTCCTTCGGCTTGCTGGCAAATGCCTGACGAACACGTCCAGCAGGTGCAATTGAAAGGCGGCGCTTTTGGCTGTTGGCGGTGAGTGTCATACGCGCAATCGGTCCTTGGCCTTTAGTTTTGCGCTCCCGAAGCAAGGTCAAATGGGAGCGACCAGTTAAGAACAATTAAAAGGTGAGTTTCTTACTCAACTTTATACTTGACACTCATACTCAAGTTTTCCTATCAAGGCAATGCCTGATCGAAACGGAACTGGAAATCGCGTCCTC
>JBCCVB010000227.1:0-6648 GCA_039195965.1 Pseudomonadota bacterium
CAAAAATAACTCCGGCAAACAAATTTTCTGAAAATTCTTCTGTCGGGATAGTAAGTTATCCACATTGAAAAACCGTGGCTTTGAAGTGGAAAAACCGGGTTGTCTGCGGCTTTGTCAAAAAACGGCAATTTGAATGCAATAGGGAGCTTGACTTCCCCATCCAGCCGCCGTACATCAGCGCCACTTCGCGACGACAACACGTCGACGCGCGGAGCGGGTGTAGCTCAGTTGGTTAGAGTGCCGGCCTGTCACGCCGGAGGTCGCGGGTTCGAGCCCCGTCACTCGCGCCACTCACGGTTTCTTTAGGTGCCTCAGGCACTTCTCTCGAAAAATTGAAGTAGTTCTTCAGGTTGCCTACCGGCCGTTCGAAGGCTGGTTGTGTCTAGTTGCCGAGGATGCTCGGGAACTGCAAGTAAACTTGGGCCAATCACTCAGCTTATTCATATTGTTATGCTTTTGCTGATTTCGGTGTTTACAACCCGATTCTATCTCAGGGGTGGTAATCCGTGCAGGGTGCGGCATAATTGCCAACTGAGTGTTCAAAGTTTTTACAGTGCCTGAAAGTGGCTGAATTGTGGGGCTTAGGAGGGGGAGCGACCCGAGTTTGGGTCAAGTATGTCAAGAGTTTGGCCTTTACAGGGTCTTGCGTTGCACCATGTCGTAAGATAAGCGTGCGCTCGCATGTTGGTTTCAATTGACCGACGGGCTTTGCACGAACTGCCGATTAGAAGAGGTAATCGGGTGCAAGGCTCCGGCAACGGATCACCTCCTGATCCGCCTCCATATGCAAGGACGCGAAAACATGGAAGAACTCTTGCGGGAATACGTCCCGATCGTCGTGTTCATCGGCATCGCGCTGGTGATCGGCCTTGCGCTGCTGATTTCACCATTTTTGCTGGCCTACAAAAATCCTGATCCGGAAAAGCTGTCGGCCTATGAGTGCGGCTTCAACGCATTTGACGATGCGCGCATGAAATTCGACGTGCGCTTTTACCTTGTCTCGATCCTGTTCATCATTTTCGATCTTGAGGTCGCCTTCCTGTTCCCCTGGGCTACGGTTTTCGGCGAACTCGGTTGGTACGGGTTCTGGTCCATGATGATCTTCCTCGGCGTTCTGACCGTTGGCTTTATCTACGAATGGAAGAAGGGAGCGCTGGAATGGGATTGACCACGACCAAGCCGCTCGTTGCTCCCAAGCCGAAGGGCATTATCGATCCGAATACCGGTAACCCGGTGGGGGATGACGACGCTTTCTTTCTCGAAGTGAACAATGAACTGGCCGACAAGGGCTTTCTGGTCACCTCAACCGACAATCTCATCCAATGGGCCCGTACGGGTTCCTTGATGTGGATGACATTCGGCCTGGCTTGCTGCGCTGTTGAAATGATGCAGATGTCCATGCCGCGCTATGACGCTGAACGCTTTGGTTTTGCACCGCGCGCTTCTCCTCGTCAGTCGGACGTCATGATTGTTGCAGGGACGCTGACCAACAAGATGGCTCCGGCCTTGCGCAAGGTCTACGACCAGATGCCCGAACCGCGCTACGTGATCTCCATGGGCTCATGCGCCAATGGCGGTGGCTACTACCACTATTCCTATTCGGTTGTGCGCGGCTGCGATCGGGTTGTCCCGGTCGATATTTACGTGCCTGGCTGTCCTCCGACAGCAGAGGCCCTGCTTTATGGCGTTCTGATGTTGCAAAAGAAGATCCGCCGCACCGGTACGATCGAAAGATAATGAATTTGCCGCCTTCGAAGGCGGCGGATTTTTTCAAGGTTTGGCGTTTTACGCCAAGATTTGAGGCTCCTAGGGAGTGAGGTCGAACACGATGGACGAGACTTTAAAGGAACTCGGTGAGCATATTGAGCTCGGCTTGAGTGAGATCCTTGGGTCCTGGAAGGTCGAATATGGTGAGCTGACGCTGACCGTAGAGGCGACCAATATTCTCGACGCGATCCGCTTTTTGCGGGACAACAGTTCATGCAAATTCGTCAACCTGACCGACATTTGCGGCGTTGACTATCCGTCTCGCGAAAAGCGCTTTGATATTGTCTATCACTTCATGTCTCCGGTGCAGAATCAGCGCATTCGCGTAAAGACGATGACGGATGAGACGACCCCTGTTGCCTCACTCACACCATTGTTTCCCGGCGCGGAATGGTTCGAGCGCGAAGCTTATGACATGTACGGCATTCTGTTTTCCGGCCACCCGGATCTGCGCCGCATTCTGACTGACTATGGTTTTGATGGTCATCCTCTACGCAAGGACTTCCCGGTAACAGGGTTTGTTGAGGTTCGCTACGACGATGAGAAAAAGCGTGTTGTCTACGAACCGGTCCGCCTGAACCAGGAAATGCGATCCTTTGATTTTCTCTCGCCATGGGAAGGCACGGACTACGTGCTGCCCGGCGATGAAAAAGCAACGACGAATTAAGGCTTGTCCCGATGGCTGAAGCTCAAGTTCGAAACTTCAACATCAACTTCGGTCCGCAGCACCCTGCGGCGCACGGCGTTTTGCGTCTTGTGCTGGAGCTGGATGGCGAGGTGGTCACCCGTGTCGACCCGCATATCGGATTGCTGCACCGTGGTACCGAAAAACTGATCGAACAGAAAACCTATCTGCAGGCCTTTCCGTATTTCGATCGTCTCGACTATGTGGCGCCGATGAACCAGGAGCATGCTTATGCGCTTGCTGTTGAGCGACTTCTGGGTATCGAGGTTCCAAAGCGTGGGCAGCTGATCCGCGTGCTTTATTCCGAAATCGGCCGCTTGCTTTCGCACCTGTTGAACGTGACGACGCAGGCGATGGACGTCGGCGCCCTGACGCCGCCTCTCTGGGGCTTCGAGCCGCGCGAAGAGTTGATGGTGTTTTATGAGCGCGCTTGTGGCGCTCGTATGCACTCTGCTTTTGTTCGCCCGGGTGGAGTTCACCAGGATCTGCCGCGTGACCTGCTTGATGATATTTGGGATTTCTGTGATCCGTTCCTGCAGACACTCGACGATATCGAAGGCCTGCTGACCGACAACCGTATTTTCAAGCAACGCAATGTCGATATCGGTGTTGTTGATCTGGATGACGCATGGGCCTGGGGGTTCTCTGGCGTCATGGTTCGAGGATCCGGCGCCGCCTGGGATTTGCGCAAGTCTCAGCCGTATGAGTGTTACTCCGAACTGGATTTCGATATTCCGATCGGTAAGAACGGCGATTGCTACGACCGGTACCTGATCCGCATGGAAGAAATGCGCCAGTCAGTCCGGATCATGAAACAGTGCCTGGAAAAACTGACCGTGGAAACGGGGCCGATTTCCTCCGTCGACGGCAAGATTGTGCCGCCTAAGCGCGGAGAAATGAAGCGCTCCATGGAAGCGCTGATCCATCACTTCAAATTGTACACAGAGGGCTATCACGTCCCGGCTGGTGAAGTTTACGCGGCAGTCGAGGCGCCTAAAGGCGAATTCGGCGTTTACCTGGTCGCAGACGGCACCAACAAGCCTTATCGCTGCAAGATCAAGGCTCCTGGATATGCTCATCTACAGGCCATGGACTTCCTGTGCCGTGGCCACCTGCTCGCCGACGTCTCGGCGGTGCTGGGTTCCATGGATATCGTGTTCGGTGAGGTCGACCGCTGATGCGGGCGACCCGCCACAAATTTTCGACCCTGGCGGCCGCTCGTCCGGCTCCGGTCTGTTTGACAAAACGGGGATAACACCATGGCAGTTCGCCGACTTGCCGCGGAACAACCAGAAAGCTTCGAGTTCACCGAGAGCAATCTCGCCTGGGCGAACAAGCTGATCGACCGTTATCCGGCTGGCCGTCAGGCCTCGGCGGTCATTCCGCTTTTGTGGCGTGCACAGGAACAGAATGACGGCTGGGTGAGCGAGCCGGCGATTCGTTACATTGCCAATTTGCTTGAGATGCCGAAGATCCGCGTGCTGGAAGTGGCGACTTTCTACACCATGTTCCAACTGCAGCCGGTTGGCAAAAAGGCACACATTCAGGTTTGCGGCACGACGCCGTGCCAGCTGCGAGGCTCGGAAGATCTAATCAAGATCTGCAAGTCTCGTATCGCCAAGCACATGCACGAGATTTCCGAGGACGGAATGTTCTCCTGGGAAGAGGTCGAGTGCCTTGGAGCATGTGTCAACGCTCCGATGGTGCAGATCTTCAAGGACACGTACGAAGACCTGACGCCCGATACTTTCAACACGCTGATTGACGATATTTCCGTCGGCAATGAAGTAACACCGGGCCCTCAGAACGGTCGCCGGTTTGCCATGGCCGAAGGTGGTCAGACCACTCTCAGCGAAATTGAAGACGGGACCGTCGGTGAAATGCCGAGAGCACACATTGTCGCTGGTTCGGAATTGGCCTCCCATGCTTTTGCAGGAGCTTCCATCAACGCTGGGGGTGATGATTTTGATGGTGTGCCGACACCAGCTGAAGACGCAGTCGCAAGGGTGAGGGCGGATCACGCTGCCAAGCTCGAAAAAGCAGCAGAAACCCCTGCAGCCGCGCCTGTAGAAAAGAAAGCGGCAACTCCAGCGCCAAAAAAAGAAGAACCAAACGCTGATAAGCCTGCGAAAGCTGCGAAAAAGTCCGAGACTGCTGCACCGTCCGTTACTGAAAAAGAACCAGAAGTTCTCAAGGAAGCCCGGGACGGAAAACCAGATGATTTGAAGAAACTCAAAGGTGTCGGTCCAAAACTGGAAGCCACGCTGAATGAACTGGGATTTTTCCACTTCGATCAGGTTGCGAGCTGGGGTGCCGAAGAAATCGCCTGGGTCGATAGTCGCCTGAAATTCAAGGGCCGCATCGAACGGGACGGCTGGATTGAGCAGGCAAAGATCCTTGCTGCCGGCGACGAGACAGAATTTTCCAAGCGTGTGGAAGCCGGTGACGTGGCCTCCTCCAAGAGCGAAGACTAGGGGGCGAGATGCTGAAAGACCAGGATCGGATCTTCACCAATATCTACGGTCTGCATGACTGGGGTCTGGATGGCGCCAAGAAGCGTGGCCAGTGGGACAACACCAAGGGGCTGCTCGACAAGGGACGCGACTGGATCATCCAGGAGATGAAGGATTCCGGCCTGCGCGGCCGCGGCGGTGCCGGTTTCCCGACCGGTCTTAAATGGTCGTTCATGCCCAAGGAATCTGACGGACGTCCGGCCTACCTGGTGGTCAATGCTGACGAATCCGAACCTGGGACCTGCAAGGACCGCGAAATTCTGCGTCACGACCCGCATACGCTGGTTGAAGGATGCCTTGTTGCCGGTTTCGCAATGGGGGCGGTTGCCGCTTACATTTACGTTCGCGGCGAGTTCATACGCGAGCGCGAGCGCCTTCAGGCCGCAATTGACCAGGCATATGATGCCGGTCTGATCGGCAAGAACAACAAGAACGGCTACGATTTCGATATTTACGTTCACCACGGTGCGGGCGCATATATCTGCGGTGAAGAGACTGCTTTGCTGGAGAGCCTGGAAGGCAAGAAGGGCCAACCGCGCCTGAAGCCGCCTTTCCCGGCGAATGTCGGTCTTTATGGTTGTCCGACGACCGTGAACAACGTTGAGTCCATTGCCGTAGCGCCGACCATTTTGCGTCGGGGGGCTGCCTGGTTCTCGTCATTGGGTCGCCCCAACAACACCGGAACGAAGCTTTTCTGTGTGTCCGGCCATGTCAATCAGCCTGCGACATTCGAAGAGGAGCTGGGTGTTCCTTTCTCCGAAATGATCGACAAACATTGCGGTGGGATCCGTGGTGGCTGGGACAATCTGCTGGCCGTCATTCCAGGTGGATCTTCCGTACCCTGCTGTACAGCTGAACAGATCAAGGATGCACCGATGGACTTCGACACGCTGCGCGGCATGGGGTCCGGTCTCGGCACCGCCGCAGTGATCGTCATGGACAAGTCCACGGATATCATCAAGGCGATAGCCCGGCTTAGCTATTTCTACAAGCATGAGAGCTGTGGTCAGTGCACACCCTGCCGCGAGGGGACCGGCTGGATGTGGCGTGTGATGGAACGCATGGTCAAGGGCGAATCCTCCTACGAGGAAATCGACATGCTGTTCAAAGTCACCAAACAGGTTGAAGGGCACACGATTTGCGCTCTCGGGGATGCGGCCGCCTGGCCGATCCAAGGTTTGATCAAGAATTTCCGGCCGGTCATCGAGCAACGTATCGATGACTATGTCGCCAAGTCGAATATCTCTTCGACATTGGTCGCGGCTGAGTAAGCGGAACGGGATTTGGAGAGCAACGGATGACGAAGCTCATCATCGACGGCAAGGAAGTGGAAGTCCCGGCGGACTACACATTGCTTCAGGCCTGTGAAGAGGCGGGTGCCGAGGTTCCGCGCTTTTGTTACCACGACCGCCTGTCGATCGCAGGCAACTGCCGCATGTGCCTTGTGGAAGTGAAGGGTGGCCCACCCAAGCCGACTGCATCGTGTGCCATGGGCGTGAAAGACCTGCGTCCAGGCCCGAATGGAGAACCGCCCGTCGTCGAAACCAAGTCGGAGATGGTCAAGAAGGCGCGTGAAGGGGTGATGGAGTTCCTGCTCATCAACCACCCGCTCGATTGCCCGATCTGCGATCAGGGCGGCGAGTGCGACCTGCAGGACCAGGCAATGGCCTACGGGGTGGACGG
>JBCCVB010000228.1:0-6605 GCA_039195965.1 Pseudomonadota bacterium
CAAATTTGCGCCAGTATTTTCAGTTAAGTATCCGTTTTCATCCAACAAGAGAGCCCAATTTTTCTCTCCTGCCATTTTAGATACCTGAATATTTGCCATCATGTAGTGCAAACGACTTCTATTCTTTATTTTCGGATCCAGGTAAGTCGCTGGAATTGCTCTTTGTGATGGAACGACCCCATTCACGCCGCTGTCGAACAGTTCTCCCATCCCAGCTACTGTCCAACGCAGCGGATAATCTGCAACAATGATGTTTGGACCTACCGGTAGATCCACCTCTCCTTGATAGATGCCCAGCAAACCTCGTGTCGCCGTGATCATCAATCTGTGTTCATCGCCATCCTGCATTGTGCCCTGGTTGGCCTCAATTGTTTGATGGCAAGCATCCTCGAGTTGGGAAACGGAGGGAATTTCCGGGTATTCCAGTATCCTGAGACCTACCTGCAATCGTTCCAAATGTTCCACAAGTTTGAATTGCTGCCCATTGAATGATCGTGTCATCTCAAACACGGCATCTCCGAACATCATGGCACAATCATATATTGAAACGCGTGCCTCAGTTTCAGGAATGAACTTCCCGTTCCAATAAACGACACGTTCTTGCATAGTCAAAGATCACCAATCATCAGACGTCACCAACTCGTTCGCTACGCATATCCCACCAGCTTATGACATCATCAATCCCGAATTTGTCGTTCTGTGCATACAAATCTTCGTACAACTCCGAGATTGTCGTAAATTGATCTTCTGTATTCACATCCAAAACAATGTCCGGTCGTCTTACTTCTGCAGGACATATTGGCGAACCAATACGGTACTTTGTGGGGTTATCATAAAAACAGGTATGCGGATGCTCTCGATGCCTCGCTGAGGTATAGAATTCAGCGGCTTCATGCAACACCGCCGACTTATAGACTTCGCACCCTATTCCGTCAGGGATTCCGATTTTCATAACATCGGGATAGCTTGTCGTGAGATCTTCACCTGATCGTAGATGGTGATCAATGGTCAGATCTATCAGCCATGGTTCCGGACAGGGATTGTCAGCAGGGATGCGAACAACTGTTTCCAGATCCCATTTATGGGCGCACTCACTATAGCGCGAGAGAACATCGTTTTCGTCTCCACGAAAAAGCTCTACACCTGCGGCAGCGGCAACCTCGACCAGAGGATCATCCATCTCCGTGTCGGGAATTGCCAAAATGAAGACATGCGGTCGATTAGCTCGCTTAGCTCGCTCTACGACACGATGTACCATCGGCTTGCCGGCCAACGGCATCAGCGATTTTCCAGGCAATCTAGTTGAGTTCATGCGAGCTTGGAAAATGCAACCGGTGGTCGGGTTGTCAGCCGTCATTCTACCCCCTTGTCGGAGCAAAGCGTTCCATATGCATGGCAAAGTGGGACGCTTCCGTGCCTGTCATCGTATTCCACACACCAATGTGAAATCACCATGATCTCTGAAAGACGTGTTTTCAGGTCTTCAGGCGACCCGAGAATGCCCTGCCCCACCCAGGTCTTGCTCGGAGGAAACGAAAGTGTGACAAGAATCTTTCCGCATTCCTTACCAAGTTGAGCGAGCCTGCTCAGAACCTTTTCAAGGTCTTGAACTACGTACCAAAGCACCCCCCTGCAAACGACAAGATCGAATTGACCTGGAACATCGACGAAGTCATCCGAAAGGATATCTGCAACTTGAAACTCGCAGTTGCTGTGCAAGGCAGACGCATCTTCCACTGCCTTGGGAGAGACGTCCAAACCGATAACTTCTCCCGGAAGACTATCGCTCTTGCCGCTCAACTCGTTTTTCAGTCTTGCAGTAAAGTGTCCAAGCCCGCACCCGACATCGCAAATTCTATCAAACGCCTCGCGTTTTAGTATCGCTATATCAATGTCGGAAATAACATCGAATGCACTGATATCCTGATGCCACGGGACGTCCGCACTATTGCGATACATGCCCTCGAAATCTCCGACAAGGCGCCCATCCTTGAATACGTAGTCGTGGTAGTCGTCAGAATGCCTTCTCTGTATCACCTCGGGGCCAATCTCCAATTGCAGGACAGCTGTTGTTCAAGAGATTGAAGACCAAACTCGTGAAAGAATCGGTCCACGCTCTTTCCAAGCAACACTACAAAGCCCAAATGAAGCAGCAAGACCAAATATCCAATTACCCGCAAGCAACAGGTACTTTCCCAAAGAAATTGGAAAATAGTCTCCCGAACGAACAGCGAGCACTTAGCGAAAGCTCCAATCTGAGGTGAAACATCAGGTCAAGGATTTTGCAGCAACCTGCTACGCTGCTTCCACTTCCAGCGTATCTTTTCTACGGAGTTTTTCAGCGATTGGCTTTTCATCATCGTAGAAACGCAACAATCCGTCGCCACGCAATACTTCGAAACGCCTGATTTGCGAAATCAGATCCGACATTTCCGACATTTCCAAGGAGGCCCTTTGATCGGATCCCCAATCGGAGCGATCCAACGTTACGTGTCTTTCAACAGAAACCGCTCCCATCGCGGCAGCACAAATGCTCGGCAAAGTACCGATCTCATGTCCGGAAAATCCGATCTTCAAGGAGGGAAATGCAGTCTGAAGTGTTGATATGCCGAGCAGATTTATCTCTTCGTCCTGCGTTGGGTAAGTCGAAGTACAATGATAAAGACAAGCAATTTCGCCACCAGCCCGCTCAATAGTGCTGACTGCCTTGCGCACCATAGGCAAATCGCACATTCCCGTAGAAACAAGAAGCGGTCTTCCTGTCCTGGCACAGTAAGCAAGAAAGTCTTTGTCCATGACCATCGCGGAGGCGATCTTTATGTATGGGCTGTCATAATCCATCAGAAAATCGACCGAAGGCTCGTCCCACGGAGAAGCAAACCAATCGATACCAAGTGACTTTGCAAGCGCGTCAATCGCGTCGTACTCAGACCTTCCAAATTCAAGTCCGCGCTTCAGATCGCCGTTCGTCGCTCCGAATACACTTTCACGCGGTCGCGCCAGCTCCTCCGCCGAGTAGACAATTTCGAGTGTTCGCTTCTGAAATTTGACTGCATCGCAGCCGACTTCTTTGGCAACACGAACCATTTGGAGAGCTTTGTCTATATCTCCATTGTGGTTGATGCCGATTTCGGCGATCACGTAGTTTCTGTTTTCGGAGATCATGACATAGCACCCTTTTGTTCAGCCGCGCCGTTTTTCCGCGTCGCGGTTCTGAGAATTCTTAAACAATCTCTTGCCATCGCAGACCATTCCTGTCTACCCGGCTACAAATAACTACGCCGTACGCTGTGTGCTTTCTTTGGAAAACCAATATGAAGGCAGAATAAAAAACAGGGCCGGCAACATGCAGGCCCTGCTTATCTGCTGTTCAATCATGCAAAGTTTTCGATCTCAGGCGATCGACTCAACCCACGAACGCCCGTTCAACGACGAACTCGGCAGGCTTGTTGTTGGCGCCTTCGGTGAGGCCAGCTTCTTCGAGGAGGATTTTGGTGTCGCGGATCATGTCCATGGAGCCGCAGATCATGCCGCGGTCGATCGCAGGGTCGAGCGGCGGGACGCCGAGGTCTTCGAACAGCTTTCCGGACTTGATGAGATCGGTGATCCGGCCCTGGCGCGGGAAGTCTTCGCGGGTCACGGACGTGTAGTGAACCAGCTTGTCCTTTGCGAACTCACCGATCAGCGGATCGTTGATCGTTTCCTGGACGAGGTCTTCACCGTATTTCAGTTCGGCCACTTCGCGGCAGGTGTGTGTCAGGATAACCTGCTCGAATTTCTCGTAAGTGTCCGGATCCCGGATCAGGCTGGCAAAGGGTGCAATGCCGGTGCCCGTGGAGAACATGTAGAGACGTTTTCCGGGTACAAGTGCATCATTCACCAGAGTGCCGGTCGGCTTCTTCTTCATCAGAACCGCATCGCCGGGCTGGATCTTCTGCAGGTGAGACGTCAGTGGGCCGTCCGGAACCTTGATGGAGAAGAATTCAAGTTCTTCATCCCAGGCCGGGCTCGCAATCGAATAGGCTCTGTAGATGGGTTTGCCGTCGACCATCAGGCCTATCATGACAAATTCACCAGAGCGGAACCGGAAGCTCGTCGGACGCGTCATCCGGAATCGGAACAGGCGGTCCGTGTAATGCTGGACGGTTTTCACTTCTTCAACGAAAACGTTGGCCGGAGCAGCGGCTTCCAGGTCGGCAGGTTTGGCAAGTACGTTCATTTGAATCGAAGTCCGTAGGTCATCGCACATTTTGAGTTGTGCCCCATGTATCACCACTTACGCCTTGACTTGAAGCAACTAAGATCCACGAAATCGTGAAATTGCAAAAAAATCATTCTAAAAATGGTTAAGTTTAAAGGGCTACAGCCGCAAACTGTACCCAAGAATGGCGCTGCGTCTAGTGCCAATGGGCAGAATAACCTCGCCGCCCCTTGCGAGTTTCAACGGATTTGAACCCAACCAAGCATCAAACCGGTATGGATTCTTCGGCCCTCTCCCTCAACTCCAGGCCGTGTTTTACAGTGTTCACAGTTTGAGAAAATGCGACCGGCATATTGCCACCTTCTGCCAAAACGCACCGGATGAATCAGAGTCCCGAATGCTGGTCCGATAACTCGGGCTGACGGGTGACGTTTGCGAGCCTGTTTTCATGCCACTTCCCACGGTATTGCCGCATCACTTCTTTTCCCCTGAAATCAAGGGATCTATTTGTGCATTGCAATAAAGCCAGCAACTTCCGCTTGACTGCTCGCCCGAGGTCGCGATGAGAGGTTGAACGTGAGGGCAGGTTCAATTGTGACAATTTCAAGAATTATCTTCGATCTTATTTTTTTTATTTGACAGATAAATACAGTTTGCAACAATTACTGACAAAGTAGAAAAACGCGTAATAAAACCTTCCAATGAGGCAAAGTAAATGTCCGGACGCGCGCACGAAGAAACAGGCCAATCCATAGCATTTGTGTTGATGGATAGGTTTTCCATGAATGCATTTACCAGCGTCATAGAGCCGCTGCGATTAGCAAATAGGCTTCTTGGCCGTGAGTATTACGTTTGGACAACTTATTCCCTTGACGGAAATTCAGTTGTCGCGAGCAACGGCTGCGAAGTTCTGGTGAATAAGTCTATTCGTGAACTGATAGACGCCGATGTAACACTTCTTTGTACTGGTATCGATGTTGAACGTCTGCCGCTGGATCCGGACCTTGGCAACAAGCTGCGCCGCCTGAATGCGATGGGCCGCACCTTCGGCGCCATCTGCACCGGCGCTTATTTGCTGGCACGGTACAATCTTCTTGATGGTCGCCGCTGCACCATCCACTGGGAAAACCTGCGGTCGCTGCGCGAGGAGTTCCCGGACGTTGAAGTCACGTCGGACATTTTCGCGATCGATCGGAACTGCATCACTTGCGCAGGCGGCATGGCGTCGCTCGATATGATGCTGAGACTTATCGCGATCCAACATGGCGCTTATCTGGCCCATGAAGTCGCGGAAGTGGCGCTTTATCAAAATATGCGGTCCGGCGAATCTGCTCAGCGGCACGACATCGAGGCACGTACAGGCATTTCCAACGCCAAGATCCTCGACGCGATCAGAATCATGGACCTTCACATCGAAGATCCACTCAGCTGCCAACAGCTGGCAATGACGGTCAATCTGTCCCCTCGCCAGTTGGAGCGGCTGTTCCGCCGTCACTTCAATTGCACGCCGGGTCAATACTATCTGCGTTTGCGCCTCGAAACTGCGCGTGACCTCCTGCGCCGCACCAGCCGGCCGGTTCTGGATGTCGCGCTTGCATGCGGGTTTGCCTCCACTTCGCACTTCACCAAGTGTTATCGTGAGCGCTTCCTATGTACGCCGACAGAGGAACGTCAGTCGTACCAATGGGCTAACACCAAGCCAACTTCGGGCGTTGGCACCGCCACCCCGATGCGGCTGGTGGCCAAGTAATCTCACGCAAACAGAATTCAGCCGAAAACGCCGCGATTTATCGCGGCGTTTTTATTGGATCAGGCGCCAGATACCCAGGGGAATGAGATAGAGGCCAAGAGCAAGGATGGCCGCCAGGATCAAGCGGCGAAAGGCTGCTTCGGAAACGTTTTTCCGAATTGACTGACCAAGCCAGACACCGGAAAGAGCCGGCACCAGAAGAAGCAGCGAAGCGAGCGCTTCACGCCCTCCCATCAGACCAAATCCCCCAAGAGAAGCACCCAGTGCAATCGTCGACAGCAGGAACAGCAACCCCATGGCCTGGATCAGCTGGTCTCTCGGCAAGCCCAGCGCCTGCAGGTACATCACCCCGGGCACACTGTAAGACCCCGTCAGTCCAGACATGACACCATTGACCAGCCCGACGATGATACCAATCGGCGTCACCATCTGCTTCGGAACGGAAAGCGTTACGCCAACCAGCATCGGTGTCGCATAGGCCACCATCAACAGACCGAGAAGCAAATCGGCGGCTCCTTCAGGCAGCTGAGTGAGGATGAATGTTCCAAGGGCAAGCATTAGCACGGCGGCTGTCAGGAACGGCCACAGCCGTGCAATAAGTGCCTTCAGGTACCCGCCCGAAAGAGCCTGCCAGAGGTTGGTGAGAAACGCCGG
>JBCCVB010000229.1:0-6541 GCA_039195965.1 Pseudomonadota bacterium
GTGCGCATATGGTAGGCGCAGAAGTGACCGAGCTCATTCAGGGCTACGTGGTGGCCATGAATCTGGAGACAACGGAAGAAGACCTCATGCACACGGTCTTCCCACATCCAACGCTCTCCGAAATGATGAAGGAGTCGGTTCTGGACGCCTATGGTCGCGCCCTGAATATGTAATCCAAAATATTCCGCCCCGGCTTGTTTCCTGCCGGGGCGGTTTCGGTTCAAAAAGGGGGGAGCGTGCTTTCCTATCTCTTGGATGGACTGAAATTCCTTTGCTTTGAGGGAAGCTGGAAGCTCAATCCTCACGAAGCAGAAACTCTTCAAGCGGTTTTGGACTGGATGCCTGCCGGAATGAAGGGGCTCGCAACCAGGCAGCTTGAGCAGCCATTTTTTATCGAAAGAATGTCCCGAGGGCGCATTCCCTGTTTTCGATATTATCGAATGGACCCTTCCTTGAGATTTCGGGGCGAGTTTCGTTCCGGCAACCATTTCATCGATGTGCGGTTGATCGCTGATGGCCGAAAGATGACCGGCAAATGTGTCTTGCATGAAGGCACCGTTTTTGGGCTGGAATTTCCCAGGCCGACCGCATTTTTCAGGAATGCAACCATTGAAGTGCTCTCGGTGAGTTGTGCAGCTTCTACCTTTAGTTACACTGAGGTTCTCGACCGGGCCGAACATGGCCCTGGCGGGGAGGGTTGATTTCAAGGGGGAAATCTCATGGATGCAAAATCTATACTGATCTGGATTGCCATCGGCATCATCGCCGGTTGGCTTGCAAGCGTTATCACCGGCGGTGGCGGCCTGATCCGCTATCTGCTTACCGGCCTGTTAGGAGCCTTTGTCGGTGGCTTTATTTTCAAGTTGGCAGGTATCGAACTAAATCTCGGAAATGCTTACGTAAACGAAATCGTCGTCGCAGCGATTGGTGCCGTCGTCGTCGTATTGATTGCAAGATTGCTGGCTTAAAAGGCTTGAGAGCTTCGGATCTGACAAAGAGCCAACTGTTGATCCCTAGACTTTCAAATTTTTTTTCCTGTTTCGGTCTGACCGGAGAAGGTTTCGGTGCGATCTCCGCATCGAAACCGCAGGCCAATTTAGTGTTTAACAGCAAACTGATGCTTCGCTCTGCTACTCAGAAAATAATTTTGATCTTGAACTGCAGGTGAAAACTATTTGGTCCATGTGGGAAAGAAACGGATCCATTTATCAACAAATTCAATGACCAAATCGTCATCACTGTTTCGAGTGGCGGTTGCAAGAAATACTGTGAGTACATATTCCTTGTGAAGGGCAGGAGTGCTTTAGATTCTTTGACGCGTCCCCGGAGCTGATTGAACGATGGCAATATTTGTTTTTGGGTCAAACAAGGCGGGACGGCATGGCAAAGGCGCGGCACTCTTTGCGAAAAAACACTTTGGTGCGGAGCAAGGGGTCGGTGAGGGACGTACTGGACAATCTTATGCCATTCCCACCAAGGGCAAGAAACTTGAGGTGCTCGACTGGTCTGAAGTTGAGCCTGGTATTGAAAGATTTGTTCGCTATGCAGAAGAAAACCCAAATGAGACTTTCCATCTGACGCCCGTGGGAACAGGTCTAGCCGGTCACTCTAAAGAACAGCTTTGGCAAACACTAAAGCGGATCGGATTACCATCAAATGTTCTGTTGACTGCATCCTGGGTCAACGACTAGCAGCGAGTTTAAAGAAATGGGTTTGATTATCTCCATAATTATCGGCCTCGTCGCGGGCGCTGTTGCCCACAGGGTACTGAATAGCCGAGGTGGATTTTTGGGAAGCCTGGTGGTCGGACTGATTGGCGCAGTTTTGGGTAGTGAGCTTGCATCAATTCTGAATTTCAACGTGACGGGCGGTATCCTGGACCGGTTGATAATCGCGGTTCTGGGTTCAATCTTGTTCTTGTTTCTCTGGAAGAAAATTTTCAAGTGATTGCCAAAAAATTAGATAAAAGGCGCTTTTCGGATGGACCGTGAAACGTTTGAGGTTCTATTTTATTGCTTCTTTATTTTGTACGGAGCAAGCTTCAGAAGAACTATTTTTGATAGATATTTTCTGTTGATCGCAGCGGTGGTAATATTTGTTGGTGTTGTCACGTTGGGTGTTCAACTTTCCTTTATTGTTTTACTTGGCTTGGTGCCCGTGTTCGCTTCCTTTAGATTTCTCAGGAAACGCTTGAAGGACGGTAAGACAGAAGCAACGGATCTCAAGTCGACTGGAGAAGCCTGATATATGCAGGGGCTGGAACAATTTCCTCTTAGAACTACAGACAAGCTCAGGTATGCGGATACAGATCGTCAGGGGCATATCAACAATGCTGTTTTCGCAACATTTCTTGAAACGGGGCGAGTCGAAGTTCTCTATCGCGAAGAGCTGGTGGATGCCGATGCAGCCTTTGTTATAGCGCGTCTCGAACTGGATTTTCTGTCAGAGGTGAATTGGCCAGGGAGCGTGGAAATCGGAACGGCTGTTCTTGAGGTCGGCAGGAGTTCCTTCAAGCTGTTTCAAATGGTTTATCAAGATGGCGTCGCTGTAGCGAAAGCGGTTACAGTCATTGTGCAGATGAACGAAGAAACGCGAAAGTCACAACCGCTGAGTGAAGTGGCGAGAAACCGGCTTTCCGGGTTGGTCAGACCTGCATTGGACACATAGCTGCACATTGCGCATTTAGGCTTGACCTTTCAGGGGAATAACGACACTTAGGTGCCCATGGTTACCATTGTAAACACGCTTAATCGCCCGCAGCAAAAATCCGATGCGCGACCACGCCATCCGGAAAAAGAGCACCGGCCGGATAATCCCATCCAGCGCAAGCCGAAATGGATTCGTGTCAAAGCGCCGACTTCGCCTGTTTATCGCGAAACCAAGGAACTGGTGCGCGGCAAAAACCTTGTGACCGTTTGTGAAGAGGCCGGCTGCCCCAACATTGGTGAATGCTGGTCCAAGAAACACGCAAGTTTCATGATTCTGGGCGATACGTGCACGCGGGCCTGCGCCTTTTGCAATGTACGTACAGGTATGCCCGGAGCCATTGATAGCAACGAACCTCAGAGCGTTGCGGATGCGGTCGCAACAATGGGACTTCAGCATGTTGTCATCACGTCTGTTGATCGTGATGACTTGACCGACGGTGGCGCCAAACATTTTTCAGACGTGATAAATGCGATCAGAACAACGTCGCCTACAACAACGGTAGAAGTTCTGACCCCGGACTTCCTGCGCAAGGACGGTGCGTTGGAAATCGTCGTTGAAGCAAAACCGGACGTATTCAATCACAATATGGAAACTGTACCTTCCAAGTATTTGAAGGTTCGTCCAGGAGCCCGTTATTTCCACTCAATTCGGCTACTTCAAAGGGTTAAGGAACTTGATCCGGAAATGTTCACGAAATCCGGTATCATGGTCGGGTTGGGTGAAGTGCGCAACGAAGTGCTTCAGTTGATGGATGACCTGCGTGTCGCGGACGTTGATTTTCTGACGATCGGACAATATCTGCAGCCGTCGAAAAAACACCATCCGGTTATGTCTTTTGTCACGCCGGAAGAATTCAAGGGCTATGAGCGTATTGCCTACGCAAAGGGTTTCCTGAAGGTCTCTGCCAGCCCTCTGACGCGGTCATCTCACCATGCGGGTGAAGATTTCGCGGAATTGAAAGCAGCCAGGAAGGCCAAACTTGGTCACTGACGAGATTTAACCGGAACAGGATCAGATTAACTGCATGCCCAGTTTTTCCTCTGTCCATGAAGTCAAGCACAATGCGGACGACATGTTCCGTCTGGTTGCTGACGTTGAGCAGTATCCGAAGTTCGTGCCGCTTTGCCAGGACCTTCATGTGCGTGGTCGCAAGGAACTGGAAGACGGGCGGACGGTTCTGGTTGCCGACATGACCGTCGCCTACAAGCTTTTCAAGGAAACCTTCACCAGCAGGGTGGAGCTGCGACCTGACGAACGGACCATATTGGTCGAGTATCTGGACGGTCCTTTCAAACATCTTGAGAACAAGTGGACCTTCGAGGAAGTAAGCGACAGCTCCTGCTCGGTCGGATTTTTCATTTCCTACGAGTTTCGCAGTCGTACACTCGGTTCCCTGATGGGCGTAATGTTCGACAAGGCATTCCGAAAGTTCTCTAGCGCCTTTGAAGCACGTGCCGATCAGGTCTACGGCACCTAGGTGCACCCATTTGCATCACTTAAACTGCTTGAATGCGTCGCGAATGGTCCGAAGGCGGCTGGACTTCATGTCGAGCGGCTCATTTCGGCGCCTTATCTTCTCAACTTCTTTCGGCTTCAAACCCAGGTCATCAAGAGTGGCAAAAGCGGTGTTATCCGCGCAAACGACCCTGCGGCTTGCACCTTTGTTTTCTTCCAGGATCAATGTTCTGCCGGCCGCGCTCTGCTCTTCAGTCCAGATGACGGTGTTCGAGGAGACCCAGAAAATCTGATCGCAGTAACGGGCTTCGAAATAACCTTCCTTGGGAGAAGTCAGGATCTCATGAAAGCCAGTAAAACTGCCGTTGGAGTATTGGGAGCGGATATAGAAGTCACCCTGGGCGAATGCTGAACCTGCAAAAGTCAGACCGCCGATCGCCGTTGCCGCCAGGCACGCCAAAGAGCGTTTCATTTCCGTGTTCCTTTTCCTACGCGTTCAAATTGCCCAGCCTCTTTTGAAATTACATTGTCTTGCTTACCCAAGCCTTACCCCCGGCTCGGGCTGATTTTATTACTCTGAATGGAATGACTTGGCGGCTTCGTCTCCATTGCGGGGGCGGAAAGACTCGCGAATTGCCGCAAATCGGTTGACCCTTTGGACCGAAGCACCGTCATTTTGAACGACGACCCTTGGGTCTTCCGCGACACCAAGGTCTCTTAGTGTGACCTGTTCTTCGGGGTGATTGCAGATTGGCCGCCAACCCTTGCCCCAATTGTATTCAACCCGGACAGCGAAATCCTGTTCGACTTCAAGCTGTGTCCAGGCGACAGTCGCATATCGAACCCAATAGGATCGACCGCAATACTGGACCTCCACCAGACCATCGGATTGCCGATTGTAGATCTTGTGCGATCCGCGGAACATCCGATTGTCGTCCCGTGAGATGATATAGGTATCACCTGCTTGTGGGAGTTCATTGCCCGCAAAGGCGTTTGTTGTTGCTAGAACGAATGTGCTCGCAGCGAGGAGCGTGTTTTGGACTGACATATCCTGGTTCCCAACCGCGAAATCATTTCACGGGTTTTTCTGGCCAGCTGATGTTCTAACGCGTGAAATTGTAAAATGTATTTTTGCTGGCGATGGTGTTTTAGTAAAAACTTATGCTTTTTGAATTGTCCCGTAGAGGGAGGCACGGTTGGAGCTGGTTCCGATATCACCGCGTGTGGAAACTGCTGTTGCCATTCTTTGCGCCTTTGGCCTGAAAAACTGCTCCAATCGCCGATAGGCGGCTTTTGGGCGCATCTTCATCATCAGAACCGGCCAGAAGGTCTTTCGCGCTTGTCGTAATGCCTAGGTCCAGCAAGGTGACCTGATTTTCGGGTTCCAGGCAGATTGGACGCCAGCCCCGTCCGAAATTGTATTCGATGCGCACGGTGTTACCCCGTTCGCTTTCGAGTTGCGTCCAGGCAACCGATTGGGCGCGAACGAAGTAGTTGCGATCGCAATAAGCAACCTTTGTCAGGCCGTTGGCCTGATCCATGAACAGTTTGTGACTGCCGACAAAGATGCCGGTTTTGTCGCGCGAAATCAGATAAAAATCGCCGGGCTGAGGAATTGCGCCCGCAATAGCAGATCCACCCGTTATGAGCAGGGTGATCAGTAACGCCGAGAATTTCTTCATGAGTAGGTACTGGCATTCCGTTTAGGTCAATGTATCTCTTCTATACTGTCGACCGAATTTGAAACCCAGCTAGAAGTCGGTGGAGCGTTAATGATCGCTTACTTCGGAAATCGCATTTAGAATTGAGGTGAATGCGGTTTGGACGGTTTCCAATCGAACCGCTTGCCGACCTCGATCACCGAAGCTGCATGGAATATGACTGGTTTTGCGTTCGGTGCGGGCGACAGCAAGATGTACCGTTCCGACCGGTTTTTCCTCACTGCCTCCGCCGGGACCGGCAATTCCTGTCACCGAGACCGCAATGTCGGCATTTGAGTGCGCGATTGCTCCTTCTGCCATAGCAATTGCGACTTCTGCGCTGACCGCACCGAATCTTTGTATCAATTCCGGCGAAACTCCAAGAAGCTCACACTTTGCTTCATTGGAATAGGTAACGAAGCCGCGCTCTACCACCGCAGAGGATCCGGCTATTTCAGTCAAGGCACCGCAGATCAATCCTCCTGTGCAGGATTCCGCTGTGGCGACCATCATTCCTTTGGATTTCAGCTCCTCAATTACGAGTGCGGCCAATGGAGAAAGGTCGTCGAAACTTTGTGGGAGCTTGTCGTTCATGTTTCAGCTTACTCGTCTTCTAGAAGCGGCAGGCGCACGGTTACGCTGGCAAGTGTGGCAATGCCTTCCTTGCGGCCAGTGAA
>JBCCVB010000230.1:0-6540 GCA_039195965.1 Pseudomonadota bacterium
AGTTTCCAGGTCTGCCATTTGATGCGCGCATCGGAGGCGGCTTCTGCAATGTTCTGACAGTAAAGCTCACTGTCTCCTGGAGGGACGATCGCCTCTGCATTTGGCTTTCCGCGTGGCGACTGAGCATTCGCGCCTAGCGGCCCCACCAGAGCAATTGAGAATGCCAGAACTGCCAGAAAGTTGGTCCTTCGGCAGATGTCCAAATTGAAAGGCATAGAGCGCCGTCCTTCATGCTGAACCCATTGGCAAGCACATTCGGCGATCGAGCTTGTGCGTGGCTGTCGATCAAACAAAACACGCCGCTTTGACAGCGACGTTTCAGTGTTCCGGATCAGGTATTTCAGTCTCTATTGAACGACAAGCTCTGCTTGAAGGGCACCAGCGGTCTTGATGGCCTGAAGGATCGCTATAATCCCTGTCGGACGCAGTCCGATCCTGTTGAGGCCACGCACGAGTGTCGGCAAGTCGGTACCTCCGACAACAGCCAGCTGCCCGCCGCTCTCCTGTGCATCCACGTAAGTCCTGGGGACAACAACTGTCTGACCATTTTGAGAAAACGGCGACGGCTGGGAAACTTCAGGAGCTTCGGAAATTCGCACTGTCAGATTGCCATGAGTGATCGCCACGGTGGAAATCTGCACATCCTTGCCAATCACAACCGTCCCGGTCCTCTCGTCAATAACAACCTTTGCGGTCTGGTCCGGTCGCACGCGAATTGCTTCGATTTCGGAGATGAACCTGGTGATACTCACATGCTTTGGCGGTGCCAGGTGTACAGAGCGATAGTCGCGCTCCTTTGCTACGCGCACGCCATAACGTTCCTTGGTGTAGCGGTTGATCGCATCGGTAATACGGACAGCCGTTCTGAAATCAGGGTTGCTCAGCTCGAGCACCAAGGCCGGAATCTGGGAGAATTTAGCCGGCAAATCTCGTTCAATCAGGCCGCCATTGGGAACACGTCCGACAGTCGGTATACCTTGGGTGAGACTTTCCGCCTGCCCCAACTCGGCAAAGCCTGACACCGCGACAGGCCCCTGAGCGACCGCATAGATATGCCCATCGGCCCCCAATAGCGGCGTTGCCACCAATGTTCCGCCTGCGAGCGAAGTCGCATCCCCCAATGAAGAGACACTGACGTCTATCGTTGACCCCTTGCCAATGAAGGACGGCATTTCCGCTGTAACCACAACGGCTGCGACGTTACGCGTTCTAAGCCTGGAATCCCGAACGTTCACACCAAGACTGTCGAGCATCGACTGGAGTGACTGCTCGGTGAAAGGAGAGTTTCGGAGACTGTCCCCCGAACCTTTCAGGCCAATCACCAGACCGTACCCGACAAGCTGGTTGTCTCGAACACCCTGAAGGCTGGCGATGTCCTTGATCCGCACCATGGCCGAAGCCGGCGCAACCGCCATGACCAACGCCAAAACACCACACACAAACCTGAGCATCGATCAATTCTCCACCCGGATCGTTCCGTCTTCCTGCACCCGGCCGGACACAACCAATCCGCTATCAATGTTTCGAACGCGCACGAAGCTGCCCGCGCCGCCATTCTGCAAGGCTTCCACCTGCATGATGATCATGAGCCCATGCTCTCTGAAGACGAGCCGGGCTGGTTCTCCGCGACGGACCAGCACCTGCTTTTCAACCGCGTTGACCGGCACGGGTTGCCCAGGAAGCAGCGTTCGGCGCGCGATCATGCCGACAAGCTGGCCGCGATGCGTCGACACGGCAAATTGTTGGGCTGTACGGCTCGGAAACTTGCGCTCAACCAGATGCTGATGTGAAATCTCGTCTCCGGGATGAATTGTCTGACGCGGAACCGGGAGTTCAATCCCGGCCGCGTTCGCGACCTGGCCAAGAGCCGATACAAAAACCGCGACAAGCAGCAGCCTGACCATCGAGACCATTGAACCTGTCCTTTTATCAGCGGATACCATTGGTGACGGTTCCAGCCATCTCATCTGCAGCCTTCATGACCTTTGAATTCATCTCGTAGCCACGTTGCGCGTTGATAAGCGCCGTGATCTCCTTGACGGGATCGACATTGGAGCTTTCAAGGTATCCTTGTCGGATAACACCAAAGCCGGGATCTCCCGGCACCCCTGCAACAGGTATTCCGGAGGCTTCTGTTTCCCTGAAGAGATTGCCGCCAACAGGCTCAAGCCCCACGTCATTGGCGAAATTCGCCAACGTCAACTGACCGAGTTCACGCGGTGCAAGCTCTCCATCGACCTTGGCAAACACCTGCCCTGACTCGTTGATTGCAACTTCGATGGTTTCTTCGGGAACGATAATGGCCGGCTCAACCGGATAACCGTCGATCGTGACAAGACGGCCATCGGCGTTCTTATTGAAGGAACCGGCACGGGTATAGAGGGTCTCATCATCCGGACCGGTAATCTCAAACCACCCTCTCCCGTCCAGAGCGACGTCAAACTGGTTGCCTGTGTTGGTCAATGACCCCTGAGCATGGAGTTTTCGAATTCCGGCGGTTTTCACACCAAGGCCGAGTTGCGCGCCTTCAGGCACCGGATCTTCACCACCTCGGTTCGGAACTCCTTGAAGTCTTTCAGCCTGATAAAGAAGGTCGGAAAACTCCGCCTGAGACCGTTTGAACGACGTTGTGTTCATATTGGCAATGTTATTGGCAACGACTTCCACGTTCAGCTGCTGAGCGCTCATGCCTGTCGCGGCGATAGCAAGGGCTTTCATGGGGTACTCTCCTAAAACTGAGCCGGAGTGACCGGCGGATCCGATTTCACGGATCAAATCGACATGCGGCTGACTTCCTGGTAGGCGGACACCACTTTGTCGCGAATGGCGATAGCGGTTTGCAGGGTCGATTCAGCGGCCATGACCGCTTCCACCACTTGCTGCACCGACGCCTGACCATCAACTCCAGCAATCGCTGTGGCTTCGCCTTCCTTAATCTTGTCGATCGCGCCTTGAGACACCTGCGCCATCGCATCGCTGAAGCTGCTTTCAGCGACTTTTTCCGTGCCGCCTAGGTCGGGAGTGCCAATGGCATATCTTGTCGTGGACGATGTTTTCAGAACGCCGTCAGTCGAAGAGGTAAGAGCGGCAATTTCGTTGATCATGATCAGTTCCTCAGCAGATCGATGTGGCGCATAACCATCTCGCGGGCCTGCGTCATGACTTTCAGGTTGGCTTCATAGGAGCGATTGGTCTCGCGCATGTCCGCAAGTTCCAGCAACGTGTTGACGTTCGGCATCTTCACGTAACCGTTCTCGTCCGCGGCGGGATGTCCGGGATCATATTCAACGGTAAAGGGAGCCTTGTCGGCTCCAACACCTTTCACGGACACAAGATTGGCCTGTGTCGCCCGGTTGAATTCACTTTCAAAAGTAATCGTTTTTCGGCGGTACGGATCGTCGCCCGAGGTTTCGCCGGTTGAGCGCGCATTGGCAAGGTTCTCCGAAACGACCCGAAGCCTTTCGGACTGAGCCCTCAAGCCGGAACCGGATATCTGGAGCGTTGCTGCAAGCGGATCTGACATCAGAAATTTCCTTATGGCTTCACGGCGGCGAGGTACATGCGATGGAAAGACTTCGCGATACTGGCGTTCAAGGCATGATCGCGCGCGACTTCTCCTGCTTTGACCATCTCCTGCTCTAGGCTGACTGAATTGCCTGAATGACTCACCGTCCAGCTGTCGGCCTTTTCAACATCAGAAGAGCGGGAGACTTCCATCATCTGTCCGAGGTGAGTGTCATGCGTTGCGGTCATCGCGAGTTGCGTTTTGCTGACAACGGATGTGAAAGGCTCGAGGTCCTTGGCACGAAAACCGGGGGTGTTCGCGTTGGCAATATTTTCAGCGATCGTTGCCTGGCGCACGGACAGCCAGTCATTGTTATGAGAAACAAGTTTGGTCAGGAACACCGGCTCCATCGAGAACCTCCTATCAGTTCAGGTCACACACTTGGTAAGCATGCAACCTTGCCCGAGGCTGTTCCGCAGAGGCGCCATGACCGCCAACACCACAAGCTTCACGCAACCTTCGCTGTGCATGCATTGATGTCTCGGGATCATCCCGCTCTGGACTGAAACTGCTTGTGAGAAAGAGAAACCGGATGGATTGGCTGACGCATGGCCTCCTTCAAATCCCGGAAAAGCTGAACCGCATTTCCGGCATGATCGATCGACCAGCCGCGAATGCCGCAAAAGGACTAATGTTTGCGTCCTTTGCATTGATCGCAACAACTTCACCTTCATCTTCAGGCGGGCTTCCCATTGACTGTGAGAGCTACGCTCGAGCCTACGCGGATGCGCATACAACCGGAGACCCTTCCGACCTGACGATTGTTGACGGAGCAATGCGCGGCGCTGTTATAGGCGGTGGCTGGAAAGGTCCGGGCGGAGCCCGTCGGGGCGCATTGGCAGGCGGAGCCCTTTCGGTTCTGGATTCGATCGGCAACTATCCGGGCGGATGGCAGGGCATGTATGACCTTGCGTACCGGATGTGCCGAAACGACCAGTCCGGCGTCACACATAGACCGAAGACACTTGGCGATCCGACGTATCGCCCACGCCCCTCCAGCCCCCAAGAAATCGTCCCTCCACTGCCGACTCAAAGGCAGTTGCCGCCGATACAAAGTCGCTGAGGAACCAGCATGCTCAACTTTTTGAACGCAAAAAAAGAGTCCATCACCAGGGCAATCCAAAGACGCCTTCATCCCCGACAGCGCACGAGATTGCGTCCTGCAAAACTCGCCAGCCTCGACAATGAATTCATCTGCGATTGCTCGATACGGGACATGTCCGAGGGCGGTGTCAGGTTGGTTTTAAACGAAGACACTGACCTTCCTGAGGAATTCTACGTGTTCGATGCCGTACCCAGAACCGTTGCGGAAGTCCAACTTCGTTGGCGTAACGGACTTGCTGCAGGCGTCGTCTACATGGTGCCGCCCGCCAGCATCAAACACTTCAGCAACACAGGTGTTCGCAAACTCGCGCAAAGGCTCTACGCGCTGGAAGGCTGAGAAAAGCACCCATGGATGTCGGCAATAACTGGACGTCGGCAGATCTTCACAATTCTAGTTTTCACAATGAATACACTGTAAAACGGAATAGGAGATTCCCAAGGGGGCATACGTTCGGGCAAAGAGCGGTGGTTCCCGATCACCTGAGCGCACGGAATGAGCAAAGCACACCCATTTTCCTTTGAACTACCGGACAAGGTCCTGACGTCTCTGCCAACGGGCGCAGTGAAAGATACGGTAGAGCATCTCGGACAGCGCATTGCCCGCGGTTACTATAAAATGGGCGCTATCCTGCCCAAGGAAGATGAACTCGTCGAAGCACTTGGCGTATCACGCACCGTCGTCCGCGAAGCCATCAAGGTTCTATGCGGAAAGGGACTTGTGCGAACCGCTCGACGATATGGTTCACGTGTTTGCCATTTCGATGACTGGAACCTTCTCGACCCGGATGTGATCCGTTGGCATGATCCTGACAGCCCTCTGACCTCCAGGATTTACTCCGAGGCGACACATTTGCGGTTCATCTTCGAGCCGGAAGCTGCTGCTCTCGCCGCAGTAAATGCGACCGAAGAACAGCGCGACACGATTTTAGCCGCCGCCAAAAGTATTCACCCGGAAAACAGTGAGCCGGAGATGATTGGGGCCGACTATGCGTTTCATTCCACGATCCTGCAGGCCAGCGGCAATCTCATGCTCTCCCAACTGCAAAACCTCATCTATGCGGTGCTGATATTTTCCTATTCAGCGGGCCGGAATAGAGCGCCGGATGAACAGGTTTCGCGCCGAAATCACATAGAGGTTGCCGAAGCGATCTTATCTGGTGATGCAGAACTTGCACGTACACGAATGCGCGACATGCTGACACAAAACAAGCTTGTGGCAGAGAAGATAGCCAACGCGACCGCGGCAGAAAAAGCGATATAGCTAGAGGTTTATGTCGTCACTTACTGTGCAACGCATCCAATCAGGCCAATCTGGACGACAGCCCCATTCCTGGAGCCTTCCATAAGTTGCTCGCTGAAAGATCGACAGTAGATTTGACGCGGCGCGTGAAAGTCCGTGCCAATGACACGCTCGCTCCCCGCGCGTTTCCTTGTCGTACTGCAAAGACCTCCCTTCCGGGTGGTTGCATATGGATTGTCAGCTCGGGCATGTCAATTTATTTGTCCAGTTGTTGGACAAATTAGAATACGATAAGTCATCGGGAGCGAACTTTACCAGGATCAAATCATGAGCTTCATCAACTCCAGCGATCTCAATGGCACCTTTCTTGGCCGAGTTTGGCGGCCGGATGTGTCAGGACCATCCATTGTCACTCTACGTGCAGGAAAAGTCGTCGACATTACATCCAGAGAAGCACCCACAGTGCGGGATATTTGTGAATTGGAAGATCCCGCTGGATATGTCAGCTCGGCTAACGGAGAGGTTCTCGGCTTACTCTCCGAGATTGCGGAGGCGCAGACAGGTGACCAGTCAGCTATTCATTTCCTGGCTCCCTGCGACTTGCAATCGGTAAAGGCCTGCGGGGTCACAT
>JBCCVB010000231.1:0-6439 GCA_039195965.1 Pseudomonadota bacterium
GCCGGTTTGGAAGCCTGTTTGGTAGCTGCAGGCTTGGACGCCGACGGTTTGGCGGTCGCTGTCTTTGATGCGGAGGATTTTGTCGCACCCGGCTTGGCCGCAGCAGGCTTACTTGTCGCGCGCGACTTTGCACTCGAAGCTCTGCTCGCAGGTTTGCGCGCGGCAGCGGGTTTTGCAGCGGTTCTGCCGGTTGGCTTTCGGGATGTCTTCCGGGTCGTCTTCTTTGGCTCGCCGCCGTTGCTCTCGTCGGTCATCTTCCAAACTCCAGTCGTTCTGGAGGCGATAAACCGACGCCCCCTTCACCTCAGGTCAGGGTTCACACACCGGATATCGCCCCTTGCACAGAAGTGCACTAATTGCGCTTTCGACTAGCTGTGACCGGTTTTGCGCTGAATTTCAAGTGTTTACTTGCGGTTTCTTGCCAGATTACGCGTCAACGGAGACGTTTGCCTGAAAGAAGCCTCGCCCCGGAACAGTAAGAGAATGCACTGGATCCATCGCTCCTGCAGCAACCAGCACACCGTCGAGACCATTTAGAGCCCCGTCAGCCAATTCCAGTCCGAGAAACCGATCAGCGTCAACCGGGCCTGGCAGGGTGACACCGTTCGGCAGGCCCGCGGCAAAGCCAAACCTTTGGTAATAGGACAGATCTCCGACCAGAATGACCGACCCGTGCCCATGGGCTATAACCTGCCCCAGCGCATGGCGCATCAGATGGTCACCAACCTGCCTGCCTTGAAACAACGGAGCGACGGCAAGTGGTCCGAGCAACAGGCTATGAGAACCGTTGCGGTCCGCCACGGACCACAGCCGCACCGTACCGGCCAAAGTGCCGGTCTCATCCAGAGCGGCGAACGCGAAAATCGGCAACCGGCCTTCACGAACCCGCTCGGATGTTTTTGCAAACCGCTCTTCCCCGAAGCAAAGGTCGAGCAGCTTCTCCCGAGCGCCAAAATACTCCGGCGCTTCATCAACAATCGTAATCACGGCTTGCTGCCTCAGATAACGAAGGAAGCCAGCGGCGCAAAACCGTTGAAGCCGACAGAGGAGTATGTGGTGGTATAGGCTCCACAAGCCTCGATCAGGACCTTGTCCCCAATGGACAGGCTGACCGGCAGTTCGTAAGGCGTCTTTTCATAAAGCACATCGACACTGTCGCAGGTCGGTCCGGCCAACACACAAGGCGTCGTTGCGTCGCCGTCCCTCGGCGTGCGGATGGGATAGCGGATTGCCTCGTCCATCGTTTCGGCAAGACCGTGGAATTTGCCGATATCGAGATAGACCCAGCGGACTTCATCTTCATCCGACTTACGTGAAATCAGAACAACTTCGGCCTCGATCACACCCGCATTGCCAACCATGCCACGGCCGGGTTCAACAATGGTGGATGGCAGGCGATTGCCGAAGTGCTTGCTCAAGGCGCGGAAGATCGCTTCACCGTAGCTGGGAACGCCAGGCACGTCTTTCAGGTAACGGGTCGGGAAGCCACCGCCCATGTTGACCATTTTCAGCTCGATGCCGCGCAGCGCCATTTCCTTGAAGACGCCTGCCGCCATGGCGAGAGCGAAATCCCAGGCTTGCAGGTTGGCTTGCTGGGAGCCGACATGGAAGGAGACACCATAGGCTTCGAGGCCAAGCCGGTGAGCGTGTTCCAGGACGTCGGACGCCATCGCGGGGTCGCAGCCGAACTTGCGGGAGAGCGGCCATTCCGCTCCAGCGCCATCGCACAGGACGCGGCAGAAGACTTTTGAGCCGGGAGCGACACGGGCGATTTTTTCAACTTCTTCGACGCAGTCGACCGCGAAGAGCCGGACGCCATATTCAAAGGCACGCGCAATGTCCCTCTCCTTCTTGATAGTGTTGCCGTAGGAAATGCGATCGGCTGCAGCACCTGTCGCCAGAACCATTTCGATTTCTCCGACGGAAGCACAGTCGAAGGACGACCCGAGGCTTTCCAGAAGGGTCAGGATTTCGGGCGCAGGGTTGGCTTTCACCGCGTAGTAGACGGAAGTGTCCGGCAGGGACCGGGCAAAGGCCTGGAAATTGTCGCGCACGATGTCGAGGTCGACAACAACACACGGACCATCATCGTCGCGTCGTCGCAGGAAGTCGCGGATACGTTCGCTCATGGGGATCACCCCTCTCAAATCTGGCTGCTGATGCGCCTTCCTTCGGCTGGCGCACCGCAGTTCACGTCGCAGGGTGCCGCAATACGCACCGGGCCTCCCCCGGGATGGAACCGGAGGCCGGGTTGACTGCAGCGACGGTTGGGCGATTGCAGCTGACAAACAGCGCAACGCTTTCCCGCGTCGGGAATGCCGTTGATTGGATCGGAGATACCGAGCCGCACGTCGGGCAAGGATGTAACAAGTGCCTCTTCAGTGACGCCGGAGGTTGGAAACCCCGGCAGAGACCAAAAAAGCCCTCTTACGTCGTTGCTTTAAGCCGTACGGATCTACTGCCCGCCCCTTGGCGGTGTTAGTGGCAGCAGCCCCTTAAGAGATGTTCGTTGGAATGCATCCCATGAACGACCTCGGGCACGTGCGAATTTGGGCGAGCGCTATATGCGCCCGTTTGCTGTCCGGCGCAAGAGAAAATCTTTGCCTGACCTCATTTTTTTCAAGTTCAACGAAATCGCACCCGCTGATGGCTCTCTCACCTGTTGAAGGTGATCTCAAAGCTGGCGCCTCCACCTTGCCCCGGCACAAGCCGGATTGTCGCATCATGCGCCTGAAGCAGTGCCTGTATGATGCCGAGCCCCATGCCCGTACCGCCGCTTTCCCGGCGGGTGGTGAAAAACAGATCGAAGATGTGCTCGGCATTTCCGGGCGAGATCCCCTCACCGTCATCGCTCACGGTAATCGTCTGCCTCTCCCCGGTCCCCGAAACGGCCACCTCGACTTTGCTCGCACGATGGCTTTTTGAATTCTCGATCAGATTCTCGAACACGATCCGCGCATTCTCGTCGGACAATGGCAGCTGGCAATCTTTGTTCCAGGAAACACTCAAACCATCGATGCTGCCATCGATCCCGGCAAGCACCGGTGCCAGGTGACAAGCCCCACCAATCTCAACGCTTTCGGCACGGGCAAGCGCCCTGAGCCGGTTCAACAAAAGCGACGCGCGCGCGGTGTCGCTGAGGATGTTTTCAAGGAACTTCGCCCGTTCAGCTTCGGTCAACTCCTCCCCGCCATCAAGAAGCAGCTCGGCAGCTCCCTGAATGGAGGTCAATGGCGACTTCAGTTCATGCGTGACGTGATTGGCAAAGGTGTTGATGTAGTCATTACGATCAAACAGCTTGCGCGACATGTCCAGCATGCTGCTCGAAAGGGCGTGGATTTCCCGGTTGCCGTGGATGGCAAGAGGCTTCAGTGCATCCCTGTCACCGCTGCCGATCTTCAAAGAACGGGCAGTCAACGCCCTGATCGGGCCGGAAATGGCGCGAACGAAGATGAAGCCGACAACAAAGGTCGCACCCAGCACGAAGGCGAGCATCCAGAACACCGTCTCGCGCTGCAGGAACATCTCTTTCAAGATGTTGCTGGGTGTGCGTGACGCGTAAACGACACCGGCCACCCGGCCATCCACCACAATTGGCAAGGCGGTGAACACACGAACCGCCGTTCCCCGGCTGATGGAATAGATCGGCTGCGGATTGTCCACGATCCGCTCGCGCAAGGCACTGGCATATCTGCCGCCAAGAGCCTTTCTGACCTCATCGACATGCGCGAGAGAAAGACCCACTTCGCCGCGCCCGGAAACAACGACACCATTGGCGTCCAGCACGCGAAACCCCGCCAAAGTCAGTTTCTGGGTGTTCATCAGGACCGGGGCAAGTTGCCTGCCGACCTTCTCCATGACGGGATGAACTATTGCGTCTGTTTCTCTCGCATCAGGCCGCCCCGGCAGGATCGGCGTCTTGTTTAGATCCAGCATCGAAGTTTGCGGCGACCACTCGCCGATTGTGGTCAGCAGGTAGGAATACTGCGTTTGAGGCGGTTGCGCTGACGGTCCCAGTGGCAGTGTTTCAGGGGCAGCCGTTTTCAGCTGCTCCGCTGTAATGGCGGCGATAGCGGCCGACTGGGCGATCAGTTCAGCTTCAGTGGTCTGGATGAGCTGGTTCTCATAGACGCGAAAAAAGACAACGCCGCCGAGCGGCACGAGCAGCATGATGCAAAGAACCATCGCCACGATCACGCTGAGCGGCGGTCGCCATCTGTCCCGGAAAGACGGAGAAAGCCCCATCATCCGGTCGATGCATCCGGATCGATCTGGCAGGAGCCCAACCGGAAACCAACGCCATGGACCGTATCGATGGCACTTGCGCATCCCACCGCCCCCAGCTTTGCGCGGATATTGCGAATGTGGCTGTCTATCGTTCGATCGGAAACGTGAATGTTGTCCTTGTAGGCCATTTCAAGAATTCGCTCACGCGTGAACACGATCTTCGGCCGACTGAGCAGCGCTGCCAGAATGTCGAACTCAATGGCAGTGAGCGTGACCGGGCGTTCATCAACCTGAACCAGCCGTTCCTCTTTCACAAGTTCAACAGCACCATGCTTCAGGCTTGCACCGTTAACAAGCGATGGGTCCAGGACCGGTGCGCCATAGCGCTTCAGGATGGCTCCCACCCTTGCGATCAGCTCTCGGGGACTGAAGGGCTTGGTCACATAGTCGTCGGCGCCGATTTCCAAACCGACGATCCGGTCGATCTCGTCATCACGCGCGGAAAGGAATAGCACCGGAACATCAGATGTCCTGCGCAAGTGCTTGCACACTTCAAGACCGTCCATTTCAGGCAACCCGATATCCAGCACGATCAGGGCCGGATCGCAGAGCGTCACCTTGTCCAGCGCTTCCTTGCCATTGGTGGCAATCTCACAACCGTAAGACGCTTTTCTAAGCGCGAAACAGATCACTTCGCGAATGTGGGGATCATCATCAACAACAAGTATTGTCTTGGTCTGCAATGTCGTCAGTCCTGAAAGAATGTTTCCGGCAAGCGCTTGCCGGAGCAAAAGAAATACCCGACCCGAGCCTAGCTTTCCAGCCACCAGCCATCCCGCCGCAAACTGCGCGGCAGGGAAGTATCCAAAAGCACCTCAGTCTTGCGCGCAGAATTTGTCAGCCTGGTGTCCGATTTCCGGAAGAGATTCCGAGGCAGCATCCTGACCCATAAACCGACCGCAAGCAGCAGAAGCAACCCGATCGCCGCCTCCGAACCAAGGTTTGAACAGCAGTTCAGAAAAAGGGAAGCAAAGGCAACCTCACCGGGAGCGGCCAATGCCCGCCCCGCTTCTGCCCCAATCGGCGCAGCAGCGCCAGGGTTCGTCATGGTGACAAGGACTGCGGAAGGCAGAATAGCAGCAAACAGCCGAGCAACGGATCTGGTTTTGAAAAGCGTCGAATAAGTCATGACAGCTTTTCTGATCCATCCGGTTGCAGGATCTGGTCACGACCTTTGCAGATTTTGTGCAAATGGGAAGGCTGGAGGAGAATTATCAGGAGGCGGGTTACGGAGGCTCCTTATTTGTACTTCCGATAAAGGAAAAAAAAACCCAGCGATTGCGATTGGAAAAGCAATGTATGCGCTCAGTGGTTCTGGTAGCAGCAAGAAGAAGACGACCGCTTGAGCCAAGAGACAAAGAGCACCAACGGTGAATTTTCCGTCGTTCGATAGGCTCTTTACCCAAGACAGCATGTCGGCTCCTTAAAAGAACATACGGTTTTCTGGAGGAAACAGCTGATATAAAACAGTGTGGTTATCACCGTAACCCGGCTGACCAAGATCGTCGTTAGGTGGCAACCCGCCCAAGGAAACCCACACAGCAACAAGAGCCAATGAAAGCAGAAACAGAGCAACTTGCTTTTTCGTTCTCGAAGTCAACACGCGCTTCCTTAGTCAAATTGATTTTTGCTTCGAAATGGAATTTTGAGGTGTCACATAAATGAAGTGAACGCGAGTCGAGCGCTCCTTATGTGTCACAATTCAATCTTCCAGACTAGCTTCGGGCTTGAGCTTTGGCACTGGTGTTTGCCCGTCAACACTATCCTTCAGATGGAAAGGAAACACTCGCCCGTCAACGGGAGATGATTGAAATCCCTCGGAACGGTCAGGGCACCAGTCAGCTTTGTAACCTCTCGTCCATATCCGGGCCAGTTTCTCCTCAATCAAAATGGAACCGGCGGTCCTTCCGTCTGGCATGACCACCCAGACCAACGGGAGCTTAAATCTGTCACGCTCACCAGAATCCCAGATACTTATACCTTGAGTATCAATAAGCTCTTGCAAACGTTCCTTTGCGGCCTTCGCCAATCGCCTGAGCAAACGCTTTGTGCATGCCGTTTTGAGGCGAACACACAGCGTGAGATTAGCCAATCTTCTGTCGCACTGGTGAGCGAGAAGGATCGAGGGAAACTGATGGAAAGAAAATGTGAA
>JBCCVB010000232.1:0-6294 GCA_039195965.1 Pseudomonadota bacterium
AGAATGGGTCTTGTAGTTCTGATGAGGCTTAACAGGCGGAGCCGGAGAGGCTTTTCATCTATGGTGGTGGACCGATCGTCCTGACACAGCCAAATATCCTGGCCGGCCAACGCAAGGTCGTGCCGGCCAGGGAACATCGCAGGCAAAAGGGTTTGAGTAATCGGTTCAAGAATTTCTGACCGGCATGCATCAAGCCGAGACAGTTTTGATATCAACGTCCCAGGTTCTTCAGGAGGTCAAACCGCTAGGTACCGTTGCGAGATTTCCGGTTTGTCCGCAAGTTCCTGAAACGTGCCTTCGTAGCGCATCTGCCCGCTTTCGATGATCAGGGCGCGATCTGCGACAATCCTGGCAAAATGCAGGTTTTGTTCGGAGATCAACACCGACAGTCCCTGTCGCTTGAGTTTCAAGATCACGTCCGCCATTTGCTCAACGATCACCGGAGCAATGCCTTCAGATGGTTCATCAAGCATGACCAGACTGGGGTTTCCCATCAAGGTGCGGGCAATTGTCAGCATTTGCTGCTCCCCGCCGGACAGGTGCTTGCCTGGATTGTGCTTTCGTTCCCGCAGATTTGGAAAGAGGTCGAAGAGATTCTCCGGGGTCCATTCCGGGACTCCTTTCCGGACGGCGCGGCGGCCGACTTCCAGGTTCTCTTCGACAGTCAACTCCTTGAAGATGCGCCGGTCTTCCGGAACGTATCCGATTCCGGTGCGGCAGATCCTGTAGCTGTCCTGGCCGGAAATGGTCTGACCATTATAGGTGATGCGACCCTCAATCCGGCGCAACAAGCCCATTATGGCCTTCATCGTCGTGGACTTTCCTGCGCCGTTTCTCCCCAGAAGTGCAACGACTTCGCCGTCTGCGACCGAGAGAGACACGTCATTCAAGATCTGCGCCTGGCCGTAGTGCGCACACAGCCCGTGAACGTCAAGCAAAGGTGTCCTCCTTCATGTCGTTCCTGAAGACGGCGCCTCCGCCGAGATAGACATCCCGGACCAGCGGGTTTTCACGAATTTCCGCACCGCTGCCTTCGGCGATCAGTTCGCCGCGGTTCAAAACGATAATGCGGTCGGCATGGGCGAAAACAACATCCATGTCGTGTTCGGTGAAGATGACACTGAGCTGGCGATCTTTCACGATCTGCGCGGTCAGTTCCATAAGAGAAATCCGCTCTGCCGGAGCCATGCCCGCTGTGGGTTCATCCATCAGCAGAAGATCGGCATCGCTCGCAAGCGCAATCGCCAGTTCCAGGCGCTTAAGGTCTCCATAGGCCAACTCTGAGCATGCCCGGTCGGCCTGGGGAGACAGGGAGACCATTTCGAGAAGGGAGAGCGCTTCGTCCCTGTACAATGTCCGGAGACGGGAAAGGAGACCGAACAGGCGGCGATGATGTGATGCAAGTGCCATCTGCACGTTTTCCATCACGGTCATCGACAGGAAGGTCTGAGTGATCTGAAAGGTTCGGCCGACACCCATCCGCCAGATCTTGCGCGGAGGCAGACCGACAAGCTCTTTGCCGTAAAGCTTGACCGAACCCTTGTCAGGTTTCTGGTAGCCGTTCAAAATATCAAAACAGGTGGTCTTCCCGGCTCCGTTGGGACCAATCAAGGCAAGCAATTCGCCTCGTTTCAGCGCAAAGTTCACATCCTTGACCGCCTGGACGCCGCCGAAACTCTTTGACAGGCTGGAAACCTCGAAAACGGTGTCCGTCACGTCCTTGCCTCCTTGCGAAGAAGGGCAATCAAGGCGTTCCGAAGCCGTATCAGGCCACCGGCTATCCCGTCAGGCGCGACCAGAACCACCAGAAGAATGATGGCACCGAAAATGAAGCGCCAGAATTCAAGGCGCGTCACCCAATTTTCGATCAGGACAAAGATCGACGCTCCGAGGATCGGGCCAAACAGCGCGTGTATGCCGCCAATCAAGACCATGACCAACCCGTCAACCGAATTGGCAACACCAAGGCTGTCCGGGAATACGCTCCCCTTGGCAAAGGCAAAAAGAGCACCCGCCAGTCCTGCCAGTGATCCCGCGAGCGCGAAACCCATCCATTGCGAGAAACGACTGTTGATACCAATGGATTCCGCCCTGATCCGGCTGTCTCGAATGCCCCGGAGTGCATAACCGAAAGGAGCGTGCGTAACCCTTTGCAGGAACCAGATGCCTCCTACACAAAAAACAAACGCCAGGTAAAAGTAGACGGTGTCATCCGACGCCCATTTAGAAGGCCAGACGCCAAGTATGCCGTCATCACCTCCGGTAACGTCTTGCCATTGAAATGTCACGCTCCAAAGGATCTGCGCGGCTGCCAATGTCAGCATCGTGAGATAAACGCCTGAAAGCCTCACGCAAAACCAACCGAACACCAAACCGGTCAGCCCTGCCGCCACTGGGGCGAGCAGCAATGCAGGCAGCATGCCG
The DNA here is from genome assembly GCA_039195965.1 of Pseudomonadota bacterium. Lineage (GTDB taxonomy): Bacteria > Pseudomonadota > Alphaproteobacteria > Rhizobiales > Stappiaceae > Roseibium. The sequence goes on from JBCCVB010000232.1 coordinate 2,425, forward strand.
ATGCCAAGCGCTTTCACCATGACTGCTGCCGCATAAGCGCCCGCACCGAAATAGGCGGCGTGGCCGAAGCTGACCATTCCGCCGGTACCCATCAGGAAGTGGAGCGATACTGCGAACAGCGTCGCAATCATGACGTCGATCAGAAGTATGGAGGTGAAGCTGTCAGCGAAGAAGGGGAGCGCCAGGAGAAGCAGCAGACCGCCCAGAACAAATTGGTTTTCCGAGGCGGTCAGTGTGCGAAGCGGGCGTTGGGGTTCCTCGTCCGGCCGGTGCTCGGAGCCTGCCTTGCCGAAGAGGCCGTAGGGGCGGACAATCAGAACAATTGCCATCACCAGAAACGGGAGAACCAGCGAAATCTGCGGAAAGGTCAGCACCGCGAAGGCGTTGAGAACCGAAATCAGTATCGCGGCGACAAATGCGCCTCCAACGCTGCCCATGCCTCCGATCACGACAACAACAAATGCTTCGACAATGATCGACATGTCCATTTGCAAAGACACGGCCTCACGCGGAATTTGCAAGGCGCCACCCAGTCCAGCCAAAAACGACCCCAACAGGAACGTGCCCGAGAAGAGCCAGGTCTGATTGACGCCAAGCGCTCCGACCATTTCACGGTCCTGAGTGGCCGCGCGGACCAGAACGCCCCATCGTGTGCGGTGGAACAGAAACCAGATCACAGCCAGCACGATCGGGCCGATGGCAATAAGTGCGAGATCATATTCGGGGATTGGTTGACCGAAGATGCGCACCGCCCGGTCCAATCCGGGTGCTCGGGGGCCGAGCAGATCTTCAGCGCCCCACACAGCCAGTGTGATATCCTGAAAAATCAGGACCAGGCCGAATGTTGCCACAAGCTGGAACAATTCGGGTGACCGATAGATCCGCCGAAGTACCGTGATCTCGATCAGCAGACCGATGACACCTACCAGCGCCGCAGCCAGAACAACAGACAACCAGAAACCCGGAACGCTGCTGCCTATTTTGGTGACCAGGGTGAACGATAGATACGCTCCAATCATATAGAAGGAGCCATGGGCAAAGTTCACGATCCGGGTGACGCCAAAGATGATCGACAGGCCGGACGCTATCAGGAAAAGGGAAGAAGCGTTGGCGAGACCGGTCAGCAACTGGGCGAAATAGAAGGACATTGCCAGTTTCCGGGTGGTTTTCTTGGAGGGCGAATGGAGGGGACGATGCCCTCCATTCGAAGTCGAACCTGATTTGTTGTTACTCGGCCGGTCGCAATTTGGCTGCTTCTTCTTCCGACGGAAGATAGTCCGCACCGTCAGCATAGACCCAGTCAACGATTGTCGGCACTTCCTCGACAAAACCGGTCTTGCCTACGTATGCCCCCATGGTTGATTGGTGATCAGCTGCGCGGAACGAGAACGGACCAGTGGGGCTGGACGGCACGTCGAGGCCCTTGAAAGCCTTTATCAATGCATCGGTTTCCAGGGAGCCCGCAGATTTCAGCGCCGCGGCAATGGCGATCATGGAGTTGTATCCAACCAGTGAGCCGGTCTTGGGTTCTTCGCCGAATTTCTCCAGATAGGCGTCGAAGAAAGCCTTGTGTTCCGGAGTTTCAACGGCTCCGCCCGGATAGCCCGTAACGATCCAGCCCTGAGGCGCTTCGCCTCCCAGTGGCTGCAGATACTCCGGTTCTCCGGTCAACAGAGAAACAACGTCACGATCCTCGAACAGGGCGCGCAGCGATCCTTCGCGAACAAGCTTCGCCAGGTCGCCGCCGAATGTCACGTTGTAGATTGCGTCCGGCTTTGCGGCTTCCACGGCACGCACTGAGGAGCCGGCGTCAATCTTGAAGAGCGGCGGCCACTGTTCTTCCACGAATTCGACGTCGGGCCGAAGACGTTTCAATTCGGATTTGAAGGCATTGACCGCATCCTTGCCATAAGCGTAGTTCGGCGCGATTGTCGCCCACGTCTTGGCGTCGAGCTTGGCGGCCTGCTCGGCCAGCATGGCGGCCTGCATGTGCGTCGAAGGCCTGAGGCGGAATGTGTAGTCATTTCCCTTTGACCATACGATTGCGTCACTCAGCGGTTCGGAAGCGAGGAATACGATTTCCTTTTGCTTGGCAAAGTCGGCCACTGCCAATCCGATGTTCGACAGGAACGTCCCGAAAATCATCGTGGCCTTGTCTTTGTTGACCAGTTCCTGCGCGATACGCACCGCTGTTGCCGGGTCGCCGGTATCGTCGCGGCTGATTACCTTGATCTCGCTGCCATTGATGCCACCGGCTGCGTTGATTTCCTCAAGCGCCAGTTCCCAGCCCTTCTTGTAGGGCACGGTGAAGGCGGGCATGCGTGTATAGGAATTGATCTCACCCACTATGATCGGCTCATCGGCTTTTGCTGATGAAACGGCGCCGGACAGCCATAAAAGTGTCGCGAACGCACTTATGATTCGCACTCTTTTGAACATTTAATTCCTCTTCGTTGCGGATGTCAGCTGGCTAATGAGTATTAACCTTCTGACATGAAACGTTGTTTGCTGAGCTGGCGACGCCTGTGTCGCTGCGTGTTTCGAGCTGTGTCGATTTCATTGATCCGGACAGGTCGATCCCGCAAATTCCAGGAAATGGCAGCGGTCCCGAACGCCGTTGAGGCCGATCCGACCTCTCTTGGATCTTGAGAGCTTTCTCGATGTTCGCTAGCGCCAGGCTTGCTGATTGATAGGCTTCGAAGCCGAACATCGGCCAGAATACCTGCTTGATCAACTGGTGTCCCTGTTCATTGTTGTTGTCCAGATGTTTGCCCCGGAGAGCGTCGACGATCAACCGCCGTCAGGCGATATGACAAGAGATATCGCGTAAAACAACAGGCAGAGCACAGAGCCACATCTTTGGGGAAGAGGTTTTCCTTGAAGCTGATCACTGCATTGCACCACGGGACATCCAGATTAGACATGCCTCTTCTAGCGCAAGTCACATCGGCCGGAAACCCGGTCTCTTGAATACTTGAAGCTGAACCCGTCGGTTCCAGCTCCAGCTTCTGCCGCGTAGATCGCCAGCAGGTTGTTGCGCGGGCTCACCCGTCGCCGATTGTTTTGACCGACCCAGCTTCAAGGTGCCGGTACGAAGAAGAATATGTCGCGATACCGAGATGAACGGATCTTTTGAGTTTATTCGGATGTGTAAGTCGCTGGAACTTCCATCCTTTCGGTTATAAAACATGGACTTCCGTCCGTTCGCCACCAGACAGTTACCGAGAAGAAACGTAAGTACATGGTCGACATTGCCACCCGCGTCCATAATCACAAATGGAAGATTGACCCGATTGTCCGTTCTTTGATCGACACGGATTTCTATAAGCTTCTTATGTGTCAGTCGGTGTATCGCAACAAGCCTGACACGATTGTCAGATTTTCACTGATCAACCGCTCCAAGGACATCCGCCTTGCTGACATGGTGGACGAAGGGGAACTGCGCGAACAGCTTGATCATGTGCGTTCACTCTCGCTCACGCGTGGTGAAAGCACCTGGATGCGCGGTAACATGTTCTACGGCAAGCGTCAGATGTTCCGGTCGGATTTCATGGAGTGGTTCGAGAACCTGCATCTCCCGGCCTATCATCTGGAAAAACGTGATGGTCAGTATGAGCTTGCCTTCGAAGGGTCTTGGCCGGAAGTCATGCTCTGGGAAATCCCGGCCCTGGCTATCCTGATGGAATTGCGTTCCCGCGCCGTGCTCAATTCGATGAAAAAATTCGAGCTGCAAATTCTCTATGCGCGCGCGATGACCAAGCTCTGGGAGAAGATTGAACGTCTTCAACCCATCAAAGACCTCAAGATCGCCGATTTCGGGACCCGCCGCCGTCATTCCTATCTGTGGCAGGACTGGTGCGTCCAAGCCAT
>JBCCVB010000233.1:0-6221 GCA_039195965.1 Pseudomonadota bacterium
CCGGCCAATGCTCCGATCACTGATGCCACGCCGAAGGTTGGGATCACATCGGCAGTGAACCTCATCAGATACTCCAGAAAGTCACCGGACGGGCGAACGTAGGAAAGCGACATGGGGTTCTGTGCCCTGTCCGCGAATTCGTCGTATGAAAGACCTGTTAGCGCCCAGCCCGCGGTAATGCACAACCCGACAACAACACCGGCGATGATATGGCTCGGCGATGAGCGGAAGCCCTTGTCCATCAGGCAGTAGATGAGCAAGCCGCCTGCAAACAGCGCGGCCACCAACCATAGGGAAACATCCGGATTGACGCCGGTAAGAGAGGAGAGGATGTCTCCCATTCCTTGTGAATTGATACCAGAGTCCGCCAGATTGATTTGTGTCAGCGTCTCAAGCTCCGAACGCGCCAGACCGAAAATGCCTCCAATCGTCATATAGGCGAATATGCCAACGACGATCAGCACAATCAGAGAGCGGATGTCCCCGCCGCCGGCTCGGACCAGATTGCGGCTCGTGCACCCACCTGCGAACACCATCCCGAAGCCGAAAATAGCGCCGCCGATAATGTTGCCCAACCAGTTCAGCGTTGGGCTCTGATGCATTGCTTTCGAAAGATCCGTGGCACCTGAAAGATACAGAAGCTGTGCCCCGATAGTTGCCAAAGCAATTGCAAGCAGCCAGGAGCGGAACCGCTTGTAATCCTCGAAATTCAGAATGTCCGACAACGAGCCCATCGTGCAAAAGTTGGTGCGATAGACCACAAAACCGAAAACGAACCCGATCACGAGGCCACCGATTGCCAGGCTCATGGCCGCATTTGATGCAAGTAGCTCTCTCAAGGAATCCATCTGGCGTTCTTTCGGCTCACATATCCAAGTTTAAACATGCAATTGTTTGAATATATTCTTAGAGCAGCCAATCGTCACAGGCAAGCACGGCAAGAGCCCTCCTTGACCTTGCATACGGTTGCGACATGCGGCGATGTCTTGGCCGTGCAGCAGAGTGGATAAGGACGAGGTCGAGCGCCGGTCAACCTACGACCTTAACCGCGTCATTGGGGTCAACTTTCACGTTCTTGCGCGCCGCGATGTAGGACTCCACCACATCCCAAACTGCGGGTCCCTTGGTGTCCTGATTGATGCTGGCCCAGCCGGCGACAGCGTATTCCCGGGCAGCGTCAATCGGTTTGCCCGTCCGCAGCAATGTCATGTTGGAAATGCGTGATCCGATGGGTTTCTCAGGGGCAATCGTGTAGCCGAGACCACCGACCCGAACCATGTCGCCGCCTTGCTGATAATACGGGTCCTTGTTGAAAAGGTTGTCCGCGACATCTTCCAGAACGACCTTCAACCGCTCGCCCGTCATATTGATGCGATAGACGGCGGGATAGGACATGGCCGTGGCATTGTAGATGTCCTCGACACGTATCGACTGACCCGGAAGCAGGCTTGTCCCCCAACGGAAGCCGGGCGAGAGAGCGATTTCCGCATCGCGTTCCGTCAGCAATGCGTCACAGATCAGATCATCGAAGGTGCCGTTGAAATTGCCCCGGCGGTAAAGGAGAGACTCCGTCTTTCCGACGACGCGATCGAGCTCCGCCTGATAAGGGGCCCGCAGATCATCGACCAATTTGGTCGTCTCTTTGTCCGGTGCAATCACATCGGAAAAAATCGGGATCAGCTTGTACCGGAAGTCCTTTATGGCACCCTTTTGCACGTCCAGATCCAGGCGGGAAACGAACTTGCCGTTTGATCCGGAAGCGACGAGCAAGGTCTTGCCGACGAGAATGGGTTCGGGAATCGCGTCATGGGTGTGCGCGGTGAGCACCACGTCGATGCCTGTCACCCGGGAGGCCAACTTGCGATCAACATCAAACCCATTGTGCGAGAGCAACACCACGAGTTCCGCGCCGTCCTCGCGTGCTGCGTCGACATTCTCCTGAACCGTCTCCTCGCGAATGCCCATCGACCAGTTTGGAATCATCCAGCGCGGATTGGCGATCGGCGTATAGGGGAAAGCCTGCCCGATAACAGCCACCTTGACGCCGCCGCGCTCAAAGAACTTGGTCGACTCGAAAGCCGGTTCGTCCCACTCATTGTCGAAAATGTTGCCAGCCAGGAACGGGTAGGGGAGCGCATCGACCAACTCCTTGACCCGGTCGGCTCCAAAGGTGAACTCCCAATGGCCGGTCATTGCATCGGGTTTCAGGGAGTTCATGGCGGTGACCATGTCCTGGCCCTTGGTCGCATGCGCCGTGTAGCTGCCCTGCCAGGTGTCTCCACCATCCAGCAGCAGCATCTTGTCGGCGCGTTCCCCGCGGATCGCCTTCACGACCGTGGCAACGCGGTCGAAGCCGCCCATTTTGCCGTAACTCCGGGCGAGGGCCGTAAAGTCCTCCGAAGTGAGCGCATAGGCTTCCGGTGAGCCGGGCTTGAGGTTGAACATCTTGAGGAAATCGGCGCCGGTGACATGCGGCGGCTTGCCCTCAACATCACCAACGCCAAGGTTGACCGACGGCTCGCGGAAGTAGACCGGCTTCAGCTGAGCATGGATATCCGTCAGGTGCACCAAAGTAACATTGCCAACTGGCGCGAATTCCAGAAGCTGCGACTGGTTCAGGGCCTGCTGTGCCGCCAAACGCGACCAGCTTCCCCATCCCGCGCCGGCGCTCAATACGCCGGCGGCAACCGCGGCTTGCAGGAATTCTCGACGCGATATCATCAGCCTACGTTCGTCCTTCGCGTGGATAATCGTTCAGCCGCAAGAGCGTGCGTGCTCTCCGCGATCCGCTCGACCAGAAGCTCGACGTTTGCCTATTTATTCACCGGGGACTCCGGATCAAGGAGATAGGCCATGATGTCCGCAATCTTCTCCTGCGTAAGAATCCCGTTCACGCCGAAACGCGGCATGTTGGTGCACGGGAAGATCGCATGGGGATTGTAGATTGACTTGTAGGTATGCTTCTTCGTTTCCTCACTCATGCCGAGCGTCTTGCCATACTCGATCAGGCTCGGGCCGACGGTGCCGGATCTGTCCACCATTGATTTTTCAAGCTGGTGGCAATTCATGCACATGCCACCGGTCTCCCGCTTGCTGTGATCGTCCGTTTTCTTGCCGACCCGGAAGCCGAACGCGTTTTGCACCAGCGCCTGGCCCTTCTTCCAGTCACCGAGCGTTATACCCCCTTTCGGGTAGACGATGGACTTGGCGGCCATCTCGGTCACTTTCTCAGCCGTTTCGCCATCAACAGACTCGCCTTTCAACTTCGAACAGGTCTTCTGCAGTTCATCCTGCTTCAGGCGATCGCCCACCGTGCCGCCTTCCTGTGTCTTCGCGGCGATGTCGTAGCCCTTCGCCTCGAAGATCAGGTATTCGGCGAGTTCCTCGGCGCTCATGGTTGTGTAGTCGGGTTTCTTGGCCGACCCGGCTTCGGCATGCCCGCTGGCCAACACGAACGGCACCAATGAGACAAGAGCAATAAGCCACGGTTTGTAGGTGAATTTGCGGTACATAATCTGTGCTCCTAGGCTTTTTGCTATCGTTATCAACGCTTCAGGTCCGGCAGAATTGCCGATTCGCCACGTGCCGCGTCCGTCCAGAAACTGAACATCGCGATGGCCGCGTCCGAATTGCCGTTAATCTTGCCGTTGCGCATCTGCCAGTTGCATCCGTAGAGACGCTGAGACGGTGTGCGCGCGTTTGTCGCCCTGCCAACCCGCTTGGCTGGCCAGGAGACTGCCTTGGTCCACTCTTTGGGTTCCTTCACACTCGGGAGCACCGAGGCGCGGATTTTCTTGCCGGCTTCGCCGTGGCACGTGTTGCAGCTGAAGTCGAGCACGCTCGCACGGCGGTAGAACATGACTTCGCCGGCATCGCGCATCGCCTTTTCCAGAGGATGGTCCATCGGCGGGTTCCATTTGTAGCCGTTGGACTGGGCGCCGACATACGCCATCAAGGCCCGAATTTCGTTCTTGTTTTTCATTTCAGGATCATCTTTCGAGATGCCCTGGAGTGTCTTCATGCAGTGCGCGAGGCGTGTCTCAAGGTGCATGACCTTGCCGGTATCCTTGAAATAACGCGGCATTTCCGCATAGGCACCCTCTAGTGTGCCGGGACCCTTGCCAAAGTCACATTGTTCCAGCGACACCTTCTTCGGTCCGCGCTTTGCTTCGAACAGGTCCTTGCCGTCGTCGACCACGAAGTAGGCCGGATTGTCATCCATCATCATAAGATTCTGGGGACTCTGACTGAGATACGGAGATTTCGTTTGGTCAATAAGCCCCTGAAGGATCTCTTTGGGGTCTTGTTTGGTGCAGTTGTCGCACTGGGCCCTTGCAGGACTCGTTACGGCAAATGCGACAATTGGCACTGCGAAAAGCAGTGTCTTGCCTGCCCACAGAAGTTTGTTGGCCTTATGCATTGGACTCCTCCCTTTATCCAAATTCGCCGTCGCCAGGTCTTTGCCAGACTTGAACATCGGCGCAGTTTCCTGTCAGTGGGGCCTTGATCTAAACGTTCAGTTTTTCTGCCTCTCCTGAGTTTGTAGCGGCGGCACTTTCAGGCTCGCCGTTTTTGCTCATTGGCTTCTTGTTTCTCTTGTTCCTGCGTAAGCGTAGGAGACGGACCGGCGGTTGAAGCAACCACGATCGACGGTTCATATCCCCCGATCGTCCTCACGAGCGTCATGCTTCCACTCATCTGCCTCTTTGGGTTTGCCGTCGGTCTCCGGGTACTTCGAAGATGATGAGCATCAATTCACGGCGAGCTTTTTCTTGGTCGAATATTTTTCACCGTTGTCATCAACCCAGGTGAACTCGAACTCACCAGGCTTCTCGGCTTTCATGTGGAACTTGATGTATGGATTGGCCGAAATCGCAGGTTCGATATCCATCGAAAAAACGGTCTCGCCATCGAAGGTCGCTGTGAATTTATTGATGATCTGACGCGGAACCTTCTTGCCGGTCTTCCGGTCCTTCCGCTGTCCGGACTCCATCTTGTGCGAGATCAGCGTCTTGATCTCTATGACGTCACCCTTCTTTGCATTTTTCGGAACCTTCACTCGGGGTTTTGCGCTAGCCATTGTCAGTCCTCCCAATAATCCGTTAGCCGCCGCAGCCGCCAACTGTGACCTTCACCTGCTGTTTCAGCATGTAGAAATTACCGTCGGACATTTCCGCGACGGCAATAACATTCTGGGTTCCTGCAAGGCGCATACGCGTGGAAACTTCAGCGACGCCTGAGGCCGGAGTGAAGTTGAACGTTGCAACGCCAGACCGGGGATTGGCGTCTGCGACCACGAGCACGCGCTTGACGTAATCGTCCTTGGTCATCGGGCTTTCCACCGAAACGGATATCGGGACGGTGTTACCGTTTTCCGCAATCTGTGGCAGTTCCAGAGAGACCCTGCCTTCCTTTGCGGCCTTTCCACCGGTGAATTTGTTGATGATTTCCTGATGATCATTTGCTGCAAAAGCTGGCTTGACGCCGACAGCCGCGGCAACAAAGGCGCTGCCGCCGATCATAAGTACGTGACGACGGGTTAGATTGTTCATCGCTCTTCCTGTTGCTGTTGGGTTTCGAACCAAAACGCCCGATTGTCTAAATCGGCACGCCGAAAAAAACGGCAAACTGAGAAAGGTCGCCGGCGCAGTCTGCTTGTGAGAGATTTCGAATAGACGTTGTGAACTTGGAATCCGCCGCTCAGCCAGCAAGCGTCGCTGTTCCAACGATACGTTCTGTCGGAGATACGATTCGCCAATCGAGATCTCCCCCTCCCAGTTTTCTGCGCAAAGCTGCTTTTCACAGTCTTGTTGCTTCTTCACGTTAGTCCGACGAAACAGCTAAATCAATAGATAGATATTGATTTTTGAATTTGTTTTCGAAAACGGATTTTGATACTAATTTTGTTATAAATAATAGTTGTTTGTTATTCGATTAAATGCATTGAAGGTACGATGTTCTATACCTCGATCGGGGCGACTGAATTGGATTCGCTATTGATTTGGGCGGAGTAGCTGCGCTGGCGATGGCACTTTCGATTGTCTATATATTCAAATTACGTTATGTGTTGGCCATGGGAAAAATCGGACATTGTCATGTGTTGCGAAGCAGCTTGATCGCGGTGCTTCTTTTGTTCGGAAGTTCATCGGTTGCGCTTTCAGCCGAACTTGTGATGTTCCGGCAAATCCTGTGCGAATGGTGCGAGGTATGGGACGATGAAG
>JBCCVB010000234.1:0-6208 GCA_039195965.1 Pseudomonadota bacterium
CCTGAATTGTCGACGTGGATTGAAGACAAGTAGGCGACAGCACGGTTCTGACAACAGCAACGCGATATGTCAGCAACCTGATGGAAGAATTCGAAAATCCAAGGGGGTTTTCCGAAAGAAAAGCTGAATTTTACAAAGGGGAGAAATGGTGCCGGCAGCAGGATTCGAACCCGCGACCCCGAGATTACAAATCACGTGCTCTACCAACTGAGCTATACCGGCGCCGGGGATGGCTTCTACCAGATTGGGCGCGCTTGTCCATGCCTCATGAGAAAATTTTCGTTTCAGCAGTAGAAAAATCTTCTAAATAACTGAAATGACAGGAAAATCCACATAGCCTCTGTGGATAAATACCAAAGTCGCTGCGTGTTGTGGCGCATAAGTAAGTGACAAGTCGCGAGATTGTGCGGATTGTCGACCTTCCCCGGATTAAGAAATGGGAATTGTTAATGCAGATTGTCAGGTTCATCTGTGTTTTGGGGGCAGCAAGTTATCTGATCTTCGGTTTTTCTTCAGATGCCCCTGCTCACGACATCAAGCCCTGCAAGTGCGAGGCATCCTGCTACACGCAGGAAGTCGAAAAACTGACCTGCAACGGCGGTAAAGCACGGTTTTCGTCAGATGGACTGCCGAGTGCCAAGGATCCTGTTATGACAGGGATCATTGCGACTAATCAGCAATTTCCGAGTGTTCACAACTACGAATTTGAAATTCTGCTCTCACCTCGGCTTGCCTCCAGTCCTACACCGACGGACGCAGGACCCATAGGCGTTGCCGTGAACGGTGTACCGATATTCGACCCGAGCACTCAGGGGCCCGTAAATCGAGCAACAGGAAGGCGTCCGAGTGCATTGGAAGAAGGTGAGCTGGACGTTTGCGGGGGGCATGCCGGGCGGGGAGACGACTATCACTATCACACCGCACCTCGGTGTTTGATCGAAGATCTGGGCAGGCAATGGGTCGATGTCGAGAAGAAACCTGTCGGATACGCAATGGACGGTTTTCCGATTCACGCTCTTGGCTGGTTCGATAGAACAAACGCCGTTGAAGGGCAACTGGATGCGTGCCGCGGAATGAAAGACGATTCCGGCCAATACTTTTACAATGTCAAAACGACCTCGGGCTGGGATGTTCTGAATTGTCTGTCAGGTCGACCGCAGCGCTTCGCTCGTGATCGATGGCAACACAGGCAAGATAGAACGGGTATGGAAATCACGGGCATTCCCATCCGATTTGCCATCAAAGCCAGCTCCAGAAAATCCTACGGCCGTGAGGTCTGCCACGTCATGACTGGAATGTTGCAAGGAGAACAGGTTCTTCGGTCAAATGGTCAGGCGCGTAGGGTCAATGCGGAAGAGGGCTCGCTCTTTTATTGCAGCAATACTTGTTACGGATTGTTTTTCGAGGCGGACAAGAGCAGGGCGTTCCGAGGCCGGGCGATCTATTACGACTTTATCGATACGGGCTGCCCGACTGGCTTCAATGTAGCAAAACTGAAGACGTTTGAGGTCTATGAAGGACCGGCTCAGACAAGAATAGGACCACCGGGAACCGGGCGATAGAACCTGTAACGATCGGACTGCGGATTTACGCAGACTGTCCACTCCCACGCGATTTGAAAGCGGCATCGGTCAAGAATTTCATAGAAGGTGTAAATGTCTCAAGCGACGCGAATCTGCCTGATATTCTTTCTCCAGCCAGTGGCGCTCGGAGCCTGGTTACCACACATTCCCGGAGTTCAGACAACACTCGGACTTACGAACAGTGAACTTGCCTTCGCCTTGGTCGGCGCGCCACTGGGGACGCTTACGACATTGCTGATTGCCGGGCGGCTTGCACACTGGATCGGAGCTCGTCGCATCACCTTGATGTTCTATCCGGTGTTTCTGGTGGCGATGCTGCTGCCCTTCCTGGCAACTTCACAATGGATACTCATGGGCGTTCTTGCATGTGTCGGCAGCTCAATGTCCATTTTGGAGCTCGGGCTGAACGTGCTTGCCGATGACTATGAAAAGAAGACCGGCGGCACAATCATGAGCAAGGCGCATGGGTTCTGGAGCTTCGGTCTTTTGTCCGGAACGTTGATTGGCGCGACGGCTGCCGGGTTCGGTCTTGAGCCGCTTTGGGCCGGAATGGCAATTGCCATTTTGGTGCAGCTCATCGTTCTGCCGGTGACACTTGGACTTTCGGTGGAGACAGGTACCACTTCAAATGCTCACGCCACTCGCGGTTTCCATCTGCCACATCCCCTTTTGATCGGGATCTGTGTCTTCACATTCGGAACGACGCTGGTGGAAGGAGCCATAGCGGACTGGGCAGCTGTGTTTCTGCGGGACACATTTGCCGCCAATCCGGGGCTGGCCGGCCTCGGCATTTCCGTTTTTTCTCTCAGCCTGGCAACAACGCGTTTGTTCGGTGACCGCCTGAGGCAGGTAGTAAAACCCGGTCGATTAGGGCAGGGACTGGCGACAATGGGTCTATTCGGAGTGGCCGTGATCTGGTTTGCGCCTGATACCCTGGTTGCCTTGATCGGTCTGGGAATTCTGGGTGTCGGAGCCGCCTTGGCGTTTCCTCTGGGTGTGACGGCAGCAGCTGCTGCGCCGGGAAGAAGCTCCGCATCGAATGTTGCAGTGCTGTCTTTCATTGCACTTCTTGGATTTCTGGTCGGACCTCTGTCCATCGGCGCGCTTGCGGACAACTATGGAATTCGAACCGGTCTCATGATTCTTGCGCCGATGATTTGCCTAAGCCTGATATTGGCACCATTGCTGACGGTCGCGCAGGCAAGAGAGGGAGAACAGGCCGGGAGGGACATCGATACCGGCAGAAACGGCCGCGAAGCCGCGTGATCGAAGGTCTGGATCCGGAAAGTAGACCTGGGGCTCTGGTCAGAGCCCCATTTTCATGCGCGCGACATAAAGTGACAGAACGGCAGCGTTGGATACATTCAGCGAGCGGATTTCGCCTGGCATATCGAGGCGGGCGAGAAGGCCGCAGGCCTCGCGGACACCCTGACGAACGCCTTTGCCTTCCGAGCCTAGAACGAGCACAGTCTTGTCCGTAAAGGTCGTGTCTTCCAGGCTTGCGGGACCATCGCTGTCCAGTGCAATGCAGCCGAAACCCTGGTCTTTCATTTCAGTGACGAACCGGGCCATGTTTTTCACCCGCACGTGCTTGATCATGTCGAGCGCTCCGGAAGCGGATTTGGCAAGGACAGGCCCTTCTTCGGGCGCATGTCGTTCAGTCGTAACCACCGCATCCGCATCAAGAGCGACGGCAGATCGCAGGATAGCACCGACATTGTGCGGGTCGGTGACCTGGTCCAGTGCCAGGATCAAACGGGCGCCTTTCAGGTGCTCCGCGCCATAGGCAGGCAGGGGATCGGCTTCCAGGATCATGCCCTGATGCACGGCATCTTTCGTCACCATGCGGTCGAGGGCCTTCGGCATCATAGTTTCAACGGGCACATCGATTTTCACGCCACGCTCTTCAAGTCGCCGTTGTGCATTCTCTGTTGCAAAAAGCTTCAGGCGCTTGCGGTCCTTGTTTGCAAATGCCGCCTCTACAGTGTGCAGCCCGTAAAGCAGGACCGGGCCTTCCGGCGGCAGTCCGGGGCGGCGGGGAGCCGGCTTGCCGGCAAATCTCTTGTTGCCACGATAGCCCGGCTTGTTACCGGCGCGGAATGGTTTCTTGTCGTCACTCATGGCGCAGCTCTAGCGACTATTTCCCATTAGGGGAAGGGGGGCTTTGCGCAGACGTCCCCGGCGTCTGAAGTTCTTAAGGGAATAGCACTATGCGGAAGTTTAGGTTTCATTCGGATTCATCTAACGGCGGACCATTCTGGAACACGAAGCGTCGAAGAAGAAAATCACCAACAATGGCGCAGCAAAAACTCACTAAACCCAATGAGAAAACAAATACGCCGATGAACCAGGACATGTTGTAAAAGATGGGCCAAACCTCACTGCAGCTGTCTCTTCCGCAGACGAAATATCTATCGTCGAGAATTTGGCCATGCAGTGCGCTGCCGCCCATGAGAATATATAGAATAACCAATGGCAAAAACCCCAAGGCTGAGAACGCCATTGAAATAATACTGAGATCTTTAAAAAATTTACCCGTTCTTCTGCGCATCAGGCTCCAAGGAAAACAAAGCTGAGACGTACTTTTTTAGCTAGAAATTGAGACCGTATCCAGTTCGCTGATAGCGAACTGTCTGGTCGGTGCTCTTCTTCATCGATTGGTTTGTTACATCTTTAGTTTGGCTTCATGATCATACAGCTGACTGTACCGTGGGCGATCAGTTTGCCGTTGGCATCGCGCAGGTCGCCTTCGGAGGTGGCGAGACGGGAGCCGCGGTGGACGATGCGGCCTTCACAAGTGACTACGCCGCTGGTTGCCAGAAGAGGGCGGACCATGTTCACGTTGAGCGACGTGGTCGTGTAAAACTCGCCCGGTTGAAGAGTGGTGTGGACTGCACAGGAAAGCGCCGTGTCGATCAGTGTGGAAATCCAACCTCCATGAACGGTGCCGAGCGGGTTCAGGAACTCCTTGACCGGCTGACCGGTAAAGACAGCACGACCGTCTGAAAACTCTTTCATTCGGATATTGGAATGCACCATGATGGGCGGTGCCGGAAGTTCCCCCGCCATCATACGTTCGAAAATGTCGAGACCGGTCATCTCGTGAAAGGCCTTTTTTGGCAAGGCGCCGAGCGCATGGGTCTTGCCGTTTTCAGTGATGGTGTCACTCATTGGAAAATCCTGACTGTAAGAGAATGTATCTAGACTTGTTTTTCCGAAGGGGCAGGGTTGGCCGAAGTTTCCCTGTCCTCCAGAATGTGAACTGCCTTCCGGAGTGCTGACATATGCGCACGCACTGCAACCGCTTCTTCTGAGCCCAGCAGAGTACTGAGTTCTTCCTGGGCCTTTTTCCAGGTCCGGTGAATCTCGATCACTTTTTCCTGTCCGGCAGGTGTCAGCACGGGCAACCCTTTCCGGCTGCCTTTTTGCTGGCGCGAAATCAGCCCCGCTACTTCAAGCGGTTTTAGATTGCGGGCGAGTGTCGAGCGTTCGATGCCAAGATACCTGGCGATCTCGGAAGTTGATGAGGCAGAACCGTCAGCTATGACAGCGAGCAATTGTGCCTGTGTCAGCTCAAGGCCGAGGGAGGACAGATGCCTGTTGTAGTGGCGTGTAAGAAGATTCGCTGTTCGCCGCGCAGCGTGACCGAAACAGGCTTTACCCATTTCAACAAAGTCGATGTCGTTCAGGGAAGATGTCATTTGTTGTAGGTACAACAAATAAAGATTCCCGGCAAGTGATTTGCCGCTAAGACGTTCTTGTGCCGGGAAAAACAAAAATTCCTCAGTTCCCTGGGTCTCGTAGGTTTCAATTGTCGAGGTGGGGAAAGTTGTCCACAGGCATGCAGCTATAAAGCGGAATACATAGGAAAAACGTCGGGAAACCGTGACATTTGCAGTTTGTGTTGGCACTCTTTGAGTATCTGCTGGTGGGGTAATTCCGAGGGCTCGAAGTGACTGTTTCGAGCGTCTCGATGATTTTGTTTGTTTCTTTTCAAAATCGTCGTTGACACGGAAGGTCCGCATCTGCATAAAACGCGCCACGGGATTGCTCGCCCCCTCCGGGCGGGCTCTTCGGTAAGCCATCCTGATCGCTTCGGCGTGAAGCAGGACGAGATGGAGGAGTGCCCGAGTGGCTAAAGGGGACGGACTGTAAATCCGTTGGCTATGCCTACGTTGGTTCGAATCCAACCTCCTCCACCATCGCTTCTGTTTCCTCGGTGTGCGGGTGTAGCTCAATGGTAGAGCAGCAGCCTTCCAAGCTGACGACGAGGGTTCGATTCCCTTCACCCGCTCCATCATGGGTGCTGATCGGAGTGTCCGGAACGGAAGGCTCTTTCGCCCGGAAATCCTGAAAAAAGTTCTACGGGAAGCAATTCGTCGCTTGCGGATCTGTCCAAGGCACCGGAATGCGTCCCGCTCGAGCCTGTATCGACCGAACCGAGTATTGGACAGAGAGCGACGCCGATGGCGAAGGAAAAATTTGAGCGCAACAAGCCGCACGTTAACATTGGCACGATTGGCCACGTTGACCACGGCAAGACGACGCTGACTGCTGCAATTACGATGACGCTGGCCGAGGCTGGCGGTGCAGAAGCAAAAGCCTATGACGAGATTGACGGTGCG
>JBCCVB010000235.1:0-5838 GCA_039195965.1 Pseudomonadota bacterium
CCGGGCAGAGCAGGAAGTGTATCAGACGCTGCACCCCGGCGAACAATTCAAGAACCTTTACCATCCCCTGATTTGCCCGCTGCGCAAGACGCTTTACAAGCACGGAGTGGGCCGGATGATGGCGCGCGACCAGCAACTGCAAGACACCGGCTTTGACTTCGACACCACATTCGAACCCAATGAAGCGATTGTGGAAAAACCATACCCGGTCGAAGACGTCGACTTCAGCTCAGACGGAAGCTACAGCCTGTACAATTGGGAGCTGTTTTTCCATGCCCCCCTGATGATTGCGAAACGCCTTGCCGCTGAGCAACGTTTTGAGGAGGCGATGGTCTGGTTCCATCGCATATTTGATCCGACCGGCACCCTCGAAGGCGCTGTTCCCCAGAAATACTGGGTGACGAAACCGTTCTTCCTGACCACAAACGCGGACTACGTCGCGCAACGCATTGACACTCTGCTTTTCAACATCGCTGATCCGGATGCGCCTGAGCGACACGAACTGGAGTTCGCCATCGAGGAATGGCGCGACAAACCGTTCCGTCCACACACGGTCGCGCGATTCCGCCAGGTCGCCTACCAGAAGGCGGTGGTGATGGATTACATCAGCACGCTGATCCAATGGGGGGATTTCCTGTTCCGCCAGGACACGATGGAATCGATCACCCAGGCAACTCAACTCTATGTGCTCGCCGACAAGCTCCTGGGACCAAAGCCCCGCAATGTACCTTCGCCGGTCGAGGTGACCGATCAGACCTACAATCAGATCGTCACAGATGTGGGAGCATTCGGAAATGCGTTGATCGAACTTGAGAACTTCCTGCCTGATTTGAGCGTACTGCCGGAAGGAGGCGCTGAGTTGCCGCCGCCGCCGGTGACGCTGTCGAGCCTGTATTTCTGCATCCCGCCCAACGACAAGATGCAAGAGTATTGGGACACCGTGGCGGACCGGCTGTTCAAAATCCGCAACAGCCAGAACATTGACGGGGTCGAGCGAGTTCTGGCGCTGTTCGCACCACCTATAGATCCAGGAATGCTGGTGCGCGCTGCGGCTGCGGGATTGGATCTTTCAGCGGTTTTGGCGGGGCTCAACTCTCCCTTGCCACCCTTCAGGTTCCAGGTCATTGCCGCCAAGGCGACTGAACTGGTGCAGGACGTCCGTGACCTCGGCAATCAGCTCCTGGCTGCTCTTGAAAAGAAGGACACGGAAACTCTGGCGCTGCTGCGAAATGATCTGGAAGGCCAATTGCTGGCCGCCCAGCGCAATCTGAAAGTCCAGGAGATAGAGGCAGCGACCGAGCAAATCGAGGTGTTGAATCTGACACGCGCCGTTACCGATGAACGCAACAGATTCTATGCGGATTTCGAGCGCATCAATGCCAAGGAACAGCTCAACCTGGACATGCAGCTGATCGCAAAGATGGTCAATATCCCAGCCGGTGTGCATCACAGCCTTGCCGGTGTTCTGGGCATGATCCCCTCGTTCAGCATTGGTGGCTGGGGCTTTGGAGCCGCACCGGGCGTCAGTGTCAGTTTCGGTGGCTCGAACCTGGCCTCTGCGGCACAGGCCATGGCGGCGATGCTGCGTGTTGTTTCCGAAGTGGCGACGGCTGAAGCGAGCCAGGCCGCCACGACAGGAAGCTTCGACCGGCGCTGGGATGAGGCAAAGTTGCAGGAGCGCCTTGCTACCCGTGAACTGTCTCAGATTGACCAGCAAATTGTCGTTGCTGAGCTACGCAAGGAAATCGCCGAGAAGGACCTTGCGGCACATGATGTCCAGATTGACAACGCCGGCAAGATCTCAACCGCTTTGCAGAACAAGTACACCAACATCCAGCTCTACCAATGGATGATCAACGAGATAACGTCGGTGTACTACCAGGCCTATCAGCTGGCCTATGACACTGCGAAGAAGGCCGAGCGATGTTTTCAGCATGAACTCGGGTCCACTGAGACATTCCTCGCATTCGGCTACTGGGACAGCCGCAAGAAAGGACTGCAGGCCGCAAACAAGCTTCATGCCGATCTGAAGCGCATGGAGGCGCGCTACCTCGAAGTTAACAAGCGGGAATACGAGATTACCAAGCATGTGTCGCTGAGGCTGCTGGATCCTCTGGCCCTGGTGCGGCTGAAAATCACCGGCACCTGCGACTTTGAGATACCCGAGGCGCTTTACGATATGGACCATCCGGGACATTATTTCCGGCGCATAAAGTCGGTCTCAATCTCCATACCCTGCGTCGCCGGTCCCTACTCCTCCGTCAGCGCAAAGTTGACCGAAGTAACAAACCGTTATCGCAAGTCGACGCGGCGCACCGCCGGAGCCGCGACACCGCAAGAGGAGTACGAAGAAGTCCCGGGCAACGACAGCCGGTTTGTGTACAATGTCGGCGCAAGCCAATCGGTCGCCACGTCCTCAGGGCGTAGTGATACCGGCCTCTTTGAACTGAATTTCCGGGACGACCGCTATTTGCCCTTTGAGGGCACCGGGGCAGTCAGCACGTGGCGTCTGGAGCTGCCGGATGAAGTGCGCCAGTTCGACTATACAACCATTGCGGACGTGATCATGCACGTCAACTACACGGCACGCGAGGGCGGCAGCAGCCTGAAAACACTGGCAGTGACCTCCCTGACCCAGAAACTGCAGGAAATTGCACAGTCATTGGACAAGACCGGCCTGCACGTCATCTTCGATCTTGAACGGGACTTTGTGAACGAGTGGCACGATCTGAAAGATTCTGGTTCGGCGAGCCTGACGATTAATCGTGACCGGTTGCCGTATTTTGTCCAGCCACTGGAGCCTTCGATCGGCACCGTGACATTTTTGGCCCGCACAGCAGACGCTCCGCCGTCTTTCAATATCGGAGTGGACGGGCAGACTGTGCCGCTCAACTTCAGTCCGGACTGGAGGCTCAACCTGGCCGATCATGTTGGATTGGCGCTTGATACGCCAGCCGTCCTGACGGTGGCGGAAACTGATTTGAGTGCTCTGGAAGGAATTAGCGTTGTAGCCAAGATCGATATTCCGTGAGGAGTGCCGAACATTGCACCCTCTGTGCATACGGAGGCAATGGGACCCGTGCGCATCAAACTCTATGCGGAAACGAAAGTCCTTACAAAGCTTCTGAAACCCATGAAAACACAGGACGCGGATGTTCCTAAATTGACGACTGGTGCAAAAGAGACGGATAAGGGTGGTGGTGTCTGCAGTCTGTGGCGCACCAGTCTCTGGTGCTGTTTTCCCTGATGTGCGGGAAGATGCAGGGAAATTCGGTCACTTCGTGTGAAATTGCACAAACAGAAACTAGTGATAACCCGATTTTACAATAGGTTGCGTGCCAAATTCCCTGGAGATCAGAACAAGGAAAATACGTGGTGTATCAGGGTGCCGTTGTCCCGGAACAGAGAATTCTGGCGCAGTGGCAGTAGCAACTGACGAGGTCCGTTTTGTCTTCCCATAAACAGCACTGGCTCTCGTTGCTATTCGCTCCTTGATTCATGAAATCAGAGTCTCATTGCGCTGCAATCATGACAACTATCTGGCGTCCTGCCCGTACCCGAACTTCGGCAACGCCTGTTTCAAGATGGAGGTCTTCGGCCTGTCGAGCAGGTCTGTGGAAACTCAATTCTGCAGGATTGAGCTGCTGTCAAACGAGCCGAATTCGTATGCGCGTTCTTGCCGCATGCAAATAACCGACTAATTTACTCAGGATACTGGACAGCCGATTTTGGTTTTGCCATGAAGGTCGCATTCAACACCTTCGGATTTGAACTGGATCCTGGCATGAAGAGAATTGTGCTCATGTTACTTCTGTTGGCTGCAAACAGTACCTCTGTGTGGGCTGCCGAGTTCAAGACAATGACCTATTCGGAATTTGAAAGACGCGTGGCATTCAACAGCATGGCCGAGTGTCCGAAATCGATAGCGCGCCCCAATGTTTTCTGCCGCATCATGGTAGGCGAGCTCAGGCTGCATGTGTTTGCTTTCTCGGCAATCGGGAAAAAACCCTTGGTTGCGTTCGCCAGTTACGATCTGGAAACACTCGACATCGTGTCAAAATAACCGTTTCTCTTGCTCGCCCAAGGCTTTGTCAGATTATCTCGACATGATCGCGAAGTGGGAAAGAATGTTATGACAGGCAAAATCAATCGAGCCGCAGTGTATCCGACTCTATCCGTTCCAAATGTGGAAGAGGCGTGCAACTGGTACGTTGACAAACTAGGCTTCACACTAAGGTTTATGTGGGGAGACCCGCCGAGCCACGGAGCAGTTCTTTTGGAAGAGGCCTGCGTTCATTTCTGGCAGTCGGCGGCACAACCGAACGAAAACTGGCTCTACTTTGATGTAGACAGCCTCGACATCATGTATCAGCGTGCGCTCTCAAACGATGTAGTCGTGACGAAGCACCCGGAAGACTACCCCTGGGGCATGAGGGAGTTCAATGCGACAGACCTGAATGGGTACAAGATCAGATTCGGGCAGCATGTAGGTTGAGACCGCAGCAAAGAAAGTCGACTCAGACCAGGGAACGGGCAAGCGATCTATCCCACTAATGTTGGAATTCCATATTTTCAGCATTTTCGGAGCGCGCTGCTATCCTTTAACAATTGCCAATCGTCTCTTTAGGGGTTGTTCATAGTCTCAGAGGGGAAATGATGGTTAAAAATGTTCTGACAGATGCCGATGCGAAGAGTGCGCGAGAGCAATGGTTCCGCTTTCTGGACGTCGTGGAACCTTGCCGGGCTGAATTGCACGCCTACTGTCTGAGTCTGACGCGTACGATCTGGGACGCCGAAGACCTCGTTCAGGATACCTTGCTCAAGGGATATGCCATGGCGGCGCGGGGCGATCTGCACGGGGTCGACGGGCCGGTTCGGAACACCAAGGCCTATTTGTTTCGGGTCGCGAGCAATCATTGGATTGACCAGCAGCGCAAGTCACGCCGGGGCCAACTGCAATGGCAGGCAGAACCTGAGCCGACAATCGAAACTGAAGAAGTCCGGCCAGCAATTGAAAAAGCGCTGCAACTCTCCTCACCTCAGGAGTTTGCAGCACTGGTTCTCAAGGAGGGATACGACTTCACGTTAGAAGAAATCGCTGATTTTGTCGGCACAAGCGTTGGGGCGATCAAGTCGGCGCTGTCGCGTGGCCGACGTAAAATGGCATTGGATGCGCCACTCCCACCTGTAGATGCGGAGAGCCGCCAAATTGCCCAGAAATTCGCAGATGCCATCAATCGACAGGATCTCGACGGTGTGATGAACCTAATGGCAGAAAAGATGAGCCTCCTTGTCTGCAATGTCGGCGGTGGTCGTGGCGACGATGGCGAATGGACCAAGAGTTCCGTGCGCGATGCCAAGGCCAAATATGCAGAGCTCGAGGGTGAAGCGCTGGTCCTCTTTTATGACAGCGCAGGTACAGCGACCTATGTTGTTCGGATTGCAGCCTCCAACGGCGAAGTGGTGAGGCTGACGGATTATTGCTACGCACCTGAGACGCTGAATTACGTCGCCCGCGAGCTTGGTCTGGAAATGCAGACAAGAGGATACCATCAACCGCCACAAATTCTGGCCAAGATGATTGCAGGGACGACACTTCCCTGGCTTTCAGAGTAAACCTGGTCGCAGCAAATCTCGCGATGTCAGCGAAGTGGGAAAGAAGGTTATGACAGGCAACATCAATCGAGCCGCAGTTTATCCGACTCTATCCGTTCCAAATGTGGAAGAGGCGTGCAACTGGTACATTGACAAACTAGGCTTTACACTAAGGTTTATGTGGGGAGACCCGCCGAGCCATGGAGCAATTCTTTTGGAAGAGGCCTGCGTTCATTTCTGGCA
>JBCCVB010000236.1:0-5712 GCA_039195965.1 Pseudomonadota bacterium
GACATGTTCGTTACTCATCGCTGTACCGAGTTCGGCATGGGTGAGCAGACGATCGCCGGTGATGGAGTCGTAACAGGGCAGGGGACCATTAACGGTCGCGTGGGTTATGTATTAAGCCAAGAATTCAAGGTTTTTTGCGGAGCGGAGCATGCCTATTTCGGACAATCACCGATCAGCTTGCGGGACTTGCGCCGCGAACCGTTTATTTCGTTCAGCTGCGCAACAGATGCCAGCGGGCTTGAACCGATGACGGATCTGCGCAACCGCGCCAAGATCGGCCAACGGACCACGGGAGAGAGCACGAACTTCGAAGAAGTCAGGCGCATGATTGTCGCCGGACTGGGCATCGGCATTCTCCCGTACCCGGCCGTGAAGGACGATGTCGAAAACGGTGTTTTGTGGCCAATCGACATAGCCGAAGAAGCCATCGGGGCCGACGTCTATCTCGTGCATGCTCCCGATCAGGATCTCAAACCTTCCGAAACCAAGTTCGTGGAACTCGTTAAGGAATTGAAGGGGCTTTATCCCGACCTGTCCTAGGGTGCAACCGGCTCAATCACGCTGATTGCCTTCGTTCAGGGCCGACTGTGCCTGAACCGCCGCGGCAAGATCCTCCAAGGACAGGCCTGCGGACTTGAAAACAGTGAAGGCTCCGTCTTCCGTGCGGCCGGGATGCTTTCCAGAACACAGCTCGTGAAGATCCGCCTTTACGTCTGCCTCGTTGATGATGCCTGCATCCAGCGGCTGGGAAAGATCTCCGGCAAGGAGTGCTCCATCGCGCCCATCGACAAATATATCAGCCTGGTTCATCGCCTGATCATCGCTCTCGCGCATGTCTGCCCTGAATGCGCCAATCAGATCAAGATGGCTTCCGGGTTTCAACCAAGTCCCCTTGACCAGGGGTTCTTTCGATGCGGTGACGGTGCTGACGATATCTGCACCTTCGCAAGCACCTTGCAGATCTCCGGCGACGGCCGCATTCAAACCTGCCTGCGCAAGTTGCAATACGATCTGTTTTGCCTTTTCCGGATTACGTCCCCAAACCGAAACTTTCGTCCTTGGTCGCACCTTGGCGTATGCCAACCCGACTGCGACGGCAAGCTGACCGGTGCCGACAATGAGATGGCGACTCGCATCCTTTCGTGCCAGGTAGTCGGCCGCAAGGGCGGACGATGCCGCAGTACGCCGAACCGTCAATGCATCGCCATCCAGGACAGAACCTAATTTGCCGGTTGCGCCGTCGAAAAGCATGTAGCCCGCGTTTATCGTCGACTGGCCGTTCTCGGCATTCCAGGGACAGAAGGTGACGACCTTTACCCCGATGTTCTTGCCGGGCAGCCATGCCGGCATGATCAGCAAAGAGCCATCATCTTTTGATGCGGCCTCTTCGGGCGCCGGAATAGATAGAACCTGCCGGGGCGGGGCCTGGACTCCGTCTTCCCTGAACCAGTGCCGCAATTGTTCGATCAGCGTTGACCAGTCCAGACTGCTTTCAACGGCTTCATGAGCCACATACTCAGTCACGGTCGGCTCTTTCAACCACTGCGTGGAGCAGAATGTTCAGCCCCTGGACAAAATCCTCCGGTTCGCAGTGTTCCTCGTTGTTGTGGGTGATACCGTCCTTGCAAGGTGTGAAGATCATGGCCGTCGGACAGCACAAAGCCAGATGATAGGCGTCATGCCCGGCCTGGCTTTGAATATCACGCCAGTTGCACCCCAATCGGATGGCATGATTTCGAAGCAGGTCAACCATTTCCGGATCGAAAATGTCACCGCCCCACTGCCATTCGTCTTCGATTTTGGCAATGCATCCGGCCTTCGCAGCGCTTTCGAACAGGGCGCGGCGCATCTTTTCAGCCATCACCTTCGTTGTTGCCGGGTCGGGATGACGTACATCGCAAACCGCTTCCGCTGTATCCGACAGAATGCCGGCCTTGTTCGGCCAGGCGGTCAGTCGGGCTGCCGTTGCCTTGCCGTCGTGAACGGCAAAGTCCCACCCGATGTCATCGACGGCAGTCAGCCACCGCGCGCCTGCAACCAGCGCATTCTGCCGCAGATCCATGGGTGTCGGCCCTGTATGAGCAGTCCGTCCGGAAAACGAAGCGCGCATACCATGGCTCGGGTAGCCTCCGGTTACGATACCGACTTTGTGTTTTTCGGCGTCCAGGATCGGGCCCTGTTCGATATGAAGCTCAAAATAGGCGTCGATTTCACCGGCTTCGCACTTCGCTGTTCCGGCATATCCAATTCGCTCCAATTCGTCTCCGAACCGGCTGCCGTCGTCGCCTGTGAGGTTTTTCGCCCAGTTCGCGGCGTATTTTCCAACAAAACATCCGGAGGCAACCATCGGTGGCGAGTACCGCGCGCCTTCTTCATTTGTCCAGTTCACCGCAATGATCGGACGCCTGGTCGTATGTCCCAAATCGTTCAGACGGCGCAGGACCTCAAGTCCGGCAAGAACTCCGGCAATTCCATCGAACCGGCCACCATTGATCTGAGTATCCAGGTGGCTGCCGATCAGGATCGGTGGCAGCGAATTGTCGATACCGTCCCGGCGCGCAAAGATATTGCCGAGCTCATCGACACTTACGCTCAAACCCGCCTCTTCACACCAACCGACAAACACGTCTCGCATCTGTCGGTCCGCATCGCTCAACGTGAGGCGAGAAAGACCTCCCGGGCGCCCTCGGCCAATTTCCGCGGAAGTCTCGATCGTGCTCCAGAACCGGTCAATGTTGACGCCGATGTCCGAGGGTACGGCCATTTTTTCCTCTTGATTTTTCTTGCAGTTATCTGACTGGAAGCGCGTTGGGCTCCTTTGAGAAAATATTCTGTCGACCGGACCAGACACTGGCAAATAGCCGCAAGCTATAAGTCACACAGCGTGGCCTTATGGCTTACTCCGTCGCTACACAGTCAATCTCAACATTGAACGGCAATGGCCACGGTGCCACGGCAACAAAAGACCGAGCCGGAAAGCGGTCAGGGAAGTACCGCTGGTAGACCGTATTGACGCCTGCGAAATAGCTGGTGTCGGTAATGTAGACCGTGGTTTTGAGCACCTTGGCCAGGGAGGATCCGGCGCCTTCGAGGGCAATCTTCATCAGCTGCAAAACCGCTTCCGTCTGTTCCTCGATCGACCCTTGCACGATTTCGCCGGTGCGCGGATCGAGGGGAGGAATTCCGCAGCTGTAAAGCAGCCCTCCGCCTCTGACGAGCAGAGAGGTCGGTGTCCCAAGCTGACCGAATGCCTGGTTTAATTGCGGCAAGTCCACAACCTGTTTCATGGAAGTACTTTCTCGTTTGTCGGTTTGAGGTATTCGAATTGGGGTCGTTCCGGACCAGGCGAATGCTGCAAGCATCAAGCAGCGGTCATATTGGCGACGTCACCTTGAGATCCGTTCTCTTCGTTCTTTCTCTATCCTGGCGACATAGGCATCCAGAAACAGGCAGATCACCAGGTAAATGGCTCCAACGAACAGATAGAGTTCCCGGTAAAAACCCTGCCAGTCGCCGTCGAACAGGCTGGAGCGCGCAGCACCCAGAAGGTCAAAGAGACCGATGATGATCAAAAGCGAGGTGTTTTTGACGAAGGCGATCGAGATGTTGGCAATCGGCTGAAGCGAGTTGCCGATCACCTGCGGCAGAATGATCAGCCGTTGCCGTTTCCAGTACCGGAAACCGAGGCTCTTGCCGGCTTCATCCTGACCTTTGGGCAAAGCCTCGAGCGCTCCCCGCAGGGCTTCTGCAAAATAAGCTGCCGTAAGCAACATCAATCCAGTCGATGCCCGCAACAACTTGTCGGCGATGAATTCCTGCGGTGTCAAAAGCGGAATAATGGCGAAGGTCATGAACACAAGCGTGATTGCCGGTATTCCGCGCACCACGTCGATGTAAACCTTGCAGGGTATCTGGACGGCAATGTTCTTCGAGGCGCTGCCGAGCATCAACAGGACGCCAAGCGGAAATGCCCCGGCCAGGCCCGCGATCGTTACGATAATCGTCACGGGCAACCCGCCCCACCGGGCATTGTCAACCTGGGCGAGCCCCAGAAAACCACCCCGCATCAACACCATCCCAAGGAACAGGGATACGAGCCAGGCAAGCAGAACCTGGGTCTGCTTACGCGGAAAGATATATCCATAAACAGCAATTGCCGCGACGGCCGAAAGAAACAGGACAGGCCGCCAAAGCTGCTCGACCGGGTATGCACCGAACAGAATGAGGTTGAGCTTCGCACCGATAAACGCCCAGCAGGCACCTCCATTTGCCCTGCAATCGGCCGCGCTTCCGGTGAAGGTCGCATCAAGCACGAGCCAGCGCAGGACTGCAGGTCCTGTGGCAGCAACAAGGGCGATCAGCAAGATGGAAATGGCGCTGCTGACGGGGGATCCGAAGTAATTGCGTCTTATTCTCGCAAGCCAGGAGTTGCCTGACCTGACCGGATTGCCCTCTTCTCGGGCCATCGTTGCGATGTCACCACTCATAGCGTGCCTCCAGGATATGAGACAGCTTGGTGATCACGATGTTGATGCTGACATAAAACAGCATGTAGATCGCGATCAGTTCTATTGCCTGACCGGTCTGGTTCATTGCGGTGTTTCCCGCAGACACCAACTCGGGATATCCGACTGCAACTCCAAGCGAGCTGTTCTTAACGAGGTTGAGCAACTCGCTGACAATCGATGGCATGGCAATGCGCGTTGCCTGGGGAAGCACAACAAGACGAAGCGTTTGCCCCTTGCGCATGCCAAGCGCAGCTGCAGCCTCGCTCTGACCTTTTGAAATCGCCTCAACCGCACCGCGCACCGTTTCCGCGATATAGGTACTTGTGTAGATGGAGAGCCCGACAAAAACGGTCAGAAACTCGGGTGAGATCGCTCCGCCACCCGTGATTGAAAACCTGCCGGCCTGGGGCAACTCAGCGCCAGCCCAGCCGACCCAAAGGCTTACCGGGATGCTCATGCATATGGCGATCGCCGCAATCGGACAAAGTATCTCGGACGGAATGCGGCGGCGCTGCAGCGCACGCGCGGCGGGCAAAAGCGCCAGCAACCCGACAGCAACAACCAATATCAGAATGGTCAGGGTCTGATCGGGCGCCGGAAAGTAGATCCCCCGGTTGCTCACATAGACATGCGGGAAAATCTGAATGGTGTCCCGCGGAGCCGGCATGCTGATCGTGAAGACTCCAAACCAGAAAAACAACTGAAGAAGCAAAGGTGTGTTGCGGATCAACCTGATGTACAAAGACGCAACGGTTTTGGCGACCGCGTGCCCAGACAGCATTGCGGCCGCGGCCAGAAAGCCGAGCAGCAAGGCAGCAATGATCGATGAAAAGGCGACCTTTATCGTGTTGCTGAAGCCCGCCAGAAGAGCGCGGCCGTAACTATCATCACCGTCGTAGGAAATGAGGCTTTCGCCAAGGTCGAAGCCCGCTCGATCCCAAAGGAAACCAAATCCTGTCGAGATGTTTTGGGCCTCCAGTCTGAGTTTCACCTGATAGGCAACGAACCAGACCACGCCAGCCATGGCGGCAAGTACAAGTAACTGGAAAAACCACTGACGGTGCTTTTGCAAATACGTTCGCCGCATGCCCTCTCCTTACGTCAAAGTCGTGCGCCCACCAAAGATAGGGCCGGCGGAAAATTTTTGTAAAACAGAAAAGAGGCGCGTAAATCACCCCGCCAACGGGCCAAAGTGAGGTATGAC
>JBCCVB010000237.1:0-5631 GCA_039195965.1 Pseudomonadota bacterium
ATATCCCAGCTCCAGTTCCAATTGTCGCAATTTGTAACGACACGCAATTGGAATGCAAAAACCCCGACGGTTCCGTGTTGGGGCACTAAGAACCGGCCGGGGCCTTTAATGGGCCGAAAAGCCCGCCTCGACAATATATTCACAATCGTGAAACTAAATGCGGCAAGCTGTCCCTGCGACCGCTTTGCAGTGCTTTAAGGCAGCGCCACAACCGGAGTACTGATCCCAACCCTTTGAAACAGATCTTCTATGTCGTGATTGGCCATCCGGATACATCCATAGGAGACTGCACGTCCGATGGAGCCCGGCCTGTTGGTGCCGTGTATTGCATAATTGCCATTGGAGAGGGTCATTGCTGCAACTCCCATCGGATTGTTGGGCGCGCCTCCCTTGATCACGTTTGGCAGATTAGGGAAGTCTCTGCGCACTTCGGCAGATGGCGACCAGTCCGGCTTCAGGTATTTCGCCGTAATTTGCGCCTGTCCTGTCCACGCTTTCCGGCGTTTTCCCACCGCAACCTTGTAGCGGATGGCTCGATTGCCGCGCAGCACGAGATAGAGCCTTCTTTCGGAGTTTCTGATCACAATTGTTCCCGGCCGAAATCGATAGTCGGAAAAGCCGACAAGCTCGGCGGCATTTCCGGGCAATGTCGCAGCCAAAAGGAACGGAAGTCCAAGCAGTGGCAACAAAAGGCAGATTATGAGTTTTGAACGCATGGCTTTCCCTTGATCCTTCGGGAAAGATTATCGCGACGCTGCCCTTGAAAGAACCAGTCCCGCCCTACTTTCTTACCAAAAGGTTAACGAGAAAACTCACCCTCACCTGCGGCAATCGCCAGAATGTGTGAGGTGCTTCAGGACTTGTGATCGGAATTGCATACCGTTCGGTAGGAAAATTCGTATTGTAGGAGCCACCTTCAATTCACGACCTGCGACTTTCCGGGCATCTCAGCGAAAGCATCCACCGGGAACAGGCGCAGCAGACCATACGAAGCAGGGACATTTCACATGACGCGTCATCGGCTGATCAACATTACTTCCCGTTGTCTGTTCCTTCTGGGTGTAGTTTCTTTACTGGGTTTCGGCGCCTTGTTCACCAGTTCCTTACGTGTTTACGCCGGTCCGATTTCAGGTACGTATGTCCTGTCACCTTCTAACATCGACACCGGTTTTTCCGTACGGGTTCTGGGCAGAGGTCCGGTTCTCGGTGAGTTCAAGAATGTGACCGGCAAGATGATCCTGGATCACAAAAGGCCTGAGAAAAGCCGTGTGAATGTCACCGTGGATCTAAGGAGCGTCAAAACCAACAACGATCGCGTCACCGGGTTTCTGAAAAGCTCGGCAATGTTTGACGTGGCAAACCATCCGGTCGCGAAATTCCAGAGCACGCGAATTGTCATTACTGGAAAGTATTCGGCTGAAGTCGAAGGCGTCCTGTCGCTTCGAGGTCAGCGCAAAAGGACCAAGCTCTCGGTGAAAATAATGAACACCAACTCCAGGGGGCGGGTTGCGTTCGAGGTTTCGGGCGGCTTTTTCCGAAGCCTTTATGGCATGGATGCCGGTCTGCCCATCTACGCAGACAAGGTGAACCTGAAAATCAGGGGAACGGGCCGGCGCGGCTGACTTGCGCATCTGGCTAAAGGCTTAGTGTCATTCGCCTGTGCGAGATCGTCACATCGGGCTTGGCGCACCGTCGCGCCATTCGTACCAAACATAGGCCGGAACATTGCTGTCACCGTTTTCATCAAAGGTGACGGGTCCCAACACCGTGTCAAAGGAACCTTCCTGCAAAGCCCTGGACACATCAGAAAGTTCGGTGTTTCCTGCACTCGCCGCTGCCTCTGCCCAGGCCTGAATAGCCGCATATGTGGTCAAAGCGTAGCGTTCGCCCGGATTACCGCTTTCCTCAAGCGTGGACACGAGCACCTGCGCGGCAGGAAGATCGCGTGGCACCTGCGGATAGGTCAGCAATGTGCCGTTCCCGGCCGGACCGGATACCGACCAGAACTCTTCCGTCATCAAGGCATCGCCAGAGACAAGCACCGCGTCGAGGCCCTGCCGCTCCATCTCAAGTTTGATGAGACCAGCTTCAGGGTGATAGCCGCCGATGTAGACGACATCGATCCCTTCCAGTACCAACTGGGACACCAGGTTCCGATAATCATTCTCTCCGGCATCAAAACCAAGCGCGATGCTCTCGGTCTTGCCCAGATCGTTCATCGCATCCTTGACCGCATCGGCAAGACCTTTGCCGTAGGCTGTCTTGTCGTGCAGGATCGCCACGTTGCCAATCTTGAAGCTTTCTGCGAGAAACCGTCCGGCGATCCGGCCTTGCGCATCGTCTCTGGGCGCTAGACGGAACACACCTTCCCCAGGACGTTCATCGGTAAATTTCGGCAAAGTGGTTGCTGGCGAAATCTGGACGATACCGGCATTTGCATAGACCTCGCTTGCGGGGAGCGATGCGCTGAAACAAAAATGACCGGCAACAAATACGACACCCTTGCCGATAAGCTGGTTGGCAACGGCGACTGCCTGATCGGCGTTGCAGGCATCGTCGGCAACTTCCAGAACAAGCGGCTCGCCATTCACACCACCTGCCGCATTGATATCCTTGACCGCCTGCTCTGCCCCTGCCCGCATCTGTGCCCCAAAAAGACCGAACTGCCCTTTCATAGGCCCTGCGATCGCGATTGGGATCTCGGCGGCGGCCGCTCCGGAGAGGAGGCTGCACGCAAGGAAAGTCACGCTGGCGGCAAGATGCAGATTGGTCATCCGTTTCCCTGAGAATCCGACTGGTTTCCCCTACCCCTACCGCGAGAGACCACGGAGCTCAATCAGACCACCGACAAAAAAGCTGGCGGAACGCGATTTGCTGCGACATATCTTGGTTGCGACCGGGGGAACTGAACAGACAATGACGGTAATTTGTTTGCAACAGTGCCCTAGGCACGGCATTACCGGATGAATAAACTCCGCCGTCCGTTTGAAACTCGAGCGATTCCCCGGCCAATGGGCCTATGGAGCTAAATACATGTCGTCATCCGCCGCCAATCCCAAAGAACAGAGCAAACTGCCGCTTGATACGCAGAGCTTCAGAGAGGCCATGAGTCGCATTGCTGCCGCTGTTCATGTGGTCACGACCGATGGCGCGGCCGGCCGTATGGGAGCGACCGTTTCCGCGGCCTGCTCCGTGAGCGACGACCCACCGAGCATTCTCATTTGCCTCAACAGGCAGACACGCATGCATAATGCGGTGCTGAAAAACCGAACTTTCTGCCTGAACACCTTGAGCGACGACCATGAAGAGATTTCAGATGCCTTCGCCGGCCGATACGATCTCGAAATGCCGGACCGGTTTGCGAAGGGCGAGTGGACAAACCTTGCAACAGGCTGCCCTGCCCTGGACAGCGCACGCCTGAGCGTGGATTGCGAGGTCTTTTCGGTAACAGAGATGGGAACTCATTCCATCATCGTCGGCACCGTCGCTGATCTGCGCATGAAAGATCCGGGTAAGTCCCTTCTTTACGTACGCAGGGGATATAAAAGTCTCGACACCTGAGCAACTCGCGATCAAACTGAGATCTCTTGATTTCTTGATTTGTGGAACGACGCTCAATGTCCGGATTGCGTAACCTGATCACAGATGTTCCCGGCCTGAAGGTCGGCAATGCTTCAGACCAGGATCTGAAATCCGGAGCAACGGTCCTTGTTCCCGATGAACCGGCGGTGACGTCAGTTGCCATTCACGGCGGCGCTCCGGGCACGCGCGAAATTGCGCTCCTTGAACCTGAGCAAACAGTCGAAAAAATCGATGCGATCGTTCTGGCCGGCGGTTCGGCCTTCGGCCTAGACGCGGGCGCGGGCGTCCAGGGGCGGCTCGCCGAGCTCGGCTACGGATTTCTGGTTGGCCCGGTTCGGGTTCCGATCGTGCCAACAGCAATCTTGTTCGATCTACTCAATGGCGGTGACAAGAGTTGGGGTCAGGCAGCCCCCTATCGCGATCTCGGTCGCTCTGCTCTGGATGCAATTTCTCACGATTTTGCTCTTGGCTCCGTCGGCGCAGGAACTGGAGCGACAACCGCCAACCTCAAGGGCGGTCTTGGGTCCGCCTCACAGGTTCTCGACAATGGCGTCACGGTGGGAGCGATTGTCGCCGTGAATGCGCTTGGCCGAGCGACTGTCGGTGATACTCAGCATTTCTGGGCCGCACCATTCGAGATAGGCGAAGAATTCGGCGGACGCGGCATGGCGCACCCCTTCCCTGAAGATGGAATTTCCGTCCGCACCAAACTGGACGCCCTGAAGGCTGGAGCCAACACCACCATCGCAGCTGTCGCAACCGACGCAATTCTGACAAAGGGCGAAGCCAAACGCCTCGCGGTCATGGCCCACGATGGCCTTGCCCGCGCCCTATGGCCGGCACACACACCGCTTGATGGAGATCTGGTGTTTGCCATGTCGACCGGCCAGCGCAGACTTGAAAACGGCCTGGAAGATATGGTCCAGCTCGGCGCGGCAGCGGCATCTTGCCTTGCGCGGGCAATTGCAAAGGGCATTTACCACGCCACGCCCGCCTCGGAAGACCCCGTGCCAACCTGGCAGGAAAAATTCGGCCGCTAACGGGAAATCTGTCGGCGTCATCCAACCGTATGCGATGTAGGCTCACAGTAAGAGAGGCATCGCTGAAATGGTTCGCCCATGGAAAACCCTGACCGTCCTGTTGACCCTGCTGGCTTCGGTGGCAGCAGCTTCAGCACAATCAAAGCCTCTGGTACTGGAAGAGTTCTTTCGAGGCAGCACAGTCGGCAAAGGGGTTTTCGAAAGCAAGATCGCCGGTGTGAACCGACCATTCACTGTCTACTTGCGGGGAACCTGGAACCCACGGACGTTCACGCTGCGTCTTCGTGAGGACTTTGTCTACGAAGACGGCGAGCGGGATACCAAGACCTGGTTCTTTCAAAAGGTTGCCGATGGCAGGTACATCGGCCAGAGAGCCGATGTCATAAGCCCGACAAATGTCAGAACTGACCAAGACGGAGCCCTGCGTTTTTCTTACATCGCCGAGCTGGAGACCCAAAACGGTCCATTGCTGCTTCGCTTTGACGATACCTTGACGCAAGTGGACCGACGCACCGTGCGCAATACAGCCAAGGTCATGAAAGCAGGAATAACAATTGGAACCGTGGACCTGACCTTCACGAAGTAGCGATCACAGAACAAGATAATTTGTAAAAGCTTGATTGCATCAACAAGAGCGGCCTAACTTTAAGGAGTATACTTTTTTTTATTCCAAGAGGCCGTTATGTCGCCAAAACGCACATTCTCAACGATAGGATTGCGCTGTCTTGCTTTTATTGCTGCGGCAGCCCTGTCTCTTTCTGTGCAGGCAGCCGAACCCAAGCTGGCAGACAATCTGGAGGAGAACTTACGCGCGCCCTTCACAGGTGATTTCGATGAAATCATCGAGCGCGGATTTGTGCGGGTGCTCATTCCCTTCTCCAAAACGGGATACTTTATCGACAAGGGTGAACAGCGCGGCAGCACCGTCGATATCATGCGCGAGTTCGGCAAGTTTCTTGACAAGACCTACGGAAAAAAGACCAAGGACCTCTACATTGTCCTGATCCCC
>JBCCVB010000238.1:0-5620 GCA_039195965.1 Pseudomonadota bacterium
GAAGCAGGAAGCAAGCTAACAAAATTGCGAGTCAAGCGGGCTACAAGAACGCTGAAGAACTAAAAAAAGATTTCGGATAAGGATCAGAGACAGACTTGTTTGTTGATCGTGAAGGTAATTTGTATGCTTGCTTCCTGCTTCCAATTTTCGTTGCATCCCGAGCTGCTTGAGTAGTTTCATCTTGTTCGCGACTTCGCCCAGCCTTTTCGTCAGAATTCGCATCAACATCACCTTTTTGCCGCTTAGCATCGGTCTCGGATTCGTCGTTTGACTTATGCCCTATGTTAAACAGCGCCTACGCGGTTGCCGACGGGTTCATCAGATCCGACATAAAGCGCAGATACGGCAGCGCCGAAGTTGCTGCCTCATTTGGCGTCGCGCCACCATAAAATCCGCTTGGCTTGTCCGGATCGAGTGGCGCGAAAAGCGGTGGCCCGCCGGGCATCCTCAGGCTGGCGGAACTTCCCGCGAACTGTATCTCGCCAGCGCTGTTGCCATCACGCTCAACAAAATCGACACCGCTTAGAAGTTCATCGACGGGAAACGGGCTACTCCCGTAACCACTTGCTGAGTGGTGAGCCAACCGGCCCTGTGCCCTTGCACGTCCGGTCCGCCCTTGCGGATATTGACCCGCGAAATCTGTTCGAAGGTCTTTTCGCCGCACAGGATCATTGCCCTGTGCCAGGTCTGCGGAAGTCTCCCTTGAGGAAAACCCGAACCGGTTGACCAGAATGTCCCGCTTTTCGACGCCGGATCGGAATTGCTCATGTCCACGCAGGCCCTCGACAACGTTCGGGTCGACCTTGCCAAGCTCAGCAAGAATGTCGAAGGCTTTGCCGACTTCGACCGGGTCCGAACTGTTCAGCGTGTTTTCCAAGGATTTCAAATAGGCGTCCGGCAATACCCCTTTATTGCGGAGCATTCCCAGGGCCAGTGCGTCTCGATCCGTTTCTCCGTCATCCAGATAGGCAAAAGCGCGGTCGGCAAGCTCCTGATTGCTGCTCTCATGCGTCGGCTCCGCTGCCGACGCCCCGAGCCAGCTGACCGCTTCCAAATCCCTTTCCTGCTGCCGGATTTGCTCCTGAAGATCGTCGAGCAAGCGCTTTTGCTGGTGTGCTTCCAGAAAACCGCTCTCATGTATCTCTTGAGGGTTCATTGCCAGAGGGTTCTCGGCAATCAAGGTCGCTATACGCTCTTCTTCCTGAACGATGGCAGCCGCCTGTTTCTTCTTCGCGTCTGCAAGCAGTCTGTTTTGCGTGTGCGGGGGAAGAAACTGGGCACGGCTCTCAAAAACCGACATCTCGCCGGTGTCGGTCTTCTGTCCGGCACTTGCCCGTGCATTCCGCCCAGTATTGCCGTTTGTTGAACCATCCGGCCTCTCCGCTGCAGCGCCTTTACCGGTGCTGGCGTCGCGCCTGGTTTTCAGTTTTGTCAGGCCATCGATCTGCTCCTGCACCGGGCGGCTCTTTGTCCAAGCCTCGGCCAGATTTTCCTTAATCCTATTCAAACCGCTGGTTTTCACGACCGCCGGCAGAGGCATTGTCGTCAGGATGGCGTCCGCTCTTTCAAAGGCCGCATTAATCACTTCGGGATCATCTTGAACCTCGGCAACAAGCCGGTCTTCGACTTCACCCACACCCCGCTGAAAGTACTTTTCGTTTTCGGCCGCTTCTACTGCGGCAAAACTGCTCGCGTAGCGCTCGCGGTTTGCTACAATTTTCTGGTTGAAGCGAACCTTCGCTTCCTCACTAAGTCCTTTTTGAGCTTCCTCGCGACCTTTTTCCAGATGAATAAGCATGGCCTCTGTCAGGCCGACGCCTCCTGGTCGCTCAATCAGCAGTTCCTGACCAAGGTTTCCTTTCAGGCGCCTGCTAACCTTCATGTGAGCTTTTTCTGACTCAAATTCGTCAATCCGTTGCTGTCGCCTACGCGCAAGGTCTGCCAGCTTGCCGAACGTTCCAGCCGTATTTCCAATCTGTCGGCCTAGTCCAACAACGGCTTCGCCAACTGCCGTATCTGCAACAACCTGTGGGCTGCCCACTCCAGGCAGGCGTTTCGTGCCTTCAAATTTTTGTAGTCTTGCCATGTTTCAAGAACCATTTGTTCAAACTCATCGAATTCTGGGCTTAACCCTCGGAATAGGCGGTGTGCTCGCTTGCTGACCGCCTCCATAAAAAGCGTTCCCAAGCGTCGTGAAAGCACTGGTCACACCGCCAAGAATCGCGCTGGCCGCCCCATAGCGCCCTGCGCGGCGACTGGAATTCGCGCGCTCGAGCGCCGTTTTGGCTTCGAAGTCGAGAGTGTCCCGCTGACCGTCCACCCGGTAGCGGATCGCCTCGATGTTTTGGGCAGCTTCGTAGTCGCTGTCGTTCTGCACATCGACAAGCGAACCTGTTTCTGACAGGCCGCGTTCGGCACCGACCGCCCGGTTCTGGCCAAGAATACGTTGTCGCTGCTCCAGGGTTCGTTTGCGCTCGAACGAGCCTTGCGTCTGATTGACGACTTTCTGCCGCTCCGCCAATTCTGCGCGTCGTTCTTCGGCTTTCGCCTGAGCTTCCGCCTGTTGGCGAATGCCTTGGGCCTGCACGACACCGCCTGCAAGCGAACCTGCGACGGAAACCGCGGCTATGACTGCTGGATGACACATGTCTTATGGCTCCGCATCTGTTCCAAAATTGATTGTCAGGATGGTTGAAGGTTTGCCGCCACTGGCTTCAAACGCCAGTTGCCCGCCATCCTCCCAGCGGGTCTCAACGGTTTGATCAAGCGTTCCAGTGCGCAAAGGCGCGGGTTCACCGGCGATGTCTCCTGCACGGTAATAGATCAGCTCATCCATGTAGGTTTCGTCCGACCCTGCCTTGAGCGTTCCTGTCTCCAGCACCGCAATTGAGCAGCTGTCGACACGCATCTTCCGACCCATCAACGCACCATCGCGCGCGCTCACCGGAAACGGCAATGTCCTGGCACGTGCGCTCACGTTCAGCCCGACAAGGATCTTTATCGCCAATTGTCCGTTTGGGAGGCTAACCTCTCCTCCCGTGACTATCGCGGCATAGTCCGTCCCGTCGGCGTAAAGGATGACCTCCTCGCCTTCCAGGTAACCGAGACCTGAGACGGTATTGGCCGGCGCTCCCTCATAAAGCGAAGCACAATCCAGATGCCAGGCATCTTCAATCTGTCCGCCTGCGAACGGACGCTGCATGATTTCGATGTAACGTCTGGTCTCACCGTTGATCGTCCTTTTGACGATCATCCAGACTTCATCTGACTGATCTCCCGACAGATCCGCCATGCATTCCACGGCCCCGCCAAAGTCGTGGCGTTGCATGCCGAAGACCTGCTGTTGCCGCTCATAGGTGAAGCCGATGCCTGCACCGGTTTTGTCCCAAAGCCAGATGATACTGTCCGGATATTGCTGATAACTGGCGCCGACAACCCCTTCTCGGAAGAGATGAGACTGCACTTCACTCAAGGATTGGGAAACACGCCCATCTGCGCCGAAATCGTAGGCCATTTCGCGCATGTCCGTTCCATAGGGTCCGAAGTAAAGCAGCACGGAACCGATCTTGATCGGGCTCACGCGGTTGGTGCCGAAATTGGTTTCCGGCTTCTGATCCACATTTTCCGGACCGTAGGCATCTTGCTCCGTAGCCTTGCCGAGTGCGCGGACTGCGCGTGTCGTACCGACAATCAGGTCGTTGTCGTCGACAAGCCATTGAATTCGGTTGACCCGTCCGGACAAAATGCCGGCCGTAACGGCATCCGATGCCAGCAGGATGTGTGAAACCGAAAAATTGTTGAAGTCTTCTGTCTGGCTTTCCCAGACTTTCTGCGGTTCTTCCCGCGTTCCGGCAAAGGCAAGACGGCTTTTGTGCCACCCGATTGTCTCCGGCCAGCCGGTCGTATCCGACCATGCACCCATACGCCAAATGCTCTGCGCTTTTGCATCCTGCAGGGACTGTCCATAAAGCCTAACCTTGACCACCTTGTCCGAGGTCCGGCTCTCGATCTTGAACCAGCGCCAGAAACCGTCCGAACCACGAAAACGGATGTGTCGTCCCACATCAGTTGTCTGGAAACCTGTGCCCCCATTGATCCCCGTTGTGTCTGACGCCGTCAGGTTGAAGGGGGCCTGTGTGTCGCCGGACTGGTGCAACACAAGCTGCCCAATCGCGGAGTCATCCGCCAACGACCCGCCACCTTGCGTAAAGCTGAGCCGATAGTGTGTAAAAGCTGTTTTGTTCGGAAACGAGTATTGACGCCATTCGCTGGAAGCCCAGGTGTCCTGTGCATCCTGCGTATCCAGAATGGACCAGTTTGAACCGTCATTGGACGCTTCAATGTTCCATTGCCAGGGCATGTCGTCATTCTTGCTGTTGTCGCTCGGGGCTTGCAGCATGTAGGCATCAATCACCACCGCGCTCGGGAACCGGTATTGAACCCACCCGGTTCCGTTGGAAGACAGGACAACCTTGCCCTCGGACCGGTTGAACACCTGCCAGGCACTTGCGCTTCCGTTGGAGGAAGAGACGGTGCCACTCGGTGCGCTGTTGGACGTCATCACCGGTACCGGATTGCCGGTCCCGGAAGGTTTCAGGTTGGTGGGTGAAATGTTCACGTCCAGAAAGGGACCGTCCTTGAACTCCATCGGCTCGATGGTCCAGTTCACCTCCCCCCTGCGTTGCAGGGCCTGTGGAGGAAGATTGCCCCCCGTAATGAACAGCGTATCGGTGGACTGCACGAACTTGAGATCCGGCAGAACATCAATTCCGTAGGGTGTCACGACATCCACAGTCCCGACCCTGCCCTCACGGGTGTACACCCGGAAGTATCTGTCACCGAATTCCAGCATGTAATATTGGCCATTGCCGAACTCGAACGGGATCAACCACCCGCCTTTGCTGCTGTCCTTCAGCTCAGCGATAAATTTCGTGCCGCCCCGACGTCGAAGGCCGCCACGTTTCAGCGTGATGAAATTACGGCATTCCGCCAGGGAGGACCTGAACATTTCCAGGTCCGATCGATAAACCAGCTCGGGGTCCAGTTCCCCCCGGCTGAAGGTTGCTTGAAGGTGATAGCTCATCGGTCCGTTATGATATCCAGGTCAATCATGGGTAGGGGTGTGCCTTGCTGGGCATCGCTGCCACCGGCTTGCTCAAATGCGTCATTTGCCGCCTGGCGCAACGCTTCGGCACGGCTGTTCTTGCCCGTAATCACATGCGCGCACCCTGCAGCCAGGAAGAGCGAAAATCCGTGCACGAAGAGAGGTGAGAACTCGGTTTCCCGAGTGACACGCCTGAGATAGCGAAATGGAAACGGCGGTGCGTAGTCGGTCAGAAGATGCTGCCCGGCAATCTCAAAGGAAATGACATTCCCGTCCGGGTTTCCATTTACCGTCTGCAATGGAATGCGCAGGCAGTCAGATGGCTTCCTGTATTGATAGGCCCAACGGAATGGCGGCTTGGCACTTTCCGCCGGCAACTTCGCCAGGGCGATCGCAAAATCCCAGTCATGCATGGCCAGATAGGCGTCGCGGTGGGCGGCGTAGTGGTTTTTGAACCAGCGGGAAGCAACGGAAGAAAAATCGAAATCGCGGATCGGCGCTTCCTTCAAATGGGCA
>JBCCVB010000239.1:0-5504 GCA_039195965.1 Pseudomonadota bacterium
GTCATGCTGTAATTCGCCTCTTCCGGCGTCAACGACCGCAGAACAGCATTCAACTCACCAATCATGGCGTGCATGTCTTCGGTGAGAGGGCTTTCCTCAGCGATTGTGGTTCGAGCGGTTTTCATCCGGTCGTGCACCCGATTACTCAACGACTTTCGGCACCATGAAGAAGTTGTCTTCTGAAGCCGGGGCATTCAGCGTGATGTCATTCGCCTTGTTGCCGTCGGTGATGCCGTCAGCGCGCTTTTTCATCGTCTGCTCGACGACGGATGTCAGCGGCTCGACACCGTCGATGTTCACTTCATCCAGTTGCTCGACAAAGCCGAGAATTGCATTGAGCTCACCAGTCATCCGGGTGGCATCGTCTTCGCTCACCTTGATGCGGGCGAGCCGGGCAACGCGTTTTACCGTTTCGGTATCAACAGACATGTTTTTCCTCGTCAATTCGGTCTGCCGGCGTCAGGCGAAGCCTGAGGGCAGGTCAGTGCCTGTGTGCTCTCTGGTGGCGCGAAAAACAAGAAAGGCAGTTTGATTTCAGACATCAAACTCAATATTACGTAACTATGTGGTACCGTAATGATGGTGAGCGTTTCAGATACAATGAGCACGGCACAGCCAAATGCAGGTCGTCCCAGGGACGGCAGGGTAACAGAGGCTCTTTTCGCAGCGACGCTTGCAGAGCTTTCATCTTACGGTTTTGAAAAAACGACACTGTCTGCAGTTGCAACTCGTGCCAGAACCAGCAAGCAGGCTGTCTACCGGCGCTTCAAAGACAAGACGGACCTGATCGTTGCCGCTGTTGAGAATGCGATTGCCGCGTTACAGCCCTTTGCCCCGCAACGCGGAAATGTTGCATCGGATCTAAGGCGATGCCTGACAGATATTGTTGGAACCTTTCAGAACACCGAACTCGGCGGTGCGCTCCGAAGCCTGACCGCATGTCCTGAAGTGTCGCCGTTCCGGAGGGTTCTTGAGGGAATTGAGGAAAACCAGCGGCTGGTCTTGCGCCAGATATTCATTGCGACGCCTTTTGAATCCGACATGGAAACACGTATCGATCTGCTGCTCGGCCTTGTCTATTTCCGGCTGCTCTTCCGCAAGGAGGCCATCACCGAAATGGAGATTGAAGCTGCAATTTATCTTGTGCTCGGACTGGTTGCGCCACGTGATCCCGTCCCCGCTTCCGGAGCCGGATTCGGTCTGCCAGGTCTTTGAAACCACGCTCATCACATTTTTGTAGCGACCTGCTGTCGGCTCTGTGATCAAGGGTGATTGGATATCCGCAGCGTCACGAGACATTTTTCCACCAGCGCGGTGCAATCGTGCGCCGCTCAGGAACACGCTTTCTCACTTCCTCTATGGAGACGTCCATGCCGCTATATACGTCCAAATCCGTTCTTCTGGGGCTGACGGCCCTCTTTTCGGCAGCTGCCTTCACTGCTTCTGCAGATGAAATCACCACTTTCACCAAATCCGGTGTGGCGATTGGCGGCACTGATCCGGTCGCTTACTTCACCGAAGGCAAGCCAGTGGAAGGAAACGCGGATTACACCGCTCAGTACGACGATGTGACCTGGCAGTTCTCTTCTGCTGAAAACAGAGACAAGTTCGTGGCCGATCCGGCCAAGTATGCGCCGCAATACGGCGGTTTTTGCGCATTTGGCGCAGCCATGGGCTTCAAGGTTCCGGTTGTCCCGGAAGCATGGTCGATCGTTGACGGCAAACTATACCTCAACAATTCGCTGAAAGTTCAGGAGCGCTTCGAGCAGGACGTGCCCGGACACATCAACAATGCCACGCTGAACTGGGAAATCATAAAAGATAAGCGTCCTGAAGATCTGAAAGAGCCAATCATCCGTAACTAATGAGCTGACTTCTCCTCCCAACTGAAACAGCCCGTCTCTCGGCGGGCTTTTTTTTATCTCGGCTCCCGGCAAAAATACGGTGACAGACTGTTTCTCAAAAATGGTTGGTCCGGGTCTTCAAAAACAGCTTCGGCACTGTTAAATCATGAGTTGTTATCTCAACTTTTATGAGGTGCCTAGTGGCCAGCAGACTCAAACGTCGACCAAGATTTCTGACCGTTCGTCGAACCAGGTATCTCAGTCCCCATATGATCCGGGTTACATTCGCCGGGCCGGAGCTGGAAGGCTTCCCGCTTGGCCACGAAGGGGCGAATTGCAAGCTGGTTCTACCTCAGGAAGGCGAGAGCCGGGACGCATTCGAGGCCTATTTTGCGCCTGACGCACCAGAAGAAAAGATCCATCCGGTGCGCACATACACAATTCGTTCCTATCGCCCGGATGACCTTGAACTTGATATCGACTTCGTCGCTCATGGCGATGAAGGACCGGCGACGCGCTGGGCTCAGCGGGCGAAGGAGGGCAGCTTCCTGGGACTGTTCGGACCGAGCCAACCGAAAGTGACCGAGTTCTATGCTGAGTGGTATCTGGTCGCTGCCGACCTGTCCGCGATGCCGGTGGCTGAAGCGACGCTTGAAGCCATGCCTGCTGAGGCAAAAGGGGTGGCTGTTTTTGAGGTGCCGTCAAAAGAAGATATTCGGGAGATCGCTGCACCTGCAGGGATCGAGTTCCATTGGCTGGTGCATGAAAACGTCTACAAGCCATCTGCTGCTCAGCTCGAATTTGTAACGTCCATGAATTGGCCAACCGGGGTTGTCCAGACCTGCATCGCCGGGGAGAGTTCGGTAATCAAGGCATTGCGCGGTTATCTGCACAACGAACGGAGCCTGCCGAAGAAAGATACCTACATATCTGGCTACTGGAAGATCGGCCTCGTTGAAGATGAGCACCAGAAAATGAAACGGGCGGAAGCGGCCTGACCCCGAGCTGCGGTTTTTTGGTCCAGAAAGCCCGCCATGCTGGTGGGCTTTCTCAAACATGAAAACTTTATCTGGGACAGCGGGCTGCAGGGTTCGCTTCAGGTCTTTGCCCTGCGCGCCATGTGGCAGGGATTATCGAGTTTTACCAGCGAGCTGACGCGCTGAAAGGCGAGTGACTTACTTTATAGGTGTGTTCGCCTGTTTTCCTTCTGTCGACAATCAAAGATAGCGGATGACGACCTTGCCGGTGTGTGCCTGCCGGGCCAGGTGTGAATATGCTTCTGCGGGGGCGTCGAATGAGAACTGTGCGGAGTCCAGGGACGGCACGATCCCGTGGGTGTGAAAGAACTTGAAGCATTGACGCAGCATAGTGGTGCTGCCGACATATACACCTCTTACGGACAGAGATTTGAAGGTAATGCTCGTTGGATCCGCGTGACCTTCGACACCGGCCAGAACGCCTACACAGCTGATGCGTCCGCCAAAGGCCGCGGCATTCAGAGATTTCTGAAACGTTTGCGCGCCGCCGACTTCAACAATGACGTCTGCTCCCCTGCCATCCGTCAGATCTATGACCGTTTTGTCCCAGTCCCCGGTTTTCCTGTAATTGACAACATGATCGGCACCTAGTTTCTTGAGAAAACTTTCCTTTTCCGCCGAGCCGGTCGTTGCAATCACGCGAGCGCCCTTTGCCTTGGCGATCTGAATCGCGAAAACTGAAACGCCACCTGTTCCCATCGTCAAAACGGTATCTGTTGCTTTGAGCTTCGCGGTTTCGCACAAGGCGTTCCAGGCCGTGACCCCTGCACAAGGAAAGGTAGCCGCCTGTTCGAATGTCAGGGAGGGTGGGATTTTGACGAGGGCGTGGGAGGGCAGACATACGAATTCACTCAGCATGCCCGGTAGTTCTCTTCCCAGAGCCAATTCGTTACCGGTCGGGGCACCATCCTGCCATTCTGGAAAGAACGCGGCAACGACACGGTCTCCGGGAGCGAACTCCGTCACATCGGCTCCAACCTCGAAAACTTCGCCGGAGCCATCGGAAAGGGGAATGTAGTCAGCTCCGGCATTGTTCAGCGGCAACCAGCCCCAGGCGAGCGCCAGGTCCTTGTAGTTTAAGGTCGTGGCTTTGACACGCACCAAGACATCATTCGGATTGGCGATGGTAGGTCGAGGACCTTCACGTTGCTTAATGTTTTCGATCTCGCCCTGTGGTTCGAGGACATAATAGCGCATAGGTCATTCCCTTGAGTTGTTTCAAAACCCAGATAGGGAAGTTCATGTTGAAGTGATAGATACGGTTTGGTTACGCTTAGGTGTCGTATAAGTTGACGTAGACTATTGAGGGAACCCGCTTGAAAACGAAAGTTCAACTGGCACGAACGTTGATCGCAGCGATAGAGGGCGGCAGCATTGCGGAAGGGGCCAGAGCGCTAAACATTACGCGCAGTGCGGCAAGCAAGAATATTGCAGCGCTGGAAACTGCTCTCGGAATGCCTCTGCTTCTTCGCAATTCGAAGCAGATTGCGCTGACAGAGGCGGGAGGAATTTATGTCCACGGTATTCGCGCAGCGCTTGCCCATATCGAAGCCGTTGAAAGCGATGTCTCGGCCTATGCCGAATATCCGGCGGGTGTTTTGACCATAGAGTCGTCGGTTTTGTTCGCGCGATACCATCTAAACGGAATTGTTCGGGACTACCTGCATTGTCATCCCAGGATGACGGTTGACTTGAGACTGAATGACGGCCGTGCGGATGTCGCTTCAGGCGAGGTAGATCTCTATTTTCGCACCGGGCATATCAAGCATCAGGATATGGTTGCCACCAGGCTCATGGACATCTGCTTTCGCACTGTTGCGTCGCCGGACTACTTGCTGCGAAACGGTACGCCAGCGTCGATAAATGCGCTAGAGGACCATAATTGCCTCAATTTCCGGTTTCCGGCGGATCACTCACTGTTTCAATGGCGCTTCCGAATTGACGAGGATGTCGTTCACCAGAGGTTTTCCGGAAATCTGATTTCAACGGACGCGGAAGAGCTCCTGAAGGCTGTTTTAAACGGCGATGGCGTTTCGCAATTGCCCAATCAGCTCGTGGATTCGTATATTCGTAAAGGCAGCCTCGTAGAGTTGTTTCCCGAGACCGTCTACG
The DNA here is from genome assembly GCA_039195965.1 of Pseudomonadota bacterium. Lineage (GTDB taxonomy): Bacteria > Pseudomonadota > Alphaproteobacteria > Rhizobiales > Stappiaceae > Roseibium. Next base: position 4,994 of record JBCCVB010000239.1, read on the forward strand.
CCGACAAGACCCTATATATGTGTGTTCAACGCAGCCGCCGAAACGACATCAGACTTTCAAGTTTCAGAGCGTTCCTGCGAGCTGCAATGGAGAATGGTGACGCGGAGCGCGTGATCTAGCGGGGCGCAATTGATATACGCCCCGTCTTTGAAGCGGTTTCGGGTACGTATTTCAAATTTGAACACCACCGTAGAAGCAAAAACTGCTTGTCACCCGAACCAGAAGTTCGTTCCGAGCTTGCGGGTAAATGAGGCGAACTTCGGATTCGGCTGACCAGAATCGGAAAAATGATGTCGGCGTAAGCTGCCCGACCGGCACGTCGGGCAATGATAAGAGGTCCGAACGCACCTTTGACGTCCTTCAGGAGCTCCTAACCATCCTTGTAGTAATAGCTGTAGCCGTTGAGTGCCGGTGCTCCTCCCAGATGGGCATAGAGGACCTTGGAGCCTTCCGGTATTCGGCCTGTCTTGATGAGATCGATCATACCTTGCATGGATTTGCCCTCATAGAC
>JBCCVB010000240.1:0-5429 GCA_039195965.1 Pseudomonadota bacterium
CGCATTGGAGGAGCTTACGCAGGTAAAAGCTGAATTAGCGGCTTTGGATGCCACGCTTCCCGCGCTCGAAGAGAGAGTGAAGAGGTTTGTGCTGCGCGCTCCGGTCAAGGGGATCATCAACCAGGTCTTCGTTCCGAATGCTGGCGGTGTCGTGGGCTCGGGACAGGAACTGCTCGAGATCGTACCGGTCGATGAAAAGCTGCTGGTTGAGGCCTTCGTGAAGCCCGCAGATATTGCGTTTCTTTATCCCGGACAGCCCGTGAATACCAAGGTCACGGCTTATGACTTTTCCCGCTACGGAGCGCTGGACGGGCACATAAGTCGAATCGGGGCGAGTGTCGCAAAGCATCCCGAAAGGGACGAAAACGTTTTTTTTGTCGAAGTCATAACGTCATCAGAGCTTTTGGATGCGGATCAACAAGCGTTGGTCATCGTTCCCGGTATGGTTGCAGAAGTTGTATTTCTCTCTGATCGGAAGACTGTATTGGATTACATTGTCAAACCGGTCATGCGGGTCCGGGAGCGTGCGTTTCGCGACTGAAACGGGCGTGTTACGGACGTCTCAGAACATAGATTGAAACATTTCGCGCTTAACACTCGAATGAAAATTAAGGTTTCAATATAGCGCCTTACGGGAAGCTGTTGCTGTGCAACCCGTGGAAGTGGTGTGGAGTCATGGCTTTCCGCGAACTGACGCTATGTCATATGACATTCACCTTGTAACTGTCAGGATTGTGTCGTACCGAATCGCGCCTGAAAAACAGGCAGTTAAGCAGTGCCTGACACGAAAACTGCAGTCTTGACTGAATGCGCAAAAGTTCGACAGGCTCAATTCCGCCAAATTTCGCATCAATATTAGGGTATGAGCAGTTTTGCTTCGTCCTGTTTCCCGAAGCGCCTACTTTAAATGCTAGGATCGTGTGACACAAAATGTGGAATAGAGTCCCGAACGTACAGTGGAATATGCATGTAGGGTTATGAGAGCCGTGATGATTTACAACTTTAAAAAGAAATCTTTGATATGAACGGAAAAATTAGCACGCTTGCACAGCTAAGGATACTTCTTGAAAGTATGGAGCAGGATCTGGGGCTCAGCAAGCTGTCTCCGAACGAGCGAGACTTGCTCTATGCCGCTCAGAGTCTGTCAAACGATTCGAATGAATTTATCCGCAGCGATGACCTCAGGAATCATCCGCTTCTTAAATCAATGACACAACCGACATATTACCGATCGCTGAAACGCCTGCTTGAGCTGGGTTTTATCGAACCGCCGAGCGGGAAGAAGACCGGTCTTTACAGGGTGAACTTCGGTATCGTTGCCGAATAGTTTTTATGGTCGTGGCTGGCTACATGCTAACTGGCCAGAAGACCAATCGTTGTCAGTGCAATAGCTGTGAAGACGCCAAGCGCTGACCACTTTCGCATTCGGCTGCTGCAAACTCCTTCCGTGGTAAATCTCGCTCCATCTGATCGTTGTTGCAGGGGGGTGGAGGGTCTGATGTTGGGTCTTCTGTTCTGATTTGACGGACCGTCCGATCCGTCGATTGCACGATCACTTAGATTGTTGGTGCTGGCGGCTGACAGGGCAAGAGAGAGCCCGGTTTTGGTGGTGGGCAGCCTCAGGATTGAATCGTAGAGCGGACATGAGGTTGTCGTGAATGTCGTTGTTTCCAGTTTCTCACCGACAAGTACGATTGGAATGTCGCGATTTGCCTGACGGATCCGCTGCGCCGTCCTGGCGGAAACATTGTCCATGAACTCGCGGATACTGCGTTTTGGATCAGCCACCTCAGCATCCGCCAGAATGATGAAAGAGACCGCATCCAGATCAATTTTGTAGATGTCTTCCGGCCTCCGAAGCAAGACGGAAAACACGTCCCCACCCCAGGCGGTCATCCACGCCGCAAGTTCCGGCCGTTCTTTGTGGTCAAGACTGACAATACCTACCGTTTTCTGTGCGAGAAATGAGCCGCCGCATGGCATCCGTTCCCGTTTTTCTTTTTGCGGATGACGGTCGTGACCTTTTGATTTTCTCTCATAGCTTGTAACATCGCTGAACTGACCCGACCCTCGGTTTATATTATCAATTTGATTTTCTTGTGTAGGGATTTTGCGCGGGAAACTTCCGAGATACATAAGGGAATCCTTTTACATATCTGCAAAAAAACAGAAAAAATATCACCTCGTAAGGTGACGAGGTGTCTTATTTGAGATAATAATATCAAAATGATAATTTTACAAGATGATATCTTCGCTATGTTGGGCTTCTACGTTATCCTTCTTCCGGTTTTTTTGGGTTTTCCGACGGCCATCAGGATTACGCTTTTGCTGTCTCTGAGTTGGGCTTTCGCCTATTTCCTCACAAACGTTGCCGTCGGGCTGAAAATCGTGGCACCTGTGCCGCACGCGGTGGCTCTCATTTACATTCCGCATGGTATTCAGCTGCTCGCGGCATGGGCCTATGGATGGCGATCTGTTTTGTATCTGCTACCGATTGTCACGCTTGTGACGTGCGGGCATGACGACATCTGGGAACACGCGTTGACCGAGATCGCAGTGATTTGGATCTTTGATCTGATTTCCGCGCCCCTTGGCATCCATGCCATTCGGCACATCATTGCAAACGAGCAGCGCTTCGCCCGTCTGCGATTGAATTGGCGTGTTTTGGTTTTGGGCGGGCTGCTTGCGACAATTCTGAATTCCGGTGTCATGCAGATGGTTCATCAGCCTGCCTACACTCTCCCGGGTGTTCTGGGGGGATTCCTGTGGCTCGTTGTCAGTGACATGGCAGGTCTGATGGTTGTTCTGCTCAGCTTGATGTTTTTGTTCAGGTGGGCGAGGCTGCTGTTCCACGCCCAGTTGAGATCGTCCTAGGATGGTTTTCGGTGTCGCAATCTGCTCGGGTGCTGTTCGACTTTTTTCCTTCTTTGCAGACGCAGCAGGGCTTCCCTTAACCTGTATCCTCCAAAAGCGCCCAAGCCGATGGCCAGGGCCGACATATACAGTGCCCCAAGTGCAATCTGCCAGCTAAAGCCCGCGATGAGCGCAGCTCCAGCCACAATGAGACCGACGAGACTGGCGAGGATGACTACAACAGCTGCCATGGGTCACCTTTCACTGATCTGTTGCTGGAAACACTGCGGATGTGGTTCATCTTTCAATCCTTTTGGAAAAACGTTTTGAGTAAATTATTATCAATATGATAATTTAGGCATGAGCTTTTATTTGTAAAGCCAATTTTTATTAAAATGATAAACGAGCCTCGCGCACGCGTGCAGATATCCGATTTGTCTTCGGAGATGTGAATGCCGAATTCTCCTAGGCCCTTGTTTTTTGGAGCCGGTGACTGGGCCTTCTCCTGCAATTTCCTCAAAATCTGTTGGCCCAGATTGGGGTCGATGGTACGTAAGAAAATTGATCAAGGGCGTGCTGAGAAGCCTTATTTTGCTACAGGGACGCCCACTTTTGGCTTTGAAAATTCGGAACGTCTTGTGGCGATGTCTGCTCAAGGCGATCAACCAAGATGGATTTAAATATTATCTATGTGATAATTGGATGCGCAAGAGACGACTGACACCGAAACCCAATGAGGCCTCACGGCTTAAACGGGTCATCTCAGGAGCAGGGCAGGGCGGTCAGCGCCGATCTCGAGGGTCGGTCCTTCGAAGTGGCGAAAGTGGCAGGCGGGTGGATGCTGCGGACGCGCCCGGCCTACGCGGCGGCGATCCGGACGGCCGCGGATGGCGACGATCAGAACCTCGATCTGCGCGAATACGACGTCTCGGTGCTGGCCGCCATCGCATATCACCAGCCGAACGACCGGGCAGGCCTCAAGGACATCTTTGGCAAGAAGGTCAGCCGTGATCTGCTGGTCCGATTGCGCTACAAGGAGCTCATCGCGAGCGGACCACGGTCGCCTCGACCGGGCGCGGCGCATACCTTCATGACGACCAAGACGTTTCTGGTGACCTTTGATCTGCCGAGCTTGCGGGATTTACCGGAACTGGAACTGTCGAAGCCATGATGTCCAAAACATGCAGTAGACTTCGGACACGTAACGTCGCCCGCTTTCAATCGGTCGGGCTCTGACTTTCAATCAGTCGGGGTTTTGAGCCCATCCGATGTCCGAGAGCAACGCAGCGATCATTTTGGTTGCAGGTCATGAGGCATAGAATTGACTTCTATACCTCAAAAATGATCTCTTCGTGAGTTATAGGAAGGAATTCTATAACTCATGGCATGGAACTGGCAGATATTCGGTTGACCGGATTTACGGTATGACGAAGCAGAGCTTGCGTCACTTGAGCAGCGTTTCTTGCTGTCGTCAGGCGAAGTCCTTGGTGCCGTTCATCATGTGAGCCCGTCAGAACGCGATCAACTTCGCATCGACCTGCTGAGCGATGAGGCTATGAAAACCAGTGCTATCGAAGGCGAGATGCAGGATCGGCGTAGCGTGCAATCCTCACTCCGCCGACACCTCGGATTGGAACCGGACAGTTATCCGAACAAACCACGAGAGCAGGGTGTGGCTGAGATGATGGCAGGCGTTTACACGACCTATGCGGAGCCCCTCACGCGCGAAACCCTGTTTCGGTGGCACGAGGCTTTTGTCGTTTGACAAACGGTTGGAGGCCATCGGGGCCTATCGTCGGCATGAAGATGCCACGCAGATCGTTTCCGGTCGCGTTGATCGCCCGGTCGTGCATTTTGAGGCCCCGCCATCTACGCAGGTTCCGGACGAGATGGAACGGTATGTCGACTGGTTCAACCGGACAGGGCCGGATGCGGAAAAGCCTTTGCTGGTATTGACGCGCGCGGGCCTGAGTCATCTCTACTTCGAAAGTATCCACCCGTTTGAGGACGGGAATGGTCGCCTCGGTCGGGCCCTGGCCGAAAAGTCCCTGGCTCAGAACATTGGGCAGCCGAGCCTGATCGCGCTGGCCTTCACCATCGAGCGAAAACGGAAGGACTACTACGATCAGCTTGAGCGGCACCAGAAGACGCTGGATGTCACGCCTTGGCTGGTATGGTTTGCAGAGTCCGTTCTGGAAGCGCAGCAGGTCACTCTCGGCCGCGTGGGCTTCTCTATTGCCAAGGCGCATTTCTACGACCGGCATAGCGACGCGTTGAATGAAAGGCAGGCCAAGGTGATCGAGCGAATGTTCCGGGATGGGCCGGATGAGTTCAAAGGTGGTCTGAGCGCCGAGAGCTATATTTCAATCACTGGGACGTAGCGCGCGACCGCGACCAGGGATATGCAAGAACTGGTCGAGATTTGTGCCCTCACGCGCACTGGCGAACGCCGATACACACGGTATTGGTTGAAGCCTGAAGGACCGGATGAGTAGTGCATCGCTGGCGGGGAGCGGCATATTTCGTTGAAAAAATCGTGCTTGATCGAGGGCTAAGCCACTGATTCAATACTCTTA
>JBCCVB010000241.1:0-5411 GCA_039195965.1 Pseudomonadota bacterium
AGGGCTTGCAGGTCCCGACGTACTTCGGCAATCAACGTATGTTCGGAAATTCCGTGCGCGCGCGATAATCTGCGACCCGATTTAAGTTTCTCTCCATCTCCCGTTTCTCTTTGGCGCGACTGTGCGGCCTTGTAGTCCGGATCATCAAGCGCCCGAAACGCCCACATAAGTGGAGACTGCATTTTGACTTTTGATCTGGCCATTGGCTGAGCCCAACGCGGAACGAAGTTGACCGGGAGCAGGGGCGGCGCTCAGTTACTGATTGCACGTGCGGCGCGCCTCGGCATTCCGAAAAAGGAGTTGCCGCCGCGCGGAGCGCGGCGGCTGTAACCAGGCGTGTTCTTACTTCTTCTCGTTTGACGCGATGTCCCAGGCGAATTCGGGTGCTGCGCCTTTGGAACCATCCGGTTTCTGTTCCGTGTAGATGTATTTGTACTCGCCGAAGTTCAGCGTCAGATTTTCAGTGATACGGTCTTCTGAGCCGGCGCCACCACTCGAGATGCTAGTGACGATTATGTCTTTCATCTCAATCTTGATATATTCAAGCGGGCTGTCGCCAGCAGCCTTGCGAACGAAAAGCGTACACTTGCCGATGTGCTTCCCGGTAGACAGGTGTTGCAGAAGAGCCGGGGTCGACTTGTCGACGTATTTTGTGAGGCTCAAGTCCTGAAAATGTGCTTTTCCGGATCCGGAGCCGCTGCCCATATGCGTCGTGCCGGACTGCGATGCTCCCCAGGACCAGGCCAGAACGTCAATCTCGTCCTTGTGGGTTTTGTCCTGAGCTTCACCCGGAATGCCATCAATTTTCAGAAAATAATCTACAGCCATTGTAATAGATCCTTATGGTTGCGTCTGGCCAAGGATACGCTCTTGGCGGTCTTCAGTTGTTTTTTGACAACTAGTCAGGACCGTTCGGTCCAACCCTTTGGACGTATTTGCGTCTCGTTAGTACCTCCACCCGGAGAGCCCGGGTTGCATCCCTAGAGATGCCCGCCGGTGGGCGAGGACCGCCCGACCGGCAATCCTCACGCTCAGTTTCCGTCTTGCGGAATTCTGGAAGCCAGGCTCATGCCGATATCCATACCTTCCAGCTGGTAGTGGGGTCGAAGGAAGAACTGGGCCCTGTAGTAACCCGGGTTTTCCTCGTCTTCGACAATGGTAACCTTTGCTTCCCGCAGCGGTTTGCGAGCTTTGGTTTCTTCGGTGGAATTGTCAGGATCACCATCGACATAGTCCATGATCCAGTCATTGAGCCACCGCTGTAACTGAGCCGTCTCCTTCGTCGAGCCGATCTTGTTGCGCACCATGACTTTCAGATAATGGGCGAAACGTGTGGTCGCGAACATATAGGGAAGACGTGCAGACAAGTTGTCCGATGCTGTGGCGTCTTTTCCTTCTGGTCCGGAGAACTGCCTTGGCTTGAATACCGATTGCGCTCCAAGAAAGGCTGCCTGATCCGTATTCTTGCGATGAATGAGCGGTATCAGCCCAAGTCGGGAAATTTCATGTTCCCGCCGATCGGAAATCGCAATTTCGGCGGGGCATTTCTGATCTACGCCACCGTCATCGGTTTCAAAGACATGTGTCGGCAATTCTTCAACCAGTCCACCGCTTTCAACGCCGCGGATGCGGACGGTCCAGCCGTATTCCTTGTAGGCCCGATTTATGTTTGCGGCCATTGCATAGGCGGAGTTCATCCAGGAATAGTTGTCGTGATTGTCCTCACTGAATTCCTCTTCGAAGGAGAACTCCTCAACCGGATCGGACTTTGCGCCATACGGCTGTCGGGCCAGAACACGAGGTAGCGAAAGGCCGAGATACCGGGCGTCTTCAGATTCGCGCAAGGTGCGCCACTGAGCATGGATTTCCGTGTCGAAGATCTTGGACAGATCACGCTTGGCGGGAAGTTCCGTCCAACTCTCCATCTGCATCAGCTGCGGGTTTGCCGCTGCCAGGAACGGAGCATGTGCAGCTGCGGCGATCTTCGCCATACCGCGCAAGATGGTGATGTCCTGCGGTTCGTAGGAGAACTCATAGTCACCAACGAGACAGCCGTAAGGTTGTCCGCCGAGTTGGCCGAACTCCGCTTCGTATATCTGCTTGAACAGCGGGCTCTGATCCCACTTCGCGCCGCGGTAACTCTTGAACACACCGGCAAGTTCGGTCTTTGAAATGTTCAGGAACTGAAGCTTCAAAGTTGCGTCTGTTTCAGACTGATGAACCAGATAATCCAGTCCGCGCCAGGCGCTTTCCAGCTTTTGAAAAGCGGGTGCGTGAATGATTTCATTCACCTGGGAAGTAAGCTTTTCGTCCAGTTTGGCGATCATCTCGTCAATGGTGTCATAGACATCATCTTTGATCAGCGCCTGATCCGACAGGGCTTCTCCCAGGAAGGTCGACATTGCATTGTCGACAAGTTGGTTAGCCGTCTCATTTTCGCTCTTGATCCGGAAATTCTGTTTCAGGATGGAAGCGAATTCCTCAGGACTTTTTTCCGTCGTTGTTGCGCCGGCTGCTTCACTGCTTTTTTGGGCGTTCGTGTCTGTATTGCTCATTTACGCCTCCTGCGTGTCGCCATCAGCCTCAGCGCCATCACCGGACTGCGCTTTGTCGGCATCCATTTTCTGGGCAAGGGCCTGCATCAGGGCCGGGTCTCTTGTCAGCTCTTCAAGCTGGCTGATCGCCTGCACGCGGCCATCCATCATGGTACGAAGGGCTGCGAGGCTTTTGCGGGCGTCGAGAAGTTTCTTCAGCGCAGGTACCTGTTCGGCAACCTTGCCAGGGGTGAAGTCATCCATGCTCTTGAACCGAAGCTGCACACTCAGCTTGGTATCGTCTTCACCAGAAAGCGTGTCCTTGACCGTGAACGAGGTGCCGGGTTCGATGGCCTCCATCCGTTTGGTGAAGTTGTCCATATCGATATCCAGCAGCTTACGCTCATCGATATCCGACTTCTCAACTCCGGGATTGTCTCCGGACAAGTCCGCCATTACGCCCATGACAAAGGGCAATTCGACCTTTTGCTCCGCATCAAACGGATCTTCATAGAAAATGTGAACCCTGGGTGGTCTATTGCGCTTGATAAAGCTTTGCCCGCTATTCGATGCCATTGTACTTGCCTTTCATGTTTTTGACCTAGGAATAAACTCGGTCAAACTCAGTCAAATACTCGCGCATGTCGCTATGCTTGTTATTTATATTTTGAATCTGCGCTTTGTTTTGTTGCTAAATATGTACTTCTAAAAATCGTGATGAGAAGTGATCGCAGTCACACGATCGTTGGTTTGAAAAAATCTTTAATTATTGAGGACCTGTTGAGCGCTTATGTCAAGGAAGAAGCAAGGAACTCTAGGTGAGCCTTTTCTTTTTGTTGTTCCAGTATTTACGCTAATCATCCTCCGGTCTCAGAAAGAGGTTCAAAAGACCGGTAAATGAACCCGAGCTCATGTTTTGAGCTTCATCCAACAAGAGTGGGATCGGACTCGTTGGTTCGTTTGCGGAAAAATAACCTTTGACCGAAGCCAGGCACTTCATCGCGTCGGATCTGCTTTCGATCACCATGACCGAAAAGTCATCAATGTCACCCAGATCGCTGCCGGCGCTGTCATTCAGGTCGAGCAGGCGATCATTTGAAAGTTGCAGCCCGCTTGTCCCCAGCAGAAGGGCGACCTCGTCGAAGCGTCTCGGCATCAAAATCTTCAACGCGTCAAGATAGGACTTGCCTACAAGGCCGCGCGCCTCCTTCACCAGAAACAGGGCAGGGTGAGAAGGTTCACGCGACGCGAAATAGTCCTCAACAGCTTCAAGGATCAGTTTTGCCTGCGCCGCATTTCTAATGTCGGCAGGTGCCACTGCTTCCGGCTCGGTGTCCTGTTCCGAGATCTCATCTGTCGCATCTTCACCATCTGCGGCAGTCTCGTCTTTCTGGCGGCCGAGCCTTGTCTTCAATTCGTCGCTCATCTCCTGAGCGAGAATTTGGATCTTCTGGTAATCCGGTGCAGTCGCCTTGGCGTCCGCTTCCTTCAGTTTCTGTGAGGATATGTTGGAAATAGCGCTGAGTTCGTCCTGCAGGTCCGAAAGGTCGGTCAGGACTTCGTCTATGATTTCCTGTTCCAGTTCTCCCGAGGTGAGTGCGGCTTCAATCGCGCCAAGCGAGATCGTGGGTTCTTCATCACGCGGGGTGACAGCACCTGTGGCAATCTGCAGGCTTCTGTAACTTACAGGTCCGCTTCGCCGTGTTTTGAGAAGCGGTGCTGCCTCCAGAGGAAGGACCACTGTCGGTCTGTTGTTAAGGGCCTCCAGTGCCCCCATTCTTTCCATGTGCCCGAAGTCGGCATCAATCGGATGGACCTCGTCCCAGTGGTTCTCCAGAAGTCTTCGGATTATTCTGACGGAATCGGAAAACAGGTGTAGCTGGCCGCTGAGAATTCCGAATTGAGCGAGCATCACGATAAGGCGCAGATCCCTCGATTGCTGCAAAAAGCCATCCATCTGCTGGAATATGTCGGTGAAATCGATCTCGGAGCGATCAAATTCGCTGAAACGTTCCGGGAGTGTTTCCTCGCAAGAGTCCAGCAGAGCGGCAAATGCGGGTTCCGTGTCATAAAGATCGGGACCGCAACCGCCGCCCGGACTGATTTCCGTGCCGTATTTTTCAGGATCGAATTTCATTCCTGCCCCCAACCAGCAACTAATTCCAATCGACTGATTTCAGTCGCGCTGCACGTTTGATCCTGTCTCCTATTCAAGAACCAGCTTGCTTTCGACGCGACGGTTCGACGGGTCGTTTACGTCAGCAACCTTGGGGCGCGTTTTTCCGTAGCCCACAGTCTTCAGGCGGTTTCTTTCGACACCCAGCCCGACAAGAAATTCGGTCACCGCTTGTGCGCGATCTTCGGAAAGGCGCTGGTTGTAGGAGAGCGAACCGATACCATCGGTATGGCCTTCGATAACGAAAGTTGCCTTGCTCAGATCCGGGTCGGCGATACCCTTGGCAAATTCGCGCAGATTGGCTTGGGCAACAGGACTGAGGCGGGCAGAGGCGTAGTCAAACGAAACCAGAAGATTGAAGCCTTCATCGATCGCCTTGGTTTCAGGGTCGACAACCAGCGTTTCGGTAGCGGAAGCAAAGCGATCCACAATGTTGTGGGGCGTTTTGGTGTCCTGTCTGGAAACGGAGGTGATTTACGAGTCGGTTTGCCTTGGCAGTCGTTGCACACGGGGGATAAATTCCAACATTCCCCAATGCGGTTGCAGTGTGTGATCGCCGCCCCCCGCGATCGGATCGCCAAGATTATCGAGAGTCATGAATCATTGACGAATCTTGTCGGGAATGGTTGGATGCACATTCTTGCCATCGACGAAGGACGGGCCTATCAACATCTGGACGGTGATTGGAAGCCCGTGAGTCA
>JBCCVB010000242.1:0-5396 GCA_039195965.1 Pseudomonadota bacterium
ACAGCGAAGACGGAAAAGAAGAGCTCGTCGATGTATCCTCTGCTTTCACACCCCAGAAGGTGGAATTCATGAAGGCCGGTGGCTCTTATGCCGTTGTTTTCGGCAAGAAGCTCCAGAATTTTGCCGCCCAGACCCTTGGCGTCGAGCTGACACCTGTTTTTGCACCTTCCAAGGAAATTTCCCATGAAGGGCAGGGGCTCACGGCCGTTGAAAAAATCTTCAACAAGAACGCGGTTGGCGTGGCTGAAGGCGCCGTCTTGCATGCAGGCTCAGATGTGCGGGTGAAAGTGAACATTGTAGGTTCGCAGGACACCACCGGCCTCATGACCTCCCAGGAGTTGGAGGCGATGGCGGCAACGGTCATTTCGCCGACGGTTGATGGAGCCTATCAGTCAGGCTGTCACACGGCTTCTGTCTGGGATCTGAAAGCGCAGGCCAACATTCCGAAACTCATGAAATTCATGAACAAGTTCGGACTGATCACCGCCAGGGATCCGAAGGGTGTCTATCACTCCATGACGGATGTGATTCACAAGGTCCTGAATGACATTACAGTCGACGACTGGGCGATCATCATTGGCGGTGACTCTCATACGAGAATGTCGAAGGGCGTGGCCTTCGGAGCGGACTCCGGAACGGTTGCTCTTGCCTTGGCAACGGGTGAAGCGACAATGCCGATCCCTGAATCGGTGAAAGTGACCTTCAAGGGAAGCATGAAGGATCACATGGATTTCCGTGACGTCGTGCACGCAACTCAGGCACAGATGTTGAAGCAGTTTGGCGACAACGTCTTCCAGGGCCGTATTATCGAGGTCCACATCGGTACCCTGCTTGCCGACCAGGCCTTCACGTTCACCGACTGGACAGCAGAAATGAAGGCGAAGGCCTCGATCTGTGTTTCTGAAGACGATACTCTCATTGAATCTCTCGAGATCGCCAAGAGCCGCATTCAGATTATGATCGACAAGGGCATGGAAAATGAAGCCCGCACCCTTCATGGCCTGATCGACAAGGCCGACAAGCGCATTGCCGAAATAAAGTCCGGTGAGGTTCCGGCTTTGGCTCCCGATGACAACGCCAAGTATTATGCGGAAGTCGTCGTTGACCTCGATGAAATCGATGAGCCGATGATCGCGGACCCGGATGTAAACAACGCTGACGTTTCCAAGCGTTACACCCATGACACGATCAGACCTGTCTCCTATTATGGTGGCGACAAGAAAGTGGACCTGGGCTTTGTCGGCTCCTGCATGGTGCACAAGGGCGACATGAAAATCGTCGCTCAGATGCTCAAGAACCTGGAAAAGAAATCCGGCAAGGTGGAGTTCAATGCACCTTTGGTCGTCGCGGCGCCGACCTACAACATCATCGATGAGTTGAAGGAAGAAGGCGATTGGGAAATTCTGCAGAGGTATTCAGGCTTTGAGTTTGATGACCTGAAGCCGAAGAGCTCCGCCCGCACAGAGTACGAGAACATCCTGTATCTGGAACGGCCTGGCTGTAACCTGTGCATGGGTAACCAGGAAAAGGCTGAAAAGGGCGACACCGTTCTGGCCACGTCCACCCGTCTGTTCCAGGGACGTGTTGTGGAAGATTCCGCAGAAAAGAAGGGGGAATCCCTTCTTGCCTCCACTCCGGTTGTCGTTCTGTCTGCAATTCTCGGCAGAACACCCGACATGGAAGAATACAAAGAGGCGGTCGAAGGAATCGACCTGACCAAGTTTGCTCCGCCGCTCAACAAACCGGCAGGTGCACGGTCAGTTCACTTCTAACAACCGCTGACAGTGACCGCTTCCGGTCGCAGGCCTGAAATTGAATTCACAAATTCGCGGGGAGTTGTTTCGGCAGCTGCCCGTGATTTTTGTTGTGGCGGGCGTAGGAACTCATTTGAGATGTGCAAAGCACAGCGCTCAATGAAACCGTCAAACGAGGATTGCACGATCGGTAGGAATCTTGTCCGGATCCCCACGTGTATCAATTATGTCGGTCAGTCCTCGGATTGATACAATTGAAACATGCAAAGACACGGGGCGGAAACAGTCGGTTCCCACATCAGTTTTGTCGGCAACGATGCCGATGTCACACAAACTGAATGGAGACTTAGTATGAAAACCGCATCCATCTTGTCAGCTGCCGTTTTTTCCGTCCTTGTAATGCAGGGCACTGCTGCAAATGCGGGCCAGAACTGCTGGGGGCTTGAAGGCCAGGCACTCAAAGATTGCATTGGAAAAATGGTCGATGAAATTGCCAAGACCGGACATGAAACCCAGCAGCCGAACCAGCAGTCCCAGAAGCTGAAAAAGGCAGCCGTGTCGAGACAGCAAACCCGCTGATTTCTAACCGTTGCTGCGGCAGCATTGCGACGTTTTGGGTGTAACTTCAATCTCTAGAAACAATCACCCCTGTCGCCTCATCCGCGGAGCAAATCGATTCAGCCTATATTTCCGGAGCCACTGCTGAGGCATTGGTCCGAAGGTATCTAAATGATCGATTTGCCCGCGAATGGCGCATCAATCGCCGAACCAGCGTTTGGTTGCCGAAGGATTTTCCTGGTTCATTGGGCAACATGGGTCATGCCAATGAGCGCCCAAGATGCCGGTCCAGCGCCCAAACTTTCCGTTTTGAGTTCTGCCATCCTTTTCTTGATGGTCCTTATCAGTCGTCACAGCGATCTGATTGTTCGATGTAGAGTTTGTTTCGTGCGGTTTCAGTAGCTCGTGCAATACCTGTTACGAGATTTGTTTTCTCGATCAAAACTAAAGGGTGGAGGTGTTGTCCGAAAAGTTGTCCGGCGATTGGCACTTCTCGCACAAGACGCTCATTTATCGCGAATAGATACAATCAACGAAACTACAACTTAAGATTTTGAGAGTATGGGTCAATCTACCCACTTCATCGCATCATAGATCCCTTCTTGTGTTGCCGGTGGGTGAACGTGCGCGTTTGGGTGCGTTTGCGCTCAAGCAAGATCAGAGTTGTTTGGAGTGCTTGGGAGATCTGTCGTGCAGAGAAGTGTAGGGCTGGTTAGATTTGCTTTAGTATTTACTGGGTTGTTGATCGCAATGGCGATCATAGGTGTTGCTTTGGAGGCCTTTACTGGATTCAGCATAAGCGGGTCTGTAAATCAGATTGTTGCGGTCCTGGGAGCTGCATCGGACGCTGGCAATAGGTTTTACAGAAAGTATCAAGTCGTACCAGACAGTGGTTTCGCCTGGCGCGCGTCCTTTCAGATGACACTTGTCGAATTTGTCATTTCTCTTGCTTTTCTCGGATTGTTCTTGTGGTACCTCCTTTCAAACGATGAGCTTGGTAACGGACTCGGATCGCTTGCGTTTGTCTTCGTTCCGCTGTTGATCTTCATGTTTGCGATTTCCCTGGTTGCGAAACGCTTCATGTTTGTGAGCGGTGCTCGACATGCCGAAAAGGCGCACTTGAAACGGCTGGAAAAGAGCGGTGCAGCTTTCGAGTAACGTTAGAGCCCATCCATAAGAAATTGGCACGGCGCTCACCTTAAGAGCGATGTGAAGGGCCGCGGTGTGGAAGGGGGAAGTCGTTCCTTTTCAGGTTCCTCGCTGCATGTTTGTAGAACAAGCCGCTGAACCTGTTTCTGGATTCCGTTGCTAGCTTCCTGGCGAAAAAGCAATTTTCTGCTCGGTCGTATCAGCGCGCAGTCGTGGATGGTCAAGTCATCCGATTGAAGAAACCGCCACCCAAACACCGTTCCAGGGGCAGCCGATTTTGAACCGATAAGTTTCTGATCTAAAGGTGAGATTTCCGCAGCTCTGGGAAACCAGTTGAATTACTGGGCCATTCAATGGCTGGATTCGTCCACGTAATCTTGGCAACTACTTCACTGTGCCAATACCGCGGTCGGCCTCGGCACCTTCCAGCATCAATGTTGTTTCCTCTATCCGCGCGAAGCGTCCGTTCGTGTCCAGTTCTGCAAACAGATACACTTCCTGCACGACTTGCTGGCCATCGCGCTTGAGCACATATACGCGATGGCGATCTGCGTACAGGTTACCGTCCCGCAGTTCGTCCAGCACCTCGATCTTAGCCGATGCCACAATTTCGCGGAGCTTGCTCGCATGCTGCATGAAACTCTCGCGGTCGCTCCAATGACCGTTGGTACGCTGTCTGTAATCATCGCTGAAGTGACGGTCGAGCACGTCTTCAAGCAGAATCTGTTGTTGGTTCAGAATGTCGTCCAAGGTGGCGAAGATGCTGGTTGCTGGCATGACACTAGTTTCTATGGGTGTTCTGCACTTTGAACTTTAACCGTGCATTTCGGCTAACTGTAACTCTTAAAATGTAATGCGCAACTTCAGCCCGGAACTCCAGCGAACCGCACGTCAAGCTGCTGCTTTTGAAGTTTTGAGATCTGACGCTCAAATTTTATGGAATCCGACTATAAGAAGTTCGCTCGGGTATCGTCACACATCAGTCGGGTGCCAGCACAATTGGTGCGCTTGGAAGCGCAGGAGGCACTTGGCCCCTGGCTCTGTGATCATTGTTCCAATTCAAAAACGTGGAAACGATCGCCAACCGAACACCGAATTGATAGTCCTGAAGTATCCAACAACGCTCGTGAACCGCATTGATCCATGGGTTTCGGTCAGTTGCGTTGGTTGTCCCGTTGACCGGTCACCGGCAGATCGACGGTGGCTGCGCCCTATGTGGTAGCGAATTTGACCTTCACGCCGCGTTGGCGAAAGTAGGCCTGCAGAAGCTTACGGCCGGAGCGGTTGTTCTGGACGAGCCTGGCGGGATCCAAGACCGCTTCTTTCAAGCCCTCATCCTTCAGCGCTGCCTTGAGTGCCGCGATATGCAGATCAATATCTTCATTGTCCGCCTCGAGAGATTGATAAATGCGGTTCGTTGCATCCGCTACCGTCAGTTCGCTCACTGGTATATTCCCGATGTTGTTTTGCGGGCGCATACCACATTATTGGGCCTGATACCAAAAAGAGTTGATGGGAAAATACTTGGGCGGTGCTGAAAAGCATTGGCAAAGGTGCGCTTCATCAGTCAGCAAGTGATCTCGCTTGCAACAGTTTTGCGCAAAGCTGAGCAGCGGATAGCAGCTCGATGGGATTTGCAGCAGGAGATGTGTGCCCGACCTGAGACATAGGTGACAATACGTTCCGGACACATGGGTAACACTTTCCGTTTTGCGGGAGGTGTCGATGCCGTGGAAAGAGGTGCCTAAAGTGGAGTGAAGCGGAAAAGCAAACATGGAAAGGACCCATGTTTGCCCGCTGAACCGTCTACGTTTCGTCGCCCGTCTTCTGGATGGTAAAGGCATGAGTGCCGTCTGCCGGGAGTTCGGGATCTCGCGCAAGACCGGTTACAAGATCTGGAACCGCTACCAACGGGAGGGAATGGAGGCCTTTTGC
>JBCCVB010000243.1:0-5382 GCA_039195965.1 Pseudomonadota bacterium
CTGCGGGTGAAGACCGAATGGACGGGCAAGCCCAAAAAGACCAACGGAGCTTACGGCCTCTATCCCGTTATGTGCCAAAATGTGCTGATTGATAGCTGTGTGAGCGTAGGAGCTTCTGATGCTGGTATTTACGTGGGACAATCAGAGCAGATTATCGTTCGCAATAGTTTGGCGCACCATAACGTGACTGGTATTGAGATTGAAAACTCCCGCATGGCCGACGTGTACGATAACGCAACCCACAATAACACGGGTGGTATTCTAGTGTTTGATTTGCCCAACCTGGTAAAAAAGAATGGTGGGCACGTACGGGTATTCAACAATGAAGTGCGGGAAAATAATCTGAAGAACTTCGCTCCCAAAGGAAATATCGTAGCGGGTGTACCTCCCGGCACTGGTATCCTTATTCTGGCCACTAGCGATGTGGAAGTATTCAACAACCAAATAATCAACAACCGTACTGCCAGCACTTCCATTATTAGCTATTACATGACTGTTATCAATTCACCCCGGAAATACTTCTGCCTCTTCTTTCCGGCACATACGAGATTGGCCAGCGCATGGGGCGTATAGAAGTCGCCCCGGAACTGACCGTAGTCACTCTCGATCCCCCAGACAGCCAGCACGACATGGCGATTTACGCCATAGCGCTTTTCAATCGCGCTCAAGGTGCTCTTGTGCTTCTTCAGGTTCTTTTCGCCATCCTTGATACGTTCGGCATCCACGAGAAATGCCATGTAGTCCCAGATTTCCGTCTTGTACTCAGGCTGTGTCGTTGAGAACCGGATCACCTTCTCGTCGAAAGCAGCCCCGGAAAGCATACGTTCGGCAACCTCAGGCTTCACACCGGCGGAAATAGCCTGTTTTTTCAATGATGCAACGCAGCTTTCAATCGCCAGAGCAGGTCCGCTTGCCGCAGCCAGTCCAAGTCCGGTCCAAACGGCCAGCTTTACCAGTCCTGTCCAAACGTTTCGCTGCATCAGCCCCTCCATTAGCCTTGAATCACTTTTCAGACGCTGACACGCTCGCGCGACGGAAATGCGGCAAAAATTCGATCAAGTGCTTTTTCAGAGAATTCTCAAGGAAAAACCCGGCTCAGAACGTGAACCGGGTCCTCACATTACAACAGCTGACAGCAGTTACTTTCCTTCAATCAGCTTGCGCCGCAGCCAGCTGGAGGTCTGATCCATCACGATCACCACAACGATGGTCAGGATGATGATGTAACTGGTGTTCTCCCAATCGCGTGACGTCTTCATGGTTTCCACCAGCATCAGGCCGATACCGCCTGCTCCCAAGGCACCGATCACAGTTGCCGAGCGGGTGTTGGACTCCAGGTAGTACAGCACCTGCGAGACGAATACCGGCAGGATTTGCGGGATAACGCCGAACCGGTATCTTTGCAGCTGGTTTGCTCCGGTCGCCCGAACACCTTCAACCTGCTTATTGTCAATGTTCTCAAGTGCTTCGGAAAACAGTTTGCCGAGAGAGCCTGTGTCGGTGAACGCAATTGCCAGCGCTCCGGTCAGCGGTCCCAGGCCAAAGGCGCGAATGAAGATCAGCGACCAGATCAGCATGTCGATGCCACGCAGGAAATCAAACAGGCGACGGGTGCCAAATCGGAGGATTTTCGATGGTGTAAAGTTTCGGGCGGCCAGGAACGCCAGTGGCAAGCCAAAGAATGCTGCGGTCAGCGTTCCCAGCACCGCCATCATGATGGTCTCGAAAAGTGCCGTGAAAATTTCACCGTGCTGCCAATCCGGGTTACCCAGAAAATCGTGCATGATCAAAGACATGTTCGATTGGCTGGGATCGATGCGCTTGTCGGACAGAGCCAATGCCCATAGCTGACTGAATGACAACCCGTGGAGTTCAGAATTGAAGGGGAACCAGAAATTCTCCCAACCGGCGAAGTAGTTGTGTACTTCGATCTTGGTCCGTGTCACCTGAACGCGGCGATCCAGCGTCGGTCTTGCGTTGAACTTCTTGGGATCATCTTTCAACCAATCCGGAACCGGTCCGGGGGGAAGCTCCGTTTCAACACCGCTGTTTGTGGCCGTAACCTTGATCGTTCCGTAGTCGGGAACCGTGAACTCCATCACCTTGCCGGTAATCGTGACTTCATATCCCTGACCTAGGTCGACAATTGCGTCGGTTCCGTCGACCTCGACCCACTCCGGCAATTCCTCTTGCGCATAGGTCGCCCGGCGCTCTCCTTCAATTGCCACTTCCATGATGTCGCGGCGAAGAAGTTTGGTGACGTGAACCTTGTAAGCGACAGAGTCGGTCGCCAGAATGGCTGCTCTTTCCGGTTGGGCCTTGGAAAGAAGCTGAGGCACACCAAAGGCAAACCAGGTGTAAGTCAGATAGAGCAGGATTGCTGCCGGAACACCAATTGTTACCCAGGAGCGGCGGCGAATGTTTTGAAAGACCGAGTTTTGGTCGAAGGCAGGTTCATTGAGTGTGTCGACAGCCATTTCGAAATTCCTCAATGAGCCCGTCCTGCACCGACAAGTTTGCCGCGCAGGTAAGAAGACAATTGGTCGATAAGCATGATGGTGACGAACAACAGCACGAAGATCGCTGCTGTTTCGTCCCCTGCCCCCTGGCCCCAGCCGATCGTGCGACGCAGTTCCTGACCAATACCGCCCGCCCCCACAAACCCCAGAATGGCGGAGGCGCGAACGTTGATTTCAAGACGCAGAAGGAAATAGCTGAGATAGTTCGGCGCGACTTGTGGCATGACCGCATAACGGATGCGCTGCAACCAGTTGGCCCCGCAGGCTGACAGCCCCTCGATCGGCTTGCGATCGATGTTCTCATTCACTTCTGAAAAGAGTTTGCCCAGCGCACCGGCTGTATGAAAGGCAACCGCGATCATGGCCGGCACCGGGCTCGACCCAAGTACAAAGATCAGAAACAGGGCAATAATCAGCTCTGGAAAAGCACGCATGATGTCCATCATGCGCCGGACCACCGGAATGAGCGGGCCCCAGCTGTCAACGTTGCGGGTTGAGGCCATGGCCAGGACCACGGCCATTGCACCGCCCAGCAGCGTCGCAACTGCGGCGATGTTCAGGGTCTCCAGCATCGCCGGCACGAACTGCAGGATTAGACCGAAAAAGGCGGGTCCCGCCTCCCATGCCTCAGCAACGATTTCACCCGGGTAGTCGAAGAACTTGGACAGGCCTTGCAAGAAACCGCCGGAATTCATTTCGTTCGATTTGGAATATCCGGAGACGAGAACCGCAACGACCAGCAGCAACCCTATAAGGGAATAAAGCTGGCGGCGTTTGCGTAAGGAGAGGATTTCCTGCTCCAGTGCGGCAACAGCCATTACCAATGTCCTTTGACGGAAGTCATGTGAAAGCACGGGCCGAAATCCGGCCCGTGCTGAGGTTCAGCAGAACCGATTAGTTCTTGTTCTTCGCCTTGCGGGCTTCAACAATGTTGACGTAGGCATCATGCGTGATCGGCATGAAGCCTTTGGTTTCACCAGCAGCAACACCGTAAGCACACTCAGGGTCCATCGAGTTCAGGGAAGCCATCAGAGCGGTCATCTTGATCTTGACGTCTTCCGGAAGTTTCTTGGACAGAACGATCGGACCTTCCGGGATCACCGGGGAGCGCCAGATTTCACGCAGCTCGGTCATGTCGACGAGACCGGCGTCGGAAGCCTTGCGCAGAGCACCGGAGTTATAACCGTCTTCCCATTCACCAAGACCGTCAGCCCAGGTCACGCCGCCGTCGATGTCGCCGTTCGAAACAGCAACGATGGTCTGCTCATGACCGCCGGTAAAGACAACATCGCCGAAATACTCACCCGGCTTCATGGAATAGCCTTCCTGCGGGATGGCGATGGACGGGATCAGGTAACCGGACGTGGAGTTGGGGTCACCGAAGCCGAATACCTTGCCCTTCATGTCTTCCAGAGAGTTGATCTCGTTGTCGACACGGGCAAAACCGATGGAATAGTAGCCATAGCCGCCATCGACATTCACTTTGACCAGAACCGGATCGACAGCTTCCGGGTCCGTCAGATAAACCTTTGCGTAGCTGGATGCGCCAAGCCAGGCCATGTCGAGGTTGCCGCCGAGCAGACCTTCGATAACGCCGTTGTAGTCGGCCGGAGCGAAAAGCTTGACCGGAACGCCGAGCAGGTCAGCGGTTTTCTGTTCCAGGCACTCGTAAGCGCGCAGACGGTCAGACGCGTTTTCACCGCCCAGAATACCAATGCGGAATTCGGTGATTTCTGAAGCGCCGGCAATCGAAGCGTTCAGAGCGATCGTGCTGACGGCAGCAAGCGCAGCAACTTTGGAAACGAATTTCATTTGGGACACTCCCCGAGAGTCTGTATCTGATGACGTTTTAAGGGTGCGCGAGCGGCTCAAACCGCTGCTGCCGCCGGCGTCATCGCACCGGCGGATTCTTGGGAGCCGGCCTGGCCGGCGTCGATGGCAGTGGAAGTGGCTGCCTCGTTGAAACTTTCGTCGGCCCCGTAGATTTCCCGGGCAGCGGCTGTGGTCAGTTCTTCGGGTTTGCCATCAAAGACAATGAAACCATCGCGCATGCCGATAACGCGGTCGCAATAGGAACGCGCCGTATCAAGCGTGTGCAGATTGCAGATAACCACCTTGTTGTCGCGTTCATGGATTTCGCGCAGCGCATCCATGACGATTTTGGCGTTCATCGGATCAAGGGACGCAATCGGTTCGTCCGCCAGGATCATGTATGGGTCCTGCATCAGCGCGCGGGCGATCGCGACCCGCTGCTGCTGTCCGCCGGAAAGTTCTTCGGCGCGTTTGGTCGCTTCCTGAACGATCCCCAGGCGGTCGAGTGCAACGAGCGCATCGTTGACGTCGCTGGCGCTGAAAATGTTGAAGAGGCTTTTCATTGTGCCGTGACCGTTGAGACGGCCAAGCATGACATTGGTGACCACGTCGAGGCGCGGAACGAGGTTGAACTGCTGGAACACCATGGCGCAGTCACGCTGCCAGCGGCGCATCATTCCGCCCTTGAGGCTGAGGATGTCCTGCCCCTTGAACAGAATCTGACCTGAAGTTGCCGGCGTCAGCCGGTTGATCATGCGCAACAAGGTCGATTTACCCGCCCCGGATCGGCCGATAATCCCGACCATCTGGGGTTCGTCTATGTTGAAACCGACCTTGTTGACCGCAGTCCTTGCCCCGAAGGTCTTTGTGACGTCCTGAAACTGAATCACCCGCCAGCCCTGTCCGTGTTTGTTCTTAATGCTGGGCGACAAGAGCCACTGGACGATTACAGACAGATGACAGGTTTTTGTATGAAAGATCAAAGATTTATGACTGCTCCAGGGTCCAGGTCAGATATACCAATCGTATCTTGTAAGGATCGCAAGAATGA
>JBCCVB010000244.1:0-5340 GCA_039195965.1 Pseudomonadota bacterium
GAAGATCTTCGGGAACGATCCAGGTTTCTTTTAGAGCCTCTTCTTCCCAATCCTTCCAGGCATCTGTTCCGCTCATTGTGCTGTGGTACTGCTGAACGACTAGATCATCAGACAAGGTATAGGTCGCAAAACGACTGACAACAGGCGCATACATCGCATCGGCGACAGTGAATTCCCCGAAAAGGAATGGACCGCCTGAAGCTTCGAGACACTCAGTCCAGATTTGGACTATTCGCGCGACATCCGCTTTGACTGCTTCGTCAACGGCGAGAACTTCGATTGGGCGGCGCATGTTCATGGGGCATGCGCCACGAAGTGCCGGAAAACCGGAGTGCATCTCTGCTGATACAGCCCTTGCCCTTGCGCGGGCGGACCTGTCTTCCGGTAACAGCCCTGCCTGTGGATGGCAGTCGGCGACATATTCCAGGATCGCCAGACTGTCCCAGACAGTCAGGTCTTCGTCCTTCAACACCGGGACCTTCATACTGGGTGAGAAAGCCTTGAAGTTCGGATTTCCGTTTTCCATGTCAAATGGCACCAGCGTTTCCCGAAAGGGAATGCCCTTGTGTTTCAAGGCTATCCAGGGTCTGAACGACCATGAGGAATAATTTTTGTTGCCAATGAACAACTGGAAATCGGTCATCTGTTTCTCCTATCGCCTCACCCCGGCAAATTTTGCTGACGGGTAACAAGGGCCAGCTTCATACCGGCAGGAATTTACCTACGGCGTCTTCGTCGCGGCATCAAATTCAAGAAGTTCATGGAAATCATAAGGAATTTTCATCAACGACGGCGGCATGACGCTTGCATACCCATTTCCTCTTACAATTTCAGAGATGTTTGCGAGGTCAAATGAAGGCCATTTCCAGCCAACCGCCACCTGTTTCTTCCAGCGTTGCCAATCAGCCCCATCAGAAAAAATCATCCGTTGAAGGGGAGTTTCTGAAATTTAGGTCCGTGCTCGCAGAGCAATATCTGGCCTGGACCGAATTACCGGAAGAAGAGCGCATTCGTCACAAGTATTTGCAGGACCGGGGGCTGACAGAGGCCAATCTGGACAATCTTCCCCCCGGTGATCGCGCTGCACATGAGGAAAAGATCGCCGAGTTGACCAAGCAACCGGTTTTTGCCAATTCACCAGGCAAAGGCATGTCTGCCGGAGACGCGCTATCTCGTCCGGTCATTTCGCTTCAATCCGTTCTGGAAATCAGCGACGGCACCAACGATGCGGATCACAAATCCTCAACTCCTGCTCGCTGACCAACCGCAGTGCTCGTGTTACCCAATGCTGCGTTCCACCTGGACCAACTTCCTGCAGATAAACTTCTTTCAATCGGCTACCCTTCCCTTGGGGCAGGGTCAAAAAGTTGAAAATTAGGCAAGCTCACACAGTGTTTTTTTCGTGCTCCTGCTTGAAATTTGGAACGAAGTGTATGGAATAGGGTCCTCGAGCAAAAAGGCGGGACGAACCCGTCTGCGCTGCGAATAAATAATAGGGGAAGATAATATGCGTGTTCTGCGTATGGCTGCGGCCGCTGTTGCAGTTCTGGCCGCTGTTGGCGGCGCTGAGGCGAAAGACTGGTCCAAGGTGCGTATCGGCACCGAAGGCGCCTACCCTCCTTTCAACAATCTTACTGCTGACGGCCAACTGGTCGGTTTTGACGTCGATATCGCAAAAGCACTTTGCGAAGAAATGAAGGTCGAATGTGAATTCGTCGTTCAGGACTGGGATGGCATGATCCCGGCTCTGCAGGCCGGCAAGTTCGACGCCGTGATCGCTTCCATGTCGATCACTGAAGAGCGCAAGCAAAAAGTCGACTTCACCAACAAGTATTACAACACTCCTCCTGCAATCGCCGTACCGAAGGACTCCAAGGTCGCCGGCACAACTGATGCAGACCTGAATGGTGTTCTCGTGGGCGCCCAGTCTTCAACGACGCACTCCAACTACGCTGAAGAAAAGCTTCCGTCCGCAGACCTGAAGCTTTACCCAACTCCGGACGAGTACAAGCTCGACATCGCAAGCGGCCGTATTGATGCCGTTATCGATGACGTCGTGGTTCTGTCCGAGTGGCTGGAAACCGACGACGGATCCTGCTGCAAGATCCTCGGCACCCTCACACCGGACCTGATCATCAACGGTGAAGGCGCCGGCATTGCGATCCGCAAGGAAGACGGTGAGCTGAAAGAAAAGTTCAACACAGCCATTGAAGCTATTCTGGCGAACGGAAAGTACAAAGAAATCAACGACAAGTACTTCTCCTTTGACGTCTATGGCGGTTGATTTGAAATCGTTCTGAACAATCTCAAGCGCGGCGCAATCATTGCGCCGCGCTTTGCTATAGGGTACCGCCTATAGAACCGGCCGATGGGGCGGCCGGAAAAGAAACAACAAGAAAGAAAGAAGCGCCGGCTCATGAATGAAGCTTTGACGCTGCTATCCTTTGGGGACCAGGGCTGGGGTGACCAGATCGCCCGTGGCGTTCTGGTGACGATCTCACTCGCCATTGCAACCCTTCCATTCGGGTTGATAATCGGTTTCCTGGTTGCGCTCGCCAAGAATTCTTCCGAACCGAGCCTGAAACTTGCAGCCAATATCTACACGACAATTTTCAGAGGCTTACCGGAACTGCTTACACTGTTCCTGGTGTATTTCGGCGTACAGATTGGAATTCAACAAGGCATGAGGCTGCTCGGCTTCGAGTCTTATATCGAAGTGAATTCCTTCGTCGCTGGCATGGTCGCACTTTCCCTGGTGTTTTCTTCCTATGCTTCAGAGGCCTTTCTGTCAGCCTTCAGAGGCATTCCTCAGGGGCAATACGAAGGCGGACATGCGCTCGGGCTGTCCCGCTACCAGACGATGACACTCGTCATTTTGCCGCAACTCATTCGGTTGGCCCTTCCCGCCCTAGGTAATCTCTGGCTCATTCTGCTCAAAGAAACTTCGTTGGTATCCGTAATTGGTCTTGCAGACATTGTCCGGGAGTCTGGGATTGCAGCGCGGGTGACGAAGGAACCATTCCTGTTTTTCGGCATCGCCTGCCTGATTTATTTGTTTCTCGCGATCATATCCTCAACCGGACTTGCGCGGATTGAACGCTGGTCCAAACGCGGAGACGTGTCGCGATGACTGCTGCAAACCCGTTGACTGGATGGAAATCGCCACCACAGGCCAAACGTCCTTGGACATGGACCAAAATCACCGGCCACATTCTGATGGCTTTGTGGGTGATCGCCGGGTTTTACTTGCTGGTCTATCTCCTCGGCAATCTGGAAAAACCGATCCTCGAGTTCCTAACCCCTCATCTTTCCGGGGCATGGGCTGAGTATGCTGAACGACAGCTGGCAACTCACGAGTTCGACAGCTTTCTCGAACGATACGGCAACAAGTATATTGAAGGGTTTCTTGTAACCCTTCAGATAGTCGGTCTTTCCCTGCTCGTTGGCGCAGCGCTTTCAATTCCCATTGCCATTGCGCGTAGTTCCAAATGGAAGATTTTCTCCACGCCGGCCTATGCTTACGTGTATTTCTTTCGTGGTACACCCCTCCTCGCTCAAACTTTCCTGATCTACTATGGAGCAGGTACATTCCGCCCGGAACTGGAAGCAGTCGGCTTGTGGGGTTTTTTCCGCGATGCCTGGTATTGCGTCATTTTCGCGTTTTCGCTTAACACCTCGGCCTACCAGGCAGAGATCCTTCGGGGTGCGATCATGAATGTACCAAAAGGCCAATGGGAAGGTGCAGCGGCACTTGGCATTTCGAAACCGGTGACATTCTTCAAGGTTATCCTGCCTCAGGCGTTGATGGTTGCCCTGCGCCCATACGGCAACGAAATCATCCTGATGATCAAAGGTTCGGCCATTGCCTCCATTATCACCATCTACGATCTGATGGGTGAAACCCGGCGTGCATATTCGCGAACGTACGATTTCCAGGCGTATATCTGGGCGGCGGTCGCCTATCTGCTTATCGTGGAAACCCTGCGGCGTGTCTGGGACAAGATAGAAGCCCGGCTGACACGCCACTTGATACGGTGATCGCACACGACCGTGATTGAGAGAAGATCTGTCGGTCCATTGAGATTGCGGAGGATCAACCGATTGCCAATGCTGGGCGAAACAAAGTGATGTCACGAAAAGATCGTGGCATCACGACATGCAATCTTTAGCGACTACCTTCATTCCGTGCGGGCCTGCACATTAAGCGGCGGCGACTTCCGGAGAAACACATGTCCAAATCGACCTCCAACACAACCGGCCTTCACCCGGACAGTTTGCTGGCACATGCTGGCGGCGGATTTGATCCGGCTACCGGCGCCGTGGTTCCTCCCATCCAAACTGCAACGACTTTTGTTCGGGACGAAAGCTATGAACCGGTCAACCCCGGATACATTTACAGCCGAGACAGCAACGCTCTTTACAAGAAGACTGAAAGGCTGATCGCAGCTCTGGAAGAAGGAGAAGACAGTCGCCTCTTCTCTTCCGGTATGGCTGCGGTGGCTGCTGTTACCCGCTCCGTCAAGCCGGGTGGAACTCTTCTTGCACAGTCCGGCATCTACTGGGGAACCACACTCTTCTTGCGCAAGCACTGTGCCCGCAACAACATTGCGCTTGTTGAAGCAGATGCCAGTGACTTGCCCGCTTTCCATGACGAGATGACCGTTACGCGGCCGGATCTCGTCTGGCTGGAAGTACCCAGCAATCCGTTTTTGAAGATTGCCGATATTCAGAAGATATCCGAACATTGCCGACAGACCGGCGCGCAGCTTGCCGTGGACGCAACGGCCGCAACGCCCTTGATTTTGAAACCGCTCTTGCTGGGCGCTGATCTTGTCATACACTCGGCAACCAAGGCGCTTAACGGCCACTCGGACCTTCTCGGCGGCGTTGTGACAACCGCAGATGCCTCCTCCGACACCTGGACCTTCATTTGTGAAGAACGGCAGAACGCCGGAGCGGTGCTAGGATCATTCGAAACATGGTTGCTGTTGCGCGGCCTGAGAACCCTGTCACTGCGCATTGAGCGCATGAACCAGAATGCGATGGCTCTCGCGGAACATCTTGAGGGCCATTCAAAAATCGAAGCGGTTCTTTATCCCGGGCTTGCAAGCCATGCACAGCATGACCTCGCCAAATCCCAGATGATCGGTGGCTTTGGTTCCCTGATGTCGGTGCTCGTGAAGGGAGGAAAGGCAGATGCCATCAAAGTCGCGGGCGCACTGGATGTCTTCCAGCGAGCAACATCACTCGGAGGAACGGAGAGCCTTGTCGAGCATCGCTTCACGATCGAAGGAGAAGGATCAGGCATTCCCGAAAACCTCCTGCGTCTGTCGATCGGCA
>JBCCVB010000245.1:0-5256 GCA_039195965.1 Pseudomonadota bacterium
ATTGATATCAATGTCTTACGATCGTTCCGGGCGCGTATTTCTGATATTCAATTATGCGATAACAGGATCATTTCATATTAATTGATGGAGCGCTGTCTGACTTGTTAGTGGTTTTGGAAAGTGGCCGAAACGAACAAGGCAGACCATGCATAGCTATCCCGATCTCCACCTTTATATCGACGGTCGGTTCCGGAAGACCGCGGAGACGTTGCCGGTGTTGAACCCGGCGAATGAAGAGGTGATTGGAGCCCTTCCCGTGGCGCGTCAATCCGATCTGGATGATGCCCTGGAGGCAGCTGAGCGTGGGTTCAGGATCTGGAGCAGAACAGCTCCACGCGAACGCAGCGATATCATCATGAAGGCCGCCCGCCTGATGCGGGAAAGGATCGATGACATTGCCTTTTCCATAACCATGGAGCATGGCAAGCCGTATCGGCAGGGACAGCTGGAAGTCATTCGCGGCAGCGAGTTCTTCGAATGGGATGCGGGTGAATGTCAAAGGCTCTATGGGCGTGCGATCCCGGGCGCACCGGGTATCCGTCATACGGTGCTGCGCCAACCCATTGGGACCGTGGCCGCCTTTGCTCCCTGGAACTTTCCGATGAGCCAGCCAGCCCGCAAGATTGCCGGAGCATTGGCGTCCGGATGTTCGGTCATCCTGAAAGCGGCGGAAGAGACGCCTGCAGGGGCTCTGCACATTGCGCAGGCGTTCCATGATGCGGGCCTGCCGGCCGGCGTTCTCAATCTGGTTTTCGGTGTGCCGTCCGAGATTTCGTCTTATTTGATTCCCAAGGACCAGATCCGTCTCGTCGCCTTTACCGGGTCCACCGTCGTCGGCCGTCATCTGACCGGATTGGCCTCCGACCATATGACCTCTGTCCTGATGGAACTTGGTGGGCATGCGCCGGTTGTCGTATGCGACGACGTCGACCCGGTACAGGTCGGCCCGATCTGTGCCAGCCGCAAATATCGTAATGCGGGTCAGGTGTGCACCTCACCGACCCGGTTTTATGTCGGCCGAACGCAGTTCGACGCTTTTGCTGAGAGTTTCGTCAGGAGTGCTGAAGGTATTGTTGTCGGAGACGGTCTGGAAAACGGAACGGAGATGGGACCGGTTGCCAACGACCGGCGGCTGGCGGCCATGTCTGAACTGGTGGAAGACGCCGTCTCCTGTGGTGCGGAACTTCGCTCTGGTGGCCGCAGGATCGGCAGCAAGGGATACTTCTTTGAGCCGACCGTTCTGGCCAATGTGCCCGATACAGCCCGGATCATGTCAGAGGAGCCTTTTGGACCGATCGCGATCATCAATCCGGTAGACTGCGTTGATGATGGCATCCGGCAGGCGAACAGGCTGCCCTTTGGCCTCGCCGCCTACGGTTTTACGCATTCCGCGGCTAATGTCGAAAAGCTGGTGGATGGCGTGGAAACCGGGAACCTGTCCATCAACACGCTTGAAGCCTCTCTGCCCGAAACGCCGTTTGGCGGTGTCAAATCAAGTGGATGTGGCCGCGAAGGCGGTGAAGAAGGTCTTCACCACTACACGGTCGTAAAAAACGTTTCGCACAAGATCGCGATTGACTGAGGGGCTAGTGCATCGTCGCAGCTGCGACATGCAGAGCTTCCAGAAAGGCCTGACAAACAGGCGAGGGGTGGCCATGTTGACGGTATGATACTCCGACCGGGCCTGAGCCGAATGGAACCGTCCAGTCGATTGTCTTCAGACATCCGAGCGCAATGTCCTGTGCAGGGACGTGCGCAGGCATCAGGCCGATCAGGTTCTGAGACTGCATCAGGGTACGGTTGGTCAGATAAGAAACGGATTCGAAGATCATCGGCGGGACATAAAGCCCCTGCTCGATGAAGAACTGGTCCAGCTGCCTGCGCAGGCTTGTCTCGATCAGTGGCATGATCCAGCCGAACGGTTTTAGCTCCTCGAAGGAAATGTCGTTCCTGTCCGCCAGAGGGTGGTTCGGGCCGGTGACGGCGACAATCTTCTCGTCGTAGAGTTTTTCCTGAATAATCTCGCTGCGATGCCTGTGGGTCGGCAATCGGCCGACAACCAGATCGATCTCTCCGGAGCGCAGGGCTGGCATGAGAATTTCATTGGTGCCCTCCACCACCTTGATGGCGACGTTGGGTCGTTCACGCATCACGGTTTCGATCGCCATGGGCAACAGTTGCGGCGAGGCTGCCAGAAGCGTCCCGATCACGACCCGACCGCTGCTGCCCTCATTCAGATCATCGAGTTCCTGTGCGGCATTGGAAACCTGCGCAAAGATCAGTTTGCCGTGGCGGATGAGCGCCTCGCCGAATGCGGTCGGGACGACGCCCCGGTTTGTGCGATCGAACAATTGGACCTCGAAATCGAGTTCAAGATCCTTGATCATTTTGGTGGCCGCGGGCTGAGAGACGTTCAATTCCCGTGCCGCGTTCTGGATGTTGTTGTGTTTGCCGACGGCAACCAGGAGCCGCAACTGCTTCAACTTGAGCCGTGTGAGAACGCGCTCAACGATCCGGGTATGCCGCGCCGCCATGAGGTTCCTAAAAAACGATTGTACCTGTCTGTTGTTCTATAGAGCTGATTACGCTCATGGCGGCAAGAGCTGAACTTCTGGGGTTGTCGGCCAGTGCCTTTCCCGAGATGCGGAATTCGAAGGATCCAAACTCGCCTTCGGCCTGAATCTCGTGAATGTTTGACGTGATACCGGGGTCAGCAATCAGTTCCACCGTGGTTTTGTCGAAGCCGATACCGGCCAGTGCGACAGCCGCCGCGACATTGGCGTTTTTCGGATACTCGATCGCTGCCTGTCGGGCTGAGCCCTGAAAGTGAGTTTGTGGCGTACCCTTCAAGGCTTGAAGGCAGAGCTTCGATTCAGCCGGCGAACCCAGCCATCCCGCCGACGGCTTGCGACCAGTGTAACAAACCGAGGTGAGTTGACCGACACGCGCCGCTCGCAGGCAGTCGAGTGCACCAATGGCGCCGCTGGCCAGATGAAGCGTGCTCCGGCCTTTCACCACGGCTTTCCTGAGCGCGGAATACAGTTCTTCGTCTGCCAGGGCACCGATGGAAACGGTGGTAAGGTTCCGTCCGGAAACGAGAATGTCCGATCCATAGTCGCGAAGTCCGGCATGTCCGGCACAGTCAATCACATGCACTACGTCACCCGGTAAGTCGGCGACGCGATAAAGGACAAGTGGTGCTTTGTCGTCCGGCTGAGGCTCTGACGCCGCACCATCTGCACGCAGAAGCAGAGCTTCTACTGTGTGTCCACGCGCAGATAGATTGGATTTGACGTATTGGGCGATGGCACCGTTGCCGATCAGTGCGAATTTCATCTGGACCTCGATTTTGGGCAAAATCTAACTGCAAAAAACGTCCACTTGATATCCATTCTTGTTATACCGGCTTGCGTTCTTTGAATTTGGTTTTGAAACGTCTTTTTGGTCCTATCCGGCAACGACTTGCCCCTAATTGGGCATTGCGGATTTGGGAATTCGGCCGATGAAATATTCAAGATTAGACGCAAAAGACTACGCCAGGGAAAACATGCGCGGAATATGGGCCGCGGCTCTGAACCCGTTCAACGAGGATCTGTCGTTGGACGAGGCTGGTCTGCGGTCGAACATTCGCCACTGGATTGACGATCTGGATATCCAGGGATTGTTCATTGCGGGCAAGCAGGGCGAGTTCTTCTCCATGTCTCTTGAAGAACGCAAGCGCAACTTCGAGATTGCCGTTGATGAGTGTGGAGACAAGGCCGGAACGATCATGTCCGTCTCAGACCAGAACCTGAACACCGTTCTGGAGTTGGCGCAGCATGCGCAGAACTGTGGCGCTGACTACGTGGTTGTACATGCGCCTGTCCTCAGTTTCGTGCATGACCGCGGCGAGGTGCTTTATCAGTATTACAAGGCAATTTGCGACAAGGTGGATATCGGCATCGCGATGTGGAGTCATCCCGACTCGGGCTACCTGATGAAGCCGGAAGAATGCGCCAGGATTGCCGAACTGCCGAATATTGTCGCGATTAAATATTCGGTGCCACGCGATATGTATGTCCGTCTCACCGACATGGTCGGAGACAAGATCCATGTCTCAACAGCGTCGGAAGAAGAGTGGTTGGACAATGTCGAGGAACTGGGTTGGAAGCTCTATTTGTGTTCCTCGCCCCCGTATCAGCTGCAGACACGCAACGACAAGCGAATGGATGAATACACCAGACTTGCCTTCGCCGGGCGTTTCGACGAAGCGCGCAAGGTGCGAGACAGTCTGAATCCCGTCCGAGAGGCGATGAAAGCCGCGCGTCCCGCCGATAAACCGCAGGCCTTTGGAAAATACTGGCTGGAACTGCTGGGGCAGGTTGGCGGCCGGGTTCGCGCGCCGATGCTTGAACTGACCGATGCTGAAAAGCTGGCCGTTCGCGGCGCATTTGAAACCTGCGGACTGAAAGTCTGAGCGAGCTTAGGCGAAGCGCTGGAACGGGTTGGTTGCCGCTGTCCAACTTAGATGTCGGCACCAATCAAAAAAGAAACCCCGCCGAAGCGGGGTTCCGAATTTCATAAGTCCTGTGGTGGAAACGCCTATTTTATCGGCGCCAGAACCATCACCATCTGGCGGCCTTCCAGCTTCGGAGAGGATTCTACCTTGGCGATTTCGGCGGTTTCTTCCCGAACTTTGTTCAGGAGTTTCATGCCGAGATCCTGGTGTGCCATTTCACGGCCGCGGAAGCGGAGCGTGACCTTCACCTTGTCACCGTCATTGAAGAAACGCAGCATGTTTCGCATCTTCACCTCATAGTCATGGGTGTCGATGTTCGGACGCATCTTGATCTCCTTGATCTCAACGGTCTTCTGTTTCTTGCGAGCTTCTGCAGCTTTCTTCTGGGCCTGATATTTATATCGGCCATAGTCCAGGATTTTGCAGACTGGGGGATTGGCGTTCGGCTGGATTTCGACAAGATCCAGACCTGCATCCAATGCGATACCCATCGCTTCTTCGGTCGGCACGACGCCACGGTTGGCGCCTTCGTGATCAATCAACTGGACTTCGCGAACGCGAATTTCTTGGTTGGTGCGCGGGCCTTCCTTCGTAGGAGGCGGGGCGCGGAACGGACGGCGAATGGTCGCAATCTCCTCTATCGTTTCAACTAGGCGCTAGGTTTGGCTCGGTCCATGCACGAAAACCCTCGGAACATCTGTGCCGAGGTGTTTGCTTGTGCGTGTCCTAACGCCATGCCTTAAGCTCCTGCGAATTCG
>JBCCVB010000246.1:0-5131 GCA_039195965.1 Pseudomonadota bacterium
ATTCTGCTTCCGGTTCATTGTCGAAGAGCGCAACCGTATTGAAATCTGCTTGGATCAAAAGTTCGTTGAGCACTTTTGCGTGTCCCTTGGATCCCCAAATTACAGCGGCTCGATTTCGGGCTTCGTTCAAAGACATGATGTTATCACGGCTACCACACGATCCATCTCGCATTCTGTGATGTCGTGAAAACTTGGAAGATTGATTGCTCTTTCTGGAATATCCCGCGCGACCACGTTTTTGCTTACCGGCTCAAACATCGGAAGCGAAGAAAGGGGGTAGAAAAAAACTCTCGCGTCGATGTTCGCTTCGGAGAATGCCTTCTGTAAGTCCTCCCTTGAGATCTCTAACTCCCTGTCAAACACGGCGGTGGGCATCCATGCGCCGTTAACCCCATGCGGAGGTTCAGGGTTCAGCTGCACTCCCTGATAGGATTGCAGTCTCGATTTGTATCCTGAGAGTATTTCCCTTTTTCGGCTGGTAAGTTCGTGAATTCGTTCTACCTGCGCGAGGCCGATTGCAGCCTGGATATTGGACATCTTGAATTTGTAGCCAAGCTCATCTGGCCAGAATTGCTTAGTCTGATTTCGAGCACGACCGTGATTTGAAAGCGTTAGCACTTTCTCAAACAGTTCAGAATTTGAGGTGACGAACATTCCGCCTTCGCCGGTCGTGAGCGTTTTTGTTCCATGAAAAGAAAACGTGCCGAAAGTGCCAATTGATCCCGCTCGGCGAGATCTATGTTCGCTTCCAATGGCCTCGGCTGCATCTTCGATAAGCGGGATTTGATGGCGAGCACAAATTTCTTCTAGTCGATCAAGATCACACAAATTGCCATACAAATGAACCGCGAGGATGGCTTTTGTTTTGCTCGTAATGGCTGCCTCGATTTGAGAAGCGTCCAGACACCAGTTTTGAGGATCAATGTCGACGAAAACCGGAGTTGCACCTAAATGCCGAATGGGAGCTACAGAAGCAATCCAGTTGGTGTCGGCGAGTATAACTTCATCGCCCGGTCCGATTCCAAGTGCAGCCATTCCCAAATGTAATGCGCCGGTGCAGCTGGATGTTGCGATCGCATGGGATGTTTCAATGTGGTCGGCAAAAGCAGCTTCAAACTTTTTTATGTAATCATAACAGTTCTCACCCCACCCATTTTGAGCGGCGTCCGTCGCGTATTCAACCTCTCTTGAGGTGATAGATGGTTTCGTATAGGCGATTCGTTGGTTCATCGGATTTGGATCTCAGGAATTGCGGTTACAAATCGAGTGCCTTCGCGATTAAGAGATGCAAATTGTTCTTTAATCTCGTCTGCGATGTTCCAGGGCAGGATGATCAGATAATCGGGCCGTTCGTCCTTCAGAGCCGATGGTGGCAAGATCGGTATATGGCTGCCAGGCAAAAACTTTCCTTGTTTTGCAAGTGCCGCGTCACAGACGAATGGCAGAAGATCAGGTTTGACGCCTGCGAAATTCAGAAGCGTATTGCCTTTCGCAGCGGCGCCGTATCCTGCGACCTTTTTCCCATTTTTCTTTGCTTCGAGCAGAAAATCCAGGAACCCGATTTTCACCTGTTCAGCCCGTTCCTGAAACGCGCTGTAAAACGCCAAAGTGTCCATACCCCGGCGTTTTTCTTCTGCGAGCAGGTCGGCGACCGCAGAGCTTTCCTCGCGATCGTCCGCTGCATGGCAGCCATAGACGCGCAAGCTTCCACCATGGGTCGGCAACTCTTCGACGTCGAAGACCCTAAGGCCTGCAGCGGCGAAGATGCGCGACACGGTCCCGAGGGAGAGATAAGAAAAATGCTCGTGGTAAACGGTGTCGAACTGGCAGAATTCTACGAGTCGCATGACGTGCGGAAATTCGAGTGTGACAACGCCATTGGTCTTGAGAAGTCTGGCAAGGCCGCGCGTGAAATCGTTGATGTCAGGCACATGGGCATACACATTGTTGCCGATAATCAGGTCGGCCGACTTGCCGGCTCCGGCCAGTTCCTCGGCCAGTTCTTCGCCGAAAAATTTCTGCAGAACAGGTACGCCAATTGCTTCCGCGGCTTCGGCCGTGGACGCCGTTGGTTCGATTCCCAGACATGGAATGCCGCGTTCAACAAAATTGCGCAGGAGATAACCGTCGTTGGAGGCAGTCTCGACGACAAAACTGTTCTCATTCAGGCCAAGCCGCTCGATAACCGCGCTTGTGTACTCCGCTGCGTGGGCCAGCCAGCTTTTCGAGGTCGAGGAAAAATACGCGTAATCCTGATCGAACAGGCTCTCGGCCTGCGTATAGTCTTGCGTTTGCACGAGAAAACAACTGTCGCAGACCATGATCCGCAAGGGAAAAGTGACTTCGGGCGCCGTCAGCGCGTCGGCGGTCAGATACGCGTTGGACGGCGGCGCATATCCCAGGTCCAGAAATTGCTGTGTAAGTTTGCTTCCACAGTGGCGGCAGGTTTGCTTCATTGGATAGGGTCCACCTTCTTCAGTGGCGGCAGGTTTTTGTCCCGGTCGGACAGGTTTGTTGTTGGGACCGGCCAGGCGATCCCGACATCCGGATCGTTATGATGCAATCCGCCTTCATGCTCGGGACTGTAGCTGTCCGAGTGAAAGTACAAGAGCTCCACATTTGGTGTCAGCGTCTGAAAACCATGCGCGAAGCCTTCCGGAATGAAAATCATTTCGCCACCTTCGGCAGTAAGCGTCACTGAAGTCCACTGACCGAAAGTTTCTGAAGCTTTTCTCAAGTCAACGATTACGTCAAAGACGGCGCCCTGCATGCATTTGACAAGTTTTGCATCGGCCTTCGGCGGGCATTGAAAGTGCATTCCGCGCACCGTGCCTTGCTCGACGCTGTTTGAAACGTTGCACTGTGACCAGGACGTTGACAGGCCAAACTGCTCGAATTCCTTCTGGCAGAACAGCCGGGCGAAGAAACCGCGACTGTCTCCCTTTTTCTCAAGATCAATCCGATAGGCGCCTTGAAGCGGCAGCGGTGTGAACTTCATCTGCAGGCCTCAAATTCAGATATCTGGGCCTGGGTAAGCTGGATTGGATCTGCACCTTCTGCAATGTTTCGGTACCAGCCGACTGTCATTCTGATCGCGTCCGCGAACCGCCAGACCGGAGCCCAGCCAAGCTCGCTGCGTGCCCTGTCGATCGACAGGGACAGACGCCCGGCTTCGTGGACGGCATCCGGATTGGAAGCGTCGATCCATTCACCGGGCCAGTGTTTTAAGATGGTGTCGGCCAGTTCCCTGACAGAAAAAACGTCTGCCGGTTCCGGACCGAAATTGTACGCGGACTGGAAACGCGCGTCGGCGCTCCGGTAAACCTGTTCCGCGAGACTGAGATAGCCGCTCAGCGGGTCCAAGACGTGTTGCCAGGGACGTGTGGATGCCGGATTCCGGATCATGATTGCTTTGTCAGACATCAACGCACGAATAATGTCCGGTACGAGCCGGTCTTCCGCCCAATCGCCTCCACCGATCACGTTGCCCGCCCTTGCCGTAGCGATTTTCAGGCGGCCGTTGCCGAATGACCGGCGCCAGCTTGCCGAGACCAGTTCGGTCGCAGCCTTTGAAGCGGAATAGGGGTCATGTCCGCCGAGCGAGTCGGTCTCGCGATAGGAATAAGCCCATTCGTTGTTTTCGTAGACTTTGTCAGTGGTCACGATTATTGCCGTAATTGGCCGGTTCATCCGATGGAGCGTATCGAGAAGATGCACCGTTCCCATGACATTCGTTGCCCAGTTACCGACCGGATCTTTGTAGGACCGGCGGACGAGCGCTTGCGCAGCCAGGTGAAGAACGATGTCTGGAGCGCTCGCGGTGACGACCTGATCCAGTTCGTCAGCATTGCGAATATCCACGAAAGTACTCGACATCCGGTTTGCCAGGTCGAGCCGGTCGAACAGGCTGTTTTCTTCCTCTGGTGGAAGCGCCAGGCCTGAAACGGCGGCACCTCGACCGATCAGCAATTCGCAGAGCCAGGTCCCTTTGAAGCCCGTGTGGCCGGTCACCAGAACCTTTTTGTCTTGCCAGAACCCCATGAGTGCCTACCAGACCTTCCAGGGCGCGCGTCCGCACTGCCACAGTTTTTCAAGCTGATTCTTGTCCCGCAGCGTATCCATGGCTGCCCAGAACCCATCATGGTGGAAAACGCCAAGTTGTCCGTCTTTTGCCAGGCTTTCGAGTGGGGTCGATTCCCAAGGCATTTCATCGCTTTCGATGCGGTTAAGCACAGACGGTTCACAAACGAAATAACCACCATTGATCCATTGTCCGTCTCCTTGAGGTTTTTCAAGAAAATTGGTCACGCGGTTATTCTCGATCTGAAGGGCGCCATATCGACCCGGGGGTTGAATTGACGTAACAGTCGCTTCCAGACCGCTAGCTTTGTGAAACTGCACCAGTTTGTCGATCTGAACATTTGCAACACCGTCGCCGTAGGTCAGGCAAAACGTTTCGTCAATATGATCTGCGACACGTTTCAACCGCCCCCCTGTCATGGTGGTTTCACCGGTATCCACCAAAGTCACTTTCCAGGGTTCCGCCTGCCGACGATGCACCTCCATACGATTTTCATCCATATGAAAGGTGACATCTGACATATGCAGAAAGTAATTGGCGAAATATTCCTTGATCACATATCCCTTGTAGCCACAGCAAATGACAAAATCTGTAATTCCGTTGGCTGCATAGATTTTCATGATGTGCCAGAGAATGGGCCTGCCGCCAATTTCTATCATGGGCTTTGGCTTCAGATGGGACTCTTCGCTGATGCGTGTCCCCAAACCTCCGGCAAGAATGACTGCTTTCATGATATCAAACTTGCTCTTTTGACTGGTTACGCGTTGCTATATCCGAATTGCTCTCCAAACACGAGATTTTATTGCTCTTCGGAAATTCTTCCAAGTTTGGTGGCGTGTCTTCCACAAGGCGGCGACCCGGGCCTCAGCATGCAGGTGAAGCGCGGATTTCAGTCGGCGTTGATCTTCTTGCGGTAATTCGAGCGTTTCCAGCAGATAGTGCCCATAGTTCATGAATGCTGCTCTTGCTGATAAGAGCTCGCGTGCTGTCAAATGATAGTTCGCATTACCGATAATTCTCTGACAAAAACGAGTGGATCTTACGGGTGAG
>JBCCVB010000247.1:0-5100 GCA_039195965.1 Pseudomonadota bacterium
AATATCTGAAGAGCCTTCAGCTGGAGATTCACGAGACCTTCATCGATATGGTCAAGACACGGCGCGGGGACGTGCTGACAAACGATCCGGACCTGTTCACGGGCAAGTTCTGGACAGGCCGTACAGCCGTGTCTTGACCATATCGATGAAGGTCTCGTGAATCTCCAGCTGAAGGCTCTTCAGATATTCGATATCCTCTGGGACTTCCGGCTGGAACGGATCCAGCGTGACCTTCTTTGTACCGGCTGTGTAAACCCGGCGGTCTATTCCGACCTTCTTGATCATCTCAGTAAAACCGAAGCCCGCTGCGACCACGCCGATCGACCCGACAATGGAAGATGGGTCGACAAAAATCTCGTCACCGGCCAGCGAGATCATGTAGCCACCGCTGGCGGCAACATCCTCAACAAAGACCAGGACGTCCTTTTCATTCTCCTTCGCCAGATCGCGAATGCGCTTGAAGATCAGACGCGATTGAACAGGCGAACCGCCTGGTGAGTTTACAATCAGTGCCACCGCCGGGGCTTTCTTGATTGAAAACGCCTTTTCCAGTGGTGTTGCAGCGGAAGCAAGCGACAACCCCTGGCGCATGGGACCTCCCATGCCGATTGCGCCCTGCAGGCGCACGACGGGTATTACCGTCTTGTCATCACGGAAGCGTTTCGGAAGGATACGGCGCAAAGAAGAAAGCACGCTGAATAGGCCCTGACAAATTTCACAAACTCCATCCGATATATGTATCAGATGACGTCTTGCAAAGACCGTAGTCTTGGCAAATCTACGCAAATGGGAAGCTTTCGACCCGACAATGGAGTTTTATCGTCCAAATGCGCTGATGCGTTTTTTCGGTTTGGGCTTTGACTTTTGCTTTTCCAGCTCTTCGTCGAACTTCTTGAGCAGCATTTCAGGCGTCGGCTCAGATTCCGGTTCAAAAGGCCAGTCCAGTTTCACGCCGGCCTGATTACCCTTGCGCCAGACCATCACCGACTTGATCGGCAAATCGAGTCCGGGAATGGATATCTGGATGTGTTCAGGAAGGCGATCCAGTTTATCGCCTTCCAGGCGGCAACCGGACTTGCTCGCGTCGACAATGCGGCACTTCATCGTAATCGGATTGGTTTGTCCCGAAACAACCGCGCTGATCCAGACCGGGCGCCTGATTTCGCGACGTTTCTCGGTTGGCTTGACCTTGCCTATCTTGAAGGAAACTCGCGCTTCATTGTCGTCATAGGCAGTCACCCACCCGCGAACTAGCACATCCAAGCCTGCGAAACGCAGCCCGACCTCTTTGTCGGTCAGATCGGTCTTTGCGGAAACAATGCGGCAGCCCCTTTCGGAAAGATCATGCACGACAGCGTCGAAACACGACATATCCGCAAGATCGACCACAAGTGCCGACACGCCACCATTGGCGTTTTTTGCCACGGCCAGACCGCCCAAATTCCATCCTCCAAAGATACACCCCACTCTACAACCTGAAGGCTGAAAAGCTGGTTAACACAAGGCGGGAAGTATCATCGTCCGGAGAGCTTGGCTTGAATGCTCAGGAAATCGCGCCAGGACAGCCGCTTCTCAAGAGGGCTGCGCAGCAAATAGGCCGGGTGATATGTAGCGATTGCCGCAATTTCGCGTCCCTGTCCGGGATAGGTCATCCACCGGCCGCGCATCTTTCTGATGCCGTCCTGAACACCCAACAGCGTCTTGGCCGAAGCGGCACCCAAAAAGACGAGGACGTCCGGGTTCACCAGCTCGATCTGCCGGGTGATGAAAGGTTTGCAGATTTCCGTTTCCTGGGGTGTCGGTGTCCTGTTTCCCGGTGGCCGCCATGGTACGACATTGGCGATATACGCCGATGAACGGTCTAATCCGACCGCTTCCAACATGCGATCAAGCAGCTGACCTGACCGGCCGACAAACGGTTTTCCCTGCAAGTCCTCGTCCCTGCCCGGAGCTTCGCCGACAAACATCAGCTTGGCCGACGGGTTGCCATCCGAAAAGACCAGTTTTTTGGCCGTCAGCTTCAGATTACAGCCATCAAAGGCTTCCAGACACGCCTTCAGATCTTCGAGTGTTGCAGCCGACGCTGCAAGATCCCTGGCCGCTGAAACGATCTCCTTGTCAGGGATGACGGCGGCTTGTCCGGTCGATGCCGGTTGCACCATTGCAGGAGCCGATGTTCTCGCCTGAGCAGGATTGGCGGGAAAAGGCTTTTGAGCCTGTGGCTCCCCAGTGTTTGGCTGCCCGCTGTTCGGCTGCCAATGATTCACGCGAGGTGGTGTTTGAACGGCTTGTGCCTGCTGTTGCTGCCGTTGCCTTAGCTGCTCATTTGTCAGTTCAAACCAATCGACCGCGTCGTCACCCAAAAAGCAGTCCACGCCGGAATCGATATAGAAATCCAGCAGAGCTTCTATCTGACGCAGGTCTTGAGGGGTTTGATGCAAAGGTTCGGCCTCCGGTGGCGGAGTTTAACCAGATGACGGTAGAGCACAAGCAGCAGACCGAATTGCCTTTCAGTTCCGCCCGGTTTTCCAGAACGTTTGCACACCTCGGAAAGCAGATCGGGCACAACAATTACGTTTACGTAAACGTAAACAATTTCACTTGACGCTCGGCCCTTGCTTTGATCTATCTGACCATAATAAGACGAATTACTGTCCAGATTTCGCATTCAGCGACGAAAAATGTCGTGTTTTGCACTGCCAAATAGGGCAAAGAAGGCGATACGGGTGTAGCCCCACTGGGCAGAGGGAGATGACTATGAGCGAACAAGACGCGCTTGGTGAACGCGAGAGCATGGATGTTGACGTCGTGATCGTCGGCGCAGGCCCCGCCGGGCTGGCTGCCGCAATCCGGCTGAAGCAGATCTCGGAGGAAAAAGGCGAAGAGCTGAGCGTTGTGGTTCTGGAAAAAGGGTCGGAAGTTGGCGCACACATCCTGTCGGGTGCCGTGATCGACCCTATTGCACTGGACAAGTTGCTGCCGGATTGGCGCGAGGAAGATACACCGATCAAGACGGCTGTGACCGACGATCATTTTCTCGTCCTTGGACCTGCCGGCTCCATTCGCCTACCCAACATGTTCATGCCCAAGCTCATGAACAACCATGGCAACTACATTGTTTCGCTCGGCAATGTCTGCCGCTGGCTGGCGGAAAAAGCCGAAGCCCTCGGTGTCGAGATTTACCCCGGTTTTGCGGCCGCAGAACTGCTCTACGACGATGAAGGCAGAGTTGTCGGCGTCGCGACAGGAGACATGGGTATCGGCCGAGACGGCAAGCCCAACGCCATGTTTACCCGCGGCATGGAGCTGCGCGGAAAATACACCCTCATCGGCGAAGGTGCACGTGGCTCTCTGGCCAAGCAACTTATTGACAAGTATCAACTCGACAAAGACAGCGACGTGCCGAAGTTCGGCATTGGCATCAAGGAGTTGTGGCAGATCGATCCGGAGAAACACAAGCTGGGTCTTGTGCAGCACTCCTTCGGCTGGCCGCTTGACGGCAAGACGGGTGGCGGATCCTTCCTCTACCACCTGGAAGACAATCAGGTCGCGGTCGGCTTCGTGGTTCACCTCAACTACGAGAACCCCTGGCTGTCGCCGTTCGACGAATTCCAGCGTTTCAAGACGCACCCGGCAATTCGCGACACTTTTGAAGGTGGCAAGCGGATCTCTTACGGAGCACGCGCCATCACCGAGGGTGGCTATCAGTCCGTACCCAAAATGTCTTTCCCCGGCGGTTTGCTGATGGGATGCTCCGCGGGCCTCGTCAACGTGCCGCGCATCAAGGGTTCTCACAATGCCATGCTGTCCGGCATGATGGCAGCTGAGGAAGTCATGGATGCAATCGGACGCGGCGAATCCCATACGGAGTTGACCAACTACGACACAGCCTGGCGCGACAGCCCGATCGGGGACGATCTGAAAAAAGTTCGAAACGCAAAGCCGCTCTGGTCCAAATTCGGCACCTGGATTGGCATTAGCCTTGGCGGCCTGGATATGTGGACCAACGAGCTCTTCGGCTTTTCCTTCTTCGGCACGCTGAAGCATGGCAAACGGGATTCTGAAACCCTGAAACCTGCGAAGGACTGCAAGAAGATCGAATACCCCAAGCCTGATGGCGTGATCTCGTTCGACAAGCTTTCCTCAGTGTTCCTGTCCAACACCAACCATGAAGAGGATCAGCCGATCCACCTCAAGGTCAAGGACGATGCTCTGC
The DNA here is from genome assembly GCA_039195965.1 of Pseudomonadota bacterium. GTDB lineage: Bacteria > Pseudomonadota > Alphaproteobacteria > Rhizobiales > Stappiaceae > Roseibium. The sequence goes on from JBCCVB010000247.1 coordinate 4,217, forward strand.
AGAAGACGTCCGAGCACGACATCTTTGCTGGACCTTCCAACCGTTACTGCCCTGCCGGTGTTTACGAGTGGGTCGAAGAAGGCGAAGACGCACCGCGCTTTCAAATCAATTCGCAAAACTGCGTGCACTGTAAGACCTGCGACATCAAGGACCCGAACGCCAACATCACATGGACGGTGCCGGAAGGTGCCGGCGGACCGAACTATCCGAACATGTGATCAACTGAAACATCTGAGTTTCGGATTCACTACTCAGGAGCGGCCAAGCCGCTCCTTTTTTGTTTCGACGCTTGTTTTGAAGAACCGAAGATCAGACAACCTGTCACCTTCTTAATCTTTGTGGCTGTTTTTTCACGAGAAAATCAAACTGCGGTCAAACCACAGCCCAACAACAACCATAGCAGCACACCAGATATCGCCTCCTTCCTGTGGCATTCGCCACGCAACTCAAGGAGGTTCCCATGACAAGATCCCTTTTCATGACCTGCGCGATAGCAACAGCCATGACGATGGGCGTTCCTGCATTACCAACCGGCGTGTCAGCTCCGTTGTCAGCATCGGAAGCAAGAGCGGATAACGGCGAAGTCCGGCGCGCTGCACGCAGAACGGCCCGGCGCACTGCAAGGCGTGTCACGCGACGGCACGAGCGTTATTACAACAGCCTGCCCGGCGGCTGCGTGCAGGTGATCCGCGGTGGCGTCTCATATTTCCAATGCGGGACGGTTTATTATCAGCCGGTAGTTCATCAAGGTGCAAACGTCTTCGTGATCGTGACGCCGCAAGGCTGATGTTTGGAAAAAAACAAGCAGCACCGAAAAGGAAACCTTCCCGGTGCTGCTGTCTTGTGGCCGATGGGTCGTATCAGGCAGGCGATCGTGGGGGGCC
>JBCCVB010000248.1:0-5080 GCA_039195965.1 Pseudomonadota bacterium
GGACCAATAACCTGGCGGGTCATGCGAAGGTTGTTCGCTCCTCATAAACCAGGGCCGACATTAGAGAACGAAGAGTGCTTTTTGGCTTCAATAATCCGCACGCTTTCCCTTAAGGTAAAGGTAAATTGGGGAAGGGAACTGGATTGGAGCCCGGCATGCAGCCAAGACAGCCGATAAGTGAACTGGCGACACACCAGGTCACAAACATGCCTCCTTACATGGGAGATCAAAATCTCTGGCAGGACGACAGGGCGCTTCGCGATTGGGTCAGCCTGTTTGGTGGAGGCTGGGCTAGAGAGAAACTGGAACGAGCGGGGGCTGCCGCAGGGGCAGCTCTGACATTTGAAAAGGCGGATGCGGCAAATCGATTTCCGCCTGAATTGCGCGCATTTGATCGATACGGGATGCGCATCAATCAGGTGGAGTTTCATCCGGCCTATCATGAGCTTATGGAACTCGCCGTCCGGCACGAAGTTCCGAATTTTGCCTGGAACCATAAGGGCCCCGGTGCGCAGGTGGCGCATATGGCACTCACCTACATGTTCTCGCAGCCCGAAGGCGGCGTGATGTGTCCGATGGCAATGACTTATGCGATCGTTCCGGTACTAAACGCCAATAAGGATGCGGCAGAGGCTTGGGTTCCCAAGCTTCTTTCAACCAGTTACGACGGCCGGGATATTCCGGTTGACGAGAAGGCCGGCGCGACGGTCGGCATGTTCATGACTGAAAAGCAGGGCGGATCAGACGTCAGGACCAATTCCACACGCGCCGTACCGTCGGGTAAAGAGGAGGGAACAAACTCGGTCTACCTGCTGAGCGGTCACAAGTTCTTCTGTTCCGCCCCGATGTCCGATGCGTTCCTGACACTTGCTTACACGGATGTCGGTCTGTCGTGTTTTCTTGTGCCTCGCTGGAGGCCGGACGGCGAACGCAACAACCTGGCGATACAAAGGCTGAAGAACAAGCTCGGCAACAGGTCAAATGCTTCCTCGGAAATGGAGTTTGAGGAAACCTGGAGCATGATGATCGGTGAGGAAGGACGCGGAATACCAACGATCATCGAAATGGTGAAAGGAACGCGGATTTACTGTGCTGCCAGTTCAGCGGCGATGATGAGGCAGGGACTTGTTCAGGCTCTTCACCATGCGAGCCATCGTTCAGCATTTCAGAAGCGTCTGATACAGCAGCCCTTGATGCGCAACGTTCTCGCCGATCTGGCTATCGAAGTCGAAGCAGCGATCGCGCTCGTCATGCGCGTTGCAAGCGCGCTCGACCAATCGGAAGAGAATGAAGACGAAGCAGTCTTTGCCCGCATTGGAACAGCCATTGCAAAATACTGGATCTGCAAACGTGCGCCCGCTCACCTGTTTGAAGCGATGGAATGCCACGGCGGGGCTGGTTACATCGAAGAATCGATATTGCCGAGACTTTATCGTGAAGCACCGGTCAACAGCATCTGGGAGGGATCTGGCAACGTGATCTGCCTGGATGTCTTGCGCGCGCTCCATCGCGAACCGACAGCAATCTCCGTCATTTTGAAGGAGTTGGAGGGTGCGAAAGGACGCAACGATCTATTCGATCAGGCCCTGGATGGCCTGAAGGACGAATTGTCAAAGCCGGAAGATCTGGAACTGCGTGCAAGAAACCTGACCGAACGTCTGGCCCTGGTCATACAGGCTGGACTGTTGCTCAAACATGGTCTTGCCGCAACGGCCGAAGCATTCTGCGTTACCCGGCTCGGGGCCAGATGGACCGGCTGCTACGGTGTTTTGCCTGCAACCGTTGATATCGACACCATTATCGATAGAGCTCTTCCTGCTGGTTTGTGACCTGGACACTGTGCGGCAGGTTGGGGCGGTTCTGCTTTGCCAGCCCTGGTGTGATACGATCGGCCATCAAGTGGTTGAAATCGCGAGTTGATGGTCTTTGTTCAACTCGTGAGCCGCAGTAGGCAATCCGTGACCACAGCTTAGGGGGAAAACATGGACATTTGGGTCGCCGAAGCTGTCAATAAAATCAGCGCTGACTCTCACCGTTCGGCAGATACGCACCTTTTCAAATTGCTGGTCCCGCGACTTGAAGGGGTCGACATTTATCTGAAGGACGAAAGCACGCACCCCACCGGCAGCCTGAAACACCGCCTGGCGCGCTCATTGTTTCTCTATGCGCTTTGCAACGGCAAGATTAAGCAGGACACGACCATCATCGAGGCATCTTCCGGTAGCACCGCAGTTTCGGAAGCCTACTTCGCCAGGATGATTGGTGTGCCCTTCATTGCCGTCATCCCCAAAAGCACGGCGCTCAGCAAAATAGAACAGATTGAGCTTTATGGCGGACAAACTCATTTCGTCGACAGCGCCCCGCAGATGCATGGGGCGTCGGTAGAGCTGGCGAATTCCATCGGCGGATATTTTATGGATCAGTTCACCTATGCCGAACGGGCGACGGATTGGCGCGGCAACAACAACATAGCTGAGAGCATCTTCAGGCAGATGGAGTTCGAACCGCATCCGATTCCCAAGATGCTTGTCATGAGTGCGGGAACGGGTGGGACCTCGGCAACGCTCGGAAGGTACATCCGCTACAAGGGCCACCACACGGAACTTACCGTCGTTGATCCCGAAAACTCTGTTTTCTATGACAGTTACATCACCGGTGACACGTCGTTGAAGTCGGACAAATCGAGTCGCATTGAAGGGATTGGCAGGCCCGAGGTTGAGCATTCGTTCCAGCCGGACGTCATTGATCAGATGATCAAGGTTCCTGATGCGGCGAGTGTCGCCACGATTCTCTGGTTGGAAAAGTTGATCGGCCGAAAAGCTGGCGCTTCCACCGGTACGAATCTCTGGGGAACTTTGAGCATCGCCAGGAGGATGATGGAAAAAGGAGAGCGTGGCTCAATCGTTACGTTGATGTGCGACAGCGGCCAGAGATATCTGGACACATATTACCGCCCTGATTGGGTCAGCGAACATATCGGGGATACCAGCGCCTACGAGAGTGAGCTGAACGAGTGGCTTTAACGGGCTTTGCCAGAAGTTTCGTGTTCCAAAACGATAAAGAACTGCCGCAAGAGACGTTTTATTCTGCGCATGCTTCGCACCAGATAAGCTCTCCAGGCCATTAACGACCCTTGAACCGCAAAGGTCACGCCAGATGATTGCTGGCTTATCTGTCGATTGCCTTCAGGAGCAGGGACATGACGTTCAAGAACTCATCCTGCTTTTCGGCCGACAGGCTTTCCACATCGGAAGTTCCATAGTCCAAATTCAAGATCATGTCCCAGATCTGGGTCAGATTGGCCGCATCTATTGCTGATTTCAGACTGGATGGATCAGGAGAAGACGGTTGCACATGTTCCGGTAGATATTCACCCAGACCCTTGTGAATGTTGTGGTACATGCGCCGTGCCTTGTTGTTCTTCAGAGGATAGCGAGGTTTTACCAGGCATCCCTTTGCAATTGTCTTATTCAGTTTCCGCGCAGTCAGAAGCGGAAATTGATCAGCATTGGTTGTCCAAATCTCTTTTGTCCCGAATTAGTAGCATAGGACACAGAGATCTGTCAGGTCACCAATTTGTAATGAAAGCGTTGTTGGGAAACACCGTTAATGCGACCTGAGCGCGGACTTTAAAGGCTTTTCGATTTGTGTAACGGTAGGAACATCTTCGATAACGGTGTTGACTTCGCGGAAAAAGACGGGAAAAAGCTCTTCTTGATCGCGATGCGAAACTTTGCAGTTTGATTTAGAGGCACTTTCACATGGTTGCGCGCATTTACCGTCCGGCAAAGACCGCCATGCAATCGGGAAAAGCCAAGACTGAGCGTTGGGTTCTGGACTATGAACCGGAAGTCGCCAAGTCGGTTGAACCATTGATGGGTTACACATCTTCTTCAGACATGAAGCAGCAGGTTCGCCTGTTCTTCGACACGCAGGAAGAGGCAGTTGCCTATGCAAAGCGCCATGGTATTGCACACAGAATAGAAAAGGCGCACGAAAGAAAGGTGCGTGGTTCCGCCTACGCGGATAACTTCAGGTTCAACCGTGTGGCTCCCTGGACTCACTGACACGAAAGACTTGCTGCTCGCGATCAGAGCGTAAATTTAGCTGGATTGCCTGTTGATACCCGGATTTGCGGATCGACACAGCAGGTGGTTTCAGCGCATTTATGGCGGAGCGGCATGTTGAATGCTCTGCTGCCAAAATACGGCCCCGTAGCTCAGCTGGATAGAGCACTCGCCTTCTAAGCGAATGGTCACAGGTTCGAATCCTGTCGGGGTCGCCAATCTCCACGAATTCTGATTATTGCGTTTCAAAGGCGACTGGTGTTTTGAACCAGCGTTCGGAATATGCGATCCATAGCGGAGCCAGGAATGTTCCTGCGCACAAATAATTTCGTCGCTGCAAAGAAAACGGCGGTGGCGGATCTATTCCACCACCACCGTTTGTCTCGCAGACCGCACAGCTTCCGTTCGGAAACAGAAATCTTCTGTGCAAAAGGAGTGTATTGGTCAGACAGTCTCGGCCTTGGCGGCTTCAACTGCGGGCTGTCCAACCATGAGCGGTGTGATTTTGGTTTTCAGAATCATATCGAGATCTTCTGAACCGTCTTCCAGAGACTGCAGTGCCATGTCGAGGCAGTAGGAGCAGAATGTGCGACCGTCCTTGTCGGCTTCCTTCTTCGTATAGCGGATCATGCGTTTGATCGCTTCGACCGCTGGTTCCTGTTCAACCACTTTGCGATCAGGTTTGCTAACTGTCTTAGACATAATACTACCCACCAGTATTCTAATTGCCGTTTGCAGCGGTGCTGCCGTAACCATCCACAACAAGCATGCTGTTGCAGCGTGAAATGAGCGTGATAAGGTGTTGTTGTGTTGCAGGTTGTATGGCATTCGCGGTTGCGAAAACCCATGCCTGCATATGTGAATCTCGAATACGGGGAATTGATGGCAAACGCTTCCTGCTTCGCTTGTCTGGGGCGCCCCCTGCTGTTGAGCAAAGCTCAAGAGCCTGTGGCGGTGAAGACCCGAAAGGCGCTGGCCATCATGGGGTATTTGAGCCGGATGGGAAGCATGAA
>JBCCVB010000249.1:0-4865 GCA_039195965.1 Pseudomonadota bacterium
GGCCCACGGACCGCGACCTGCTTCGTCCACGCCACAGAGCAAGCCGTCAAATGAACACGCGTGCTTGCGCTCAAGATCGAGGTCCGGGCTGTCATTAAAACGCAGGTCGAATAGAGAGAAGTTGTCAGACATGAAGCGCAGCCTGCCGCCAGCTTACGTCGCTCGCAAGCAGCTTCTTCAAAAGAGGCTCAGTTGCACACCACCTTTTTGCGGTTGGACAAATTCGTCCGTGTTGAGTTTCTTTCGGCGCAGGTTCAGGCCGAACCTTTTGGCAGCCAACGTAAACCGTTTGGCAATCTGGTCTGCATAAGGCCCCCGGCCGCGCATGCGTTCACCCCACTTGGCGTCATAATCCTTGCCACCGCGCATCGACCGGATCAGGCTCATCACGTGCCGGTAGCGGTCCGGCCTTTCACGTAATAGCCAGTCGCGGAAAAGCTCGGAAACTTCGAGGGGAAGCCGCAGAAGTATGAAGGCTGCTTCCTGCGCTCCATGTTCGGCAGCTGCTTCAAGCAGAGCTTCGATTTCGCTGTCCGTTAGCGCCGGAATGATCGGTGCCATCATCACCGAAGTCGGAATCCCGGCGTCCGAGAGAGCCTTGATGGCGTCCAGCCGTTTGTGAGGGGCTGAAGCTCTTGGTTCCATGGCGCGGCACAGTTTCTTGTCCAATGTGGTCACGGAAAGTGCGACCTTGACCAGGTTGCGTTCTGCCATGCGCGAGAGAATGTCAATATCCCTGGTGACGAGAGCGGACTTGGTCACGATCGCGACCGGATGTCCGCAGTTCTCCAGAGCTTCAAGAATATCCCGCATCAGCTTGTATCCGCGTTCGAGCGGTTGATACGGATCGGTATTGGTGCCAATCGCAATGACGCGAGGCGTGTAACCCGGTTTGGAGAGCTCCCGTTCCAGCAGTTGAGCGGCATTGGGTTTGGCGAACAGGCGGGTTTCGAAATCAAGTCCTGGGGAAAGACCCATAAAGGCATGACTTGGTCTGGCAAAGCAGTAGACGCAACCGTGTTCACAGCCTCGGTAAGGGTTGATCGACCGATCGAATGAGAGGTCGGGCGACTCGTTACGCGTGATGATCGTCCTGGCGCGCTCTTCCTGTACCTGCGTCTTTAGCGGAGGGAGGTCATCGAGACTGTCCCAGCCATCGTCAAAGCTTTCCCGGGACAGCGGCTCGAACCGCCCTGACCGATTTAAAGCCGCACCCCGGCCACGCCGTCGATCTTCCGGAAGCCGGGCATTGTCGCCTGTCGGGCCTTCGTCGTTGCAAGGGAGAGTAACAGTTTGCAGCACGGCGCTCATGAACGTGTTCCGTGTATGAATTAGAACATAAAGAGAACATTAGCCAAAAACCGCGTTCAGGCAAGCCCTCTCTCTCGCACCGCAATATTTTTCATGTAAAACTCAGCACCATGATCAGTGTGGTTATTGCGACAGATAATTCGGAGACCGAACTCGTTCACGCGCTGTCGGCTCTTGTGCCGGCCGCTGCCGAAGGTGTGGTCCGTGAGGTAATCGTTGTCGATGCCGGGTCTTCCGACAACACGGAGAGAGTTGCCGATGCTGCCGGATGCGTGTGGGCGAGCTGCCCGGGAACATCCCGCAGCGAGCGTCTGACACATGGTGCCTCTATCGCCAGGCGCGGCGATTGGTTGTTGTTCCTGAGACCGGAAACTTTGCTGGAAAGCGGCTGGCACCATGAGGCCCAGGCATTTATCGAGCGGGCAGGGCGAGCGTCCAACGGTCCGCAAACCGTGGCCAGTTTCCGTCTTCGCTTCGAAGCATTCGGATTGAGCGCGCGGATCAGCGAAGCGGTTGCCGCGGTTCGCTCCCAGTTGCTCGGCATGCCTTATGGCAATCAGGGACTGCTGATTTCGCGTCAATTCTACAAGAAACTCGGTGGCTACAGGCTTCTGCCTGAACTTGAGGATCTCGACATCGCTAAGCGTATCGGCCGCAGCCGTCTGGTTTTCCTCAGGGCAGCTGCCGTGTCTTCGGGCGATCCGGAACATGAAGGGACGACAGCCAGGCTACGCCGGACATTTGCCCGTTTCTGTGTCGGAACCTTGCGAATTCCAGTACGCGTAGCTGTAAAACTGCATGGGTGAGGTCTGGAAACAGGCGCCCACTGAACTCAAACTTGACGCAAGCAAGCTCGTCGCACAATCTGTGGTATAGATTTCGTCATGTAATCAAGCAGACAGCGAGGTTCGGATGATCCAGAGTTTTGACCATTGCACAATCGCGGTCCGGGATCTCGACGCAGCCAGATCTTTCTTTTCGCTTTTGGGATTTGAAGAGGAAAAGCAGAAGACCACGGTTATCAAGGGAGAGGTCTTTGCCGGATATATGGGCGTAGAGAACCTTGAGGCCGATCACGTTACCCTCATCGTCCCTGGCCTGTCACCACGCTTTGAAATCCAGCTATTGCACTACCGGAACCCTGAAGTCGTCGTTGATCCGTTATGCGCCCGCCTCGACAAAACCGGCTACAACCACATCTGTTTCAAAGTGAATGATGCAGAGGCGATGGTGGAGAAGCTCAAGAGCAACGGTGTTGAAGTGCGTAGCGAGCTCAAAGGGTTTCATGAAAGGCTGCTTTATTTCATCACCGGTCCGGAAGGGATCACCATCGAGCTTGCGCAATGGGGCGTTGAGGGCTGAAGGTCGTCAGACCGGTTGCGGCCCCGATTCGATACCTGAGTGCTTGCCGAAATCAACAGCCGGTCCCATCGGCACGATACCATGCGGATTACGGGCTTCGCTCCTGGAGTGATAACCCCGCCGGTAGATCTCCAGCTTGACGGTTTCCGCAACTCCCGGCAGTGCATGAAAGCGGCGGGTATAGCTCCAGAGATTAGGATAGTCGATCAACCGTCGCCTGTTGCATTTAAAGGCGCTCCAATAAGCAACATCAAATCGGGCCAACGTCGGAAACAGCCGGACATCTGCTTCAGTGATGGCATCACCCAGGAGCCATTTGCCTGGTTCAAGGGCATTTTCGATGCGATCGAGCGCTTCGAAGACGTCGGCAACTGCCTCGTCATAGGCGTCTTGTGAGCGCGAGAACCCGGCTCTGTAAACTCCGTTATTGAGTTTGGGATAGATATAGCCGTTCCATTCCTCGATTTCCTGGCGATGTCTTTCAGGAAAGAAATCGGTATTCGTGCTGGCGATACCGTCGAATGCATCATTAAACATGCGGATAATTTCTGCGGATTCGTTACTGACCAACTTGCTGTTGAGCGTGTCCCAGAGAACAGGAACAGTGACACGGCCTGTATAGTTTTCCGTGCCTGAAGCATAGATTTCATGAAGAGCGTTGGCCCCTCCGAGCGTATCAATGTAGCCTTCCTGAGGCGCAAAAACCCACCCGTCGTCCGTGCGCTTGGGAGCCAGGACGGAAATCGGGATGTGTGGCTGCAAACCCTTGAGGGCGCGCATCAAAAGCGTTCGGTGAGCCCAGGGGCAATTCCAGGCAACATAGAGATGATAGCGACCGCTTTCAGCTGCAAAGCCACTCGCGCCGGTCGGCCCTGCGGACCCGTCTCTGGTTACCCAGTTGCGGATCTGCGCTTTCGAGCGCTCGAAGCGATCATTGGGAATCTCATTGCTTTCTGCTTTTGAGACCCAGACACCGTCAACTAGCAAGCCCATTCAATTCTCCTTTCAGAAAAACATCCGCTGACTTTGCCGCTTTCTCAAAGAGGCCGGGTCATCCTGATCGAAGGGAACAGACAGTTTTCGGGCAGTTCAATTTCGAAAGGCTCGATACTTTCGAAGCCGCAGGCCCTGTAAAACCCTTCGCCATTGAGAGTGGAATAGCAATTAAGCTCCGACAAGCCCGCGCTGGCGGCTTCTGCCACACATCGGTCCATCAAGGCGCGCCCGACACCCTCGCCAATATGGTCCGGATCGGTTCCAAAATGACGGATATTGCCGTTGTTGGCCGTTTCATTCCTGCCGGTCGGTGAAGTTCTGGTCCAGCCTCCAACGCCGATCATTTTGCCGTTATCAGTTTCCGCAACATAATACGTGCCGGAGGTCAGCAACTCCGGTCTGGCGCTCGCAATCAGCGGCAAGGCTTTTCGAAGTGTTTCCCCGTCGTAGGCGCCGGTTAGCAATACAGAATAGCTTCTCAGCAGCAACGCCGATACTTCCGCTTCATCTTCCAGGACGGCCGGCCGAATGTGGAAGGTTGCCAAGTCAGGCTTCCTGCAATTTGCCGCGTTTCAGGTGTTCATCCAGACGAGGCATGATCTCGACGAAATTGCACGGCATGTGCCGGTAGTCGAGTTGCCACTTAAGGATGCCGTCCCATGCGTCCTTGCAGGCACCAGGAGATCCGGGCAGTACGAAAATATAGGTTGCACCGGCAACACCACCGGTCGCCCTGGACTGGATCGTCGACGTTCCGATCTTGTCATAGGAGATCCGGTGGAAGACCTCCGAAAAGCCATCCATGCGCTTTTCGAAAAGCGGTTCCATTGCCTCGGGCGTCACATCCCGCCCGGTGAAGCCGGTTCCGCCGGTGGAAATGATTACGTCCACGCCCTTGTCAAAGATCCAGGATTTCGCGATTTCCTGGATTGCCGGCACATCGTCCGTGGCAATCTTGCGGTCGGCAACCATGTGTCCGGCCTTCTCAATCCTGTCTGCCAGAGTATCGCCGGAGCGGTCTTCTTCCAGTGTTCTCGTGTCGGAGACGGTGAGCACCGCAATATTGAGCGGGATGAATGGGCGGGTATCATCGATGCGCGACATGAATTGCTCCTTTGTATCCAACACATAGGCGATCATGCACGCTCATTCCAGTGGCACGCCATGGATGCCAGTCGGTTGGATTTTGAAATAAA
>JBCCVB010000250.1:0-4803 GCA_039195965.1 Pseudomonadota bacterium
GCGAGATCAGGAATCGAACTCGTATTTGGTGCTGCAGAATTCACAGGTGACGATAATTTTGCCGTCAATGGTCATCTGCTCGACTTCCTCGGCACTGAAACCCGACAGGACGCCCTCGATCTTCTGCCGTGAGCACCTGCACTTGTCGTTCAAAGGCTGCGGTTCGAACAGGCGAACGCCTCGCTCATGAAACAAACGGAACAGCAGCATCTCAACGCTGACTTCCGGATCCGTCAGCTCGACATCCTTGACCGTATCAACAAGCGCCTTGGCTTCCACCCAGGCATCGTCTTCTTCAACTTCGTGCGCTTGCGTGCCTTCGGGAGCATCGCCGGGATCGATATCCGCCTGCCGCATCCGTTCAGGAGATTCAGGGAGAAACTGAACCATGATCCCACCGGCCGTCCAGGTCTTGGTGTGCGCCTCTCCCTCCTTGCGGGTGTAGAGCTCACCAACCGCGAGGCGAACTTCCGTCGGAAGCTGCTCGGACCGCTCGAAATATCTGCGCGCCACTTCTTCGAGCGACACCCCATCCAGCTCTACCAATCCCTGATAGCGCTGCATGTGCTTGCCCTGGTCAATGGTCATCGCTAGATGCCCATGCCCGAGCAAGGCTTCAGGTGTTGCCTTACCGGCTTCCATCAATGCCTGAACCCGGTCCTCGTCGAAGCTCGCGCAGGCGCGCACGGCATCGGGCGAGGCAAAGTCCACGACCAGCATGGAAACCGGACCCTGGGTCTGGGTCTGCAATGTGAAGCGGCCGTCAAACTTCAGGGACGTGCCCAGAAGACTGGTCAACACGATCGCCTCTGCCAGCAGACGCGAGACGGGTTCCGGATATGCGTGACGGTCCAGGATCTGTTCCAGGACAGGACCCAGTGCGACAGCCCGGCCGCGCACATCGAGCCCTTCCACGGCAAAGGGCCGGACAGCGTCCAGCCCTGCGGGCGTAATGCCCAGTTCATCAAGATTTAGTGCCACGTTGGCTTTGCCTTAAGCTGCGCCGAAACACCAGGCCAGAATACCCTTCTGGGCATGGAGCCGGTTTTCGGCTTCATCAAACACAACAGAGTTGGGACCGTCCATGACCTCCGAGGTGACTTCCTCACCCCGGTGGGCCGGCAGGCAGTGCATGAACAGGGCGTCGTTATTCGCCTCAGCCATCAACCGCTGGTTCACTTGATAGGCGCTCAGAAGGTTATGACGCGTTTCGGCATCATCGTCCCCCATGGACACCCAGCAATCGGTCACCACACAGTCGGTCCCCTTGACCGCTTCATATGGGTCTGTTGTGACGATAATGGAACCACCCTTTGCGCGGGCGGCATCAATAAGATCCTGCGGCGGTTTCAATTCGCCCGGCGTCGCAATGCGCAGTTCGAAGTCGAAACGAGGAGCTGCATGAACCCAGGAAGCCAGCACATTGTTGCTGTCGCCGGTCCAGGCAACGCTTTTGCCCTTGATTGGTCCGCGATGCTCTTCAAATGTCATCAAATCTGCCATGATCTGGCAGGGATGCGAGATCTTGGTGAGACCATTGATCACCGGAACCGTGGCATTTTCAGCAAGTTCAGCGAGCTGTTCGTGATCAAGGATACGGATCATGATCGCGTCGACGAAACGGGACAGAACCCGTGCAGTGTCGGCGATGGTCTCGCCGCGGCCAAGCTGCATTTCAGCGCCCGTGAGCATCAGCGTCTCACCGCCGAGTTCACGCATGCCGACGTCAAAGGAGATGCGGGTTCGGGTGGAGGGCTGTTCGAAGATCATTGCCAGCACCTTGCCCGCCAACGGGCCCTCGCCCCGGCGCACACCATTGCGCGTTGCCTTGATCTTCTTGCCTACGTCAAGAATTTCGCGAAGTTCTTCGCTCTCGAGTTCCGTCAGGTCCAGAAAATTCCTGTAGCTTCCGTTGGCGGTCATTCGGCCGCTCCTTCCACCAGATTTGCTTCAACAGCCTGGGCGGCCTGCTCAAGGCGCTCCAAGGCAATCGCGATTTCTTCCTCGGTCATCGTCAACGGCGGCATGATGCGCACGACGTTGTCGCCCGCCGGAACGGCCAGCAAACCGGCTTCCCGGGCTGCGGCAACATAGTCACCAGCAGGAACAACACAGCGCAGCCCAAGCATCAGGCCGCTACCGCGAACCTGATCCAGAACCTTCGGATGAGCATCGACCAGACCAGCTAGCTTCTGTTTGAAGCTGAGGCCCTTTGCCTGCACGCCTTCCAGAAACCCATCGGCGAGCACGACGTCGAGAACCGCATTACCAACAGCCATGGCAAGCGGATTGCCGCCGAAGGTGGTTCCATGCGTACCGGGCGACAGCGCAGCCGCTGTTTCCGCAGTTGCCAGGCAGGCTCCCATCGGGAAGCCACCACCAATACCCTTGGCAATCGCCATAAGATCAGGCTCGACACCTGCCCACTGATAGGCAAACAGCTTGCCGGTGCGACCAACGCCTGTCTGGATTTCGTCATAGATAAGCAGGATGCCGTTTTCGTCGCAGATCTTGCGCAACGAACGCAGGAATTCCGGCTGGATCTCGCGAATACCACCCTCACCCTGAATAGGCTCGATCGCAATTGCCGCGGTTTGCGGGCCGATCATCGCCTTCAAGGCGTCCAGGTCACCTGAAGGCACCTGGTCAAATCCGGGCGCCTTCGGTCCGAAACCTTCCAGGTACTTCTCCTGGCCGCCCGCCGCGATGGTCGCGATCGTCCGGCCATGGAAGGCACCTTCAAAAGTTATGATCTGGAACCGTTCGGGCTGACCGTTGTCATAATGGTAGCGGCGCGCGCATTTGATGGCAGCTTCCATCGCCTCCGCGCCGGAGTTCACGAACAGGACCTTGTCGGCGAAGGTCTCGTCGGCCAACCGCCGCGCCAGCCTTTCGCCTTCCGGCATCTGGTGCAAATTGGATACGTGCCAGAGCTTCGCCGCCTGATCCTGCAAAGCCTTCACCAGATGGGGATGGCTATGTCCAAGCGAATTGACGGCGATGCCGGAACCGCAATCGAGGAATCGTCGGCCGTCTTTCGTAACAAGCCAGACACCTTCCCCATGATCGAATGACAGGTTCGATCTTGCGTAATTTCCGAATAGCGCAGTCGCGGACATAACCTCTTTTAACTCCTTAAGAACGCTCTTTCTCACGTTGGGGCGGGCCTTGTGCGGCACCACACTCCAGGAGTGTGAAAGAGCCAAAACGCAACGTGCCGCCCCGATGAGGCGGCACGTCGCGGCTTCCTTATACACCTTCCGCACCGTTCCCTGTCAATGGGAATGGCAATTCCGCCGCTCAAACGTGGATTTTGTAAAATTCTCCATAACCTTGCCATAATTGGGGAAAAGTCCCTTCATCCCCAACTGGTTTGGGCCCGAAGCTTGCCTCATAAATTAACGTTATTGTAACCTCTTGGTAATCAAACACGAGATCTCGTGCGGCAAATCACTTAGAGGCACAAGATATGCCATTGCTGGGCATGCTGACGTATGCTTAACACGAGGTTAATGGCCGTCAATCGGTCAAAATAAAGGGTGCGGCAATGAGTTGGACGAACGAACGGGTTGAGCTTCTCAAGAAGCTTTGGGGCGAAGGTCTGAGCGCAAGTCAGATTGCTGGCGAACTGGGCGGCGTCACTCGTAATGCGGTTATCGGAAAGGTGCACCGTCTTGGTCTTTCAGGCCGCGCAAAGTCTTCCACCACCAGCGCCAAGCCGCGTCGGCCACGGACAGCCTCACCTGCCGGGAACTCAGCCCCGAAGAGACCAACACCGCAGCCGCAAACACATGGTGCGACAGCTCTCAAGGCTGACATCGCTCCGGCTCCGGTCATCGAAGCCAAGCCGCAAGTAGAGCCGATTGCCGAATTGGTCGTTCCCATTTCCCAGCGTGCATCCATTCTCACGCTGACCGAGCGGACCTGCAAATGGCCGATCGGCGATCCTGCGACCGACGATTTCTATTTCTGCGGCCGTCAATCCGACGCTGGGGTGCCCTACTGCGCGCACCATTGCAAGATTGCCTATCAGCCGGTGGCTGATCGCCGGGCCCGCAAGGTTGTTGCTCAGGCTTCCTGAGGTTTTAGAGACAATCAAATTCAAAAACCCGCCGATCGGCGGGTTTTTTCGTTCCAGCTGCCCCTTGGCGGAAGGCCTCCTGCAAGGCTAACGGACCTGCTTGATATCGTTATAAACGGTAGCGCGGCTGACATTGAGCACACGCGCCACATAAGAAGCAGCGTGTTTTTCCCGCAGTCCGTCGGTGCGGACAATTTCGCCCAGCAACTCCAGACGGTCTTCACGTGCCAGCGCGTCAGCGGTTTTGTTTCTATCACGACACCAATCGACGATGAACCTGTTCATCTTCTCGTGCCAATCGTTCTTGAACAGATCGTGCGGTTCTTCAGGGCTCACCGGTGCACCGATCAGCGCAGTAATTGCGTTCTGAGCGGCCATGATGTCGGAAAGATCGTAGTTGAAACAAGCCAGCGCGAAGGGTTTGCCATCATCACCGCGCAAAACTGCACTGATTGAGCGAATAACGCGTCCATCCCAATTGACCCGCTCGTGGGGACCGATCACGTCCCGGTCATCGTTTTCACGAAAATCCAGTTCTGAAAGATAGGATGGATCGCCAATCTCGCGCTTTGAATAGGGATTGCAGATGTAGACAACCGTCTCCGTTGCCAGCGAATGGATTACAATCTCAACATTCGAGCCCAAGAGTTTGGACAATGCGTCCGCAATCGGTATTGCGGTGCGGGCCACCAGTGCGTCCTGGGTCATTCACTGCCTCTGCC
>JBCCVB010000251.1:0-4779 GCA_039195965.1 Pseudomonadota bacterium
CAGCAATGTCAGATTTGCGGCCCCGACCTTTTCCAAGAGGTTCAGGCCTTCCGCGACGGTGCGTATCTGGTGCGTTTCGTAGCGGTTCAGGATCTCGTACACGACATTGAGATCGCGCTTCCCGGCAAAGGAACAAATCTGACGGACCGCTTCAAGCAGGAGCTCATCTTCTTCCTCCTGCGTTGAGACGGGCTTGATGCGCGTTACCTGTCCGTGGCAGGAGATGAGCGGTCCTCCCAGCTGAACCGCCCAATCCATCAGCCTGTCGTAATAGGCTAATGCCTGCCCTCTCACATCCTGGTCGGGATGTGAAATATCTGCGTCTCCGGGTGTGATCGAAAAGATCTTGAGACCGCGCGCTTCAAAAATCGCCAAAGCTTCTTTCGGATCGACCGTATCCACCGCTCCGAACAGTTCAACGCCATCAAGACCTGTGCGCCTTACCCGGTCCGCAATTTCTTCCAGACCCGCGTCGCCAAAGATCCAGGTGCAGCACCCAATTTCCCGCTTCATGTCGTGTCCTTTCAGAGCGAAACCGGAACGGCTTCCCCGGTTTGGTGAGACAAGGTGGCGGCGTCGGCAACGGCCAGTGCCAGAACCCCTTCTGCCAGCGTGACGGGCATTGTCTTGCCCGTTTTGACCGCCGTTACAAATGCGTCCCATTCAGCTGCATAGGCACGCATGTAACGCTCCAGGAAGAAGTACTCCGGTTTTGCGGAAACATTGCCTTCGACGGTGATCTTCTCGACCGTGTTTTCAAGGACATTCTTGGCGCCAAGCAATCCGTCCGCGCCAAGCAATTCGACACGCTGGTCATACCCGTAGACCGCACGGCGACTGTTCTTGATGACAGCTATCCGTCCATCGGCCCAGCTGAGTGTGACCGCTGCGGTGTCGACATCGCCTGCGGCACCGATTTCAAGATCGACAATCGAGCTTCCTGTCGCAAAGACCTTTTGAGGAGCTCCCCCCATGATCCAGCACGCCATGTCAAAATCATGGATCATCATGTCGCGGAACAGGCCGCCTGAGACTTTCACATAGGAAACAGGCGGAGGCGCCGGATCGAAAGATGTCACGGAAAGCAGCTCACTCTTGCCGATCTCATCGGCGTCGGCCGCAGTTTTCAGGGCAGAGAAGTTAGGATCAAATCGGCGATTGAAACCAACCATGACCGGGCACCCGGTCCTTTCGGCAGCTTCCAGGCATGCCTTTGCTCTTTCAAGGGACAGATCCACCGGCTTTTCGCACAAAACCGCCTTGCCTGCGGCAGTTGCCGCTTCAATCAGATCGGCATGGGTATCTGTTGAAGTGGCAACCAACACGACATCAATGCCGTCATCCTTCAGGATGTCTTCGGATGCACGCGCTGCCGCACCATACTTTGCAGCCAGCGTTTGCGCGGCATCTTCGTAGATGTCGGACACGGCGACCAGTTCACTGTTCTGGTGACCCGCAATGTTCACCGCGTGCACCTGACCGATGCGTCCTGCACCCAGCAAGCCAACCTTGAGCATTGGCATTCCTCCAGTTTGAAACCAAGTTGCGGCACAAATGACAGTTCCTGCTCTCGAGAGCAAGCACATTTTGCTCTCGAGAGCAAAGCTTGATAGATGATATCTGACTTGCGCGATTTTCGAGACGAAGTGTGATGGCTGACAAAACAGAAAAAGAACCGGTTCAAACGGTGACTGCAGATGACGTGGCTGCCGAAGCGGGCGTGTCCCGCTGGACGGTCAATCGCGCGTTTCGGCTAAACGCATCCATTTCCGTGGAAAGCAGAAAACGGGTTACGGAAGCTGCTGAAAAGCTCGGCTAT
This sequence comes from Pseudomonadota bacterium, assembly GCA_039195965.1. Classification (GTDB taxonomy): domain Bacteria; phylum Pseudomonadota; class Alphaproteobacteria; order Rhizobiales; family Stappiaceae; genus Roseibium. The sequence continues at coordinate 1,820 of JBCCVB010000251.1, forward strand.
GTACCCGACCTGGCAGCATCGAGCCTTCGCTCCAACAATTCCCGGATCGTGTCCCTTCTCATCGATGACTTTGCAAACCCTCACAAGCTGGTCATGCTTGAGCGCCTGACCAAAGCGCTGAGAAAGGCCGGCTGGGATACATTCCTGGTCAACATGCTGGACGAAGATGACGCGCCGGGCGCGCTTCTGAGTGCCAGTCAAAGGCGGGTTGATGCGGCAGTTGTGATTGGTTCACGCTTCAATGAAGACGTTCTGGAAACGGCACTGGGGGCCAAGCGAGTGCGCAAGCTGGTGACATTTGCCCGCATGTCCCGCAATCCGAAAGCAGTCTCGATCTGCTGCGACGATGAAGCCGCGATGAGGGAGATTGCCGACTACGTCCTGGAGAAGAAGTTTTCCAGGCCCATGTTTCTCGCCGGACCGCAATCCGATTCAGCTCACTTGCTGCGCCAGGAAACATTCGTTTCGGAATGGGAGCGGAAAACCGGCAATCGTCCGGAAGTCGTGACAGCTGGTGTCTATGACGCGAAACAAAGCTTCGACACCATTGCTTCAGCGTTGTCCAACCGTAGTGCCAGCGACCGTCCGGATGTCATTGTCTGTGAAAACGATGCCCTGGCGATCGGTGCGATCGACGCGATCAAGCATCAGCTTGGCCTCTCTGTCCCGAAAGACATAGCTGTAACCGGATTTGACGACATCCCCGCAGCGGACAGCCCCAATTATAAACTCACCACCTACCGCCAGCCGATGTCGGACATGGCGGAAAGCCTGGTGGCCTTTCTGCGGGACGAGACCGATGGAACGGGACTGAACAAGTTCCAAGGAAAGCTGATCGTTCGAGAGAGCGCCTGAGCTTTCATCCGTCCTCTTCCACTCAGTGAGGCAGATCACCTGAATTCAATCGGGTGAGGAATTCGCGGTGACCAAGGGCCTTGGCCGATATCTTGCGAAACTGCTCGCGGTTGTCCTCGCGCTGCAGGCGCGCCGCGCGCGCCAATCCGGCAGTCCGGGTCAAGGCAGCCTTGCACGGCGCCTTGGGCAAAAGCTCCAGACCATCCAGAACCGGCATATAGAGCTGCTCCTGAACATGCGGCAAACCCGCAGGAAGTGTCGGGAAATGTGCTCGAACCGGGGCCTCGTTCGACCACAGCTGAAGGCGTTCCCTGTTGAGATCGGAAATACTGCTTTCCGTCATGTCCTGCCAAAAGGCGCTGTCTCTTCGTCCACCGGCATAATGCAGATTGATGAACTGCGCGAAATCATCGATCTGCTGATTGATCGCCTGATTGTAACTCTCGCGCAATTCGGAGATATCACCACCGAGGCGAGCAAGGAAACCGCCGGCCCCAAGCAAAAGCAACTGCACCACGGTTCCGTGGATCGATGTGGCCTCCAGTGGTTCCAAAAAACACTGTGAAAGCCCCAACGCGATGCAGTTGCCGCTCCATGGCTGGCTCAAACGCCCTTCCTTGAAAGCAAGGTCCGCCCGAGGAGAGATGCTGCACCCAAGAACCTGCTCGACTTCCTTTTGCGCCTCCTCTGGCGTCGTATGTGCATCAGAATAAACATACCCACACCCAAGGCGGTCCGCAGTCGGGATCTGCCACATCCAACCGGAGCGCAATGCGCGTGCCGTGGTGTAAGGGGCGATCTCACTCGCCTCCGAGTGTTGGAGCCAGAAGGGCATTGCCCGGTTGAGCGGCAACAAGGAGCCATAGTGATGCCAGGAGACGCCAAGCTCCGTGATCAGCGCTCTTCGGAACCCGGTACAATCGAAAATGAAGTCCACTGCGATGTCCGGTTGCCCTTGACACTTCAATGCCGTGACAAGACCGGACGCACTGTCCTTTTCCAGGCCGGTCACCTTGGCGGAGACCTGTTCGATCCCGTCGGCTTTCCAGCGTAGAAAGGCACCGACCTTCGCCTGATCAAAATGGTAGGCATGATGATAGGGGCTGACCGGCACCAGCCTCTCGCCCTGCAGCGCCCATGGTGCGCGCTGTCCTGTCATCAGCGGCGTGAACACATGTGAACGGATCGCCGGCTGTCCTGCCGCAATCGCACTGTAATGCAGCCAGGGCCTGCCCTGTCCGGTCGGATCCGGCGTCAGTTGATGCGGATCGTCAATCGGCCCCATATAGTCCGAGCCTGGACCGCTCGGCCGCTTCCCCCAACCGATATGCCGGATACCATACTTGATGGTCGCACCGGTCTCGCGCATGAACTCGAACTCGTCAAAACCGAGATCGAGCAACACGTCACGGAAGACGGACGTTGTCCCCTCGCCCACACCGATCGTAGGAACGTCCGGGTCCTCAATCACCGTCAATCGACAAGCCGTATCCGTTTCGCGGGACAATCGGCGCAGCATGTGCGCCGCCAGCCAACCTGCAGTTCCACCACCCACTATCGCGATGTGAGGCACAACTTCACTCATGTGTCAGGCAACAACGTCAAATGCTGCACGCACGAGCCTGCGGGTATAGTCCGTCTTCGGCTTCTCAAGCACCTCCGGAGTATTCCCCTCTTCCACGACACATCCATTCTTCATGACGATGACACGATGACAAAGTGCACGCACCACCTTCAAGTCGTGGCTGATGAACAGGTAGCTCAAATCGTGCTTGTCGCGAAGTTCACGCAAGAGCTCGATGATCTGCGCCTGAATGGAAAGATCCAGGGCCGACGTCGGTTCATCCAGAAGGATAAATTCCGGTTTCAGGACAATGGCGCGGGCAATTGCCAGCCGCTGCCTTTGCCCGCCTGAAAACTCATGCGGGAAACGATCGAGCGCATGATGGGGCATCTGCACATCGTCAAGCGCCTGCTTGATCAACTCCAGACGTTCCCTGGAAGAGGAGCCAATCCCGTTCACGATCAGACCTTCTTCCAGAATCTGGCGAATGATCATGCGCGGATTGAGCGACGAGAACGGGTCCTGAAACACGACCTGAATG
>JBCCVB010000252.1:0-4652 GCA_039195965.1 Pseudomonadota bacterium
CAGGTGATAGTCGACATTGTGCCGGCACGAATTGGTGGGGCGGCTGTAGGCGACGACCACGCGCAGATTGCGCACCCGGGCGGCGAGCTGGCGCAGATGGTTGTACATGGCATGTTCGCCCCGGTTGCGAACACCGTAAAAGAGCCAGATCTCGCGGGTTGACCGTGTGGCGATCAGCGAGTTCAACATGCTGACAATCGGGGTGATGCCGACACCGCCAGCGATCAGCACAACCGGCCTGCCGGAATGCTCATCGAGACAGAACGATCCTGAAGGCGCGTAGGCCTCGACGATGGATCCGGGCTGCAAGTGAGTGTGGAAGTAATCCGAAGACTGTCCGGGCAGCGTTCCTTCAGGCGCACCGGCAGGTGGGGCAAGCCGCTTGACGGTGACGCGGTAATAGCCGCCGGCCGCCGGGCTTTCAGACAGCGAGTAGCACCTTGTAATCGGTTCGGCCTGACCCGGGACGGGCACCGAGAAGGTCAGGAACTGGCCGGGTCTGAACGGTGGAATTGATCTGCCGTCATTGGGTTCCAGATAGAAAGAGCAGATATCCTGCTTGTAGTTTTCATAAACCCGGTTGACGATCCGGAATTTGCGCTTGCCCTGCCAGGTGAGCGGAACTTCCTGGCGCTGGATCTGGCGGTTCTGGAAAATACCGGCAGTAGCGTGCCGAAACTCGGCGACGTATTTCTTCTCCTGCCGGGCAAACTGATATTTGCGCCCGGCAAACGATGCCACGCTGATCGCAGCGCGCATGGACGCGGCGCCGGCAACCATGATCCCGACAAGCTGTGTAAGTTCCGTCAACTCCATTTTTTGTCCCTCATCATTGCCGCCGCGCGGCTGTAGCCGGTCGGCGTGCAGGTCTCAGTAGACGAACTGAAACTCCGCCCGCCCGCCAAAGTTGTCGTCGCGGCCTTCATTGATCGTGTAGAAGGTCTCGAAGGTCAGCTGGATGTGCTGGCCAATGGCCTGCTGCAACTGGGCACCGAAGCCGATGCTGTCCAGACCATCGCCGCTGAGATCATGGCGGCCGGCGATTTCCAGGATCAGGTTGCGGCGCTTGTCATCCCAGAATGCCTGGTAGCCGATGGCTCCGCCCACGACACTGTCGGAGGTGAACGGATCAATCTCGGCCAGATACGTGCTGAGGTTGGGCGATGCGAACAGGATACCGGTGTTAGCCAGCGGGCCGCCGACGATGGCCTCTCGGCCGGCCTGCGTGTAATTGCCAATGCCCAGGAAGGAGTTGAAGTAGACAATATCATCCGATCCGGTGACGGTTTTGGACAACTCGGTGGTAATCAGGGTGCCGTCGCCCACCACATTGCCTTCAATTTCGTCTTCAAGGGCAAATGACGTATTGACCCGGAACGCGGTGCTGACGCCATAGAGCCACGGCAGACGCTGGATAGCCGAGACGCCGATATAGAGGCCGTCACCATTGCCCTCGTCATCAACATAGATCATGTCGTAGTTGAGCGTGCTCAGATGCGTGTCCGCGGCTATGAACAGGCCGAACATGTTCGAGTCGTTGCCAGGACGGTCAAAGTCGTTGCGGTCAAGCCGGTTCCAGCCGTACATCGCCGAAATGCGGAGATTGGACGTGCCGGGAAACGGGATGTTGTTGCGGACGAAGCCGACCGCATCGATGGTATCGTTTATGATAATGCCTTCCTGGAATATCACCGGTTGGCGTCCGACAGTGAAACCCAGGTCTATCGGCCTTTGCCCTTCCCGGTCCAGGTTCGGGAACAGGCTGCCCAAGTCACCTTCGAAAAACAGGGTTTCGACATTGAAGTCGAATTCATCGTTGAAGCCTTCGTTGGCACCATCGAATGTGTAGCGGGTAAACCGGTCCGGCCGGTTGTTGTCTGTGGTGCGCAACCCCAGAAGGATCTTCTCAGTTCCGGTCAGCTGGAGATTGGCAAACAGGTCGAGCCGGTTGGCGATCTCGGTTTCGCGTCCACCGGGCCCGCCACTGTCGAATGACTGAAACGCCGTGCGGTTGATCATGTAGGCCCACAACCTTGGTTGCCAGACCGCACCTATGAACGGGATTTCGAACCCGGGGTGCAGGTTGCCGGTGTCCAGGAAACCATTGCCAAGCTCGTACAAGAGTGGAGGTCTGGCCGGAAGCCGGTCTTCTTCCTTTTCGGTCTTCTCGGTCCTGAACTCGACGTACTCGTCCTTCAGGCTGGCAACTTCGCTTCTGTCGCCCAGCGGCCAGAAAGCACTGTACCAGTGCTCGCCGGTTCTCTCCGCCGGTTCGCCAGCTGTCGGCGTTATCAGCGGGTCCCCCTTGCTGTGCGCCGTCACGTTCTGCTGGTAATTTTTTCTGCTCAACTCGGTTGCAGTGGCCGAGATCGAGTACAGGATGCCCGGTGTCAGGACTGTCAGCATCAGCAACGTGGTGCGTGAAAACCCTGTGAAATGTGGCTTATCCTTCATTGAGTTGCCTGCTCCCTCTCAAGTCTTTTTGTGGTTGGTAGGCACGGGAGGCCTCCGCGGATCGACGAACTGCAGCTGTCACTTCACCTGTGGGTCTGCTGTTCGCCGCTGGCGTTTGGGTGCCGCAATGGCTGGAGCCGCACGGCCAGGCGTCACGGTTGCGTCGGGGACTGACGCTCCGAACGCGGCTGGAGCCAACTGAATGGGTCCGGAGCCTGAGTTCGAAACAGCGGTCGCGCCCAGTGTCACTTCCTTTTTCCACAGCATCTGGGCACCGGCGATCAGCGCGTCGCCAACCTCGCGAGGTGTCATGTGGAAGTCGAAGCCGACACTCTGAATGCTGGTGATCAGGTTGATCGGCACGGCCTGCGCCATCAGCTTGACAGTCGCCTTGTACGGACCGTTGCCGGTCAGCTGGCTGCTGCTTACCCTGTAGGAGGCCCAGCGGTGGCCGTTTGGCTCGATGCCCTTCTTGTGGTTGCGTTCGGTGGCCGGCTCGCCGCTGAACACAAGCGATGTCGTAGACGGCAGTACGCGGGGCAGGGCGAAGGTCGGGAACGGGATCGGAATGACGTGCTCGATCTCGCCGCCGCGTCCGTTCTGGGTCACGAAGATCGACTGCAGGGAGAACAGCTGGCTGTCCAGTTCGGCCTTGCCGGCGTGGACGTAGGATGAGTGGCCATCTCTCAGGTCGCCATTGGCGTCCCTGTCGCCCGAGCGGAAGACAACCTTGCCGTTGCGGTCGGTCACGGTGACCTGGAGCCATACCAGACGCTCGCCGGTGAAGCCGGTGGGTACGTTGTGGCCGTCCGTGCCGTTGCGAACCTTGACCCGGAAGGCGAGGCCGCCCACGTCGGCACGCTCCACAACCACTTCGTCGAGCTTGTATCCGTTGCGCAGAACCTCAAGGCGGGCGCGCTTGGCGAATTCGAGCAATTCAAACTGCTCTTTGAGGATCTCGCGTGCGTCGTAGCGATCGTCAACCGATTCCCAGGCTTTGGGGAACTTGTAGCCGGCAGGGATGGCGTCTTCGAACTTGTCCGTGCCCCAGCCTTCCTTGTGCTTGAACTCCAGCCATTCGCGCATGGTCTTGAATTCCGCCGCTTTCTGGTTGTGCGGGAAGATGCCGGGATGAATGACCGGGTAGTCGGGTCCTGAGAACAGGTGACGGGTCAGCTTGCGCGATTTGGTCGGAACATCGCCGATAACCGCGGCTGGTCCCTCGTCATAACCAGACGGCTTGCCCTCGATCTTGCCCATATGGCAATCTTGACAGGTGACACCGCGGGCTGCCGCCGGCGACAGGCGGTATTCGCTAAACGCTTCTTCGAGCCGGAAACCGTTGAACAGCGTCACATCATGGCAGCTGCCGCAGAAGGTCGAGGACTTGATCGGCGCGAACACCTTGGCCTGGTTGTGAATCTTGCGGCCCGGTTCCTTCTCGTCGGTGACGACACGGAACTTTTCGGGCTTGTCGAGGACCTGCTGGACACCTTCGTTGCCTTCCGGACCGAAAATCGGTGCGGTCAGGCCGCCTTCGACCAGCGCCAACCGGCCACTGACCTTGTTGTAGGCCCGGTCGATGCGGTGACAGACGACGCAGGTGATGCCCTCACGCGAGGTGGGGTGGCGGTCCAGGTTGGACTCGAATGTGCTTTCGCCCAGATTTGCCCCAACCGGGCTGTGGCAGCGCAGGCAGAAGTCGCCGTTTGAGCCATTGCTCAACTCGTTGATCTTGTTGTTGAGCGACAGGTAAATCGGGCTGAGCTGGGCATAGGCGTGCTGGGAAACCGACCATTCCTTGTAGTGCTTGGGATGGCAGATGCCGCAGGTTGCAGCGGCCGGATAGCGGTTCTCCACAAACAATTGCAGATGCTCTTCAGCCGCCGTCAGAGTTTTCTTTTCCTTGCCGTCCTTGCTGGCTGTTTTCTGGTAGTCGGACGGCTTTTCGTCCGGTTCGGCCACTTCGCGATCCGGTTCGGGCTGGTTGTCCGGATTGGCGTTGTCCTGTTTGACGCTGTCCTGCTTGGCAGAATCCTGTTTTGGTTTCTTGCCTTTGGCGCCCAGAACCCGGTCGGCTTCAATCAACAGGTCGTCGGTCTGGTCTGACTTGCCTGAAGTGTTGGCCTGGGCCAGCTGAATCTTGCCATGCGGCGATTTCATGTTCAGCTCGGACAGGTATTTCTGCAGCTCGTTGG
>JBCCVB010000253.1:0-4496 GCA_039195965.1 Pseudomonadota bacterium
GTTGGAGACGCGCGCGCTGTGGCCTCTTACCCAAGTGGTCATTCAATTCGCGCCATCGTCTATGCTCGCCTGCTCTCGGAAGTCTTTCCGGAAAAGAGTGACGAATTGATGGATCTTGCAAACCGGATCGGCCACGGCCGGGTGATCGCCGGTGTTCACTATCCGATGGATGTCTCCTCCGGTCAGGTGCTTGGACATGCCTATTCGGAAGCAATATTGGCAAATCCGGCTTTCCAGGAAGCGATAGCCGATATTCGCCAGACAGAAAGGTCTTGATAAACAACCTGGTGCACCGGTCGAGTGATCGGTGCACCAGGTTTTCGCTGTGCTAACCTGCCTTAAGACAAGGAATGCGCCGACAAACTTGCTGGTATCAGCTCGCTTTGGCGGTCTGCCCCATCAACGCGGGAACCACCTTGTCCGGTGTGCCCATCATGGCAATCTGCCCCGAGTTCAAAACCACCACACGATCCGCCATCTTCATGTGACTTGGACGCTGAGTGTTGATGAGAATGGTCGCCTTGCCATGCAATCCGCGGATCATTTCCATGAACTTCTTGTCGCCCTCAAAGTCGAGATGGGTTCCAGGGTTATCAAATAGATAGAGCGGAACCGTTTTGATAAATGCGCGAGCAAGTACGATGCGCTGCTTCATGTTGTCCGGGATCTGCTTCAGCACCTCCCCATTCAACCTTGTCTCAAGTCCTTCAAAGTTTTCCTCCAGATAAGACAGGAGACCGAGTTGCGTGGTAATTTCAAACAGACGTTCATCGCTGGCACCCGGATCTGACAGCAAAAGGTTCTGCTTCACCGTGCCATAGAAAAAATCCAGATCATCGGGCGCATACCCGATCTTGGACCTCCATTCACCGGCATCGAGCTGACGGACATCGAGACCATCGAACAAGATGGAGCCAACCTGCGGCTGGAAAAGTCCCGTCAAAGCCTGGAAAAGGGCCGTCTTTCCGGAACCGCTTGGTCCGGTTATTGCAATCATTTCCCCTTCCTTGACGGTCAGTTCGATGCCCTTCAAGGAAGCTTCGGTGGATCCGGGATAGCGGAGCACCAAAGAAGATATTTTCAGGTCCCCTTGAATATCGCGGGTGATACGGGGCAAGTGCCCCGGTTCCCTTTCAAGCGGAACTTTCATCAGGTTGTTGATCTGGTCTATGACCGTCCTGCTTTGCGCAAGCTGCGTTATGCTCAAAAACGCCTGGTTCATCGGATTTAGAACGCGCCAGGACAGCGCCATTGTTGCAATCAACGCACCAAGGCTCATCTCGCCGCCCATTACCTGCATGGCGCCGATCCCGAGGACCAGCACACCGCAAATCGTCATCAAGGCCTGAGAGATCGTCTGAAGCACATGGGTCAAGTGTCGCGCATGAACGTTCATCTTGTTGAAACTGGCGGAAAGCACCGAGAACCGGTCAAGCCAGGTATCTTCAACCGACAGGTTCCGCAGAGCTCGCTGGTTGCGGAACGTTTCTATCATGAAGCTGTTGAGCTTGGACTTCTGCTCCCCGACAGCGGCGACTTCTCTTTGAACCTTCGGCAGCACGTAGACTGCGATCAGGGCGTAGATCACGAGAAGCGCAAGTGGTGGCAGAGCAACCGGTCCACCTATCAGAAAAATCGCAGTGATGAAGATCAATGAAAAAGGAATATCTATGACTGCGTTAAACAGCGAACTCTGAAATATATCGCGAACGCTGTCGAAGTATCGCAGCCGCATGACCTGCGTACCGATAGGTGCTTCCGAGAGCATCGAATACGGCAAATGCAAAATTCTCTCGAATGTCTTGTTGCCGACAATCGCGTCAATGCGTCCGCCCAGGTAAGATTGCAGCCGGTTTTTGGCTCTTCTCAGAGCCAGTTCGCAAACAAGGATAATGGCAATGCCGACCGCCATGGTGAGCAAGACATCTATCGATTTTGCCCCCATTGCCTTGTCGTAGATGGCCATGATGAACAGTGGCGGACCGAGCGCGAAGACGTTGAGTACGAAACCAAGCGCCAGAATTGACAGAATGCTGCTTCGGAACTTCTTGGAAGCCGTCGACGACCAGCTTCGGTTGCTTCGAACCTGGCTTTCTTCCTCTTTTTCATCACAAACCAGATAGACTTCGGACCTTGCGACTTCCTTCGCAGACAAAATTACCGCTTCGCCGTCCTGTCCGGAGTATGCCCTGAACTCACCTGTATCCGTCTTGCTGACCAGCACTTGAACATCGCGGGCGGAGATGCGAAGGCACGGCAATTGCGCTTCCGTCAACTCGCTGATGTTTCCCTGAAACGCGGTGGTCTTGACGTGTAGCCGATTGAGGACCGTCCGCAATTCCTGAAAGGTTTCGATTCGATCGAAATGCGGCAACGCTTCGAACAGAAGTCGGTCGTTCCCTTGCCAACGCATTTCGCGAAGCAATGGAATGAGGCATTTCTCTGCTGGGGCCGTGTCGAGCTTGAGCTTTTGAAATGCCGAGTCCTGTGGAGTGCTGGCGTTCAGCCCTTCGGAGATGTCGTTCCATTGCCGGTGGACCGGATTGTCCTCGGAATGAAGATCCACAAGATCAAAGAGGGATTTACTCACGCCGGCATTCCCATTTTCTGAGGCTGAGTGTTCTGGCCACCGTCCGTCATCGCATGGATCTGGCCGTCACGAAGTTCGAACTGCCTGTCAGCAAGAGCCAACATCGATGGGCGATGACTTACAATGATCACCGTCAGGTATCCCTTGAGACGTTTCAGGGCCTGCATCAAACCGCGATCGGCCTGCTGATCCAGATGCGCGTTTGCCTCATCCAGAATGAGGATTCTGGGTTCGCCCGCCAGAGCTCTTGCGATACCGATTCTTTGTAACGTCGACGCTGGAACCTTACCGCCGAGATCAGCTCCCAGCTGGGTTTCATATCCCTTCGGCAAGAGGTGTATCTCTTTCTCGAGCCCGATCAGTTTCGATGCCATCCTGGCATGCGCGATGTCAGAAACAGCACCGAACATAGTGATGTTTTCCAGGATCGTACCGTTGAATATTGCCGATTGTGCATCAACATAGGCAATCGATTGCCTGAGCGTGTATTTCGCCGGACCATCAAAGTTCTTACCACCAATCAGGATCTTTCCGGACTTCGGCGACATTTCTCCTGTCAGTAATTTCATCAATGTGGACTTGCCGCTCCCGTCCGCCCCCTGAAATCCGATGAACTGCCCTGGTTCGATGTTCAGATTGACGTTTGAGAATACCCGCCGCTTGCCTTCCGCTACTTCGGCAGAAACATCGACGAGTTCGATAGACCCGTCGATGTCAACTTTCATGGCTTCACGTTGTTCGATATCAGGCAATTCAAACAGGTTTTGCACCTGACTGTAATCGTGCTTCAGTCGCTGCATGTCGGTCAGCTGATTGATGGCACGCAAAAATGGCTGGACGAACTGCCCCGACAGCAACGTACTGGCGGCCACTCCACCGATACTGAAGTTGCCATTGATCACCATCAGTGCACCGAACAAGACGACGAAAACCGTCGTCAGGGTACCGAACATCGAAGAGGCATCTCGAGCTATGCCGGACAAACGCATGTATTTCGCACTGAGTTTGGCGGTCGCGCGCTGCAGTCGTTCAAAACGGCGCATGATCAAGGCTTCCATCGCCTGAGACTTCACCGTTTTGGCGCCGGACAAGACCTCGAGAATGAAATCGGATTTGCGATCGTCCTGATCCGCCCGGTCTGCAACCACTTGCTGGAGAGACCGATTTCGGTTCACGGCAAACAAGAGAAAAAGGGCGAGCAAGCACACAGGCACAAATGCAAGCGGTCCGGCGATGAAGATCAGGACAGCCAGATAGATCCCGCCGGCTGGCAGATCTATCGCCAACAACCTGCCCTGATCACCATAATGATCGGACACAGACTGCAAGGCTCTCAGTCGGTGAACTTGAACGGATACAGGTGTCTTGGCAAACAGGGCTGGCTTGGCATCAAGAACTCGCCGAAAGAGCTCCTTATGCGCCTGGTGGTTGAAGCCTGCGCCCAAACGACCGACCACAGCTGTGCGTGCAATCTTGATTGCGGCATCCGCGATCAGGACGCAGATCACTCCTGCCATCAGGACCAGCAACGTATCGGTTGAGGAATTCGGGAGCACCCGATCGTAGACCTGCAGAATCGCAAGCGGCATAGCCAGACCAAGCACGTTCGCAAAGACCGAGGCAATAACGACATCCCGCGGCAGACGTGGCGATGCAATCCAGCTTCCCGTGAGGGAATGCTTCACCCTCAAACGGGGTAAAAAGAATGATGAAAACACCGATTTCAACATGTTTGCGCCAGAGTCGTGAGTTTGCTCCCTCAAACTCGACGGTTCGGGTTTAAAAACCGTTTACCTTAAGAGTCGTTTTGGAATTTTTACGACCACTAAACAACAGAATCTTTGGTGGTTTTTCCGCTTTATTAATCGAGGGCGCGTTGACGGCAATGAACGGAAATTGTGCGGGA
>JBCCVB010000254.1:0-4483 GCA_039195965.1 Pseudomonadota bacterium
CCGCCGCCACCGCCGCCGGATGATCCGCTGGAAGAGCCGGAACTGGAGGTCTCCGGAACCGGCACTGACGACTGAAAGGAGCCTGCCATTGCGCTCGCCGTTGCTCCCACGCTCTCGGAAATCCGTCTGGCGTCAAATGATCTGCCCGAGTACCAGCCCGGATGATAACTGCCCGCTGCGGCAGCCCCCGCGGCAGTCGCCAACCAGCCTTCAAATGCCTTGGACCAAGGCTTTTCGACGCCCAGCGCGACGGCATAGGGAAGCAGTTTTTCAAAATGGGTCGTGCTCATATCAGGTGCTTCGGCCATATTGAGCCGTTCTTTTTCAGCGACCGACAAATAAAGATGCAATCCCTCGATTTCATCCAGCACTTTACGCCCGAGCGCCGTAGGAGCGCCGATTACGCAGATAAACACGATATTCAATGCAATCAACAAGACGACGATAATCGGAAATGCTTGCATGCCGTCAAGACCGCCAGTCGCCAGATCGGCCAGGCTGGCAGCTCCGAAAGCCAGCAGTCCCAATGCAACAAACGACAAACCCAACTGCACCGGAAGATTGACAAACCTTCGAAAGATCAGACCAAACCCGACAGAAATCATGGTCACGAAGACGGAGAAGAACATGAACATGATCGTGAATTCCACCTGCGAAGAAGTCTTCGGCACAAGAAAAATCATGGCGGCTATGGTGATCAGCGAAAGCAGGATAGCCGGGACCAGGTAGGTCCAGTTGCTCTTGAAATAAACATTGCTGCTTTCGCTGCTAATCGCACTACAGAACCTGTCGCCAAGTTTCTGGATCGATTTGCCGTTGTTTTCGTTCAGGATCAGGGGGCTGCCACGGTCGTTCAGCCATTTTTCCAGGGCAGCTTCTCCCTTGGGCAAACCACTTCCCGCAACGGCTCCATTCCTGCCGTCTGGTTTCAGGAAAAGGGTGACTTCGCCATCGTCGTCTTCCAGCCGAAGTCGCTTTTTCACCGCAAGATTGAGACAGGCAGCAGACAAAGCAGTCCAACCGCCGTCTCCAAATCCCCGATTGACGATAAATCTGGCAAGTGCAGGTGAGACATTTTCAGGTGCCTTGAACCTTGGGAAAATGACACCCTTTGAAGGATCACGACCAACCTTGATCCAGGAAAAAAGGTAATAAAAGAAAATCAGCAGAACGCCCGTGCCACCTATCAACTCGTATCGATAGTCCGTCAGGAAGTACTGGAACTGTTCGGCTTGCGAAGGTGGCAGAATGGAACCGACAGGCATGTTGACGACAACGGTCAGGCCTTCGTGAGGCGCCAGGGCCCGGGTGGTGGTGAAAACGACTTCTGATCCATCGGCTTCAGAAAAGGCATCATAATTCTGGTCGGTTGAACCGAAAGGTCCCGTGAAGCCTGTCCAGTCGGAGGCTTTCACACCTGCGGGCAGAACAACACGCGCAATCGCTTGGTCAATCGGAAACGCCCATTCCACTCCGGTCGCGTTCCAGTAGATCTCGTCGTAGTCTTCGAAGTAACGGACTTGCCGGGTGGTTTCATAAACGAACGTGTAGGTGTAGTTGCCCGCTCGAAGAAATACGCTTTCCTCACCGACATAGATCCTAACCCCGTTTGGACTCTTCCGGGTGAAATGCGGCGCAGGCTGTCCATCCTGCAACACGGAGAGCAGTTTGAATCCTACCTGGTAGGTTCGCCCGTTCGCCCCCTTGGCCGACAGTGGAATGTCCCTGAAGATCCCCCGCCTGATTTCTCTGGCTTCCGCGCGTACGGTAATCGTTTCGGTGATCGTCAGCTTACCGTCTTTTGCCGCTTCAATGTTTGAAACGAATTTCAGGATCCGCTCGTCTGCGTGGGCAGACCAACTGAGCACCAGAAGGAAGAGCCCGGCAAAGCCGCAGGCCAAAATGCGGAGGTTTTTCATCGGGTCGCTCTCCGTCAAAACTGAACCGTGGGCACGGCCCGATCCGCGTCATCCTCAATCTCGAAGTACTCGGCCTTTTCGAATTTGAACTGGTTGGCAATCAGGTTGGATGGAAAACTCTCAACCGCCACATTCAATCCCCGAACTGCTCCATTGTAGTAGCGGCGAGCCATTTGGATGGCGTCTTCGATGTCGTCCAGGGACTGATGGAGATCGGCAAAATTCTGACTTGCCTTCAGGTCGGGATAGGCCTCTGCAACAGCAAAGAGCCGACCAAGCGCTTGCGACAGCTGCCCTTCCGCCTTTGCCCTTCCGGCCACATCATCTTTCGGAAGCGAGCCGACCTGGGTTCGAAGTTGCGTGACCGCATCCAGCGTTTCTTGCTCGTGAGAGGCATATCCTTTCACGGTCTCGACCAGATTAGGGATCAGGTTTGCCCGTCTCTTCAGCTGGACATCAATGCCGCTCCAGCCTTCTTCGACCATCTGCCGCTTCTTGACCAACGTGTTGTAGAGAAGGATCGCGAAAACCGACAGAGCGATCAGAAGCGTAAGAACAAACCAGGCAATCATAAAAAAACCTCCGCAAATGCGCTGCGGAGGCTATCTCTTCGGTTCCTGATTGTCATCCGGTACACGGGAACTGATTTGTTTCAGTTCTGTATCAACCGACAAACCGTGATCGGGAACACACTTTTCGGGCGCTACAAGCTCGCCGGAACCTGTGTTTATCCGGCCGCCTGATTGTGGTAGCCGACACCGCCTGCCTCCGTTTCCAGGAATGCCGCGCCGCAGGCCTTGGCCAGCTCGCGTACTCGAAGGATGTAGCTCTGACGCTCGGTCACGGAGATCACGCCGCGTGCATCAAGCAGGTTGAATGCGTGGCTGGCCTTGATGCACTGATCATACGCAGGCAGAACCACCTGATGAACGTTGGCACCTGCTTCATCGCGCGCTTTGGCACCGGCCTCGAGAAGCGCACGGCATTCGCTTTCCGCGTCCTTGAAATGGCGGAACAGAATGTCTGTGTCTGCGTGCTCGAAATTGTGCCGGGAATATTCCTGTTCGGCCTGAAGGAAGACGTCGCCATAGGTAATCTTGTCGTCGCCTTCCATGCCATTGTAATTCAGGTCGTAGACGTTATCGACGCCCTGGATGTACATCGCCAGGCGCTCGAGACCGTAGGTCAGTTCGCCAGAAACCGGTGAACATTCAAATCCGGCGACCTGCTGGAAGTAAGTGAACTGCGACACTTCCATACCGTCGCACCAGCATTCCCAACCCAGCCCCCAGGCACCGAGGGTCGGGCTTTCCCAATCGTCCTCAACAAAGCGGATGTCGTGCACCTTCGGGTCCAGACCGATTGCGTAAAGCGAGTTCAGGTAAAGTTCCTGAAGGTTTGCCGGAGACGGCTTCAGGATCACCTGGAACTGATAGTAATGCTGCAACCGGTTCGGGTTTTCACCATAGCGACCATCGGTCGGACGGCGGGACGGCTGAACATAGGCAGCTTTCCAAGGACGCGGTCCGAGAGATCTCAAGGTTGTGGCCGGATGAAAGGTACCGGCACCGACTTCCATGTCGTAGGGCTGCAGAACCACACAGCCCTGATCTGCCCAGTAGCGTTGCAGTGTCAGGATCAGGCCCTGGAAAGAGTTTTCCGGACGCATGTGCGCCGGCAGATTTTCAGTCGACATGGATAAATTCCGCAATGAGCTTTACGCGGCGGGTATGGTCCGCCTGTCCGGGCCGACTGGTGCCATGGCTGTTCGGCAAGGTCAAGTGCGGATGGTTTGCCCCAGTCCTGAGAGCAAAAGTGTAGGGGCAAGGCGGGCTCTCAACCAACGGCGCAAAATATCCCCTCCTCCATGCTGGTTGCATGCAGGCACGGGCTAATCGCTGTCTTGCTGAGAGGCTGAGATCAGCTTGCTTCCGGCCGATACTTTCCGGTCACCGGATCAAGCACAAGCTTGGCACCACGGCCGTTCGGGTCAGCTTTCGCTGCGGCCTTGGAGATCTGGTTTTCCACTTCGGCCATCTTGCGTTTGACGCGCTGCATGATCCAGTAGCCGCCAACGGCAAGCGCCGCAACACCTATCAATTCCGTCATCTGAACTCCCCTTGTGTCCCCTCACTTCCCAAATCTTTGCGCCTTTTTAAAGGCCGTAGCGCATCCAGAGCGCGCGGTTTTCAACCGCCGAAATCAGTTCGTCACCAAGGCCTTCGGTCAAGCGCTGATCCGAGAGCGCAACGCCAAGTCCACCCTTGCGACCGAACAGGCCACGCGGTGCGGAAATCAACTTCGGCTCCGCCTTGTCGCCATATCGTTCCTTGATGACACCGCGCAGGTCGCCGATTGCATCGACCAACCCCAGCTGCACGGCTGTACGGCCTGTCCAGAACTTGCCCGTGAACAGGTCCGGATCGTTTGTCAGCACGTCCCCGCGCCGTGTCTTGACCATATCGATGAAGGTCTCGTGAATCTCCAGCTGAAGGCTCTTCAGATATTCGATATCCTCTGGGACTTCCGGCTGGAACGGATCCAGCGTGACCTTCTTTGTACCG
>JBCCVB010000255.1:0-4444 GCA_039195965.1 Pseudomonadota bacterium
CAGCGGGTTGACGAAAGCATCGTAGCCGGGTGCTATTTTCTCCAGATGAGCAATGTCGAAGCCGGGAAGTGCGTCTACAATTTTCGACCACAAATCAGCTGCGCTTTCGGTCGTCCAAATTGGTGCATTCGGGTAGAAGATCGGGCAATTATAATCTGCATGTCCCTGATCTAGAAACGTCAGAACCCGCAACCGGCCGCGTTTTTCAATGCAAAAAGGGATCTGAAGCCAGAGAGTGTCGTCGTCTCCAAAAACTTCGATAAAGATGGCTTCATGATTGCCGCTCTTGCCATAACTTTGCTGCCAAGCCTCAACAAACTCGAGGGTCTGGAAGATATGGCAGCGGCCGCCGGTTTCATCTTTTCCGCTCGGCCAGCTTTTTGGCAAGGAAGAAAGTGACCTGACCACAAGTCCCGTCTCGCTCGTTTGCTCGGCTATAGCCATTCTGTTTCGTACTTCCTTGAAAAAACTTGCTGTTTTTGCATCGGTTTGACTGAAGCTATGCGACTTCAAACTTTCGCAGTCAGCCCATCAGCGTCGCAGTCTGTTGTCGATTTGCTCGGACAAATTCAGTTTTTGCAGAGCGTCTCTTACCGGAAGCACATCAATATCTGATGAAAGGGCATGTTCGATCAGATTTTCCAGCACGTGCGTATAGCAGCCATATTGTGTTGGATTTTGACTGACGTCGTGGGTGAAGAAAATCAGCCAACCAGGTTGATTTTTGAGGTCATCAATCCAACTCAACAACCATTCTTCAGCATAGGCGGGCCGTATTTCCACCGTGGACAAGTATCCGGGATCTATGAGGCCTCTGTTAATTCCGAGGTGACCACCACGGCACGTCTTGAAGCGTTTCAGCAATTCCCGCCGAGCGCGAGGAGACGCATTGGTATAAGGATAGGCGAAGTTTTCGGTTTTTAGTCCGGGTTGGACTTCCAGATGATGACCGTCATTGCGTTCAATGTCAGACTTGAGCGCTTGCCTGCTCAGTGTTCGCACATTCGTGTGGCTGTAGGTATGGCAACCGATTTCGTGACCATCCGAATACAGGTCGCGTTGTCCGTCTGTCGAAATGAAGGTCTGTTCGTCGTCGGTGGTGCCGGTCAAGCCTCCGGCTATGTAAAAAGTACCTTTGAGACCACGAGACGAGAGTATGCGTGCGCCTTCTGTTTGGGCTGATGCGGGTACGTCATCAAATGTGAAAGATACCACGCGCTCATTCTCGGCTATTCTGACACGTTCCGCGGGAAAGTGACGTGTAAGCCGATTGCCGATACGATCTAATAGTGGAGGGCGCTCGCTCATAATACCATTGCTGTAAGAACTTTTGCGGCCATTAGAACGCGAAAATCTTAAATCAGAAATAATATGTACAGATAAACTCCCGCTCATAGGCTTCTGACTTTTCAAGAAACCTTGTCGATCGAAATTTTACGTTCTGAATTTCAGAGAGAGAAAACAGATTTCTCTCACAAAAACGTACGAAGCTTTCCGGAAATGCAGCATGACAGATCGAAGGGGCGAACATGTCTTTTGAGGCATGTTCAGACCTATGCACGAACGCGCTCGAATGCCGGGTCATAAGGCGAAAACGGGATGACAGTGCTGTTGACCGGTTTGCCGCAAAGGTCCAGTTGCAGCAGTGTTCCGTCTTTCGCGAACGCTGGTTTTACAAATGCGAAAGCCAGATTTTTTCCGGTCCTGTGCCCCCAATCTCCGGACGTGACAGTTCCGACGACTTCTTCGTCGTTCATGAGAGAGCTTCCTCGATGAGCGGGGGCGTGTGTCGTGTCGAGCTGCAAGGTAACCAGCCTCCTGTTCAGCTCTTTTGACTTGCGTTGCAGAAGCGCAGCTTTGCCGACGAAGTCGCCTTTATTGAGTTTTACAAAGCGATCCAGCGAGGTTTCGAAAGGGTCGAATTCCGTGATCAGGTCGGCTTTCCAATGAAGAAATCCTTTTTCCATGCGCATGGATTCCACGGCTCGAGCGCCAAACATCGAGAGATCATGTTTTTTGCCTGCTTCGCGCAACGCCAGATAAGCAGCATAGAGAGATGCGTTGGGAACGTGGATTTCGAAAGCCAGTTCGCCACAATAGCTGACACTCATCACAGTTGCCGGGGCAAACCCAATGATGGTTTCGCGGACGGAAAGCCAAGGAAACGTTTTTGCAGACCAGTCGCCGCGTGAGCAGGCTCCTAGAACGTCCCGGGCCTTTGGACCTGCGAGCACAAGGATGGTCTGCTCATTGGTAAGTGAGCGGATCTGAACATCTTCTCCAGAGCGGATGTGTTGCTGAAGCCAGTCCATGTCGTGGTACTCGCTGGCAGCTGCGGAGCCATACCAGATACGTTCAGGCCCTCGATCGCCCGCCGGCAAGTTCGCGATTGTCGCTTCTGATTTGATCATACCCTGATGGTTCAACAGGTATCCCAGTCCGACACGACCTGTTCGGCTGGTCACGTTTCCGCAGATCATGCGATCCAGAAACGCGTGGCGGTCCGCTCCCGTGATCTCCAAACGGTTGAAACCATTCACCTCACACAGGCCGATATTATCCTGAACATTTCTGACTTCGGCTGCGACCACTTCGAACGCTTCATCAAAGTCGAATGCAAGTCTGGGTTTGAACTCCGCTGCCGGCCTGAAATAGTCGGCTCTTTCCCAACCATTGATGACTGTGAACTCCGCCCCTTCGGCGGCCAGAACAGCTGTAAGTGGGGTCGTTTTCGCAGGCCGGCCGGCGGGGCGATGCTCGTGTGGAAAGTGAAAACGGAATTCATTTTGATAGTCTTCGATTGCTTTCAAGGAAGTCAATTCGGCATTGGCATGACTCGTGAACCGGCGAGGGTCGATGCACCAGGTGTCGTAGCAGGCTTCGCCATGAACGATCTGTTGTGCGAGCAACCATCCCAGTCCTCCTCCTTCACCAAGTCCGGCTCGCAGCCCGATAATACAATAGGCATTGCGTTTTCCCGGTATGGGTCCGACAAGTGGCGCTCCATCGATGGTGTAGGTGATCGGACCATTCACAACCGAATGAATTCCAACTTCCATCAATGGGGGCATGCGCGCAAATGCGCCCTCAAGGACATCCGTTACGCGGTCGAGGTCGTCCGGGCAAAGCGCGTTGACGAAGTGGGGAGAAATTCCATCCATTCCCCAGGGTTTGCAATCCTGCTCGTAGAAACCGACAAGCAAACCGGTCTTTTCCTGACGGCAATAGTAGTCGCTGATCGGGCAGCGGATCAGCGGCATTCGACGACCGGCATCCCGGATCGCCGGGACTTCCTCGGTCAGGAAGTATTGATGTTCCATCGATGCGACCGGGTGATGTACACCCATCATGGCGCCGATTTCATTGACCCTGTAACCACCGGCGTTGACGACGATGTCACAGTCTATGTTTCCACGCTCGGTCTCAACCGTCCATGTGTTGTCTTCGTGCTGCTCAAGCCCGATGACCGGAGTGTTGCGGTAAACTTTGGCGCCAGCGTTTCGGGCACGCCGCGCCAGGGCCTGGCACAATTGTGCAGGATCTATGTCCCCATCCAGAGGATCCCATAAGCCTCCAATTAGATTGTGCGTGGAGATCAACGGGTGTCGGCGAGCGCATT
Organism: Pseudomonadota bacterium; assembly: GCA_039195965.1. Lineage (GTDB taxonomy): Bacteria > Pseudomonadota > Alphaproteobacteria > Rhizobiales > Stappiaceae > Roseibium. The sequence continues at coordinate 3,620 of JBCCVB010000255.1, forward strand.
CCTCTGCATCAATAATTTCAAAGTGGACGTCCATTCCACGAGCCATTGACGCGAAATGCCTGTAGCCCTTCATCTGTTCTTCCGTGTTGGCAAGGCGAATTCCGCCGTCGGCATGATGGTAGTTGATCGGGTAGTCCGGGTCGTCTGCCAATTCCTTGTAGAGTTTGATCGAATACGACTTCAGACCGACCATCGTTTGATTGACGCCGAAATTCGTAACCTGTGCGGCGGAATGCCAGGTTGTTCCGCTGGTGAGTTCGTTCCGTTCCAGCAAAACCACATCAGTCCAGCCCTCACGAGTGAGGTGATAGAGGGTCGAGCATCCGGCAATTCCGCCGCCGATTACGACAACTTTCGTTCGTGACTTCATCCAGTGGGCCTCTAGTTATTGCTGCCTATGATGAAGCCGAACCGTATTCTTGTTGGCAAACGAAAGACTTCTGGTCCCAAAAATTCGAATTCATGCTTCGAATTTTTCTATTTTCAGCAGCTAGTGTTCCAGGCCCCCGAAAAGCCTTTTACGAAATCAGTTTGAAACTTTCGCATAACCAAGGTGCTGATTTATGTAGCGGTGCTAGAGCGTGTCTTGAGACCAAATTACGTAGCTTGTGATTGACCAGATTTACCACTGAGTGCGCGCAATCCGGTGTGGCAACAATTGAAAGCGTACGGGAAAACTTCTTTCCCGGAAACTCACTCAGTTTGAGCCGGTCCTGGAAACGCCTTGCTCGGGAAAACATGAGTGGTGTCGTGATTGTCCAGCCAGCTCCGGAAGCGACCATTGCCATGAGAGTCTGGTTGTTTCCGCATTCAAAACGGTTTGGC
>JBCCVB010000256.1:0-4384 GCA_039195965.1 Pseudomonadota bacterium
CGACAAATTACTCGGTGCCTTCCGGACCCTGCGGCAGAAGCACACAAACTTGAAACTGCTTGTCGCCGGAGCAACTCCGGACAACACAGATTACCTCGGAACACTACACGAAGAGCTGTCTGAGGAAGAGATGGCATCGATCGTCATCGGTGACCGGTTTCTTGATCCCGCCGAGATATCACTTTGCCTGCGGGCGGGTGATATTGCTGTTCTGCCCTATCGTGAGGCGTTGACATCGGGATCGGCAATATTGGCCCTCAGCTTTGGTTGCCCAGTCATCTTACCTGACACTGTCGCGCTGCGACATCTGACCCATGAAGGCAAAACAGGGTGGTTGTTCAATCCAGACAACGAGAAGCAGACACTCGAAGCCGTGATTGCAAAAGCCCTGTCCGAAAGCCGTAACCCTGTGACACGCGCACGCCGCCGGCAAGCGGCTGAAACCTTCGCTCAGAGCCAGGCATGGCAGGATTTCAACGCTGTTGTGACGGCGGCGCTAAATGCTCCGAGATCCGGTTGATGGCGGTCATTTGACAATCATCAACGCCGGCAGATGACGTAAAACCCTACTGCCACGTTCCCAGGGCCGTCAGAATGACCTGAAAGTTCTGAATTCCATGCGTGTTCTCGTAACGCACCCGCCATTTATTCTGATCCACCCAAAGAGCCGTTTCTTCCAAGATTTTCACGCGTTTCAGCCCGCTGTTTCCTTCGGCGTCTGACGGATCTGCTCCGATCACGCTGCCGCCAATCACGGTCGCCAATGTAAGTGGCAGATCAAAATCCTGTACGGCTGTGGAAACAGCTGTCACGGACACCGAACGCGAACAGAGCGCTAGCCCGTTAGCGAATTTCATGAATGTCCCATTCGCCGTGGTCCCGCTCTCAAACAATGCTCCACCGGGGGCTGTAGCGCTTCCCGTCACCATCCCGACAATGTCACTGCGCAGAAGACCATGTTCTGCCAGCATCAGACGCCCCGGAGAGGCATCCTGTGCGTCCTGTTGAACGGACGCTCCGGAAACATCACCGGTGCTTGCGTCTATACGCAAGGCCGTTGTCCATGCACTGCCATCCGGGCTGATCCTGAACGACAAATCATCGTTGCCGGTCAACCCGAGCTCAGCATGCCCGGTCCAGTCGGACTGGAACAACACACTGACAGTGTCGCTCTCTGTGGCCTTGTTTAACTTCAGTTGATGTCCGCTGCCTTCATGGGTCAGTAGCGTATTGGGTGATGCGACCGTAAGCCGGTTCTGATCATCAGCGGCAGCATTGACACCCAACAGGGGCATATTTTGCAATTCAACCTGCTGCCAAACTGTTCCATCGAACACCATAACCTCGCCCGTATCGCGAAGATTGGCCCGCCATCCCGGACGCGCCTCCTGAAAGCGCCAGAACGTACCTTGCCAGGTTGCAATCTGTCCATCATGGCCTTGCCATGCTCCGGTCGCCTCCGGACCTACCAGATAGGCACCAACGGCTTGCGCTCCGGGAGGTGTGTTCTGCGGCGCACCAGCAACGGTAAGCTGAACGATGGTGTCCAGCGTCATCAGAGCTTCGTTCACGGTGACATGCTTTTGGGCCTGGCTTGGCTGCACAAGCGGCATACCGATGAGAGGCGAATTGTCGGACATTGCGTTCCCCTGCGTAACGATCGTCACCGCCACCTGGTACATCCTCCGTTGACGACCGGTTAAACCTGCGAACGTCACACCTGTGAATCGGCACGTATTACTGGCCACAGCGCCGAGCGATCTATTTGAAAAACAACAGGAACGCGGTGGCTGGAGCCTTAATTCTGCACTGCCCGCACGACAACTCTCGGCCTTGCAAAATGCTGTGGAACGGTCATATTCGCGATGCATTGATGATGCGCTGCCCTCACACAGGGACCCCCTGAGACGCGTCGGCTCCCCCTTGAAAGGTAGAAACTTGGCAATGACCGCAACAGTTTCCGGCCCACCAAACGTACCAGCAGCAAGCCTCAGATTTCGCCATTGGTTGATTATTTTCAGCTTCTTTGTTCTGGTCGTCACCCCGATCATCGTAGCATGCTGGTATTTATGGGCGCGCGCGTCGGATCGCTACATTTCAACGGTAGGCTTTTCAGTCCGCACGGAGGAAGTCGGATCGGCTATCGAAATGCTGGGGGGCATAGCAGAATTGTCCGGTTCATCGTCTTCGGACACTGAAGTGCTCTATGACTTCATCCAGAGTCAGGAGCTCGTTGCCGACATCGACACCAGACTTGATTTACGTGGTCTATGGTCAAAGGGCGATCCGGAAACCGATCCATTATTTGCATACGATCCACCCGGCACGATTGAGGATCTTGTCGATTACTGGCGGCGCATGGTGAATGTCTACAACGACGGAACTGGGCTTCTGGAGCTGCAGGTGCAAGCGTTCACCCCCGAAGATGCACAGCAAATCGCCCAGGACATTTATGACGAAAGCACCGCGATGATAAACCGGCTGTCGGCCATCGCCCGTGAAGATGCCACCAGGTATGCGCGCACAGAGCTGGAAAAAGCTGAAACCCGCCTGAGCAATGCGCGTCGGGAGTTGACACTATTCCGCAATGAAACTCAGATCGTCGATCCGGCGGCTTCAGTCCAGACTCAGATGGGCCTGCTGTCTTCACTTCAAAGCCAGCTTTCCGAAGCTTTGGTCGACCTGGACATCCTGCTTCAGACAGTGTCGCGAAGTGACCCGCGCATATCGCAGCTTCAGCGCAGAGTGACGGTCATCACCGAGCGGATAGAGGCGGAACGCGAGAAGCTCGGAATCAGCACGATCGACGGCACCGGCAGCCCCGTTTTTGCGGATCTTATCGGCGATTTCGAACGCCTTGCCGCAGAGCGGGATTTTGCGCAGGAAGCCTATAATGCCGCGCGCGCCGCATTCGATGCCGCCCAAGCAGAGGCGCGGCGGCAGAGCCGCTATCTTGCCGCCCATATCCGACCGACCCTGGCGGAATCCTCCAAGCAACCCAAGCGCTATACTTTGCTTGCGCTTACGGCACTGTTCTCTTTCTTAAGTTGGGCCATTCTGGTCCTTGCCGTCTACGCTTTACGCGATCGCTCCTAAGGAAGGCCTGGCATGATTGTTCTGGAAAACCTGACCAAGGTGTACCGGCTCAACGGCCGCCGCAAGATCGTAGCAAATGCAATCAACGCCACTATTCCATCCGGCGTCTCGGTCGGCCTGTTGGGGCGAAACGGGGCTGGCAAATCAACCTTGCTCAAACTGATCGCCGGAACCACCCATCCGACATCGGGGCGCGTGGTTACAAAAGGCACGGTGTCTTTCCCTGTTGGATTGGCGAGCGCACTCCATCCCGACCTCACAGGTGCACAAAACACCCGCTTCGTTGCACGTATCTACGGTGCAGATACCGATGCGCTGACCGCCTATGTTGAGACATTTTCGGAACTTGGAGAACATTTTCACCTACCCGTCCGGTCATACTCTTCAGGCATGCGGGGGCGGCTTTCCTTCGGCATCAACATGGGATTGGACTTCGATACCTATCTGGTGGACGAGGTAACGGCCGTCGGGGATGCATCTTTCAGAAAAAAGAGCCGGGACGTGTTTCTGGATCGCATGAAAAATGCCGGTGCAATATTTGTCAGCCATTCCATGGGCACAATCCGCGAGATGTGCAGTGCCGGCGCCTATTTGGAAAATGGTGAGCTGCACTATTATCAGGATATAGAAGACGCGATTGACCGATATGTGCACAGCTTAAATGACGGCAAGTTCACCAGTGTCCGGAGGCCCGAAACACAGATCGAATTTCCCTATGACGCGTCAATGTTGTTCGGACTTGGACAGCCGCATACCCGTTTCGATTGGGTCGGGGATTGTTTGAGGCGGCACAGGCCCTGCCACTTTTCCAAGGCGCGCGAACCTCACTATTTCGATACGCGCTCGGGACACATGACAGTCATTGCCGACAGGCGTTTGAAAACAGTTCAGCAACTTGCCACCCGCGTGCAGACGCAAACAGGTGAAGACCGCCAAAACACGTTGCGCCTGTTGGGAGATATCACCGGGCTGGCAGCAATTCATTCCGCCCCTGAAACTGGCCAGGACCGGCACACGGCCTATCTTGACTACCTCCTTGACGGTCGAAAAACCAAGCCGATTGTCTGCGATTTCACGCCCAGCTATGCGTTATTGGACACAGAATCCTTTGCCGAAATGGCGCAAATTGGAGCTGCCCGGTTCGTCTGTGTTCTGCGAGATCCTGCTCAACGTCTCTGGGCGCAAATATGGCATGGATTGCCAGCCACCGCACGCAATGAAGCGGCGGCCGTCAAAGCAGCGCGTGCAATAATTTCCGCGCCGGAAACCCTTGGTGATTTCCCCGAAG
>JBCCVB010000257.1:0-4188 GCA_039195965.1 Pseudomonadota bacterium
CGCTTTTCTTGCCTCCGACAAGGCGAGCTACATCACCGGTGAAACCATCTATGTCGACGGCGGTCGCCTCGGCCTGAACTACACGGTGTGATCCGATGAGCAGCTATCAGGAAACCTATGATGCCTGGTCCGCCGATCCGGAGGGATTCTGGCTGGAGGCTGCGCGGGACATCGACTGGATCAAATCGCCCAAGCAGGCCTTTGACGCAACCAGCGGCGCTTATGGGCAATGGTTCCCAGACGGGATCTGCAACACTTGCTGGAACGCTGTCGACCGGCACATAGTTGCTGGCCATGGCGACCGGCTGGCGCTTGTACACGACAGTCCTGTGACCGGGTCGACAAAACGGTTCACGTTTTTCGAACTGCAAACGGAAGTCGGTGCGCTGGCGGAAGTGCTTCAAGCAAACGGCATTCGAAAGGGTGACCGGGTCATCATCTACATGCCGATGGTGCCGGAGGCGATTTTTGCCATGCTCGCCTGCGCCAGACTGGGCGCAATTCACTCGGTGGTCTTCGGCGGGTTCGCGGCAGCTGAACTTGCCACCCGGATCGAAGACGCCAAACCGAAGATCATCATCTCGGCGTCATGCGGCATCGAACCCAACCGTGTCGTTGCCTACAAGCCTTTGCTCGATGCTGCTATCGAAATGTCAAAGGACAAGCCGCGAAAATGTATCGTCCTTCAGCGTAGTGCCCTTGAAGCCGAAATGACCAGTGGCCGGGACCTCGATTATCAAACCGAAGTTGACGCCGTCAGAGGTATTTTGCCGGACTGCGTACCCGTTCAGGCCACTGATCCGGCTTACATTCTTTACACTTCGGGCACGACCGGACAGCCGAAAGGGGTTGTCCGTGATACCGGCGGGCACATGGTTGCGATGAAGTGGTCCATGGAACACCACTACGGCATCAAGCCGGGAGAGGTGTTCTGGGCGGCCTCCGACGTCGGTTGGGTCGTCGGTCACTCCTATATCTGCTACGCGCCTCTGCTTCATGGGTGCGCTACTGTTGTCTATGAGGGAAAACCGGTAGGAACTCCCGATGCCAGTGCCTTCTGGCGCGTCATTGAGGAGCACAAGGTGGTCGCTCTGTTCACGGCACCGACTGCCTTCCGCGCGATCCGCAAGGAAGATCCGTCGGGCGCTTTGATCGGCAAGCACGACCTCAGCAATTTCCGCACACTGTTTCTCGCCGGTGAACGGTCGGACCCGGCAACGATCGAGTGGGCCCAGCAAAAGCTGGATCGCCCGGTAATCGACCACTGGTGGCAAACGGAGACCGGATGGCCAATGTCCGGTAATCCTGTCGGCCTTGGCGTCTTGCCGGTCAAACCCGGGTCCCCCGGTGTTCCCATGCCCGGCTACAAGATTGAAGTGCTGGATGACGAAGGCAATCCCCTTCCCCCTGGCACGCTCGGAAACATCGTCTGCAAACTGCCGCTGCCGCCATCCGGAACCCCGACGTTGTGGAATGCCGAAGAACGCTTTTTCAAAGCGTATCTTCAGGATTTTCCGGGCTACTACGCAACATCGGACGCCGGCATAATCGATGAGGACGGCTACGTCTTCATCATGGCCCGCACCGACGACATCATAAACGTTGCCGGGCACCGCCTCTCAACCGGCGCGATGGAAGAAGTCATCGCCGCCCACAAGGACATTGCCGAGTGTGCCGTGGTTGGCGCTGCAGACGCACTCAAGGGACAGATGCCAATCGGTTTCTTCGTCCAGAACGACGGCGCTGACCGAAATGCTGCCGAGTTGGAGCGTGAGCTCATTGCGCTTGTAAGAGAAAAAATCGGTGCGGTGGCTGCCTTCAAGACAGCCATGGAAGTCAAGCGGCTTCCCAAGACGCGGTCCGGCAAGGTGCTGCGTGGAACGATGCAAAAGCTTGCCGACAATGCGGAGTTCAAGATGCCGGCGGCCATCGATGATCCGGCAATCCTCGACGAGATTTCGCTCGTTCTGGCCGATCGAGGGTACAGAAAGACGCAATCATGATCGAACGTCTTTACACCGACGAACGCACAAAAGCGGTCAGCGCCTTCTGTTCGCGCAGCCAACTCGGAGCAAACACAGCTGCGGCACGGCAATCGTGCGACCGCCTAACACGCAGTAATTTGAAAGCGGAGTTCAATTTATCAGCCGCCATGAGGAGGGACGCGTAATGGAAGTGCCTGCTGTCGAACTCAATAAGGTCAACAAATACTACGGATCCTTCCACGCCCTGAAGGACATAGACCTTTCCGTCACCAAGGGAGAGAAAATCGTTGTCTGCGGCCCGTCCGGGTCGGGCAAATCGACGATGATCCGCACAATCAACCAGCTGGAAGAACACCAGGCCGGTGAGATCCTGATCCACGGTGAAGAGATCTACGCCGATGCGCCAAACATCGAATTGCTTCGGCGCGAGGTCGGCATGGTGTTTCAGCACTTCAACCTGTTCCCGCACATGACCATTTTGGAAAACTGTACGCTGGCCCCGATGCTTGCGCGCAAGGACAGCAAGGCAGAAGCTGAAGAACGGGCAATGGGATATCTGGAAAAGGTCCGGATCGCCGATCAAGCCCAGAAGTATCCGGGTCAGCTCTCAGGCGGCCAGCAGCAGCGTGTCGCGATTGCGCGAGCGTTGTGCATGAAGCCGGATATTCTTCTTTTCGACGAACCGACCTCCGCGCTTGACCCGGAGATGATCGGCGAAGTTCTGGACGTCATGGAAACGCTTGCAAAAGAAGGAATGACGATGATCTGCGTGACCCACGAGATGGGTTTTGCAAAGCGTGTTGCGGACCGGGTCATTTTCATGGATGCCGGCCAGATCGTCGAAGAGGCAGATCCGATTTCTTTCTTCGACAATCCGACCAACCCCAGGACCAAACTGTTTCTGGAGCAAGTTCTGACGCACTGAACGAAAGTGTTCATATCAGACCTTGCACCCTCAAAGCTCCCCTCCCTAGGCAACCTGCCTGAGCCCGGTTACTAACCGGGCTTCTTTTTTGCGGTCAGGTGCCGGCGCGGTTTCCGTCGAAGGCATAAAGCTTCAGAGATTGGGGTCAGGCCATCATAAACCTGAAAGAGCCCGGCACGAGTGCCGAGCTCCTTGTTTGTTACTTCTGGTCAGCCGGAAGCCGACGAGACAGTCAGGTCTGATGGCCGTTCAAAGATCAGATCGCGGCTGTGACGATAAATTCGACTAGATATTCCGGTGTCGCCAGTTTTGCTTCACCGCAGGCGCGTGCCGGAGGACATGCCGGGTCGATCCAGGCGTCGTAGACCTCATTCATTGCAGCAAAGTCAGCCATGTCCGCGAGCCAGACAATAACCTGCAGGGCCTTGGACTTGTTTGTACCGGCTTCAGCCAGCAAGCGGTCGACTTCAGCAAGTGCATCCTTTGTCTGCGTCACAACGTCTGCACCGGCTGTTCCAACCTGGCCCGCGAGATAGACCGTGTTGCCGTGGATGACAATCTGGCTCATACGCTTGCCGGAATGCATGTATTTCGGGTCCATGATCCCTGTCCTTTCAATCAGTATTTTCAAGGATGTTCTATCGCCGGCAGGGATTGCTTGTCCAATTGCCGATCATAGACAAAAACTATTCTTAACATCCTGATTTTCTATTCCAAGATGCTTATGATGGCCACAAGAACGAACCGACAGACGGGATGATCAAGAGCAATGGAAACGGCTGGACACGAGCTGAACTGGAACCTTTTGAGAACCTTCTTCGTCATTGCCGAGGAGCGAAGCATCACAAAGGCGGCAACCCGGCTGGGCCTGCGACAACCTTCCGTCAGCAGCTCTCTGCAGAAGCTGGAGTCCCAACTCGGGTGCCAGCTGGTGTTTCGGGACAGCCGTAGTTTTGAACTCACTTTGCGCGGTGAAAAAATCTACCAGGAATGCAAGGAGATCTTTTTATCGACCGAGCGCATCCATTCCCTTGTCCGTGATGCGACCGACGAGGAACAGGGCGAACTCAGCTATCAAATTATCAGCAATTTGTCCTCATCTCTTCTGGACGAGTTGTTCCGGCTTTATCACCAGCGCTATCCGTCAGTAATGTTTCGGGGCAAAGTTCAAAACAGCCAGGACATTCTGGAAAACATATTGAAGGGCAACGTTTCAATCGGCATCTGCCTCTTGCCCAAGCCTGTTGTCAATCTCCCATCGGTTCGTCTATTCCGAGA
>JBCCVB010000258.1:0-4108 GCA_039195965.1 Pseudomonadota bacterium
CAAATTGGTGTTCGTCGACTGGAGTAAATGAACCGCTTTGGGGGTCTGACCAGTCAGGAGCTTCCGGATATGGCGACGCAATCTCCGGCGCCGGTGCTACGGCGCCCGGATCGTCTGGCAAGGTTTTCTTAGGTTCTTGTGTTTCCTCAGCCAGGTCCGGCATCTTGAACAGGGGTTCGGGCTCTTTGCCTCCGATGTCCTGCACCTCAGGAGGTGGCTGAGGAGCGGATGCTGGATAGCCGTGCTGCGGCAAAGGCTCATCAGCGACGCCGACCGACTGGTGCAGGTGTGGTTGCTGTGCAAGATGATCGAGAGGATCCGCCTGTGCAGGCCTTGGCGTACCGTGTGCAGCCGGTGAAGACTGTGGGTCATAAAGCGAGGGGTCAGAATGCCCCCAGCCATGTCCTTGAGACCCCCAGACGTCATCGGCTGGAGTTCCGATGCCCGGCGCAGCCGAAGGTGGTGCATGACGCCCTTCCATACCAACGGAAGGTGTACCCCAGGGATTCCCTTCACTGGTCGGAGGCGGCGAAGACGGTTCGGGCCAGGATGCTTCCATCGATTGCACAGGCGCTGCGGCAGACGGAGGATCCCAGGGTTGAGACTGCGGCTGATGTGACGATGCCTGATGGCCTATCGGGCCTGTGCCCGAGCTTTCGTCTATTTCCAGTGAGACCACGATAACATAGTCACCAATCATGAGCCGGTCGCCCGGGCGCAAAACATGCGCTTTGTCGAGACGGTTTGGGTTGCCGTTTAGGAAGGTGCCGTTTGTTGAAATGTCATAAAGAACGAACTGGCCGTCTTCGAAGCGGACTTCACAATGCTTGCCCGAGATAATCCTCTGAGGATCCGGCAAACTCCAGTCAAGATGCTCATGCCGGCCAATATCGAAACCACGGTCGGTGCAGCTGTAGGACACCTGACCACCGGTCTCCAACCGGTCCACGTTTTCTATCTGGAGTGTGATGCGCATTCCCGCAGTTCCCCCCCCAAATATCTAGGACTGAGCCGAAGGCTGTCCAGAAACACTGACAGACGGCATATTTCCGCCACCAGCGAAGGACAGACCTGCTGAAAGACAATCACCGAGCGCCTTATCGCGCTCCTCTGGCATAAGCGCACCGATAGCAATCAGCACCGCCGCATTCACGGCCTTTGCCGTCAGATCATCCGGCATTTCAACCCGTTGATCTGGAAGGGGTGACAGGGAACCTCCCGACCATCCCGCTGCCCGGCCGATCCAGACCGAAGCGCTGTCCGCATCGGACTTCTCCGCGGCCTCGTGTACTTTCGCCCGCGCTTCCTCGTCACCTTCCCGCACCCAGTATTCAGTGAGTGCCAAAAGTTTCTTGTCGCTTTCACTCTGGTTGCAATCCAGACCCGAAACACATCTCATACCCCACCAAACCGCTTCGCGCTTTGGCAGCGCATGTGCGAAATAGGCAAGCGCCGTTAACGGGGCGTCGCTCTTTTGTAGCTCGATTACGTAGTCTTCCGGCGCAGCGAGCCCAGAGGGCTCACGCACCGTTTCGTTCAGATCCGGATAAGCTTCAAAAACCTGTTTTGCCTTGGTAAAGCGGATACGAGATCCCATCAGCTTCATTCCCTAGCTTTCACTTGAGCGCAGCAAACGCGTTAATTGATCAGAACAAGCCCGCCACTAAGTTTCAAAAGCGCACTGCCCTTCACATCAGTCATCGTACCTTTGGCAGTCAGTTTACCCGAGGCAGCAACGTCAATCATCGGAGAAGAGATCTTGATTGAGTAAGGTGTCATGACAATCTTGCTGGCACCGCAAATGAATTCGATTTTGGTTCCAGCAGTCACCTTCCAGTTCATGCCGATTTTCTCTGTCGTGTTTTTACCGACCTTTTCGGTTCGATCGACATCGATCTTCGTATCGCGACAATTCTTGACGTGCAGCGTTTCGTTGTTTTCGATGACCGTATCCATGTCCTTCTGTGCATGGATGCCGATCTGTTCCTGACCTTTCGAGTCATCAAGAACGAACTCGTTGTATCCACCGCCGCCGACCGTGGAGTCCGACTTTATCCCGGCCTTGTTTTTGTCTCCAGGTAGAGAGTACGGCGGCATGTTCTCTGCATTGTAGACCGTGCCGATCACAATCGGCTGGTCCGGGTCGCCCTCCAGAAACTGGACGATCACTTCCTGTCCGACACGCGGGATGTAGATGCCGCCCCAGTTCTTTCCTGACCAGACCTGAGCAACGCGCACACGACGGGATTGGGTTTTGTCACGGTCCCAGTGAAACTCGACCATGATCTGACCGTATTCGTCGACATCGATCTCGCCTTGACCGACAACTTTTGCCGTTTGCGGTCCCGGGATGTAGGGCTTTCTGGTGGTCGCCGGGGTCCTGAACGGGATATCGACGGAAAGAACGTCATATGTCCCGGTGTAGGCTTCTCCCTGCGCGCGACCGCTGCCGGTTCTGTATTGTTCGGCAATGATCTGGTGACTTGCCCGCACGACAAGATGTTCCTTGTTTTGCGGTCCATGGGGGTGTTCTTTCAGCGTGAACAGGCCACCGGCGTAAAGCCTCGGCACTTCTCCTGCTGTTTCTACACGCCTGTCAGCCGCCTGTTCAGCTTCCAGGCGGATGTTGCTGTACTTGGAACCCTTATCCTTTTCCGTGTACCGGCCCGGATAATCATAGTGCTCCAATGATCCGGCCCTGTAGGCAGAACCTGCGTCCTTGTCTGCTTCCAGCGACGCGCTCGGCTTTTCAAAATCGTAGTCATTGACTGCAAACTTGCCGGTGCGAAACTTGCGGCTGGGAACCCAGTGGTAGAGATGTTCCTCGTCCCTCTGACTGTCACCGCCGATCGGGATGAACGGAATTGACGGATCACCTTCTATAGAACTGTAGGAGGACTTGGCATCCGCAAGGATCATCGTGTGTTTGCCGTCCTTATGCTCAAAGAAATACGAAATCCCGAATTCTTCCATCAAGCGTCGGCAAAAGTCGTAATCCGACTCCCTGTACTGCACACAATAGTGGATCGGATCGTAGCTTTCCGTAAGTTTCTTGCGGTGATCAGCAAAGTCGTGCGCGCCTAAAACTTCCGAGATAATATCTGGTGCGGACTTGTCCTTGAAAATTCTGCAGTTGGCGTTTTTCGTCAACAGCCAGAACCATGGCCGCAGTGTCAGCTTGTAGACATAATAGGCGTCCCTGTGCCCCATCCACCTGGCATCCGTCAGAAGCCCATCGAAGTAACGGGTGTCCCCTTTGTTGGTGACCACCTTTACCGTCATATGCGTGGCAATTGCGCGATCGAAATCCAGATCTTCCTGCTGGCTGACAACCTCTATACGGACTTCGAAATCATCGCTCAGACCTTCGTCGCATTCCACCGTGACCAGCGAAAGCTCATCCTTGCCAAAGACCGAGTTGAGCTCGGCCATCCGGTTTGCCTGTCTGAGTTTTCCTGTGGCCACGAAGCTCTCCTCGGAAGTACGACGGTTTCTGTCCGGGAACGATAAAACAACGTTCTCCAGACAGTTCCTAAGGCGTCTCCGCAAAAAATAATGTGCTCAACAACACAATTGTTGCAAATACTTTAAACACCACCCACACTCTCCACCAAGCGTAGAATTCTTCTTTCCGCAATTGTATAGTTAATTTATATCTTTCAACCTGAAATATTTATCCTGTTTATTATAGTCATAAGAGCCATATTCACTTGCCAATTTCATTGAACAAGCCATACTGATATCAAAACGCACTTTAGTGACTTTCGCCACATAAATATTTTCCAGATATGGCACGATGATTTTTGAAGCTTGATGCGAGATTAAATTCGCAACTCCAAACAGGAGGAATTGAATCGTGACCCGAATTTTTCACCGATCCGAGAACACCCCCTTGCACCGCTCAGCGCTCTGGACGGGAACCGTGACCACTGCACTGTCACTCGTTCTGATCATGTTCCCTGCCGGACAGCAAACAGCCTTCGCTCAGGACGCTACATACTCTGCAGACGAAGTCAGTCGTCACTTCAAACAACTCAAAACCCGGTCATTGAAACCAGCCGGAACAACCCGAGCGCTTTGCATTGGAACACGCGACGAATGCAACGCC
>JBCCVB010000259.1:0-4021 GCA_039195965.1 Pseudomonadota bacterium
CAGAAATTTTGGATCCCAAGGGTGGATTTATTCATAATCTGGGAAGTGGAATCTACGCGTTGATGCAAATCCCAATGGATAGCGCTACCGTCACTGAGCTTGGGCCGCCAATGAAGGATTTTGCGAAGGCTGAATTCTCTTATCGCAAACGTATGTTTGACGAAAGCTGTACGTCCGTCTTCGAGTTCTACGGTTGGGAAAATGGCGAGCAAATGAATACGATGATCGTTTATTCGGGATCTCAACCTGGTTCAGATGAGCAAATTGCATGTCTTCGAAAACATGCGCTCATTTTCATGCGCCCTGCCTCTGTTTCGTTCGAGCACCCGGTCTCTCAAACTGAACCCATCCGCATCTTCAAATGTCCGTCTAGGGATTGACAGTCTGGGGTGACCTCGCGGGGAATTGCGGGAACCTTGACTTGTTTCCAAGTTCGCACAATGCGGACATCGTCCGTGTTCTGAACGGCCTAACGGGCGAGGCCGACTTTGAAAAGTCGGGCAAAGTCATTTCGTCCCAGGCGGCCTGTCTCTGCAAGTCTTCACACTTTTTGTACCTGGTTGATGCAAGAGGCCCTGGCCCGGAAGGAATTCACTCTCCTGGTTCCCAGGCACGAAGGCTCGAGCACCCGCATTCACTGAAACAGGTGATATCTCACGCTGCCGGTTCATCTGTCCGGTGGAAAAGTAGAGCGTCTGATTCAGTGCTTAAGTCGCTAGCCGAACTAAACAATTGAAATCAGGAGAGAAGTCATTGGACCCTAGAGCATCCGAAAGGCAAATTGTCGAAGAAATCAATCAAATACAGAAGCACCTTTTGAATAAATATGGGCAAGAGGGCGTTGCTGACGAAAAGTTGCAAGAAGCTCTCCGAGCCTGGGGGCGAAAGGGCGATGATTACCGGGAGGCGCGCAAGCTGATCGAAGGGGCGTTGATATACAACCGTTCGCGAGTTGGCACCTCCCAAGGACAGGAAGATACCGATCAGTTTTTGCAGCAACTTGGAGAACTCGGCAAGGTGGGGCCTGCGGTTGCGGGGTATGGGAACTCGGAGGCAGGCCGTCAACGCGCCAGAGAGTTTCTGGGTCTTGAAAAACCTGTCTTGAAAGACAGCGATTTACCCATCAAAGAACCGCTTGTGCCTTCGGCGCCAAGTGCCAGGCAAAACAATCGGGTCCGACATCGGTCAAGCACCAATGAAGACGCGAATCCTTTTGATTTAACCAATCCCAATCCCAATCCCAATCTCAAACAGCAGGCCGAAATGCTGGAGCAAAATCCTGCGCAGGCGAAGCAAATGATTGTTGCGGCTGGCTGCGACCCCGAGATGTTCGGGTTCACGAAGGCTGCCTAGCAACTACTGCGCCAGTTGCAATTGATGAATTGAACTGACGCTCGAGCGGGCATGGCCCCGTCGTGACCGGTCTTTGCTTCAGAGACTACAAGCCAATCCAAAATCATATGATCTGAACCGTTTGGGCAGCCCCCCGGGAACAAGAATGGCTGAGCGACGCACGCCTGCGTTCTCTCGCTAAATCTCTGTCCCGATTACATTCAATAGTTTGATCGACGATCAAGCCTGGATTTCCCTCGGGAAAAACTCATTCCGGCAGGCCCCTCCAGTGGTGCATGCCGACCGAAAACGGACGATCCGTCCGCTGCTCCGGCGCGTTTGCAGCCGGATTTTTTTTGAAAAAACTCCAAAAACAGGACAATCAATGACGTCTCAAATTTCAGACATCGTCGTGCCGCGCGTTTTCACCCCTTACATGGCGGAGAACAAGCCGGCGAAACTGGTCATGCTGGAAAAGTCCGGCATTCTGGCCGCGCCCGCCCCGGACATCGCCAAGCGTTTCAAGGCAGGGGGCAATCAGATCGAGGTGCCATACTGGGAGGATTTGGACGATGCCGAGCCGACGGTGATCGATGACAGCGACAACAAGATCGCCACCAGCAAGATTACCGCCAGCGACATGAAGGCCTACAAGCATCGCCTGGCCAAGAAATACGGCGCCAAGACGGTGGCGAGTTATGCGGCGACCGGGCGTGGCGACAGCGCCATGAACCGGGTGGCCGAGCGCATCGGCGCCTATTGGGGCCGGCGCAAGGAAGAGCGTATCATCGCCACTGCCGAAGGCGTGATCGCCGACAATGTGGCCAATGATGCCGGCGACATGGTCTATTCGATCTATTCCGATGTCGGCTCGCCAACTGCGGCCAACCGGATCAGCTATCAGGCGATCAACCGGGCACGGCTGACCATGGGCGAAAACCTGGATGACCTGCGGGTGATCGCCATGCACAGCTTCGTCTACGGCACGCTGCTGGACGATGAAAAGATCGAGTTCAAGAAGCCGTCGGAAGCTCCGTTCGAGGTGCCTTACTACGCCGGTATGATGGTGGTGCATTCGGAGATGATGCCGGTAACAACCGGCACCAATTCGGACGAATATTCCTGCTTCCTGTTTGCCCCCGGCGCGTTCATGCACATTGATGATGTTCCGAACCGGGAAACCATCTACGGCAACGAAGGCACGGAAATCACCCGCGACCCGGATATCGGCGACGGTGGCGGCGCGGATTACCTGACCACGCGCCGGTTCGAAATGATCCACCCGGCAGGCATGGACTTTACCGCGTCTTCGCTCGCAAAAGCCCAGGGTGCATCTCTTGCGGAGCTGCGTAACGCAGCCAACTGGGATCGCAAATATACGCGCAAGAACGTCAAGCTCGCCTGCCTGAAGGTGAATATCTAAAGCGCTTCATGGAAGCGTTGGTTCACCTGCGGCACTCCGGCTTATCGTTTTGACGCAAATCCGGACGTAAAACCGGGCGTCACTCAGCTGGGGATGCCGCGGGATAGAGCGCTCCCGAACTGCGTGTGATCGCAGGCGCCTCGGTCCCCTCTCAGACGGGGAGGGAACACGAGGTCAAACAAAGTGACGATCAAGCGCTTAACCTGGAACAGGCAAAAGCGCTTGATCATAAAACGATTTTCGAAAACTCGTGTCTGAACAAGGGTTTCAGACATTTGGCTGCGCTCGACGCTTCGTCAAAACCGGGCTAAAACAAGCCTCATACCGATACCGTGAGTAAGTGTAGCTATTCTCCGGCCGAGCCTGAACTTGTCCCGTAAATCGCAATTGAGCACATGTGATGCCTATCCAGGGTTGCGTCTGGAACATTTGGCGAACATTATGCGGAAAACGGTTTGGGGTCAGGTAGATGGCAGATTTTGACGATATTACCGGCTGGCGGGAAGAGCTGGAAGCATTTGAAGCGACCGAGGAAGGCCGAAAGTTTTTTGGCGAATATGGTTGGGGGAACGCATCCCAGCTAACGTTCGAACAGGAGGTGCGTTTCGCGGAAGAGCTCTTCCTGCACGATGAGATCCATGAGGCGCTGAAAAAATCAGCCAAATTTGTGAAATTTCTGGACGACAACCCTGATTTTGGTCGAGAGGACGAGGGTTTCTGGGAGTTGTGTCCGGTTGAAGATAACTTGAAAGTAGATGCTTTCAGGCGCTGGTATGCCATGAAACTGAACGTCGCTTTGGGCCCTTCCACATTCAGCGCAGGTAAGAGGTTGGCAATTGACGTGGCCAACGGGGATCTCACGTCTCTGCGCTCCCCCGAAGCGGAGCAGTTCGTGAGAGAGGAGTTCTCCTGGATTGTCGCGTTTCCGAAGGAGAAGTGATGATGGACAAAGTCATAATCATCGATGCGTCGCAAATCCTCACGATCATGCGGCGAACAGGAGTGGATGGGCTGTCTGCTTGGGACTGTTCTTAAATATGGTGGCTTCTGCGCCCTGAGTGCCATCGTGGCGCGGGAAAAGACGCATTTCCAGCAACTTAAACAAATGTTGCGACTTACTGGAGTTGTAGTTCTGGAACATTTGATGAACATATTGCGAAAGAGAATTTGGAGCCAGGAAAATGGCAGATTTTGACGATATCACCGGCTGGCGGGAAGAGCTGGCGGCGTTTGAGAAGACGGAAGAGGGGCAGGCCTTCTTTGCCG
>JBCCVB010000260.1:0-3885 GCA_039195965.1 Pseudomonadota bacterium
GAACCCGTTCCCGGCGTCATCAAAACAGATACTCAGCCACCGTCCCGGCCACAAAGTGGAGTAGCGATCGATCCAACTTTGACTGACGTGTCTATCGCAGACAACCGCAAAGAGGTTTCGGGCGCGACTTCCGCTATGCCGGAAATGGATGTGAAATCCGGACAGACATCTCCCCGTGTGGTTGCCCTGGGTCAGAACACAACGACTCCCGAGGTAGCCAAACCAGCTGTCGAGGTGTCACGCGAACCGGTTCGGATTGTAACCTTGCCACAGGACACGGATGAACCGGTCACTACCGGATCCGTTCCCGCCGCGACGCAAGAACCTTCGCTGGACATTTTTGACCAGGAACCAACTCAAACAATTGAAACTCCCACGATCGTAACGCCATCCGAGCCCTCCGGTCGAGTGAACGGCCAAATTAAGCGAAGCGATTTCGGAGCGGTGATAGGACACTTCAGTTCGACGGCTGCCGCCGCAAAGGCCTGGGCGGATTTCAAAAGTCAGAACGAAGAGCGTATGCGCGATCTTCGACCGTTGCTGTTGGAACGACAGGTCGCAGAAGGCGGTATTTCTTTGCTTATCGGACCATTCGGCAACGCCGCAGATGCTGCGATTGCCTGCCTGCAACTGCTAGATACCACGGAACTTTGCCATCCCGCCGTCTATGCGGGTGACTCATTGGTAACAGCAGCTGAATTCAGAGACACCGCATTATAGAGGTCTTCGGCATCGCATTGTTCGATGATCAGTGCTTCAAGTCTTAAGCGCGCAGCTCGAACGTAACGATACAAAGCAGAACCCCGGTTTGTCTGAAGCACCGGGGTTCTTTTTTATTTCATTGGGGCTTTCGTCAGCCAATCACCTGAAGGGCCGGAAACGTTTCCAGAAGCCAGTATGAAAACACTGCCATTTGGCCGGTCAGAAACATGACGCCTGTCAGAACGAGAACGCCGCCCATGGTTTTTTCCACTGCACCCATGTGCTTGCGGAAACGCTTCATGAAGTTCAGGAAAGGACCTGCGAACAACGCTGCCAGCAGGAAAGGTATGCCGAGACCAATCGCATAGGCGCTGAGAAGCAATGCTCCTTGACCGACTGTATCTTCCGTCCCCGCGACGAAGAGAATAGCAGCAAGGATCGGGCCAACGCATGGGGTCCAGCCAAAGCCGAACGCCAGGCCAATCAGATAGGCGCCGAGCGGACCCGCTGGCTTCTTGTCGACATGCACCCTGGCTTCCCGGTAAAGCAGGCCAATCCGGAAAACACCGAGAAAATGCAGCCCCATGACAATCACAAGCGCACCGGCGATGTATCCCAGATAATCCAGATACGATCTTATGAACTGACCGAGAAAACTCGCGGTTGCTCCTAGCAGCACGAAAACAGTCGAGAACCCGAGCACAAATACCAGGGCACTAAAAAAGACGCTTCTTGTTGCCGACTGGTCGTCTTCCTGCTCTCCGGTAAGCTGCTCAAGAGAGACACCAGCGAGAAAACCTAGATAAGGCGGCACGAGTGGAAGGACACAAGGGGATACGAAGGACAAGACCCCGGCCAATACGGCGCCAATAATCGTCACATCCTGAATCATCTGAATTTCCGGTCTATTGCGTGGTACCTCCGGTCGAAACCGGTCCGATTAGAGGTACACTGATTTAGTCCCTTGAAGCTTTGACACAAATACAAAAGCCACTCACCTTTTGGAGAGCACAGCACTTTTTGCGCTTACTCTGTTTTCTCGGGGCTACTTTCCGGCAATAGGCCCTGTTCCTGGAAAAACTTCAATGCGCCACGATGTAGCGGCACAGAGTTTTTATGTGCGACCAAATCTGCAGGCTCCAGCTGCGAGAGCGCGGGATGCAGTTTCCGAAAATCTTCGAAATTTTTGTAGATCGTCTCCACCACAGTATGGACGACGTCATCGGGCATGTCTTCGGACGTCACCAGTGAGGCGGAACCACCAAACGACGGAACGAAATCGCTTTGGCCGTAGAGACCGGCCGGAATGCCAGCTTCCGAGAAATAAGGTACATCCTTGGTGAGAAGCTCCACCGCATCTCGATCAAATCCGATGAGGCGAATGCCGCATTGAGACTGTGTTTCCTCAATTAACGCAGCCGGATGACCAATAAGTGCAAAGTATGCATCGATCTCTCCCGTGCAAAGAGCTTCAGCCAGCTCTGAAGATCCCAAATGCGTCAAATTTTTCTTGTCGGCTTCGGTCCAACCAATCGTATCAACGAGAACATTCCAGGATGCTTCGGATCCAGACCCTTTTCCGCCGACATTCACACGAGCAGATTTCAGATCATTGAGAGCCTTGAAACCTGCGCCCTGCCTGACGACAAGCGTGGCGACCTCCGGATGCAGAGAAAAAACGGACCGCAGACTGTCATGTGCTCCATCTTCCTCAAACCTGGAAGTTCCATGGAACGCGTGGTGCCGCCAGTCGGACTGCACGAATCCAAAATCTATATCGGCCGCGCAAAGCTTCCTGATGTTTGAAATCGAACCCAAGGTCGCTTCAGCCGAACAACGAAGGCCGTGATCTTCCCGGCTCAAGTTAAGAAGTTTGCAGGTGGCCCCACCCGCCGGATAATAGACACCGGTTACGCCTCCGGTTCCGACCGTAATGAAATGCTGTTCGGAGGCGCTCGATTGCGTGACGGCGTTCGCAATGAGTAACGCAATTGCGCTCATCAACACGCGAGACTTGAAACAAGCCCTACTTTTTTTCCGCGGAGCTTTGCATCCGCCCAATTTGTCAGAAGCAATCTTAAAACGCATCAGCTTTCGCAGCCCGTATTCATGTCCGCAACCGGTACCATCAGTTTTGGAAGGGATATCAAACCGGTGCCTGTCTGACCAGTTCAGG
Organism: Pseudomonadota bacterium; assembly: GCA_039195965.1. GTDB lineage: Bacteria > Pseudomonadota > Alphaproteobacteria > Rhizobiales > Stappiaceae > Roseibium. The sequence continues at coordinate 2,879 of JBCCVB010000260.1, forward strand.
TTGAACGAACCTTTGTGCTTTGCGAAACATCGAGCTTTTCTGGGTCGGCTGACAACAAAAAAGGCGCTGCTGCGCCTCACGATAATTCCAGATTTCGGAAATGTTCCGGCCCCACCCTTGGCCGGTCATTCCTGCCAGAGCTTAATCGTTCCGCCCACCATTGATGACTTCGAAAAGCTTTCCTTTCAACGCCTCTTCTGTTTCACCTTCCCGCAGTCCCTGGCGCCATTGATCAAGGATGAGTCTCAATCCGAATGTTTCCCGGCTGTGCGGCAAGTCACCAAGAAAAGAAGCAAAGAAGGAATCCAGGTGATTACGGTCGATCAGTCCCTGATCAATAAGACCGTGAATCAGGGTCATCGTCGCCGCGATGTGACCTTTCACAAAATCGAACTCTATGGAGCTCGTTTGATTATCTAAGGGTGTTGTCTGCATGTAACCTCTCATGTGCCGGACGACGTTACCGTACAAAACTATATTGCGCTACCTGACAGTTTTCGCAAGAGAACGGTCATTATTAAACTAATTCCGAATATAGTTAACTATTAACAATTGCAGATCGTAGTTTTAATTTCTATTTTTCTACCGATCAGTTTGAATAAGTTAATTTAATACTCCAAACCAAACACTGTGAGTGTAAATCATGTCATTTTTTGCGATCCATTTTTTTAAATCACAGAGTTTTCCGCAGGCCTGTTGAAAAAATCAAATTTGCCTCTTGCAATGTCCTCTATGTCGGCATAAACACACGCCACCAACGCGGTGGAGCAACGAACCAACGACGCACCAACCGTCCCGGAAATTGGTGAGAGCCGATAGCTCAGCTGGTAGAGCAACTGACTTTTAATCAGTAGGTCCAGGGTTCGAACCCCTGTCGGCTCACCAAATTTCCCAGAAAAATCAATTCTTTAAATTGTAAAGACGGCGTCAACCTTGGCGCTTTGGCTGTTTTGCGTTTCTTGGAACTTTGTCGGTAAACCAGCAAAAAAACGACCGTTGACCGATAC
>JBCCVB010000261.1:0-3703 GCA_039195965.1 Pseudomonadota bacterium
GATGCATTGACATCTAGGCCCAACGTACAAGACCAATGACGGCAGAAGCGGCGTAGAAAAACTGCAATGAAAGGAACGCCCAGCGTTTGTCCAGAAGACCCCAGGCGGCAAACAACCCGGCAGAAGCCAGCAACAAGCCAAATCCAAGGATTTCGTTGCCAGTGTTGGACGCGATCAACAACGCATATGCGATCGCCAATGCGGACCCGGTCACTTCGAACAAAGTTATCAGTTTACTGTGGCTCATGAACTCACCGATGCTGAGAGGGATGGAGCACATGTCTCCTGCACGTCTTTCCCAATTGAATGCCACTTGCCAATTCATGACACAAATGGCAATTTTTCAAAATTCGATCGAAAACTGTCATGTCATGCTGCTGGGAATGTGAAGATGAAACGTCTGGACATTGAAGCTCTGCGTGCTTTGTGCACGGTTGCCGATCAGGGCGGTATAACCCGCGCAGCAGAGGTGCTGTCTCTTTCTCAATCTGCCGTCAGTCACAAGATCAAACGTTTGGAGGCAAGTATCGGGTGCCAACTTTTGACCCGGCGCGCCGGCGCTCCCCTGCTCTCCGATGATGGTCTCCAACTGCTCACCTATGCGCGACGCATATGCGTATTACATGACGAAGCGGTGCTCAGCATGAGCAAGATGCCGCTATCCGGCCGAATACGTCTCGGCATGACGGAAGATATCACCAGCAGCGACCTGTCACGCATGTTGGGACGATTCACGCGTCGATACCCGGAAGTGACAGTCCGTACCAATGTCCGTCAAAGTCTCGTGCTTCAGCGGGAACTAGAGACAGGCAAGATCGATATCGGCTTGATGCAACTTTTCGCCAAAGACGTACAGCCTTCCGACACAGTTCTCTTTCGAGACAGCCTTCATTGGGTAAAAGGTTCCGACACGGAAGTGAACTTCAACTCTCCCGTACCGTTTCTCGCATATGACGACGACTGCTTTTACAAGAATTGGGCCCTGGAGCTGGCAGAGGTTCCTGCTCCCGGTCTGGAAACGGTTCTTCAATGCGCGAGTTCTGCCGGGATCGCATCAGCGGTCCGCGCAGGCCTCGGCGTCGCGTTGTTACCCGGCCGCTACCTGACGGAAGAGATGCAGATCATTGACGACCTGTTTCCGGAAACTTCGGAACTTTCCTATGTATTACGGGTCGGAGAAAATTCACGATCAACGCCGGTTCTGTCGCTCGCTCGCGAGATATCCACGGGGGTAAGCCTTCATGCAGTTTTGCAAGTGGCTTAGAGCATGAAACTCTACTGAACTTTCATGACTTGCATCTGGTTCAGGCGAGGCACTCAACCAAGCGCTATCATGCCCAGGCCTTAGTCACGCAAAACATCTTGCAGACCTGCAAATGCAGCAAAACTCTCCTTCAGGTCCGTCTGCACGAACCGGAAATGCTTTGTACCGCCTATTTTCCGTTCGGCGCAGAGTGTCTGCAACTTGCCGAGGTCAGTCGGTGTCTCCAAGGTCAGACTTCAGATCATCGACCATGCCCTGAATGAGCGGACCGATTTTCGGGGACCGGAACTGTTTCAGGCGCTCAGCTTTCAGGATCGCACGAACGTTCTGGTAGGCCCGTTCCAGATCATCATTGACCACGACATAGTCATATTCGGACCAGTGCCGCATTTCGCTGACCGCGGTTTTCATTCGCTTGGCGATCACTTCGTCGGCGTCTTCGGCACGTCTGTTCAGTCGCGACTTCATCTCGGCAATCGAGGGCGGCAGAATGAAGATCGAAACCACATCGTCGCGCATCTTTTCATAGAGCTGAAAAGTGCCCTGGATATCGATATCGAACAGAATGTCCCGTCCGTTTTCTATAGCGTCTTCCACAGGACCACGCGGCGTTGCGTAGTAGTTGCCGTGCACTTCCGCCCATTCCAGCAGCTCGTCATGCTCTTGCATCTGTTCAAAGCGCTTGGCATCGAGGAAATGGTAGTGAACGCCATCGACTTCACTGGAACGCCGCGGACGGGTGGTCACAGAAATCGAGAGAGCCAGGTTTTCTTCCTGATCCAGAAGCAAACGCGCTATGGTGGACTTGCCTGCGCCGGACGGTGACGACAACACAAGCATCAGCCCACGCCGTTGCTGCTCGGCCTGATCTGCACTGACGGTGGTACCGGTGTGAGCTCCCGAAGGCGCGTCGGTCATTGTGGCTTACTCCAGATTCTGTATCTGCTCACGCATTTGATCGATAACGGCTTTCAAGTCCAGCCCGATTGCCGTCAGATCCACGTCATTGGATTTGGAACACAAGGTGTTTGCTTCCCGGTTGAATTCCTGAGCCAGGAAATCCAACCGTCGGCCGATTGCGCCGGCGGTGTCCATGAGTTCCCGCACAGCGGCGACATGTGCTTGGAGCCTGTCCAGTTCTTCACGGATATCAGCCTTCGTCGCAAGGAACACGGCTTCCTGATGCAGCCTCTGCGGGTCCAGTTGTCCATCAGAGGCGTCCAGCAGATCCGCGACCTGTTTCTGCAATCGGGCTTTGATTGCTTCGGGCTTTCGAGCGGGAAGATCTTCGGCGGCCTGGGTCAGTTCGGCGATCCTGTCAATCTGACTGCGCACGACATTGCCGATCGCCTGCCCCTCCGTATGCCGCATATCGACCAGATCGATCAGAGCAACATCAAGAGATGTCAGTAGAGCCTTATGAAGTGCAGCCTGTGCTTCCTCGTCATCTTCGGGCTCTTTCAATTCAAACACGCCCTTTTGCGCCAGAATGCCATCGATAGATGGCGGCGCCAAATCGGGCACACGATTTTTCAGGAGATCAATCGTTGAAAGGACTGCCTCAAGTGCGGACTCATTGACCTGAAACTCCTGTTCCGATTGATCTCGTTGCATCGCAAGACCAATCGAGACATTCCCCCTGCGCAGAACTTTGCTGCAGCGTTCCCGAATTCTGGGTTCCAGCGTCTCCAGGCCAGTTGGAATTCGGATTCTAAGATCCAGGGACTTGCCGTTCACGGACCGGAATTCCCAGGTCCAGCGGACTGGCCCGGTTTCCCCCAAAGCGCGCGCAAATCCTGTCATGCTGGCAAGTGCCATTTGCCCCTCCGGAACTTTGCTGATCTACCCGCGCATGAAGCCCCAAGCATATCAGTTTGAATTGGTTGGCTGCGTTTCCTGATTTTTCTCCGCCTCGCGACGCTCCCGCTCAATACGGCGCCACTTGCGAACGTTTTCCTGATGCTGCTCGTATGTCTCGGCGAAGATGTGCCCGCCAGTGCCGTCTGCAACGAAGAACAGGTCCTGTGTGCGCGACGGATTGGCGACAGCCTCCATGGCAGCACGCCCCGGATTACCAATCGGTCCGGGTGGGAGGCCGTCAATCTGGTAGGTGTTGTACTTGTTTTCAGCTTTGAGTTCCGACTGCTTGATCGCAGAACGGTCCTTCAACCAGGCTTCGCCACCATAGAGACCATAAAGAATGGTCGGATCGGACTGGAGGCGCATATTCTTGTTCAACCGGTTGACGAAAACACCTGCAACCCGGGGGCGCTCGTCAGCAAGCGCAGTTTCCTTTTCGACGATCGACGCCAGGATCACGAGTTCTTCAGGCGAGCTGACCGGCAGGTCTTCTGTGCGGCGTCCCCATATTTCAGTCAGCAGTTTCTCCTGCGCGCCCTTCATCTGGTCCAGAACTTCCTGGCGGCTCGTACCACGTGC
>JBCCVB010000262.1:0-3648 GCA_039195965.1 Pseudomonadota bacterium
AAATGGAGTTAATCCGCTTTTGCAGACGTTGAGTCCCAGCTTCGTTTTTCAGCACTGCAACTGGCCCTAACCCCCTTACGAGACAAACAAGATCTTCGTCACGGCTGGTTGCGTCGGCAATGGAGAGCAATGTGTTGTAGATTTCGTCCAAATCATCTGATGCTTCAACCACAAGGCCAAAGTTTTCAGGTTGAAGACGCATCTCCCAGAGATCCAGGCCTTTGACCGCCAGAGCATCGCTACAGGTTTCGAGATAGCTAGTGTAGTGTTCTACGTCGAGCCCGCCATGATTGATCTGCTGACGCAACCAGACATGGCTTTCTGCAAGAATACGGTCAGCCAAACGGCGCCTTTTGCCGAAACGTATTGCTGACACGAGACGTGCCGTGAGTGTTTCCCGGCGGTTTTCTCCAACCAGAACATCGGAAGCCCCATTGCGGAACAAGAGGACTGAATCTTCTTCATCTTCGCATACAGCCAATACGGGGAGACCGGCGAACCGGGCATCTCTGCGTATTTGCTGCATATAGTCTATGGCGTTTTCATAAGGCGCATCGACAACAACGGCATCGAAGGCCCGTTGGGACATGAACTCGACGGCCATATTCCCGTCAAAGGCACCAACAACCTCTACCTTTTGCTCGCTGGCGTCCTGCCACTCAAGGTATCGGCCACTCAACCCCACGACCATCAGGCTGCTCGTGCCCGAGTGATGCGGCGCGGACCCAAACCCGGGGATACGCCCAAATACCCGTCTGCGGAGTTGTGCTTCTTCGGATCGCAAGAGCGCTCGCTGATGAATGCAGATCAACATAAGCAACACATCATCAGGAACCAACCTGTCGATGATTGCTGTCGCGTGCATCCCCTCCGGCAGTTCGTCTTCGCTGCCGGTCAAGACGTAAAAGGGAACATCGCAATCAAGATCCCTGACTTGAGGGGTAAGCCAATCAAAAAAGTCGCCAAGCCGCGAAACATCAATCGCGGCCACATCAACAACAACGGCTGCTGGTAACGCGGTCGGTAGCACGCTGGCGCGCTCGAACATGTTTATTAGCGAAATATCCAGATCTTCCGGAGCATCAGCATTTCCGCTTCGTCTGGGACGTCTTCCTGCATACCAGTATGGCCCTCGCCAGGAGAGCGATGTTTCAACATCCATGCTCTTTTCCCGTTTGGGTCATGATGACCTAGGCGACTGCCGCCGGCAGTCGCTGTGTTCGCATTGTCAGGCGTTCACGGCAGATTGTCCCATCGGAGTTCCTCGGCAATGACTGCAAGATCAGAACCCGGTGAGGAATTTTTGCCAAATCAACGCCTTCCGCATCCAGATAGGCGAAAAAGGAACCTGCGTCCGGCACATTTCCAGCGTCCGGAACCAGTGCAGCATACATCCTGGCTCCAATGATCGGGTCTTCAACAACGAAAGCCGCAGCCTCCCGAATACCTGGATAACTGGCATAAATGACGTCGATAGTCTCCAGATTACCCGTGCCCAGAGCATATAGTCCCGGGATGCCAAACCCGGATATTCCGTCTTCAACCAGCTCAACCTTGATATTGGTATTCAGGAAACCGGTTCCTTCCCATCTCACACGACGTTGATCCCCATTGATCGTGCGCCAGCCGATGTCTGGAACCATTGGGCCCTTCACAAGCAAGGTTGGAATCTGCTCGTCGACTTCATCAGTTGCCGCGATTTCCAGAAGGGCTGGCCCGCTTTCACACCCGTTCGGCCCGTTATGCTTTCCCAAGGGCGTTGCCTTCATTTTTGCCGAAGGTCCTCTTGCCTTTGCCAAGAGCGCGAATTCGTCAGCAACATGCACATCCACCAACCGACGTCTCGCCACGAAAGTAGACGGATGCGGTGCCGAGATATTCCAGGCTGCAAGGATCGTCGTGTTGGAACTATCAAGTTTCCTGTCAAGCGTCTGCGCCAGAGGTCCAGGCGTAATCACGACGTCAGCATCTACCTCGTTTGCATGAGCAGCCAGATTTGCAAGTGAAGTCGGGTGATGAAGATGGAGGGTTCCCCCGGTCAGAAGACAAGGCACCAACCCCGCGCCCAGACCTGTCAGGCCGCTGAGAGAGTAGGGGGCAACTATGGAGCTGCCTTCTTTGATATGAGCTTCCTGCACCACCATCTGAGCAGCCGAAATCCAGTGATTATGGCACCGGCTCACGGGTACATTTTCTTCACCGCTCCTGCTCCAGCAAATCGTTGCCGTATGGTCAGCAGGGTCTGGCCGTTCTGCAGGCGTGAACTGCAGATCGTCCCCCATCTCCTCAAGCATTGGAGCAAGCTCGATCAATCCGTCCGGGATGTCCTTTCCAAGCCCGAATACAAAACGCAGGGAAAAGAGATCGGCAGCCACATCCCTAGCAGCAGATCCGACATCCCGTGTTTCGACACGGTCAGCGGCGATAAACCCCTTGGCACCGATTGAATTCAGCGCCTCTAGAACGTTTTTCTGACGCCAGTGCAAAGGCAGCGGCGAAATGATCAGGTTGGCGCGCAGCGCCGCAAGTACAGCAATCACGGTATCGACAGTGTTCGGAGCCTGAATGCCGATCACATGGTCGGCTGACAGTCCAACTGTGCTGAAGAATGCGGCCAGGCGATCAATTTCCTTATCCGCTTCAGCGTAACTGAGTTGACGAGGCGTGCCTCCCGTCCAGGTGACACGGTCAGACGCGTCTACAAGCGCTAGTCGATCAGGATGTTCTGCAGCCGTTCGGCGGAACAATTCATCAAGCGGTACATCGGACCAAACTCCGCTCTCATGATACTCCTGCGTCAGGCTCTCAAGCGTGGCTTTCATATTGTCTTTCGTCCATTGGTCCGATTACTGAGCACCTGCCGACCACCAGGTGTCGAATTCGTGCCCATAAAGAGAATGATGTTGAGGCGGAACCACCTGTTTCCAATGCGCGACCCAATCTGCTGAGACGTGATAAAGGGGAACTGCATAGGCTCCGGAAATGAGGACGCGATCAAACGCACGCACCGCGTCTATGAAATTCTCGCGACTACGCGCTCCGACCAATTCGTCAATCAATGCATCGATTGCTGGTTCTCTCGCTCCAACGAAGTTGAACGAACCTTCGGTCTCGGCAGCTTTCGAAGACCAACGACCGTATTGTTCGGCTCCGGGGGAAAGGGAGGCGTACCAGGTGTTGAACACCATGTCGAAGTCGCGCTTGGTTCTCCGGTCTTCAAATTGGGACGGGTCCACGCTGCGTACCGATGCGTCTATCCCGAGCAGTTCAAGCGTCCGGATATAGGCAAGCGCAAGTTTTTCTTCGTCTTCGTTCTTTGCAAGGATCTCGAATGAAAGAGGATTTCCGGTCGTTTCGTTTACAAGCTTACGATCCTTCAGGCTGTATCCTGCCTTGGCGAATTCCGCCAGAGCCGCCCGCAGAACCTTTCGATCGCGACCCGATCCATCGGCATCTGCCGGCCGCCAGGTTCCTTCCATGACCTCGGGATCGACAGCATCCGGAAAAGGCGCCAGAAGCTCGCGTTCCCTATCGCTCGCAGGTCTCCCAATGGAAGACAGCTCCGAATTGTCCCAGTATCCAGCAGTTCTCTTGTACAGACCGTAATAGAGATTGCGGTTTACCCACTCAAAGTCAAAGAGCATTCTG
>JBCCVB010000263.1:0-3481 GCA_039195965.1 Pseudomonadota bacterium
AACCCCTTTCGCTGCAAGTAGTCGCTAAGATCGTCTTTCAACTCTTGAATGAGCTTTATGCCCACTCCACCACTGCCTTTTTCCTCCATAGCGGCCGTGCACACCTGCAGGTTTCCGGCACCATGAACGATAAAGTTGAACGCTTCGCGGAAACCCCGGATGCCGCCGATGCCGGAAATCGATTTGTTCGGAAAGGCGCAGGAAACATCGGACACGCGTTGCAGGGCCTGGTGTAAAATGGCAAGCCCGCCGAGCCCGCCGGATGTGACAAGGCCGTCAACCTCGACCTCAAATTTCAAGGTTTCCGGGTCCATCAAGGGGAGTGAGGGAAACGTATTGCAAAGTGAAAGTGAGGATGCACCTGCCTCGTAAGCGGCCGCGGCTCCGTCGATAAGCGAAGAACTGGCCGGTGTCAGTTTGACCCAGATCGGAACGCTGACCACGCTGGTTACAGCCTGCATGATCGACTTTATAATGTCCTCATCATTGGCGATGTTTGCACCCATGTCCTTGCGGTCCATATGAGGACAGGACAGATTCAACTCCAGAGCATCGCATCCGGCATTAACGCAAGCGGTTGCAAGTTTGCGCCAGTTATCCATTTCTTCTTCATTGCCGGTGCCCGCCATAATCGAGGCAATAACCATTCGATCGGGATAGGTGGTTTTGATTTCTTCCAAATCGGGAAGCCAGAGATCAAGTGGCTGATCAGAAATCAACTCCCAATTCCAGGATGAATGAGACACGGTGTCAGGCCGCTTTATTCGCGAGACGTAAGGCTTGGTCTCACTTGTGCGCTGATAGATTGTCTTGGGACCGGCGACGTTTTCCACGGGGTGCAAGCCTATTGTTTTAGTGACGACGCCACCCCACCCGGCCTCGAATGCCCTCAGAATTTTGCGTTTGCTTTCCGTCGGTGGCGCCGACGCCAGAACGAATGGATTGACGAACTTGAGACCTGTAAAGTCTGTAGCGAGCTCAGTTTTCATGGCACATCCCTGGTTTATCGGTGATCAGGAACTTCTTTTTTGACCAAAAAGTCAATAATTTTCCTGATAGCCACGAACACACATGCAAAACACGGATCCTTCGCTTTTCCAGCGGTTTTTGCACTGCGTAAGCGCGCGGCGAATAAAGTGAATTCACAGGTTGGGGCTCAGTCGGGATGTGTCGCAAACTTTGGGTCTGGATTGACGAGCATGTAGATTTCGACTTTTGGCGTCCGCGTATTGTTCTCCAACAGGTTTCAGCATGATTTCCTTGAATGGCTGCCATTTTCCAAAGGATGCGGTTTTGTACGCCGTTTACTTCTACCTGCGGTACACGGTTTCTTATCGAGATTTGGAAGAGATCATGGCTGAGCGCGGTGTGCGAGTTGACCACGCCACATTGAATAGGTGGGTTGTGAAGTTCTCGCCGATCGTCGCAGCTCGTGCGCAATCAAAGACACGCCCAACGCTGAGTTCCTGGCGCATGGACGAAACCTATATTCGTGTGCGCGGGAAGTGGATGTATCTCTATAGAGCGGTCGACAAAGCGGGAAACACCCTGGATTTCATGCTGTCTGAGCGACGAAATCGTCCAGCAGCCACTAGGTTCTTTGCCAAAGCACTGTTGTTAAACGGAATCCCAAACAAAATCGTCATAGTCAGGAGCGGCGCAAATACAGCTGGCATTCGAGAAGTGAACAGGATCCTGAAGCGGTTCGGCTGCCCAGACAAAGCACAAACGATCAGGTCCAAATATCTCAACAACCTGATTGAGCAGGAACACAGATTCATCAAACGACGCGTGCGGCATATGTGCAGGTTCAAGTCGTTCAGATCCGCGTCGGCTACTTTGGACGGCATCGAGGTCGCCAACATGATCCGAAAGCAGCAATTCCCCAGCACTACCACATTGGGCTTTCGGCTATTTGCCGAGATCGCAGGATAGGTGTGTCCAGCAGGTCGCTGGCGCTGGCCGTTCTAAATGTTTGCGACGCATCCCAGAGACCCTGTTGGACAGCCAGACCACAAGTTCCTGGCGACCGGATCGCCACCACCAGTGCGCGAATCTGTGCGCCTGCAGCGCCTGAAAGACCTTGTAGTTCAGGAATGCTCGGGCATGGGTCCTGCAGGCCGGGTCCTTGGCAAACACGGCTGCAATGTCTTGCGCTGTTGCATCGGCAAACCGGCCATCGCCCCGGAGCGTTCTCAAAAACAAGGCACGAAGCTGTGGCTCTTCGATGTCCCGGGTCCGCAACGGGTCGCGCGAGCAGTTCGACAATGGCCTGCCCAAAGGTATCTGGGGTCAACAAGGCGCGCTGCAGCATAGGTGCGACAAAGGGTTCATTGTTACACATTTCGCGCGCCTCAAGTTTGAGCGTGTTCCATATGCCGGTGACGGCAGGGGTCGGAATGGGGTCGATGTGCATATCTCGTTTCTCCGGTGACAGGGGCTCAGCAATTTTGAGCGGTGGTGTTTTTAGGGGTGGATGCGGGTCGACCGCCGGTGGAACTGATCAGCAGACTCAAGATCACCAGGAAAAGTGCGAACAGCTTGATGCCGTTGGGCACCTGTCCCAAAGCAGGAACAGCCAGCAAAGTGGCAACCCCCGGTGTGAGCGAGGCAAGCATGCTGGCTTGATGGCCGATCAGACGTTGAATTCGTTCTGTGGCATCAGGTGTTCCTTTGCCTTCCGATGAGACCGTTGAGGACGGCCGACGCGAACGCCCATTGACTCTTTGTATATCCGGATTGCTTGGGGAACGTATCGTGGGCGTCGCTGACCCGTCGGTGATAGAATATATGGAAGGCGGGGTCCGGTGCCGCTTCTGGCAGTTTCAGAGTCTGCGCGGGTATGATCGTCAGCTTTGGTGAGAGGGGCAGGCGAATTCGCTCAACCGCCACCCCATTACACTGTGTGCATATTCCACGTCTCAGGACTGACGGCCTTTGGTGAAACCGGAAGTCAATATGATCTGCTCCATCCAACACCACATACCGCGAACGCGCCACAATAATGTCGGCACAGTCGGCCTGATTGTAAGCCTGACAGTCCTCACAATGGCAGAAAGCGCGAAACAGAGGGGCGCCTTTGATCGCATACCGAAAACTCCCTCACATGCAGCCTCCGCTGTCTGGGGTGGAGTGCAGGTCGCGCGACGTCATCACAACTCTACCTGATGATGAGGCCCCGGCACCATCATTCGCCCAAAAATTCTAGAGCTTCTTTTACGAAGTGCTCGTTGTACTGGAAAATGCCGCCGTGGCCGGCGTCGCGGTAGAGCGACAGTCTGGCATTCGGAATACCAAGCATCAGATGGGCGGAGTTAACGCTGGGAACCATGATGTCATGTTCACCGTTGGCAACAAATGTCGGCATGGTAATTCGACTCAGATCAGGTGTGGCGCTGCTTGCATACTCTGCAATCGCGGCCAATTGTGCGCGGAATGATTTGATAGAAACCTTCTTGACCCTGCCTGATTTTTTCTCGCT
>JBCCVB010000264.1:0-3185 GCA_039195965.1 Pseudomonadota bacterium
CCGGGCGGCGGAGCAACCAAGCGTCTTCCAGCACGGCTGGGATACGGCAGAGCATTGCTGTTTTTGCTTGAATCACCAGTGCTGACAGCAAATGAAGCTTTCAAAGCCGGACTGGTGGACGAAGTTGTAAGCTCCGGCTTGGCCTATGACAGAGGAGAGGGGCTTGCTCGGGCGGTATCGAAACGCGATACCACTCTGATACTTGATATCAAGTCGAGCATTCGCGCAGCGGAACCTGTTCCCAGCGACAGTTCGTTTTTAAGAGCGTTTCAAAGATCTGTAATAGACCGGCTTGTAGCTGAATGAGAATATTCGCGCACAATGCGCCATGCCCAATCCGGGGAAATATTGGAAACAGCTTCCAGGTCGCTGGGATTTGGGTTCTGGTGGCGCCAACGAGGCGCCAGACAAACGAACGCCCGCCAGTGGGAGGAGGTACTGGCGGGCGTCGTTTCGACGTGGCAGGGCTGGGAGGAGGATGCCCCGCGTGTCACACGCCCGTCGGCTGGGAGGAGGGTGCCTAGGGACGCGATTTCTAATATTTAGTCAGCTGCATGCGCGCGGCGAGCAACAAATTTGATATCGCCACGGCAAATGCCGAGATCTTGCAGTTCGCGGGTGGACAGGCGGGACAATTCGTCAACCGCACGACGGTAGTTCACCCAGTTGCTGTACTTCTGACGCACAGTGTCAAACATCTTCTTATTCCTTAATCAGCGGGCCGTCAGTGCGTTCCGCATCGTTGTTGATCAATGATATAATTCACCAGCTGAATTAAAAGAAGCGCGATCTGCGCATGTCAGACATGCATTTGATGCAATGCAAAAAAGATGTTGATCGAAAAAGATTAGAGAGTGAAAAAATTCAACAAAAACATAGAGGTGCGAATCTGTGTGCGGTGCACACAGATTCTTCATCGGTAGAGGAATGATTATTCCGCTGCGTCAGGCGTGCGTTGAGGTCTGCGCTGCAGGAGCTCCTGTAAGAATTGACCGGTGTAGCTTTCCCGCACTTCAGCAACTTCTTCCGGACGGCCCGTGGCGACAATCGTGCCTCCGCCATCACCGCCTTCCGGACCCAGGTCGATGATCCAATCGGCCGTTTTGATGACCTCAAGATTGTGCTCAATCACCAAAACGGTGTTGCCTTGATCGACCAGTTCATGAAGTACATCGAGCAGCTTGGCGACATCGTGGAAGTGAAGTCCGGTGGTCGGTTCATCCAGAATGTAGAGCGTGCGTCCCGTGGAACGCTTGGACAGCTCCTTCGCCAGTTTTACCCTCTGTGCTTCACCGCCCGACAATGTGGTGGCCTGTTGGCCGACCTTGATATAGCCAAGCCCAACTCGTGCAAGAGTGTCCATCTTGTCGCGAACTGCGGGAACTGCGGAAAAGAACTCCGCCGCCTCTTCAACGGTCATGTCGAGCACATCGGCAATGGACTTGCCCTTGAACTCGACTTCCAGAGTTTCCCGGTTGTAGCGCTTTCCCTTGCAGACGTCACACGTAACGTAGACGTCCGGAAGAAAGTGCATCTCGATCTTGATGACGCCGTCGCCCTGACAGGCTTCGCACCGTCCACCCTTGACGTTGAAGGAGAAACGGCCCGGTTGATATCCACGCGCCTTTGCTTCCGGCATTCCTGCGAACCATTCGCGGATCGGCGTGAAGGCACCGGTATAGGTCGCCGGGTTTGATCGCGGAGTGCGTCCGATCGGGGATTGATCGATATCGATAACCTTATCAAGGACTTCAAGTCCTTCGATCCGATCATGGGGCGCCGGATTGTCCCTGGCTCCGTTGAGCCTGCGAGCCGCAGCCTTGTAAAGAGTGTCGATCAGGAATGTCGACTTGCCTCCGCCTGAAACACCGGTAACACAAGTGAAGGTGCTCAGAGGAACGTCAACATCAATGTCCTTCAGATTGTTGCCGCGTGCGCCACGTACGGAAATCTGGCGTTTCTTGTTGATCTTTCGACGTTCGTCCGTGCGCACGATCATCTTGGCACCGGAAAGATATTCGCCCGTCAGAGACGCCGGGTTGGCCATGATTTCAGAAGGCGTGCCCTTGGCGACTACCTGACCACCGTGAACGCCGGCACCGGGGCCCACATCGACCACATAGTCCGCCGTCAATACGGCATCTTCGTCGTGTTCCACGACGATAACGGTGTTTCCAAGATCTCTAAGGTGCTTGAGCGTCTCGAGAAGTCGGGCATTGTCCCTTTGATGAAGCCCGATCGAAGGTTCGTCTAGGACGTAGAGCACACCCGTCAGACCTGAGCCAATCTGGGAGGCAAGCCGGATACGCTGGCTCTCGCCGCCAGAAAGCGTTCCCGACGACCGCGAAAGTGTCAGATACTCCAGACCGACATCATTGAGAAACTTCAGGCGTTCCCGAATTTCCTTCAGGATACGACCGGCAATCTCGGTCTGCTTTTCATTCAGTTTTGCCGGCAGGACCTCAAACCAGTCGCTTGCCTGCTTGATCGAGCATTCAGTGATCTGACCGATATGTTTGTCGGCAATCTTCACCGCAAGCGCCTCCGGCTTCAGGCGGAAACCGCTGCAGGCGGGGCAGGCATGATCTGACTGGAAGCGTGCCAATTCCTCTCGCACCCAAGAGGATTCTGTTTCGCGCCAGCGGCGTTCGATATTCCCGATAACGCCTTCGAACGTCTTTTCGGTCCGATAGCTGCGCACCCCGTCATCATAAACAAACTCGACAGCGGTTTTCCCGGTGCCATGAAGAATGGCGTCTTGAACTTCAGCTGGAAGATCCTTCCACGGGGTGGACATTGTTACTTTGAAATGGCTGCACAATGCTTCCAGAGTTTGCGCATAGTAGGGAGACGTCGAACCGGTTTTTGCCCATGGCAATACGGCTCCTTCGCGCAACGACAGGGAATGATCCGGAACGACCAGATCTTCTTCGAACGCCAGGGTGGTCCCCAGGCCGTCACAGGTAGGGCAGGCACCAAATGGATTGTTGAACGAAAACAGGCGCGGTTCGATCTCCGGGATGGTGAAACCGGAAACCGGACAGGCAAACTTTTCGGAAAATATCAGTCGCTTGGGATCGCCGTTCTCTTCTGTCTTGTCAGCAAATTCAGCAATCGCGATACCGTCAGCCAGTTTCAAGGCGGTTTCCAGGGAGTCTGCCAATCGGCCAGCGATATCATCGCGC
>JBCCVB010000265.1:0-2642 GCA_039195965.1 Pseudomonadota bacterium
CCTAACGAGCCTCGGCACGGGTCGCCGTGCCAGCCTCCCACCTTTCATATATTTGAATATTTATGCCAAACACCGCTCAACTTGTGCGGTGTTTTTTGTTTCGCGACTGCATCCATTCATACAAGTCGTCAAAACTTGACTCATTGGTACATTGGTACCATGATAACAGTCATGGAAAAATCTATAGAACGCGTTCAGACCGGTGTGCGTCTGGAAAAACGGCTTCTCAAGGTCCTCAAGGGGCTCGCGGAGCATCTGGATCTCTCACTCGGTGATCTGATCGAGGGCATGGCATTGCACTGTTTCGAGAACAAGCCGCCCTTTTCCGCAGAGACACTTGGCAAAATCGAGCAACTGAAAAACGTCTACGATCTCGACCTGACAGCGGCCGACAGTCACAAACTGAAGGATGAGTCCGATGAGACATGAACCCCGAAATTACAATGTGCTGACGGAGCAGTTTGAAACGCAGTCTCTCGATGCAACGACGTTCACGCATGTCGATCACATCGGGGTCGCGTGCAAGATGCTGCAGAAGTACGATTTTTTGGAAGCTGCAGCGCGTTACGGCTCGGCGTTGCGTGCAATTGCGACCAAGGCAGGAGCTCCGGAAAAGTTCAATACAACGCTGACGCTGGCTTTCCTCGGCCTGCTGTCGGAACGCATGGCCGATACGCCGCACAAGACGTTTGCGGAGTTCATGGACAAGAACCCGGATCTTGTCTCGAGGTCGTTGATGGAAACCTGGTATTCAAAGGATAGGGTCGGCAGCGGCCGCGCGAAGGAAATCTTCCTGATGCCGGATCGTTTCCGCAACTGACAAGGAAACGGTAATGCCTTGCTGGCCGCGCATTCCGTTCACAGAAAAACTTTCAAATTGCCGTCCAACTTTCTGAAAAAGTCGCTATTGTGCGGCACATGGATGAAACAGGTTTTCCGCAAGAAGGCGCGCCTGCGCCTGACATGACCAACACCTCTGATTCTGGTGGCCAGAATCAGGATGGTGCGTATCGCGTTCTGGCGCGCAAATACCGGCCGAAAACCTTCGAGGATCTCGTCGGTCAGGAACCGATGGTACAGACGCTGGAAAATGCGTTTGATACCGGCCGTATTGCCCAGGCGTGGATGCTGACGGGTGTCCGCGGTGTCGGGAAAACGACCACGGCACGTATCCTTGCCCGAGGTCTCAACTATGAGGTTCCCGGCGAAGCGGACAAACCGACTGTCAAGCTTGAGCGAGAAGGTACGCACTGCAAGGCCATCATGGAAGGACGTCATGTCGATGTCATCGAGATGGATGCGGCCTCCCATACCGGCATCAACGACATTCGCGAAATCATAGATGCAGCCCGCTATCGCCCGGCAACGGCGCGCTACAAGGTTTACATCATCGACGAAGTGCACATGCTGTCCAACGCCGCTTTCAACGGTCTTTTGAAGACACTGGAAGAGCCGCCGGAACATGTGAAATTCATCTTCGCCACCACGGAAATCCGAAAAGTTCCGATCACGGTTCTTTCGCGCTGTCAGCGCTTCGACCTGCGTCGGATCGAGCAATCGAAACTGATCGGTCTGCTACGCCGGATTTCGGATGCCGAAAACATCCAGATTTCCGACGAGGCCCTTATGCTCATCGCCCGGGCAGGTGAAGGCTCCGCGCGCGATTCCCTGTCGCTGCTCGATCAGGCAATGGCCCATGGAGCAGGAGCAATCGAAGCTGACGACCTGCGCCAAATGCTGGGCCTGGCCGACCGCGCCCGCGTGATTGACCTTTTCGGTCATCTGATGGCAGGCAGGATCGAAGACGCGCTCGGTGAATTGCAGGCACAGTACAATGTCGGCGCCGACCCGGCGATCGTGCTGACCGATCTCGCGGACTTCACTCATCTGGTCACCCGCATGAAGGTTGCGCCGAAATCGGCAGATGAGGCTTCGGTGACTGAAGCCGAACGGGCACGCGGGCAGGAATTTGCCGAAAAGATCTCGGTACGTCTCTTGTCCCGCGCTTGGCAGATCCTTCTGAAAGGCGTTCAGGAAGTACAGGCCGCATCCAAACCTTTGGCAGCGGCCGATATGGTGCTGGTACGCCTTGCCTATGCAGCTGATCTGCCCGATCCGGGTGACCTGATGGCGCAGATCAAGAATGGCCAGAATCCTCTGGGTGCTGCTTCTGCGCCCAGCGGGGGAGCTCCTTCAGGCGGTGGAGCACAGGCGATGGCGGTCGGGATGCCGCAGTCATCCGGTGGTCCGGGAAATGGTCCGACGATGCAGGCTGCAGGCCGGCCACAGCTGGCGGCCATTCAGGGCGGAATGCCGAACACGCAAGCATCCCCCCAAACTGCACCTCAGCCGGAAGCTCCCGCACAGCCTGCCTATAACCTGCGCAATCTTCATGATTGCGCAGCGCTGGCGTCGGAAAAACGCGATATTCCGATGAAAGTCGCAATCCGGCGGCAAATGCGTCTGGTGAAGTTCGAGCCTGGCAAAATCGAGATCCAGCCGACCGAAGACGCTCCGGCTGACATCGCTGGTGAGTTCGGTCGCAAACTGACCGAATGGACCGGTCAGCGCTGGTTTGTTGTTGTTTCGCGCAACCAGGGACGGCCCACCATCCATGAAGAGGAAGAGGCGAACCAGCAGCA